>NZ_BJLP01000001.1 GCF_006538705.1 Cellulomonas uda
CGGGCCCGCGCGCCCGACGGCCCGCGTGCGCGTGCGGGGAGCGGGGCTCGGTCGGGGCGCGGCCTGGACCGTCGCGGTCCTCGTGCCGCTCGCGTTCCTCGTCGTCTTCTTCGCCTACCCCGTCGCCGTCATGGCCGGACGGGGGTTCGTGAGCGACGGGCGGCTCGACCTGTCGGGGTTCGCGGACGTGTTCGCGCGTCCTCGCACGTGGCGGATCATCGGGCAGACGCTCGCGCAGGCCGGCCTCGCCACGACCGTCAGCGTGCTGCTCGGCGTGCCCGGTGCGTACGTGCTGTACCGGCGGCGGTTCGCGGGCCGCGCCGCGGTGCGCGCGCTCGTCACCGTGCCGTTCGTGCTGCCGACCGTCGTCGTCGGCGTCGCGTTCCGGTCGCTGCTCGTCGAGAACGGTCCGCTCGGGTTCCTGCACCTCGACGGCACGTTCGCCGCCGTCGTCGCGGCGCTCGTGTTCTTCAACTACGCGATCGTCGTGCGCGGCGTCGGCGGCATGTGGGAGCGCCTGGACCCGCGCGCCGAGCAGGCCGCGCGCGCGCTCGGCGCGACGCCGTGGCGTGCGTTGCGCACCGTCACCCTGCCCGCGCTGACGCCCGCGATCGCGTCCGCCGCGTCGCTCGTCTTCCTGTTCTGCGCGACCGCGTTCGGCACCGTGCTGGTGCTCGGCGGGCTGCGCTACGGCACCGTCGAGACCGAGATCTGGGTGCAGACCACCCAGTTCCTCGACCTGCGCGCCGCCGCCGTGCTGTCCGTGGTGCAGCTCGTCGTCGTCGTGGTCGCGCTGCTCGCCGCGAACCGGGCCCGCGCACGGCGTGAGCGCGCGCTCCCGCTCGCGAGCACCGGGACCGCCGTGCGGCCCCTGCGGCTGCGCCGCAGCGCCGGCGAGCCCCGCGACGACGGGCTGGGGCTCGAGCGTGCCGCGGCCCTCGTCACCGCGCTCGTCGTCGCGCTCCTCGCGCTGCCGCTGGTGAACCTCGTCGTCCGCTCGCTGCGCGTCGGCGACCGCTGGGGGCTCGACCACTACGTCGCGCTGTCCAGCGTGCGTGGCGGCGTCACCGTGACCGTCTGGCAGGCCGCGCTCACGTCGCTGCGCACCGCCGTCGACGCGACGCTCCTCGCGCTGCTCGTCGGCGGGCTCGTCGCGCTCGTCGTGTCCCGCCGCCCGCGCCGGCCCGCCGCGCGCCGCGCCGTCGCCGGGATGGACGCGCTGTTCATGCTGCCGCTCGGGGTGTCCGCCGTGACCGTCGGGTTCGGGTTCCTGCTCGCGATGCACCAGCCGTTCGGGCTCGACCTGGACCTGCGCCGGTCGCCGTTGCTCGTGCCGGTCGCGCAGGCCGTCGTCGCCGTCCCGCTCGTCGTGCGGACCGTGCTGCCCGTGCTGCGCGCCATCGACCCACGGCTGCGCGAGGCCGCCGCGACGCTCGGCGCCGCACCCGGACGCGTGCTGCGCTCGGTCGACCTCGCCCTGGCCGGGCGGGCGCTCGGGCTCGCCGTCGGGTTCGCGTTCGCCGCGTCGCTCGGGGAGTTCGGCGCGACGTCGTTCCTCGCGCGGCCCGACCGGCCCACGCTGCCCGTCGTGATCTTCCGGCTCATCGGCCGGCCCGGGCCCGAGTCGTACGGTGCGGCGCTGGCCGCGTCGGTCGTGCTCGCGGTGCTGACGGCGGGCGTCGTCGCGGTGTGCGAGCGGCTGCGCCGCGCGGGAGAGGGAGGCGAGTGGTGACCACGGGGAGCACGAGGACGACGGGCGTCCCGACGACGGGCGTCCCGACGACGGGCGTCCCGACGACGGGCGTCCCGACGACGGCGGCGAGCGTCGCTCCGGCGCCGGCAGCCCCGAGGCCCGCCTCGAGCGGGCTGGGCGTGCGCGACGTCGTCGTGCGCTACCCGTCCGCGCGCCGCCGGCTGCCCGGCACCACCGCCGTCGACGGGGTGAGCCTCGACGTCGCGCGCGGCGAGGTGCTCGCGCTGCTCGGCCCGTCCGGGTGCGGCAAGTCGTCGTTGCTGCGCGTGGTGGCGGGGCTCGAGCCGCTCGCGGGCGGCGACGTCACGTGGGACGGGCGGTCCGTCGCCGACGAGCCCGTGCACCGGCGCGACTTCGGCCTGATGTTCCAGGACGGCCAGCTGTTCGCGCACCGCGACGTCGCGGGGAACATCGCCTACGGGCTGGCCGGCCGGCCGCGCGCGGAGGTCGCGGCGCGGGTCGAGCGGCTGCTCGAGCTGGTCGGGCTGCCCGGTGCGGGGGCACGGTCGGTCGCGACGCTGTCCGGTGGTGAGCGCCAGCGCGTCGCCCTGGCCCGCGCGCTCGCCCCCGCACCGCGCCTGCTGCTGCTCGACGAGCCGCTGTCCGCGCTGGACCGTTCGCTGCGCGAGCGCCTCGCGCTCGACCTGCGCGCCGCACTGCTCGCCACGGGCACGACCGCGCTGTTCGTGACGCACGACCAGGACGAGGCGTTCGTCGTCGCCGACCGCGTCGCCGTGATGTCCGCCGGGCGTCTGCTGCAGGTCGCCGCGCCCGCCGAGCTGTGGCGCGCGCCGGCGAGCGAGGACGTCGCCCGGTTCCTGGGGTACGAGGCGTTCGTCGTCGCCGCGGACGCGCCGGCCACCGTGCGCGCGGCCGCCGGGGACGTGCCCGACGAGGCGTCGACGCTCGCGCTAGCGCCGGGCGCGCTCGTCGTCGTCCCCCCCGCGACGCCGTCCCCGACCTCGGCAGCCGGTTCACCCACGACCTCGCGCACGACCGCGCCCGCTGCGCCGGTGGACGGCGTCGTGCTCGCGGTCCGGACGCGGCGCGGCACACCCGCGCTGCACGTCGAGGTCCCCGGCGTCGGCGAGGTCACCGCCACCGCACCGGCCGGTCTGCTCCCGGCTCCGGGCACCGCGGTGCACCTGCAGGCGACGCCCGGCGCGGTCGTCGTCCTCCCCCCGGCTCCCGCCCCGTCCCCGCCGGCGGGCTGACGCCCGACCCGTCCGTCGCCCGGCGGCCGGGCCGACGTGCGCGCACCTGGTCGCGGGGCTAGCGTCCGAGACGACGAACCAGACGGGCAGGTGAGCGCCATGACGTTGGACCGTCGAGAGGTCGTGTCCCTCGAGATCCCCGCAGGTCTCGCCACGGTGTGGGAGCACCTGCGCGAGCCCGCGCTCGTCGGCCGGTGGTACGGCCCGGACGCCGGCGGCCAGGACCCCGGTGCGCGCGCGTTCGTCGAGACCGCGATCGAGCGGCGCGACGTCGAGCACGACTCCACCACCCACACGCTCACCTGGCCCAACCACGACGTCCTGCGCGTGAGCGCGGCCGCGCACGCGCCGCACCGCACGCGCCTCGTCGTCACGCGGCGCAGCCACGACGCCCTGCCCGTGCGGTTCGACGGCAACATGGACGAGGTCGACGAGCGGTGGATCGCCGACGTCCACCAGCTCCAGTTCGCGCTCACGCACCAGCCCGGAAAGGACCGCCGCACGCTCGTCGTGCAGGACGCCGACGCCGGTGAGCGCCGCACGCGCCTGCTCGACCGGCTCGGGCTGCACGGCGTGCGCGGTGTGCCCGTCGGGGGGAACCTGCAGGCGCAGCGGCCGGACGGGTCGATGCTCGGCGGCACGCTGCTCTACAAGACCGACCACCAGGTGGGGGTGCGGCTGCACGGGCCGAGCGACTCGTTGCTCGTCGTGCTCGAGACGCCCATCGGGGCCCACCCGCCGCACGGCACGGTGACCGCCGTGCTGTCCGTGTACGGGGTGCAGGACGACGAGTTCGCCGAGGTCGCCGCGCGCTGGCAGGCGTGGTGGCGGTCGGTCGGCGTGCACGAGCCGCTGGTCACCACGGGCTGACGCGGCGGTCGTCGGCGACCCGGCAGTCGCCGGTCGGTCAACCGTCAGCCGGGGGCGGGGCGTCGGCGCCCGCCTGCTCGTCGGGGCGGCCCAGGATCGTCGCGACGACGAACGCGAGGACGAGCGTGAGGTACGCCGCGCGGCCCTGCTGCCAGTGCCACGCCCCGACGCCGAGCGCGACGAGCGCGACGACGAGCGTGCCCGACGTCAGCAGGAGCACGCCGCGCTCACCGCGCCGGCGCAACCGCCGCACGTGCCAGGCGGCCACCACGCCGGCGGCCAGCGCCACCCCGAACGGAATCACGCCCCCGAAGTCTAGGCCGCCCCCGCCTCCGACCCCGCCCACACCCCCACCCCGCCCCGTCCCCCTCCACGACCGCGCCCCGTCCCGCTCCACGACCCCGTCTTTCCTCCGGCTCAGCGCCGCCAAACCCCGAGCGGTGACGGTCTCGCGGAGAGGTCGACGGTCGACCCCGGGGTTGCTCCGGGTCAGCGCCGCGATACCGCGAGCGATGGCGGTCTCGCGACAGGGCGACGGTCGACCCCGGGGTTGCTCCGGCTCAGCGCCGCGATACCGCGAGCGATGACGGTCTCGCGGACGGGACGACGGTCGACCCCGGGGTTGCTCCGGCTCAGGGGCGTGAGAGGCGGAGGAAGGGCGGGGTCGTCGTCGGTCGCGGGGGCGATGGCGCGGGAGGGGTTGTGGACGATGTATTGACGATATATCGTTAGCGCGTCGCCGGAACACCGGCGCATCCACGAACCTCCAGGAGGCACCCCGATGCGACACGATCACGCAGGGTGCGGGCGGCGCGACGAGCGCCCCGACCCGATCGAGAACATCACCGGCCGCGAGTGCGGCGAACGACGACGCCGGCCCGAGGGCGGTCCCTGGGCGGACGTCCCGGACGGCTGGGACGGGCCGCGGCGCGGCCGCCGCGGCGGTCGCGGCTTCGGTCCGCGCGGCGGCTGGCCCGAGGGCCCGGGCGGGCCGGGCTTCGGCTTCGGACCCGGCGGTCCGCACGGCTTCGGCGGTCCCCGCGGCCACCGCGGCCGGGCCGGGCGCGGCGACACGCGCGCGGCGATCCTGCTGCTCCTCGCGGAGCAGCCCATGCACGGCTACCAGCTCATCCAGGAGATCGCCCAGCGCACCGAGGGGCGGTGGCGGCCCAGCCCGGGCGCGGTCTACCCCGCGCTGTCGGCGCTCGAGGACGAGGGTCTGGTGAGCATCGAGCGCGAGTCGGGCCGCAAGCTGGCCCGGCTCACCGAGGCGGGCGGCACGTACGTGACGCAGCGCGCCGACGAGCTCGGCGACCCGTGGCAGGCCGCGAGCGAGCGGCCCGAGCATCCCGGCCGGGAGCTGCACCGCGCGGTCGGCACCCTCGCGGGCGCGGCGGAGCAGGTCGCCCGCGCGGGCACGCCGCACCAGGTGGAGCGCGCGGTCGCCGCGATCGACGCGGCCCGTCGCGAGCTCTACCGTCTGCTGGCCGACGATCCCACGGGTGAGCCCGCACGCGACCCCGGGACCGGCCCGGGCGGCAGCACCCCGACCGACGCCGGCACCGACGAGGGCCCGGACTCCCCGCGGCCGTGACCCGGCCGGGGCAGGCGCGACGGTCGGCACGCGAGCCCCGCGTCGCCGACGGTCGTCGGGAGGGTCAGCCCGACGTGAGCTGCCACTCGCCCGAGCAGCCGGCCGGCCGGAAGCCGAGCGCGACGTTGATCGCGAGCATGTGGTCGTTCTCCTCGGCGTTCCAGGTGGCGACGCGCCGGGCGTCGGGCCGGGCGGCCGCGAGCCGCTGCAGGTTCACGGCCTTGAGCAGCATGCCCAGACGGTGCCCGCGGTGGCCCTGCGCGACGAGCGTGTCCTCCTGGTGCACGAGGTCCCGCACGGGCGGGATCTGCTGCAGCGTCGTGTAGCCGACGAGCCGGCCGGTGGGCACGTGCTGCACGGCGGTCGTCCAGGAGCGGGTGCCGCGGTCCCGGTGGGTGTCCTCGTGGTCGCGGACCCGCGCGGCGTCCCAGAGGTCCTGCTCGTAGTCCAGCCCGCCCAGGGGCGGCGCGACGCTCATCTCGGTGTAGAGCGCGGCGGCCTCGTCGAGCCATTCGTCGGGCACGCGGTCGTCCCACGTGACCACGCGGTAGTCGGCGCCCGCGGCCCGCGCGGCGTCGGCGCGGAACCGCTCGACCGTGCCGGCGGCCACGGGCAGCGCGAGCACGGAGCGCCGGGCGACCTGCTCGAGCGTCCACCCGCGCGCGACGAGGAACCGCACGCCCGCGTCGTCGACGGGGATGCGGCCGGACCCGGTGGTGGCGGTCCGGGCACCCGGGCCCGGCGCCGGCTCGGCGCGGTGGTCAGTCTCCGCCATGAGCGTGCTGCGGCCGTCCGCGCGGGCGAGCCGCAGCGCCTCGTCGTACAGGGCGGTGCCGACCCCGTGGCGCCGGTGCGCGGGGCGCACGGTGACACCGACGTACGCCCAGGCGGTGTTGTCCTGCAGCGGCATGACGACGACGGCGCAGCCGAGCACGTCGTCGGGCCGCACGTCCTCGTCGGGCGTCCGGTGGTCCACGGCGACGAGCCGGACGACCCGCTCGTACGGCCGGGGGCGCATGCCGGCGAGCATCTCGGCGGCGTCGCGCTCGTAGTCGTCCGTGCCCCAGACGTCGCGGCTGACCTCGTTGGACGCGGCGACGTACCCGCGCAGGAGCGCGGCCGCCGGCTCCGTCGCCGTGGCCGTGACCGGTACCTCCCGGATGCTCACCACGCGTTCAGCGTGCGCGCGTCGGGTCCGGCACGTCACGTGATTTCCCCGCTTACCCTCGGGTCATGAACTGGCTCGAGGTCATCGGGTGGGTCGGCTCGGTGCTCGTCGTCGTGTCGCTGATGCAGGCGCGCGTGCTGCGCTTCCGGGTGCTGAACCTGGTGGGTGCGGCGATCGCGACGGGGTACAACGTGGCGATCGGGGTGTGGCCGTTCGCGGCGATGAACGGCGCGATCGCGGTCATCGACGTGTACTGGCTGTGGCGGCTGCTGCGCGAGCGGCACGACGAGGCCGCGTACGAGGTCGTCGAGGTCGCGCCCGACGACGCGTACCTGCAGCGTGTGCTGGACGTGCACGCGGCGGACATCGCGCGGTTCGCGTCGTCGCCGGTGGTGCGTCCGACGAGCGCGGCGGGCGCGGCGGGTGCGGGGGCGACGGCCGCGTTCCTCGTCGTGCGCGGCGACGAGACCGTGGGGGTGGTGCAGCTGCGCGACGAGGGCGCGCGCACCGCGCGGGTGCTGCTCGACTACGTGACGCCGCGGTTCCGTGACTTCACGCCGGGGGAGTTCGTGTACCGGCGCAGCGGGGTGTTCCGTGAGCGGGGGTTCGACCGGCTGGTGGTGGAGCCGCTCGCGACGAACCGGGACTACTTCCGGCGGGTGGGGTTCGCGCCGGGCGCGGACGGGACGTGGACGAGGGCGGTCGCGGCGGCGTAGCCCGCCCGGGCGGACGCGCCAGCGGGCAGGGGTGCGTGCCCGGCTGTCCGCGCTAGAGTTCGGATGACCGAACTTCTGGACGAGGAGAGCCGGATGGCCGACGCGCCCACCGTCGCGCGCACGCCGCACGAGCGGTCCCACGTGCCGCGCCGCCGCGGCGGTGCCGTGCTCCTGGGACCCGCGTTCGTCGCCGCCATCGCGTACGTCGACCCGGGCAACGTCGCCGCGAACCTCACCGCCGGGGCGCGCTACGGCTACGTGCTGCTGTGGGTGCTCGTCGCCGCCAACGCCATGGCGGTGCTCGTCCAGTACCAGTCCGCCAAGCTCGGCCTCGTCACCGGCCGGTCGCTGCCCGACGTGCTGGGCGCGCGCCTGCGCCGCGGACCGCGCCTCGCGTACTGGGCGCAGGCCGAGCTGGTCGCCGCCGCGACCGACGTCGCCGAGGTCGTCGGCGGCGCGATCGCGCTGCACCTGCTGTTCGGGCTCCCGCTGTGGCTCGGCGGCGTGATGGTCGGCGCCGTGTCGCTCGTCCTGCTCGCGACGCAGGACCGCTACGGGCAGCGGCGGTTCGAGCACGTCGTCGTCGCGCTGCTCGCCGTCATCACCATCGGGTTCCTCGCCGGGCTCGTCGTCTCGCCACCCGACGCGCGCGGCATGCTGTCCGGCCTCGTGCCGCGGTTCGAGGGCAGCGACTCCGTGCTGCTCGCCGCCTCGATGCTCGGCGCCACCGTCATGCCCCACGCGATCTACGTGCACTCCGCGCTCGCACGGGACCGGCACGGGCACGCCGAGCCCGGGCCGTGGCGCGACCGGCTGCTGCGCGCGACCCGCTGGGACGTCGGCATCGCGCTCGTCGTCGCCGGCATCGTCAACATCGGCCTGCTGCTGCTCGCCGCCGCAGGCCTGCGGGGCGAGCCGGGCACCGACTCGATCGAGGGTGCGCACGCCGCGATCACCGACGCGCTCGGGCCCGTCGTCGGGCTCGCGTTCGCGGTCGGGCTGCTCGCCTCCGGCCTCGCGTCCACGTCCGTGGGGGCCTACGCCGGCGCGACGATCATGGCCGGCCTCCTGCACCGGCGGATCCCCATCCTCGTGCGGCGCGTCGTGACGATCATCCCCGCCGTGCTGCTGCTCGCCCTCGGTGCCGACCCGACGTGGACGCTCGTCGTCTCCCAGGTGGTCCTCAGCTTCGGCATCCCGTTCGCCGTGATCCCGCTCGTGCGGTTCACGCGCAGCCGTGACGTCATGGGCGAGGCGCGCACGCGCACGCCGCTGCACGTGGCGCTCGTGCTGGTCGTCGCGCTCGTCGTCGTCCTCAACGCGACGCTGCTGGTGCTGCTCGTCGCGTCCTGACGCGCGGCGCGGGTCACGTCGGCTGCGCCGGTGACCCGCGCCGCGCGGTCAGTCCTCCGCGACCTGCGTGACGACGTCCTCGGCGGGCGGCTCCTCGCCCGCGCGACGCACGTCCACGGTGAAGCGGTCCAGCTCCGCCGCCGTGCCGGCGGTCCCGTCCGCGAGCGTCGGTCGCACCTCCCGCACGGTCTCGTCCGACGGCCACCACGCGGCCCACACGCCGTCCGCGACGCTCGCCTCGAGCGTCGACCCGTCGCTCAGCCGCACCTCGACGGCCGCCACGTCACCCCCGACGCGCCCGAGGGCGAAGGCCCACGGCTCGTCCGACCCGACGTTCTGCACACCGCCCGAGACGAACGACGCACCGTCGTCACCCGGCGGCGTGTCCTCACCGACGAAGCCCAGCCCCACCTGCTCGCCGTCCGACGACCCCGTGCCGTCCACGAACGCCGAGCCACCCGCGTCGGTCGCGGTCACCGACGTGCGCACGCGCGGGCCGATCAGGCACGACTGGAGGCCCGCGTCGGAGCTCAGGACGGCGAACGTGGTGGCGCCCCGGCGGTCGGCGACCACGGGGCGCGCGCCGTCGAGGTTGCGCGGCAGGTCCGTGCCGGAGGCACCCGCGGCGGCGTCGGTGCGCAGCGCCAGGCACGCGTCGCCCGCCGCCGCGAGCTCGTCGGGGCCGAGCGTGGCCGGCACCGCGGTCCAACCCGCGAACGCTGCGGAGTCGGTCGGGTTCGGGACGAGCAGCGGCACGGCGGCCACCGCGGCGGCCGCGACGCCGACGAGCGCCAGGCGTGCGGCGCGGGGCCGGCGGCGCGGCGCGCGGTCGGCGAGCGTGGGCACGTCGTCGGCCGCGATGCGTGCGGTCACCAGGCGGTGCGCATCGCTCAGCCCGTCCGGGTCGATCGGGTCCGTGGGGCGGAGCGCGGCGAGGCGGTCCGTGGTCGAGGAGGTCATGTCAGCCTTCCGGGGTGACGAGGGTGAGTGCGGAGCGCGCGGCGGGCGAAGGCGCTGGGTCGTCGGCGTCGCTCTGCGAGGCGAGCGAGCCGTCGAGACGGCGACGGGCGCGGTGCAGGCGCACCTTGAACGCGGAGACCGAGCAACCGGCCACGCGGGCCGCCTGCGCGGGGGACAACCCGTCCCACGCGACGAGCAGGAGGGCCTCCCGCTCGACCGGGGTGAGGGCCGCCAGGGCCCGCAGCAACGCGTCACGCTCGGAGACGACCTCGTCCGCGGAGGACGAGGCGGGGGCCACGACGGCGTGCAGACGAGCGAGCTCGTCGGACAGCACACGCGCGCGGTGGCGCGAACGGCGGTGGGACGCGACGGTGTTGCGGGCGACGACGAGGAGCCACGGGAGCGGCTCGCCGGGCACGTCCGCGAGCCGCCGCCAGGCGACCAGGAACGTCTCGGCGACGATCTCGGGCGCCTCGTCACGGTCGACGTGGCGCAGCGCGTACGCCTGGATGCGGGGGGCGTAGCGGTCCCACAGGTCGGAGAACCGCTGCGCGTCGCTCGGCTGGGCTGTGCTCACACCTGGAAGTGTCCCGGGCGGGCCCAGGGTTACGTCGGTGGGTGTCCCGGCTCCGCGTCGGCGACCGGCGCGGGCTGCTCGTCGGCGTGCGCGACGTGCCGCAGCTGCCCCCAGATGAGGACGACGAACACGGTGGACCCCACGAACGCGAACCAGAACGGCGCGGTCACGCCCCACTCGCGCGCGAGCACACCGCCGATCGCCGAGCCGATGACCAGGCCGCCGAACACCCCCACGAGGTTCACCGACCCGACGCGCCCCTGCAGCTCGGTCGGTACCGCGCGCTGGCGCACCGTGATGCTCGTCGTCCCCCACACGAACGCGTGCGCGCCGAACACGAAGAAGATGACGAGCGCGACCCACGGGGTCGACGTGAGCGCGAGCGCGAGGTGCGTGAGCGTCTCGATGACCAGGCCGATGCGCATGAGGTTCGCGAGCGACACCCGCCGCGTGATCCAGCCGTACGCCGAGGTCCCGACGAGCCCGCCGACGGCCTGCACGGTCGTGATGACGCCGAAGCCGACCGCGCCCATCCCCAGGTGCTCGCGCGCGTACAGCACGAGCACGGCCCAGGCCGCGCCGAACGTGACGTTGAAGATGAGGATCGTCAGCACGAGCGTGCGCACCGCCGCGTGGTGCACCACCCAGCGCACGCCCTCGGCGATGTCCGCGCGGATGTGCGTGCGCTCCGCGCGTGCACGCCCGTGCGGCGGGAGCCGCAGCCGCGAGATGAGCACCGCGCCCGCGAGCACCAGCACGCCGTACGCCGCGAACGGGGCCGCCTGACCGGCCGCGAACATCGCCGCGCCGATCGGCGGGGCCGCCATCTGGTTGACCGTCAGGAACCCCGTCTGGATGCGCTGGTTCGCCGCCGCGAGGTGGTCGCGGTGCACCAGCATCGGCACGAGCGTGCTGGACGCGTTGTCCGCGAACGTCTCCGTGGTGCCCAGCACGAACAGCGCCGCGAGTACGAGCGCGATGGGCGCCGCGTCCACCGCCACGGCCACCGCGAGCGCCGCGACGACGAGCGCCCGCAGCACGTCGACCGTGATGACCAGCCGTCGCCGATCCAGCCGGTCCGTCAGCGCACCGGCCCACAGCCCGAACACCAGCGGCGGCAGCCACTGCACTGTCGCGGCGAGCGCCACGAGGAACGCGTCGTCGGTGCGCGACGCCACGAGCAGCGGTCCCGCCGCGAGCACCAGCCCGTCCGCGAGGTTCGTCGTCCACGACGACGCGAGCACCCAGCGGAACGGGACGCCCAGCCGGCGGGGCACGAGCAGTTCCACGGTCCGGCGCAGCACCGTGCGACGATACCCGGCGCCGGGGACCCAAGGCCCTGGTCGGCCCGCCGGACCCGTGGGACGATCACGAGAGCCGGAGACCCCGGCCCCTGGTCAGAACATCCCACGAGGAGCTCGTCGTGTCCGCCGTCACCCTGTCCCCTGCTGCCCGTCCCCCCCGCCCGTCCGTCGCCACCTCGGTCCGGGTGCGCCGCTTCGTCGAGACCGTCCGGTGGGCGCCCGCCCCGCGGTTCGAGGGCTCGGCCGGCCGCCGCGCGGCGTTCGTCGGCTACCTCGTCGGCAGCATGGTCGCGTGGGTGCTCCTGGGTGTGGGGGTCTCGGCGCTGCTCGGCGCGCTCGTCGCCTGACGCCCGGCGCCCTGGCTACCGTCCCGGACGCGCGTCCGGCAGGGGTGGGCGGAGCGCCGGTGCGGTGGGGTCGGTGTTGTCGACGACGAGCGTGGCGCGCTGCGCGGGCGCGCACGTGCTCAGGTAGAGCCGCTGCCCCTCGACGTACCGGCGGTTGCGGGCGTCCTGCGGGTCGGGCGGGCAGCCGTCCCGCACCGCCATGCGGCGGAACGTCTCCGCGAACGGCACGTCGAGGAACAGCGAGAGGTCCCACTGGTCGGCGAGCTCGTCGCGGTGCAGGAAGATCCCGTCGACGACGAGCACCGCGTCGTCCGGTGCGACGCGCTGCGGGGTGTCGACGCGCTCGTCGGACCGGTGGTCGAACACCGCGGTGCGGTACCGCCGGCCGCCGCCCGGGCCGAGCGGCACCAGCACCTCGCGGCGCAGCGCGGCGTAGTCGTAGGAGTCGAGGAAGAACCCCTCCGGCGAGGTCCGGCCTCGCCGGTACCGCTCGCGCGCGGGGTGGTGGAAACCGTCGACCGACACCCGCACCACGGGGACGTCCGCCGCGCGCAGCGCGTCGGCGAGCGCGTCGGCGAACCATGTCTTCCCGGCCCCGTCGACCCCGTCGACCCCGACCCGCACGGGCCGCCCGCCCCCGCGCTCACCGATCCGCCGCACGACCCCGACCACGTGCCGCACGACATCCCCCACCGGCCCAACGTACCCGCCGCCCCCACCGGCCCGCCCCTCCCCCCGGCGTGGTCGCGGGTCCGGTGGTCTGCCGCGCAGTCGTCCGCGCGTCCCACCATCAGATGCGCGAACCATCACCAGACGCGCGACTCCCCTGGTCGGCAGGTCAGCGGCGGCCCGTGAGGGGGGACAGCAGGGGGTGGGGGCGGGGCGTCGGCGGGAGGGCGCCGGGGGGCAGGACGCGGCGGGTGCGGTCGAGGATCGTCGTGAGCGTGTCCGCCGCGGTGACGTGCACCGTCTGCCAGCCGGCCTCCGCGAACGCGTCGCGCCGCAGCTTCTCCTCGAGGAGCTTGTGACGCGGGGCGTCGGCGTACTTGTCGATCCCGTCGTACTCGACCGCCACGCGCCAGTCCGGCCAGCCGAGGTCCGCCCAGTACACGGCGCGCGGTGTCGCGACACGCACCTGGGTCAGCGGCGGTGGCCAGCCGGCACGCAGGAACGCGAACCGGGTCATGCTCTCGCGCGCGGACTCGGCTCCGTCGTCGGCGAGCGCGGCGAGCAGCCGCGCCCGCGCGCTGCCCGGCCCGCGCGCCGCGGTGACGAGCTCCTCGAGCCGGGACCGGGGGAGCCCGGCGCGCAGCGCGCTGTCCGCCACCACCAGACCCGCGAGCGGGGGCAGTGCCGCCAGGCAGTCCCGCACCGTGAGGGCCAGGTCGGTCACCGGTAGGCCGATCACGTCCGTGACGTGCTCGTCCGGGGGCAGCGGCCGGTGGTGCCGGACCGACGGGTCCGCGCTCCCGCTGCCCCGGTGCGCGTGGCGCAGGTGCGTGACGGGCTCGACCTCCCACAGCGCCAGCCCGTGCAGCACGGCGGCGGTGGTGTGGCTGAGCACGTGGCGCGCACGCGTCCTGCGGTGCACCCCCGCGGCGCGGGCGACGACGAGCGCGCGCGGGTCGCTCACGCCCGCCGGCACGTACACGCCGCACCCGGCCCGGGTCCACGCGCCGGCGGCGACCTGTCGCGCGACGACCCACGAGGGGTGCTCGTCGGCGTGCACGACGACGGGCCGGGGGACGGGAAGGACTGCGCTGCTGGATCCGGGACGTCGCGGCATGCGGGTCACGGTGCACCGTCCGTCGCCACGACGCGCTGCCGCACCCCCGGGCCTGTGGAGGGCCCGTCGTCGGCGCGGCCCTGTGGTCGGCTGGCGGTGTCCGCCGCGCGACCTCGTCGGGCGTCTCCAGGTGGGTCGCGCCTTCGTCGGTGAGTCGTGCGGATGACTGCGCGACCTTCCGAGAGATGCGCGACCTACCTGGGGAGACGCGAACGGCGGGGTCAGGGGGTGGTGGGGGTGAGCCAGGTGGTGAAGGGGTCGAACGAGCGGGGGCGGGACAGGAAGTCCTCGACCAGGTCCGCGGCGTCGCGGCTGCCGCCCGGCGCGAGGACCAGGTCCCGGTAGCGGCGGCCCACGGCCTCGTCCATCAGCGCGCCGTCGAACGCGGTGAGCAGGTCCTTCGCGATCACGAGCGACCACAGGTACGTGTAGTACGCCGAGCCGTACCCGTCGAGGTGCCCGAAGCCCGTGAACTGGTGGGTGTCCGGCAGCGACGCGTACGGGCCGAACCGCTCGTCGACCTGCGCGGTGAACGCGTCGAGGTCCTCCGGCGGTGTGGCGTGCAGGCCGTAGGACAGCGCGGTGAAGTTGAGCTGACGGCGGGTCCACGCACCGCGGCCGAACCGGTCGGCGCGGTTCATCCGCGCGACGAGCGACGCGGGGATCGGGGTGCCGTCGTCGTCGGTCGCGAACGACGCGAGCACGTCCGCGTCCCACGCCCACTCCTCGAGCAGCTGCGACGGCGCCTCGACGAAGTCCCACTCGGTCGCGACGCCCGTGAACGCGGCGTACCGCTGGTGGCCGCCGACGATCTCGTGGACCAGGTGGCCGAACTCGTGGAAGAAGGTGCACACGTCGTCGTGCTCCATGCTCCCGGTGGGGAAGTTGCACACCAGCACGCCCTCGGGCAGGCGTGAGTCCCGCGCCCCCGGCACGAGCGTGAACTGCGCGGCGTGGTTGAACTTGCCCGCGCGGGGGTGCATGTCGAGGTAGAAGCGGCCGAGCAGCGACTCGTCGGCGTCCACGGACCGCACGTCGTACACCTCGACCGACCCGTGCCAGGACGGTGCGTCGACGCGCGTGAACGCCAGCCCGAGCAGGCGGCCGACGGTCGCCATGACGCCGTCGCGGACCTTGTCGTAGCGGAAGTACCGGCGCACCTCCTGCGCGTCCACGTCGTACGTCTCACGGCGCACGACCTGGTCGTAGTACAGCGAGTCCGCGGGGGTCACCGCGGCGGCGGACGGGTCGTCGGCGCGCAGGCGCTCGAGCAGGACCGCGACGTCGCGCGCGGCGGGCTCGGCGGTGAGGGCGTCGAGCCGCTCGACGAACTCGGCGACCGCCGCGCCGGAGCCGATCATCTTGACCTCGGCGTCGTACGTCGGCCAGTCCGGGTAGCCGAGCAGGTGTGCGCGCTCGTCGCGCAGGCGCAGCAGCTCGGCGAGCACGGGCTCGTTGTCCGGGTACGCGATGCGCAGGTACTCGGTGGTCAGGGCGCGGCGCACCGACGCGTCGTGCGCGTACGTCCGCACCGGGATGAGGTCGGGGTACTCGGTGGTGAGCGTGACCAGCCCGTCGTCGTCGGCGGGACGGGCGGCGACGAAGTCCTCGGGCAGCCCCGCGAGCTGCTCGGGTCGCACCCGGATCGAGCGCGCGCCCTCCCGGATGTTGCGTGCGAACTCCAGCCCGAGCTCGGTGCAGCGCTGCGCGAGCGCTCGCAGCCGCTCGCGCTCCTCGGCGGAGCGGTCGACGCCCGCGCGGCGGAAGTCGCGCAGCACGTGCGCGTGCAGGCGGACCGAGTCGTCGTCGAGTCCCGCCGGGTCGGTCGCGCTGAACGCCTCGAACAGCGCACGGTCGAGGCCGCGCTCGGTCGCCAGGTCCTCGGCGGCCTGCGCGCGCGCCTCGGCGGCCTCGCGCAGCTCGGCGGCGGGGTGCACCTCGGCGAGGAGGTGGGCGGCGGCGGAGGCCCGCGCGAGCGCGTCGTCGGACGCGTTCCACAGGGCGAGCACCTCGGCGGCGGTGCGCGGCGAGCCGTCCTTGAGCGCCGCGAGGTGCGTGCGCGCCTCGTCGAGCGCACCGTCGACGGTCGTCGTGAGGAACGACGCCCAGCCGGCGTCGTCGGAGGGCAGCGTCGTGGGCGTCATGGCGGCAACGTACCCGCGGGCCGCGCGTCTGCCCACGCGTTTGCGGCGGGCATCGGACGGTCGCGTCGGACGGCCCGGGCGCGCACCGTCCCACCCCGGCGTGGGCGACCCGTTCCGAACGCGGTGCTTTTCCACGGTGCGTCCCGGGTGGTGCGGATCACACCGATCACTACATTCGAACCCATGGCAGAGCCGCACACCCCTGGCCTCGACGGACCGGCGTCCGACGTGCTGCTGCGCGCCGGCCGGTTCTTCTCGCGCTGGGACGAGACCGACGACGGCCGGGCCGTGTTCCGCGAGGGCGGACGACGCGGCGACGTGTTCTACCGGGACCGCTGGCGCCACGACAAGGTGGTCAGGTCCACGCACGGCGTGAACTGCACGGGCTCGTGCTCGTGGAAGGTCTACGTCAAGGACGGGATCATCACGTGGGAGGCGCAGCAGACCGACTACCCGTCGGTCGGGCCGGACCGCCCCGAGTACGAGCCGCGCGGCTGCCCCCGCGGCGCCGCGTTCTCCTGGTACACGTACTCGCCGACGCGCGTGCGCTACCCGTACGCGCGCGGTGTGCTCGTCGAGATGTACCGCGAGGCGAAGGCGCGCCTGGGCGACCCGGTCGAGGCGTGGGCGCAGATCACGGGCGACCCGGACAGGCGCCGCCGCTACCAGCAGGCCCGCGGCAAGGGCGGCCTGGTGCGCGTGAGCTGGGACGAGGCGGTCGAGATGGTGGCCGCCGCGCACGTGCACACGATCAAGACGTACGGACCCGACCGGTGCGCGGGGTTCTCGCCGATCCCCGCGATGTCGATGGTGTCGCACGCGGTGGGCACGCGGTTCATCCAGCTCATCGGCGGCGTCATGACGAGCTTCTACGACTGGTACGCGGACCTCCCGGTCGCCTCCCCGCAGATGTTCGGCGACCAGACGGACGTCCCCGAGTCGGGTGACTGGTGGGACGCGACGTACCTCATGATGTGGGGCTCGAACGTGCCGGTCACCCGCACGCCCGACGCGCACTGGATGGCGGAGGTGCGCTACCGCGGCACCAAGGTCGTCTCCGTCTCGCCGGACTACGCGGACAACACGAAGTTCGCCGACGAGTGGCTGCCGGCCGCGGCCGGCACGGACGGCGCGCTCGCGATGGCGATGGGTCACGTGGTGCTGCGGGAGTACCTCGTCGACCGTCAGGTGCCGTTCTTCCGCGACTACGTCTCGCGCTACACCGACCTGCCGTTCCTGGTGACGCTCGAGGAGCGTGACGGCGCGTACGTCCCGGGCCGGTTCCTGCGCGCCACGGACCTGTCCGACGAGCACGCGACCGACCCGGTGACCGCGCCCGACGCCGAGGGCGCGGCGTGGCAGACCGTGCTGCTGGACGCGACCACGGGGCGGCCGGTCGTGCCCAACGGCTCGTTGGGCTTCCGCTACACGGACTCCGGCGAGGGCCGGTGGAACCTCGACCTCGAGGGCGTCACGCCCGCGCTGAGCATCCGCGACGCGGCCTCCTCGTCGGACGCCGCCTCGTCGGACGCCGACACGTCGCCGACCGCCGTCGAGGTGCTGCTGCCCCGGTTCGACGACCCCGGCGGCGCGGGCGCGGTGCAGCGCCGCGGCGTGCCGGTGACGCGCGTGGACGGCCACCTGGTCACGACGGTGTACGACCTGACGCTCGCGCACTACGGCGTGGGCCGCGACGGTCTGCCGGGCGAGTGGCCCGCGGGCTACGACGACCCGACGCAGGGCTGCACGCCCGCGTGGCAGGAGCAGCACACGTCGGTCCCGGCGGACGCGTGCACCCGCATCGCGCGCGAGTTCGCGACGAACGCCGAGAAGTCGGGCGGCCGCTCGATGATCATCATGGGCGCGGGCATCTGCCAGTGGTTCCACGGTGACGCGACGTACCGCGCGATCCTCGCGCTGCTGGCGTTCACGGGCTGCTTCGGCCGCAACGGCGGCGGGTGGGCGCACTACGTGGGCCAGGAGAAGTGCCGCCCGCTGACGGGGTGGATCTCGCTCGCGAACGCGCTGGACTGGTCGCGCCCGCCGCGCACGATGACGGGCACGTCGTACTGGTACATGCACACCGACCAGTGGCGGTTCGACGGGTACGCGGCCGACGAGCTCGCGTGGCCGATGGCGGACGGCCACCTGACGGGCATGCACACCGCGGACACGATCGCCGCGTCGGCGCGGGCCGGCTGGATGCCGTTCTACCCGCAGTTCGACCGCAACCCGCTCGACCTGGCCGACGAGGCGCGCGCGGCCACGGAGCAGGGCGCGGCGCCGGACCCGGCGGCGCACGTCGCGGGGCAGCTCAAGGACGGTGCGCTGCGGTTCGCGGTGGAGGACGTCGACGCGCCGGAGAACTGGCCGCGGACGCTGGTGCTGTGGCGCTCGAACCTGCTGGGCTCGAGCGCGAAGGGTGACGAGTACTTCCTGAAGTACCTGCTGGGCACGCACTCGAACGTCGCGGCGCCGGAGCCGACGGCGCGGCCGAGCGACGTGACGTGGCGTGACGACATCCCGGAGGGCAAGCTCGACCTGCTCGTCAGCGCGGACTTCCGGATGACGTCGACGACGATGCTCTCGGACGTCGTGCTGCCGGCCGCGACCTGGTACGAGAAGCACGACCTGTCCTCGACGGACATGCACCCGTTCGTGCACGCGTTCTCCCCGGCGATCGACCCGCCGTGGGAGGCGCGCAGCGACTTCGACGCGTTCCACCTGGTGGCGCGCCGGTTCTCGGAGCTGGCGCGCACGCACCTGGGGGTGCGGCACGACCTGGTGAGCGTGCCGATGCAGCACGACACCCCGGGTGAGGCGCCGCGAGACGGCGGGGTCGGCGGGGACTGGCGGCGGGGGGACGCGCCCGCGGTGCCGGGCGTGACGATGCCGGTGCTCCAGGTGGTCGAGCGCGACTACACGGCGATCGCTGACAAGCTCGGGTCGCTGGGCCCGCTGGCGTCGACGCTGGGCTTCACGGTGAAGAACGTGACGTTCCGGCTCGAGCACGAGGTGGAGCGGCTGGCCCGTGCGAACGGCGTGATGCTCGGCGGTGCGGGGGACGGCCGCCCGGCGCTGGACACGGACGTCAAGCTCGCGGAGGCGATCCTGGCGCTGTCCGGGACGACGAACGGCGAGCTCGCGACGCAGGGCTTCCGCTCGCTCGAGCGGCGGGTCGGCAAGGAGCTGCACGACCTGGCGGAGGGCTCGGAGGAGAAGCGGATCACGTTCCCGGACACGCAGGCGCGCCCGGTGCCGGTGATCACGTCGCCCGAGTGGTCGGGCTCGGAGACGGGCGGGCGGCGGTACGCGCCGTTCACGCTCAACGTCGAGCGGCTCAAGCCGTGGCACACGCTCACGGGCCGGATGCACCTGTTCCTGGACCACGGCTGGATGAAGGACCTGGGCGAGGCGCTGCCGATCTACCGCCCGCCGCTCGACCTGCACCGCCTGCTGGGCGAGCCCGAGCTGGGCCCGGACGGCGCGAAGCAGGTCACGGTGCGCTTCCTGACGCCGCACAACAAGTGGTCGATCCACTCGGAGTACCAGGACAACCTGCTGATGCTCTCGTTGTCCCGCGGTGGCCCGACGTGCTGGATGAGCCCCGCGGACGCCGACGCGATCGGCGCGAAGGACAACGAGTGGGTGGAGTGCTCGAACGCGAACGGCATCTTCGTCGCGCGGGCGATCGTGTCGCACCGCATGCCCGAGGGGGTGGTGTTCGTGCACCACGCGCAGGAGCGCACGATCGACGTCCCGAAGACGGAGAAGACGCGCCGGCGCGGCGGCATCCACAACTCGGTGACCCGGCTGCTGGTCAAGCCGACGCACCTGATCGGGGGGTACGCGCAGCTGTCGTACGCGTTCAACTACCTCGGCCCGACGGGCAACCAGCGGGACATCGTCGCGACGATCCGTCGTCGTTCGCAGGACGTCGAGTACTGAGGAGGACGACGACATGCGCGTGATGGCCCAGGTCGCCATGGTGATGAACCTCGACAAGTGCATCGGGTGCCACACCTGCTCGGTGACGTGCAAGCAGGCGTGGACGAACCGTGCCGGCGTCGAGTACGTGTGGTTCAACAACGTCGAGACCCGCCCCGGGCAGGGGTACCCGCGCCGGTACGAGGACCAGGACCGCTGGCGCGGCGGGTGGACGCTCAACAAGCGCGGACGTCTGACGCTGCGCACGGGCTCGCGCGGCAGGCGCCTGCTGTCGATCTTCGCCTCGCCCGTGCAGCCCGAGCTCAACGACTACTACGAGCCGTGGACGTACGACTACGAGCGTCTGGTCGAGGCGCCGCTGGGCGACGACTTCCCCGTGGCGCGGCCGAAGTCGCTGATCACGGGCGAGGACACCAAGATCACGTGGTCGGCCAACTGGGACGACAACCTGGGCGGCACGCACGAGATGGGTCACCTCGACCCGATCGTCGAGAAGGTGCGGCGCGAGTCGGAGGACAAGATCCGCTTCGAGCTCGAGCGGACGTTCATGTTCTACCTGCCGCGCATCTGCGAGCACTGCCTCAACCCGTCGTGCATGGCGTCGTGCCCGTCGGGTGCGATCTACAAGCGCGCCGAGGACGGCATCGTGCTCGTCGACCAGGACCGCTGCCGCGGCTGGCGCCAGTGCGTGACGGGCTGCCCGTACAAGAAGATCTACTTCAACCACAAGACCGGCAAGGCCGAGAAGTGCACGTTCTGCTACCCGCGGCTCGAGGTCGGTCTGCCGACGGTGTGCGCGGAGACGTGCGTGGGCCGGCTGCGGTACATCGGGGTGTTCCTGTACGACGCGGACCGCGTGACGCAGGCCGCGTCGGTGCCCGACGAGAAGGACCTGTACGAGGCTCAGCTCGACCTGATGCTCGACCCGCAGGACCCCGCGGTCGTCGCGGCGGCGCGCGAGCAGGGCATCCCGGCGGACTGGATCGACGCGGCGCGGCGCAGCCCGGTGTACGCGCTCGCCAAGACGTACCGCGTGGCGCTGCCGCTGCACCCCGAGTACCGCACGATGCCGATGGTCTGGTACGTCCCGCCGCTGTCGCCGGTGGTGGACCTGCTGCGTGAGCAGGGGCACGACGCCGAGGACCCGGGCACCCTGTTCGGCGCGATCGAGGCGCTGCGCATCCCGGTGGAGTACCTCGCGGAGCTGTTCACCGCGGGCGACACCGAGATCGTCACGAACGTCCTCAAGCGGCTCGCGGCCATGCGCTCCTACCTGCGCGGCATCACGCTCGACGAGGGCGCCGACGAGTCGATCCCGAACGCCGTCGGCATGACGGGCCAGGCGATGTACGCGATGTACCGCCTGCTGGCGATCGCCAAGTACGACGAGCGCTACGTGATCCCCAAGGCGCACGAGGAACGGGGGCACGAGCTCGAGGAGCTGGGCTGCTCGCTCGACTACGACGAGGGCCCGGGCATGTACGAGTCGGCCGCGTTCGGCGAGGCGTCGGGCCGGCCGGTCCCGGTCGCGGTCGAGACGTTCCACGCGCTGCGCCAGCGCCAGACGTCGGAGGGCATCGCGCCGTCCGACGAGATGCGCGGCCGGGTCAACCTCCTGAACTGGGACGGCGTCGGGACCCCGCCCGGGCTGTTCCCCCGCAAGGACGGACCGCCGGAGAGCGCCGACGAGGCCATCGCCACCGAGGGTCGCGACGACCCGACGGACCACCCGGTGCGCGACGAGGAGGACGCCCGATGAGGCTGCGCACCCGCCGCTCGTCGGCCACGTCGACGAGCGCGCTCCCGGGCGCGGCCACGCGCGTCGTGCACCAGGTGGCGTCCTGGTGCCTCGCGTACCCGGACGAGGCGCTCGTCGAGCGCCTGCCGCTGCTCGCCGCCGCGGTCGACGAGCTGGGCGGCGGCCGGGCGCGCGACGGGTTGCGCACGTTCCTGGACCACGCGACCACGACGCCCCTGCCGTGCCTGCAGTCGGACTACGTGCACCTGTTCGACCTGTCCCGCAAGCAGGCCCTGTACCTGTCGTACTGGACGGACGGCGACACGCGCCGCCGCGGTGAGGTGCTCGCCGCGTTCAAGGAGCGCTACCGCGCGTCGGGCTTCCTGGTGGACACCCGCGGGGAGCTGCCCGACCACCTGCCGCTCGTGCTGGAGTACGCGGCGCTCGCGGACCCCGACGACGGTGCGGCGCTGCTGCAGGAGTACCGCGCGAGCCTCGAGCTCACCCGGTTCGCGCTGATCGAGGCGGGCACGCCGTACGCGGGCCTGCTCGAGGCGGTGTGCGCCACGCTGCCCGGCCCGTCGCCCGCCGACAAGGCGGCCGTGCACCGCATGGCGTCGGCGGGCCCACCCACCGAGAGCGTCGGTCTCGACGCGGCCGACCCGCGGCTGCTGCCGCTCACCGAGTCCGGGAGGTCCTGATGGACGTCGTCCTGTGGGGTGTGCTGCCCTACCTCGTCGTCGTGACGTTCGTCGGCGGCCTCGTCTGGCGGTACCGGTACGACCAGTTCGGCTGGACCACGCGCTCGTCGCAGCTGTACGAGTCGCGGCTGCTGCGCATCGGCTCGCCGCTGTTCCACTTCGGTCTGCTGTTCGTGATCGTCGGGCACGTCGTCGGGCTGCTGATCCCCGAGTCGTGGACGGACGCGGTGGGCGTCGACCAGGAGACGTACCACGCCGGTGCGCTGTGGATCGGGTCGGTCGCGGGGATCTGCACGCTCA
Organism: Cellulomonas uda; assembly: GCF_006538705.1. GTDB lineage: Bacteria > Actinomycetota > Actinomycetes > Actinomycetales > Cellulomonadaceae > Cellulomonas > Cellulomonas uda. Next base: position 22,474 of record NZ_BJLP01000001.1, read on the forward strand.
CCGGCATCGTGATCCTGATCGTGCGGCGCCGGCGCACCGGTCCGGTCTTCATGGCGACGACGCGCAACGACAAGCTCATGTACGCGGCGCTGGTGTTCGCGATCTGCACGGGGCTCGCGACGACCGTGATCGCCTTCTCTCAGGGCCACGACACGCACGACTACCGCACGTCCGTCTCGGTGTGGTTCCGCTCGCTGTTCACGCTGCGGCCCGACGTCGACGCCATGGCGGCCGCGCCGCTGCAGTTCCACCTGCACGTGCTCCTCGGGCTCGCGCTGATCCTGCTGTTCCCGTTCACGCGGCTCGTGCACGCGTTCACCGCACCCCTGCACTACCTGTTCCGCCCGTACGTGGTCTACCGCAGCCGTGACCGCCGTCCCACGCCCGGTGCGTCCGCGCCGCGGCGCGGGTGGGACCCCGTCGGCACGCGCGACCGCGACACCTCCACCCACCGCTGACGACCCCTGCGACCGGGAGCCGGCTCATGAGCACCTCGACGACGAGCGCCGCCACCACCGCGACCACCCAGGGCCGCGCGCGCAACCTCGCGCTCGCGACCTGGGCGTTCGCCATCACGTTCTGGGCCTGGGCGGTCGTCGGACCGCTCGCGGTCCGGTACACCGAGCAGCTCGGGCTCTCGGCGAGCCAGAAGTCGCTGCTCGTCGCGACGCCCGTGCTCGTGGGTGCGGTGGGGCGGATCCCGGTCGGGGCGCTCACCGACCGCTACGGCGGGCGCGTCATGCTCTCGGTGCTGTGCGTCGCGTCGGTGCCGCCCGTGCTGCTCGTCGCGTGGGCCGGTGAGCGCGAGTCCTACGCGCTGCTGCTCGTGTTCGGCTTCCTGCTCGGCATCGCGGGCACGTCGTTCGCGGCGGGCGTGCCCTTCGTCAACGCCTGGTACGAGCCCGCGCGGCGCGGCTTCGCGACGGGCGTGTTCGGTGCGGGCATGGGCGGCACGGCGCTGTCGGCGTTCTTCACGCCGCGGTTCGTCGAGTGGTTCGGGTACGTCACCGCGCACGTGATCCTCGCGGTCGCGCTCGCGGTCACGGGCGCGGTGGTCTGGCTGCTCGCGCGGGACGCGCCGGGCTGGACCCCCAGCACGCAGGCGGTCCTGCCGAAGCTCGCGGCGGCCGTGCGGCTCGGTGTCACGTGGCAGATGTCGTTCTTGTACGCCGTGACGTTCGGCGGGTTCGTCGCGTTCTCCACCTACCTGCCGACGTACCTCAAGGACGTCTACGACTTCGACCTCGCGGGCGCGGGCACGCGGACCGCGGGGTTCGCGATCGCGGCCGTGGTCGCCCGCCCGATCGGCGGGGTGCTCTCGGACCGCACGCACCCCAAGCTCGTCGTCGTCACGTCCCTCGCGGGTGCCGCCGCGTGCGCGGTCGTCATGGCGCTGAAGCCCGCCCCGGAGATCCCCGCGGGTGCCGTCTTCGTCCTCATGGCGTTCTTCCTGGGCCTCGGTGCGGGTGGCGTGTTCGCGTGGGTCGCACGGCGGGCACCCGCCGACCGCGTCGGTGCGGTCACGGGCGTCGTCGGCGCCGCCGGCGGGCTGGGCGGGTACTTCCCGCCGCTCGTCATGGGGGCGACGTACGACGAGGCCGCGCACTCCTACACCGTCGGGCTGGTGCTGCTCGTGCTGACCGCGCTGCTCGCGCTCGGCTACACGCTGTGGCGGCTGCCGCGCGAGGACCGCACGCCTCCGGCGTGACCTGACGCGGCTCCCGGACACCCCTCGGGGGCCGCTCGGCCGCCCGGTAGTCTGACCCCGCTCGGGCGGTCCGGGCCTCCACGGTGGACAGGAATCTCACGGCGTGCCCTCCCTACGCGCGATACGCAACCTTCACTTCGTCGGCCGACGGACGGACAAGGGCCGCATCGGCTGGTTGCGGGAGCTGACGGCCGGCGCGGGCCAGAGCAACGTCTTCAACGTCTCGGTGGTCCGCATCGGATCGCGGCTGCACGTCGCGTGGCGTGCGCTGCCGCACCCCGGGGCGCAGCGGCCGTTCCGCTCGTACTACACGTCGGTCGACCTGGACGGCGCGAACCCGGCCGAGATCGTCGACCTCACCGCGCACGGCGCCGCGCACGGCGTCACGGTCGTGGCCGACCCCAAGCTGTTCGTCGTGAGCGGCCGCGCGTACGTCACGTTCAACACCGGATCGGTCAAGGGCGAGGCGAAGAACGACATCTACGTCATGCGCGTCGCGCCCGAGCTGTGCCCGCCGCAGCGCTGCGTCGTGCACAAGCGTCGCCGGCAGGAGAAGAACTGGGTGTTCTTCGTGCACCCCGACGGCGGGATCGGCGTGGTCTACCAGGTCGAGCCGCTCATCCTGCTCAAGCACACGGGCGGGACGCTCGGGCGCGACGAGGACCTCAAGTTCTGGCGCCTGCCCCCCGCCGCCGAGCCGCGGCCCGTCCACCTGCACGCGCTCGGCACGCCGCTGTACCGCGAGGGGAACAAGTACTACGGGATCGTGCACGAGAAGCGACGCATCATGGGCCGCCTGCTCTACATGGGCCGCCCCGCGACGTTCACCGACCTGGGCCGGCCCGAGGCGACGGTCCGCCTGGGCCGCCGCCGGTTCGTCCACTCGTGGTCGTCGCTGCTCCCGCACCGCCGCCGGCACAACCCGCGCCTGTTCTCCGCCACGTACTTCTCCGGCATCACCAAGGTCGGCGGCGAGTTCCTGCTCGGGTACGGCATCAACGACAAGAAGCCCGGAATCGTGAAGGCGAGCCAGAAGCTGTGGAGCTGAGGACGTTCTACTGGGACGCGACCAAGAACGGCACGAGCACCGTGTGACTTTCGCCGGTGCGTGGCGGGGTGCTGGTGCTGATGGATGGCGGTGTCTAGGTCGTCCCGATGACGAGGGTGCTGGCTGCGGCTTCGACGACGTCGTTGGTGATGGTCTGCAGCTCGTTGATCTTCAGGACGCGTTCGATCTGGGGGAAGAGTCGCTCCAGGAGGCGGAAGTTGCCGCGGGTGATGCGGCTGATCGCGGCGATGGTCTGGGCGTCGGTGAAGTCGTCGGCGTTAAGGGTCTTGCCGAGGGCACGCCAGTGGCGTTGGAGGACGAACAGCAGCTCGTCGGTGCTCAGGGGCCGGTACTGATGGGCGAAGCCGACGCGGCTGTAGAACTGGGGGTAGTGGCTGAACTGCTTCTCCAGGCCCGGCATGCCGATGAGGATCAGGGCTATCTGGTCGCGGTCGTACCGGTCGCGTAGGAGCTCGAGCGCGGTGGGGCTGAGGCGTTCGGACTCGTCGACGATGACGAGCTGGACGTAGTTGGTGGGGCGCCGGGTGCCCCACCGGTCAAGGGGGATGCGGCCCGGGACTTCGACGTGCTGCTGGATGCAGATGCTGGTGCGCGTGATGATGCGGTCCAACTCCTCGCGCAGCAGCCGCGGGGTGACCAGGACCCCGGGTGTGTACAGGGCGGTGCGGTTCTTGGCCAGGGCGGCGTAGATCTTGGCGTCGTCCTCGCAGCGCGGGCCCCAGTCGGCGAGCAGCTCGTGCGCTTGGTCCCAGTGGGCGTAGCGGCGCGCGGAGACGGTCTTGCCGACCCCGGCCGGGCCGAAGCACAGCCCGATGGTGCGACTGCGCCGGACGGAGTCGGCGAACTCGGTGAAGCGGCGGTGCTCCTTGGTGACGATGAAGCGTTCGCTCACCTCAGGTCCTCCTTGTAGACCTTGAGCCGCGCCGAGCCCTGTGTCCGTGGCGGCAGCGGTCTGGTCGGGACCTCAGGGCTGTGGGCCGCGACCACGGCAATCCGCTCGTTGATGGCTCGGCGCAGGGCGCGGCGACGGGCGTTGCGGGCGGTCTGGACGTCCTTGAGGCTGATCTGCTGCGCGTGGTGGTCCTGGTCGACGGCGGTGCACAGGAACCGGTCGTGGTCGAAGACGCGGATCTCGGTGATGTCTCTGGGGTCGTAGCGGATGACCACGGGGCGCCCGACGAAGCCGGCGAGGGTCGGTGAGACGTAGCGCATGCCCTGGAAGTGGATGCCGTCGCGGCGCACCGTCCTGGATCGGGCGACGGTCAGCAGCAGCCCATCCAGGGCCTGGAGGGTGTCGGGAAGGCGTGGCAGCCAGCCGTCGGCGATCCACGCCGACCGCGGCGCGACGCCGAGCTCGCTGTGGGCCCGGCCGTTGTAGTCCAGGACGAACGCCCCGACGGCGGCGTCGAGGTCGGCCAAGGACAGGGCTGGCGTGGGCCAGCGCTCCCCGCCACTGCGGAGGTGTCCGGGCAGGGTCGTGAGCAGCTCGGTGTTGACCGTGCCGAAGAAGCGCTCGACCTTGCCCCGGCCTTGGGGTCTCGCGACGGCGGAGTGGATCAGGCGGACGTGCAGGTCGACCGCGGTGCGGGCCAGTTGGTCGCTGGTGAAGTCCGACCCGTGATCGACGTACAGCGCCTCGGGGATGCCGCACATCGGCCATCGCGGGTCGGTCTTGGGCCAGATCGCCTGCCGCAGCGCCAGGGCGGTGTGCATCGTCGACGGCGCACCGAAGAAGACCGTGTACCCGCAGATCGCGCGGGAGCAGTCGTCCATCACCACGGTCAGCCACGGCCGGGCCGGCTTGCCGTCCGTGCCGGCGAGCACGATGTCCAGCAAGGTGTGGTCGGCCTGCCACATCGCGTTGGGGTGGTCGGCCGTGCGCCGCAAGGCGAGCTCGTACTTGTCCCGGTAGGAGGCTGGTCCCTCGAGGGCGAGGGTGACCATGCCGGGGTCCAGTGCGGTGATGATCGATCGGACGACGCCGTAGGACGGGACTGGCCACCCGGTGCCGGCGCAGACCTTCACCACCGTCCGGTGGATCGCGGCGATTGGTGGGCGGGGTCGGGTCAGTCCGAGCCCTTCGATCAGGGCGATGAGGTCCGCCGGTAGGCGATGCCCGCCGGCGTCCGCCCGCGGCAGTCGGCTCAGGGCCGGCAGGCCGCCGGCGCGGTAGCGGGCATGCCAGCGTTCCAGCGTGCGCACGCCCAGGCCGTGGTGGCGGGCCAGCGCGGCGAGCGGGACCTGGTCCTCGACATGTAGCCGCAGGATCTGCCACCTCCCGTCCGCGTCCACGACCGGCCTACACGGCGCTCGTGGCTCGTCGTGACGGCGCCGCGCCGGCGGGTGGGCGGTTCAAGGCCCGGTAGATCGTGGTGCGGGAGACGCCGAGCACCTGACCGATCTGGGCGACGGTCATGTCCTTCTGCTCGTACATCTGCCGGGCAGCCCGGACCTGGTCCCCGGACAGCGACGCCGGGCGCCCACCGGTGCGGCCCCGTGCACGAGCGGCCGCCAGGCCGGCGTTGGTGCGCTCTCGGATCAGGTCGCGCTCGAACTCCGCCAGGGCGGCGAAGACGTGGAACACCAGCCGTCCGCCAGGGGAGGTCGTGTCGATCGTTTCCTGCAAGGACCGGAACCCCACGCCGCGGTCGGCCAGGACCTGCAGCTGGTCGATCAGGTGACGTATCGACCGGCCGAGGCGGTCCAGGCGCCACACGACCAGGGTGTCTCCGGGGCGCAGCTGGTCCAGCAGCTTGTCCAGCTCCGGTCGGTGCTGCAGCGACCCGGAGCCGGTGTCGACGAACACCCGGTAGCACCCGGCCTTGGTCAGCGCGTCGATCTGCAGCGCCGCGTCCTGGTCGGTCGTCGACACGCGCGCGTAGCCCAGGAGGTGTCCCACTCTCCGACCGTAGCGAAACCCGTCCCGCGCGGGAAGTATCGTGCCGTAGATTCCGGCACACAGTTCCGCTACATCGAGCGCCTCGTCGGCGACCTGCGCCGACCGGGCCCTCCTGCGGTGTAGCGGAAACGTTCGTTTGGCGCACGTAGCACTGGGGGCGTGATCAGGGTTGAAGGCGGTAGCCCATGCCGGGTTCGGTGATGAGGTGGCGGGGGTGGGCGGGGTCGGGCTCGAGCTTGCGGCGGAGCTGGGCGAGGTAGACACGTAGGTAGTGGGTTTCCTGGTTCAGAGTCGGGCCGCGCAGTTCTTGGAGGAGCTCGCGCTGGCTGACGACCTTGTCGACGTGGCGGGCGAGGATCTCGAGCATGTGCCACTCGGTGGGTGTGAGCCGCACGTCGGCCCCGGCGGTGGTGCGGACGCGCCGTGCTGCTAGGTCGACGGAGAAGGCGGCGGTGTGGACGACCGGTGGTGCGTCGTTGGGTCGGCGGCGTGCCGCTGCTCGGATGCGTGCGAGCAGCTCGTCCATGCCGAAGGGTTTGGTGACGTAGTCGTCGGCTCCGGCGTCGAGGGCTTCGACCTTGTCGTCGCTGGTCTGACGCGCGGAGAGGACGACCACCGGGACGCTGGACCATGCGCGGACTGCGCGTAGGACCTCCATCCCGTCTAGGTCGGGTAGGCCGAGGTCGAGCACGATGAGGTCGGGGTGCCAGTTCGCGACGGCGTCCAGTCCCGCGGCGCCGGTGTGCGCGACGGTGGCCTCGTAGCGGTTGGCGCGCAAGGTGACGGCCAGGGCACGGGCGAGGGGTGGTTCGTCTTCGACGATCAGCACGCGAATGGTCATAGGTCCGCTTCCGTCAGGGGCAGGGTGATGACCATGGTCAGTCCACCTCCCGGCGTGTCCTGGGCTTCGAGGGTGCCGCCGTTGGCTGTCACGAACCCGCGGGCGACAGCGAGCCCGAGGCCGACCCCGTGCCCTTGGGGAGTGTCACCGAGGCGTTGGAACGCAGCGAACATCTGGGCCTTGCGGTCATCGGGCACCCCCGGCCCGCGGTCGACGACACGGATCACGAGCTCGGAGCCCAGGTGCTCCGCGCGGATCGTGGGCGGGGCGCCTTGTGGGCTGTACCGGACGGCGTTCTCGACGATGTTGGCCAGAGCTCGCTCGAGTAGGCCGGCGTCGGCGTGCACGAGAGGAAGGGTCTCGGGGACGGCGAGGATCACCGCGCCGTGGGGCACCGCGTCGACGGCTCTGGGGATCAGCTCGTCCATTGTGACGGGCTCGCGGCGGGGTGTGACGGCTCCGATGTCGAGCCGGCTCATGTCCAGCAGGTTGTCGATCAGCAACTGGAGCCGGTCGGCTTCGTGGTCGATGTCGGCGAGGAGCTGACGTTGGTCTGGAACGGGGATGTGCTCACCGCTGGTCTGCAGCGCTGTGACACCTGCCTTGATCGAGGCCAGCGGGGTGCGTAGGTCGTGTGAGACGGCGGCCAGGAGCGCGGTGCGCATGGCGCCGCGTTCACGCTCCTCGCGCGCTGCGCCGGCCTCGGTGCGCAGGCGGTCGCGTTCCAGGGCCGCCTGGGCGTGCTGGCCGACGACGACGGCGAGACGGTAGCCCTGTGAAGTTGGTGCCGGGCCGTGAAGGTTGAGTCTGACGTCGTCGGTGACGTTGACGGTGTGGCCCGGCGCGGTCGGGTTCGACTCGTCGGCTGCGATAGGGTAGGCGTGGACTCTGTCCAGCCAGGTGTTGTTCTCGCGCACCAAGAGCGTGACGGCGTTCAGCTGTAATGACTCGCGCAGTTGCTCGAGCATCGCGGGGATGGCGTCATCCCCGCCACGCAGGACCGTCCCGGCGATGGTGGTCAGGGCCCCGGCCTCCGCGCGGTTGCGGGCGGCCTCCACCGTCCGGCGGGCGGCCAGGTCGACCACCGCGGAGACGGCGACCGCCACGGCCACCAGAACCACGATCGCTAAGGCGTTGTGCGGTTCGGCGATCGTCCAGGTGTGCACCGGCGGGGCGAAGAGATAGTTGGACAGCAACCCGCCCGTGACCGCGGCGACCAGCGCGGGGATCAGTCCGCCGACGAGTGCGACCGCGACCGTCAGGGCGAGGAAGAGCATCAGGACCACCGACAGCGCGTCGGCGGCGTTGGTGGACAGGACGCTCATGGCGAGCAGCACGGGGCCGAGGATCGCGAGCACCCAGCCACTGATCACCCGACGTCGGGTCAGCGCGCTGCGGCGCGCCGGCGCTCGGCGACCGTGCCCGGCGCGCTCGTGGGTGACGATCAAGACGTCGATGTCGCCGGAGCCGTTGACGACCCGGGGGGCGATCCCCGGGGAGAGCACCGCTGCCAGCCGGGTGCGGCGGGTCGCGCCCAGGACGATCTGGCTGGCGTTGACCCCGCGGGCGAAGGCGAGCACCGCGTCGGCGACGTCCTCGCCCAGGACGACGTGCCAGGTGCCCCCGAGGGACTCGACCAAGCCCCGGTGACCGGTCAGCGCCTGGGGTGAGGCACCGGTCAGACCGTCCCCGCGCAGCACGTGCAGGGCAAGAACCTCGCTGCCGCTGGTGCGCTGGGCGATCCTGGCTGCCCTGCGGATAAGGGTCTCGCTCTCCGGGCCGCCGGTGACGGCCACGACGATGCGTTCACGGGTGGGCCAGGTGTCGTGGATCCCGTGCTCGTGCCGGTACGTCTCCAGCGCATCCTCGACGCGGTCCGCCGTCCACAGCAGCGCGAGCTCCCGCAGCGCGGTGAGGTTCCCAACCCGGAAGTAGTTGCTCAGCGCCGCGTCGACCTTCTCGGCCTGGTAGACGTTGCCGTGGGCCAGGCGTCGACGCAACGCCTCGGGGCTCATGTCGACCAGCTCGATCTGCTCGGCGCGCCGAACCACCTGGTCCGGCACCGTCTCCTGCTGACGCACCCCGGTGATCGCCTGTACGACGTCGTTCAGGCTCTCCAGGTGCTGGATGTTGACGGTGGTGACCACGTCGATCCCTGCGGCCAGGAGCTCCTCGACGTCCTGCCAGCGCTTGGTGTTGCGGGACCCGGGGATGTTGGTGTGGGCCAGCTCGTCGACGAGGGCGACCTGGGGTGCGCGTGCCAGGACGGAGTCGATGTCCATCTCGGTGAAGTCCGCGCCGCGGTGCTGCACCTGGCGGCGCGGGACGACCTCCAGGGCGTCGACCAGCTCGGCGGTGTGCACCCGCCCGTGGGTCTCGACCAGCCCGATGACGACGTCGACGCCGCGGTCCAGGCGCCGCCGGCCCTCGTCGAGCATGGCGTAGGTCTTGCCGACCCCCGGCGCGGCGCCGAGGTAGACGCGCAACCGCCCCCGCCCGCAAGGCTGAGTGCCCGCCGCCACGGCGGGCACAGGGCTGGCGTGCTCGGCTTTGGGGTGCTCGGTGGTGGTCACGGTGTGCTCAGTCAAGCATCGCCAGTGCGGCGTTGACCTGCAGGACGTTCACCGTGGGCTCGCCGAGGAAGCCCAGGTCGCGCCCTGTCGTCGCATCGTCGATCACGCCCAGCACGACCGCCAGGTCCAGGCCACGTTCGCGGGCGATGCGGGGCGCTTGCAGCGCCGCGTATGCCGGTGAGATGTGCGGGTCCAGCCCCGATCCTGATGCGGTCACCGCATCGGCCGGGACAGCAGCCAGCTCGACCCCTTCACGTTCGGCGACGGCATCGCGCCGGTCGGTGACCGTCGCCAGGAGATCGGTGTTCTCCGGTCCGAGGTTGGACGCGCCGGAGGCCAGGGGGTCGTATCCGTCACCGGCTGCCGACGGGCGCGGCAGGAGCCATTGGTCGCCGTCGAACCCCTGCCCGAGGAGGCGCGAGCCGACGACGCGGCCGTCGACCTCGAGCAGTGAGCCGTCGGCGTGGTCGGGCATCAGGCGCCCGGCCCCGTACACGCCCAGCGGGTAGACCAGGCCAAGCAGCACAGTTAGGACCAGCAGCAGGCGCAGCCCGGCAAAGCACTGGCGAACGAAGGAGGTCACGATCAGATCAGCTCCACAGTGTTCTGGCCCTCACAGGCCAGGCAGGAAGGACAGGACCAGGTCGATGAGCTTGATGCCCGCGAACGGGGCGACGAGCCCGCCGAGCCCGTAGATCAGCAGGTTGCGGCGCAACATCGCCGAGGCGTGCGCGGGCCGGTAGCGCACGCCCCGCAGTGCCACCGGGACCAGCGCGATGATGATCAGCGCGTTGAAGATCACCGCTGCCAGGACCGCGGACTGCGGTGAGGACAGGCGCATGACGTTCAGCTGCTCCAGCTGGGGGTACAGGCCCACGAACATCGCCGGGATGATCGCGAAGTACTTGGCGACGTCGTTGGCGATGGAGAAGGTCGTCAACGCGCCCCGGGTGATCAGCAGCTGCTTGCCGATGGCGACGATCTCGATGAGCTTGGTGGGGTCGGAGTCCAGGTCGACCATGTTCCCGGCCTCCTTGGCGGCCGAGGTTCCGGTGTTCATCGCCACACCGACGTCGGCCTGGGCAAGGGCGGGTGCGTCGTTGGTCCCGTCGCCGGTCATCGCGACCAGGCGCCCACCGGCTTGTTCTCGGCGGATCAGGGCCATCTTGTCCTCGGGGGTGGCCTCGGCGAGGAAGTCGTCGACACCGGCCTCCTCGGCGATCGCCCGGGCGGTCAGCGCGTTGTCCCCGGTGATCATCACGGTGCGGATGCCCATCCGGCGCAGCTCGTCGAACCGCTGACGCATGCCGGGCTTGACCACGTCTTTCAGGTGCACCACCCCGACTGCCCGGGCCGGCGCCTCACCCAGGCGTTCAGCCACCACCAGGGGCGTGCCGCCGGAGGCGCTGATCGCGTCGACCGCACGACCCACGTCCGCGGTCGGGTGCCCGCCGTTGTCGCGGACCCACTTCATGACGGCGCTGGCCGCGCCCTTGCGGATCTGCCACAGCCCGTCCCGTTCGCTCAGGTCTACCCCGCTCATCCGGGTCTGGGCGGTGAACGACACGAACGTGGCGTTGGGCAGCTGGGTGTGGAATCGCGCGCGCATGCCGTACCGCTCCTTGGCCAGCACCACGATCGAGCGCCCCTCGGGGGTCTCGTCGGCCAGGCTGGACAGCTGCGCAGCCTCAGCGACCTTCTCCTCGCTCAGGCCCTCGGCAGGGATGATCTCGGCCGCCTGCCGGTTGCCGAACGTGATGGTGCCGGTCTTGTCCAGCAGCAGCACGTCCACATCGCCGGCCGCCTCGACCGCCCGCCCGGACAGGGCCATGACGTTGCGCTGGATCAGCCGGTCCATCCCTGCGATCCCGATCGCGGACAGCAGCCCGCCGATCGTGGTGGGGATCAAGCACACCAGCAGCGCCACCAGCACCGTCAGGGACTGGGCCTGACCGGAGTACACGGCGAAGGGCTGCAAGGTCACGACCGCGAGCAGGAACACCAAGGTCAGACCTGACAGCAGCAGACTGAGCGCGACCTCGTTGGGGGTCTTCTGCCGGGTCGAGCCCTCGACCAGTCCGATCATCCGGTCGAGGAACGTCTCACCGGCCCGGGCCGTGATGCGCACCACGATCCGGTCCGAGAGCACCTTGGTGCCGCCAGTGACCGCACTGCGGTCCCCACCGGACTCGCGGATCACCGGCGCCGACTCACCGGTCACCGCCGACTCATCGACACTGGCGATCCCTTCCACGACGTCCCCGTCGCTGGGGATGACCTCACCGGCCTCGACCACGACCAGGTCACCGACCTGCAGTGCGGTCGCCGGCACCGCCTCCTCCGACCCTTCACCGATCACGCGGCGGGCCAGGGTGTGGGTCCGGGCGGCGCGCAAGGAGTCGGCCTGAGCCTTGCCGCGGCCCTCGGCGACGGACTCGGCAAGGTTGGCGAACACGACCGTGACCCACAGCCACGCCGCGATCGACCACGAGAACACGCTGGGGTGCAGCACCGCCAGGACGGTGCTGGCCACCGACCCGACCCACACCACGAACATCACCGGGTAGCGCACCTGGTGGCGCGGGTCCAGCTTGGCCAGGGCCTGCGGAAGCGAGTGCCACAGCTGGCGCGGTTCGAACGCACCCGCTCGGACCCGGTTCGGGTGGGCGCGGGTGGGCTGGTGGGTGCGGACGGTGGTGGTCACAGCAGTGCCTCCGCGATCGGCGCCAGAGCAAGGGCGGGGAAGAAGGTCAGGCCGGCGACGACGAGCACCACGAACCCGAGCAGGCCGACGAACACGGGCCCGTGGGTGGGCATGGTGCCCGCCGTCGTGGCGCCGGGCCGCTGGCCAGCCAGGCTGCCGGCCAAGGCCAGGACCAGAACTATCGGCACGAACCTGCCGAACAACATGCCCAGTCCCAGGGCGGTGTTCTGATAGGGGGTTCCCGCGGCGAAGCCGGCGAACGCCGAGCCGTTGTTGTTGGTCGCCGAGGCGTAGGCGTAGAGGATCTCCGACAGGCCGTGCGCGCCGGGGTCCTGGACCGAGGCGTCCACCAGGGCGGGGGTAGCGGCAGTAATCGCCGCGCCGACCAGCAGCAGGGCCGGCATGGTCAAGATGTAGAGGGCCACCAACGTGACCTGGGTACGGCCGATCTTCTTACCCAGGTACTGCGGGGTGCGCCCGACCATCAACCCCGCCAGGAACACCGCCAGGACCGCGAGCACCAGCATCCCGTACAGGCCGGCGCCGACCCCACCGGGGGCGACCTCACCGAGCATCATGTTCAGCAACGTCACCCCACCGCCGACGGCGGTGAAGGAGTCGTGGAAGCTGTTGACCGCACCGGTCGACGTGCCGGTGGTCGACGCGGCGAACAGTGCCGAACCCGCGGCCCCGAAGCGGGCCTCCTTGCCTTCCATCGCCCCGCCAGCCAGCTGCGGGACTGCGCCCAGGCCACGCATCTCGGCCCACGAGATGACGGCGACCGCCGCCCCCCACAGGGAGGCCATCACCGCCACGATCGCCACACCCTGGCGCCGGTCGCCCACCATCTGCCCGAACGTGCGCGGCAGGCTGAACGGGATCACCAGGATCAAGAAGATTTGCAGCAAGTTGGTCCAGGCGGTGGGGTTCTCGAACGGGTGCGCGCTGTTGGCGTTGAAGAAGCCACCCCCGTTGGTCCCCAGCAGCTTGATCGACTCCTGTGAGGCGATCGGGCCGCCGACCATGGACTGCGTCCCGCCGGCCAGGGTGGTGATCTCGGTAGGGCCGGTGAAGTTCTGCACGACCCCGCCGGCGATCAGCGCGACGGCGGCGAGAGCGGCGATGGGCAGCAGGATCCGCAGCGTGCCACGGACCAGGTCCACCCAGAAGTTGCCGAGCCGGTCCGTGCCGGTGCGGGCGAAGCTGCGGACCAGGGCCACCGCGACCGCCAGACCGACCGCGGCCGAGACGAAGTTCTGCACCGTGAGGCCCGCCATCTGCACCAGGTGCCCGGCCGCGCTCTCCCCGGAGTACCACTGCCAGTTCGTGTTCGTCACGAACGACACGGCCGTGTTCCACGCGCCGTCCGAGCCCATTGCCGGCATCCCCAACGACAACGGCAGGTGCTCTTGGACCCGCAAGAACGCATACAACCCCAGGACGCTGACGAAGGAGAACGCCAGCACCGACCGCGCGTACACCGACCAGCGCTGATCAGCCCCGGCATCGATCCCAGCCACCCGGTAGACCAACCGCTCCACCCGGGTGTGCCGATCACCGGCAAAGACCCGCGCCATATAGTCACCCAGCGGCACGTGGACGAGCGCGAGTAGACCCACCAGCAGCCCAACCTGCAGGACGGCCGCCACAACCGGGGACATCAGAACCGCTCCGGACGCAGCAGGGTCCACACCAGGTACCCCGCCAGGAGAACAGCCACGACGAGCGCAACCACGGACTCCACGCTCACAGCTTTCCCACTCCCGCGACCAAGGCCCCGAGCAAGGCAAAGCACGCACAGGTCAGCAACACGACGGCCAGATCAGCCACGAGTCAGCTCCGAACGAGATCGACACCGTCACCGACGGCGGGAACCCCGCGGGCCCCAGCACCCATTGAGCACCCGCCCCCAGGCCAACCCGGACACTCCAGACGCTCTCCTGACGAGAGGTCGACCTTCCCTAACGGAACCCGGACGCCTCGGCCGGTCGTCGGCGCCGGCCCCGCCAAACAAGTCGAAGAGTTCCCCGCCGATCAACTGCGACGGCCACATCGACGCCAGTGACGCGGTACCGGTGCGCGGTCCCGTCGGCGTCGGTCACGGTGACAGTCGCGCCCGGCGGGACGTCCCGCAGCCGGGCGAACGGGCCGATCCCGGTGAGGCGGGAGTCGACGTGCGCGGCGACGAGCGTGTTGCCGTCGTCGTCCGCGGGGACGGGGCCGAACCGGTACCAGCCGGCCTCGCCCGCGTCCTCGGGGATCTCCATGGTCCCGTCGTCGAGGACCCCGACCGGCACGACCGGCATGTCGAGGTCGACGTCGGGGACCGCGAGCCGCACCGGCGCCGCGCGGACCTCGGGCGCCGGTGCGGTCGCGTCCCGGACCGGGACGTCGGACAGCGCTGGGGACGGCGCTGCCGTGGTCGGTCCGGGTGGCGCCGACGACACCGGGCGCGCGACGGGCTCGGGCACGGGCGGCTCGGAGGTGCAGCCCGCGAGCAGCCCCGCGGCGAGCACGCCGGCCAGGGCGCCGGGGAGGACCCCGGCCGGCGTGCGGTGTCGTCGTGCCATGGGTCAGCGCGTGGCGGTCGCGTGCCGGCGGACGGCGACGAGGCCCGTGGCGCCGAGGACGGCGATGCCGGCCAGCGCGTACGGCCACACGGCCGCACCCGGCTCGTCGGCCGCGAGGCCGAGCTCACCGGCCTGGACGGCGCCCGGGTCGCTGTGCAGCCCGTCGATGGTCTGCGTGGCGAGCGCGAGCGTCGCCGGGTCGGACGTCGCCGAGCCCCACGCGTAGACGATCGTGTTGGTGCCCTCGGCGACGTTCACGTCGGCCGGGCCGAGCAGCGCGGGCTCCGTGGTGCCGGCGGCGACGACGCTCGCGGAGACCGTCCCGGCGGGCAGGTCGAGGACCTTCTCGTCGGGGTTCTCGAGGCCGGAGATGACGGCGTCGCCGCCCGCGAGGACGTCGACCGCGGGCGCGGCGGCCACGTGACGCACCGTGAGGCGGCCCTCGCCGGCCTTGGTCGCGGACGTGTCGTTGGTGAACAGCGTCGCGGTCGGCTCGCCCGACGCGTCGAGGTGCGCGACGGCCGTGTAGCTGGTGCCGGCGGCGAGCTCGAGGTCGACGGGGCCGATCGCGGGGTCGCTGTCGTCGGCCGCGTCGGCCGCCGTGATCGAGACCGTGTACGTCCCGGCGGGCAGGTCGAGCGGCCCGGCGAGCTCGCCCGGCTCGAAGTCGTCGAGCGTCAGCTCACCGTTGACGTACACGTCGACGGTGAGGTCCGGGACGCCGTGCAGCACGGACAGTGCGGCGTCGTCGGCGGCGGAGGCGGGACCTGCGGTGAGGGCGACGGCGGCGAGACCGAGGGCACCGGCTGCGGTGCCGGCGAGGAGTCGAGTGCGCATGGTGCGTCCTTCCGGGAGCGGGCGCCGGGTTGGCGCCTGACACCCCTTCTTCCGGCCGAGGTCCGGGTTCGGATGCACCTCGCGCGGATTTCTTCCCGACGAGTCCGGGGGCAGGTCACGCGGCGCAGGTCACGCGGGGCGAGCCGCGGGCGGCGGTGCCACCCGGCCGCGCTCGAGGCTCGCCGCGACCGACGGCACGAGCTGCGCGGTGAACTCGTCACGCGTCAGCGCGTCGAACGCGGGCATCCGCACGACGTACCGGATCAAGGCCGCGCCCAGGAGCTGGCTCATCGCGGTGACGACCGCGACCGGCTCGAACCGGTCGCCGAGCGCACCGGCGATCCGCTGCTCGAACGCGGTGCGCAGCGCGTCGGCGGCCGAGTCGGTGGTGGCGATCGACATGAGCATGGCGCGCACCTGGGGGCCCGTCAGGGGGGACTCCCACATCTCGACGTAGGCGCGCGTGAGCCGCTCGGGCACCTCGTCGACCGGTGCCTGCAGCGCGCCCAGCAGCGCGCGCAGGCCCTCGACGGGGAGCTCGAGCGACGCGGCGAACAGGTCGTCCTTGCTCGAGAAGAAGTGCATGACGAGCTTGGGGTCGACGCCCGCGGCCTGGGCGATGCCGCGGATGGTCGCGCCCGCGAAGCCGCGTTCGGCGAACTGGTCGCGGGCCGCCGCGAGGATCGCGTCGCGGCCGCCGGGGAACTTCTCGCCGCGACCGCGCCGGCGGGGGGTCGAGGCGTCGGTCGTCACGTCCGCAGGGTACGCGCGGCGCCGCATATCCACACCTGTTGATTTGCGCCGGCGGCGTGAGTACGTTCGGCTCATGGGCGCTGAGGCAGTCATCGAGATCGAGGGACTCACCAAGTCCTTCGGGCGGTTCCCCGCGCTGCGCGGGTTGGACCTGCGTGTCGAGCGGGGCGAGGTGCACGGCTTCCTCGGCCCCAACGGCGCGGGGAAGTCGTCGACGATCCGCGTGCTGCTGGGCCTGCTGCGCGCGGACTCCGGCACCGTGCGGCTGCTCGGCGGGGACCCGTGGGCGGACGTCGTCGCGCTGCACCGCCGCCTGGCGTACGTCCCCGGCGACGTGTCGCTGTGGCCCGGCATGACGGGCGGCGAGGCGATCGACCTGCTCGGGTCCCTGCGCGGCGGCCTCGACGAGCGGCGCCGCGCCGAGCTCGTCGAGCGGTTCGAGCTCGACCCGACCAAGCGCGGCCGGCAGTACTCCAAGGGCAACCGGCAGAAGGTCGCGATCGTCGCCGCGCTCGCCTCCGACGTCGAGCTGCTCGTGCTCGACGAGCCGACCAGCGGCCTCGACCCGCTCATGGAGAACGTGTTCCAGGAGGCCGTCGGGGAGGCGACGCAGCGCGGCGCCACCGTGCTGCTGTCCAGCCACATCCTCGCCGAGGCGGAGGCGCTCGCGGACCGCATCAGCATCATCCGCGACGGGCGCGTCGTGCGGTCCGGCACGCTCGCGGACCTGCGCGGCCAGACGCGCACGACGATCCACGCGACGCTCGCGCGCGTGCCCGGGCACGACGAGCTCGCCGGGCTCGGGGACGTGCGCGTCGACGGGGACCGGCTCACCGCGACCGTCGAGTCCACGCGCGTCGGCGCGGCGATGGCCCTGCTCACACCGCTCGGGCTGACGTCGCTGACGGTCGCGCCGCCGTCCCTCGAGAGCCTGTTCCTGCGGCTGTACGGCGACGACGAGCGCGCGTCCGACGAAGCCGTGCCCGACGAGCGCGCACGATGACCGCGGTGAGCGCACCGCGCGCGGGCAGCCTCGTCGGGACGCGCACGCTGCTGCACGCGACCATGCGCCACGACGGACGGCTGTTCGCGCCGTGGGTCCTGGTCGCGACCCTGCTGTCGACCTCGTCCGTCGTCGTCTACCCGTGGGTGTTCCCCGACCAGGCGTCCCGCGAGGCGCTCGCGGTGGCGATCGGCGCGAACCCCGCGCTGGGGCTCATCTTCGGCCCGGCGTACGACCTGTCGACCGCCGACGGGTTCAACGCGTGGCGCACGCTCGCGCTCGGCGGCTTCCTCGTCGCGCTCGGTGCGGTCTTCGCGGTCACGCGCGCGACCCGCGCGCAGGAGGACTCGGGGCAGGCGGAGCTGCTCGCGTCCGGTGTGCTGGGCCGCTCGTCGCGTCTCATGGCGGGTGTCGCGCTCGCGCTCGTCGGGTCGCTCGCGGCCGGGCTCGTCGCGGGGGTGACCACCGGGCTGTGCGGGGGTGCGTGGTCGTCGTCGCTGCTGCTGGGTGCGACGTACACCGCGACGGGCTGGATGTTCGCGGGGGTCGCGGCCGTCACCGCGCAGGTCGGCTCGGACGCACGCACGGCGAGCGCGCTCGCGGTCGGCACCCTCGGGACGCTGTTCCTGCTGCGCGGCCTGAGCACCTCCCTCGACGCGCCCGCGTGGACCAGGTGGGCCAACCCGCTGGGCTGGACGCTGGAGACCCGCCCCGCGACCGGCGACCACTGGGCGCCGCTGCTCCTGACGGTCGCGTTCACGGTGGCCGCCGTCGGTGCCGCGTTCGCGCTGCAGGCCCGGCGTGACTTCGGGCAGGGCATGCTCGCGCAGCGGCCCGGCCCGGCGCGCGGCACCGCACGCACCCCCTGGCGGCTCGCGGTCCGGGTCAACCGCCCGTCGCTGCTGACGTGGACGTGCGTGTTCGTCGTGCTGGGCGTCGTGTTCGGGCACTTCACGACGTCGATCGAGGACCTGCTCGCGGGCGAGCCGGCGGTGCAGCGCATCCTCGCCGCCGGGGCTGCGAGCCCCGCCCAGCTCACGGGCGCCTTCGTCCGGACCGTGCTCAGCCTCGTCGGGATCATCGCGTGCGTGCCCGGCGTGCAGGTGCTGCTCCGGGTCCGCGCGGAGGAGCTCGAGGACCGCGTCGAGCCCGTGCTCGCGGGCGCCGTCGCGCGCACCCGGTTCTACGCGAGCCACCTCCTGCTCGCGCTCGGCACCGTCGCGGTGCTGGTGCTGCTCGCCGGGACGGTCGTCGCCGTGCTCGCGGGCGGGGCGGACATCGGGGTGAGCACCCGCGACGTGCTGGTGCAGGCCGCGGCGACCGTGCCCGCGGTGTGGACCGTGGTGGCCCTCGCGACGGCGCTGGTCGGCGCGCGACCCGCGGCCAGCCGTGCCGCGTGGGCGGGGGTGCTCGTCTCGTTCCTGCTCACGCTGCTCGGGCCCACGTTCGGGCTGGACGACTGGGTGCTCGGCATCAGCCCGTTCTGGCACGTCCCCACCGTCACCGCCGGCGACCCGGACTGGACGGGCCTGGGTTGGCTCGCCCTCGTCACCGCGGGCCTGGTGACGGTCGGCCTCGCCGGCTTCCGCCACCGCGACCTCGCCCGCTGACCGCGCCGGAGCTCGTCCGGGGCTCAGCGCGTGCGGGGCTCAGCGCGTGCGGAACGGGGCGAGCGTCGCGCGGATCGCGTCCGCCGCGCCCCAGTCGGGATCGAACTGCGCCACCACGGCCAGCGCTCATGGTCGTGCCGAGCAGCCCCCACGCACGACGGTGGGGCCGACCGTGCGGTCGACCCCACCGTGACGTGCGTCGGTCCTCAGACGGTGCCGCGCCAGGCGCCCGTCTCGACGCCGCGCGACTCGATGAACTCCTTGAAACGCTTGAGGTCCGCCTTCACCTGACGGTCGTCGGCGCCGACGACCGCACCCGCCTTCTCGACGAGCGTCTCCGGCTCCCACGCGGTCTGCACGCGGACGCGGGTCTGCGTCGGGCCGAGCGGCTCGAACGTCACCTGCCCGACGTGCGTCGTGCCGTCGATGCTCTGCCAGGCGACGCGCGTGTCGGGCGTCTGCTCGACGATCTGCGCGTCGAACTCGCGCTCGACGCCACCGATGGACGTACGCCAGTGGGTGAGGGTGTCGTCGACCTGCCGGACCTCCTCGACACCTCCCATGAACTCCGGGAAGTCTTCGAACTGCGTCCACTGGTTGTACGCGGTGCTGATCGGGACGTCGACCTCGACGGACTCGTCGATCGTGGCCATGGCGTGCTCCTTCCGTGGTTCGCACAGGGGGACCCGACCACGCTAGGTCGGGTCCCCCGATCGCGCGCGGCGAGCCGTCAGCTCGTCGGGAAGCTGTCCGCCGTCATCACCCGGCTGCGCACGAACTGGCCGGACTGCGACAGCCGCGAGGTGCCGTAGTCGGAGCCCGAGCAGGTGCCCGCCTGGAACGCCGCGCTGGACTCCGGGGCGTCGGAGAACGTCCAGTTCACGTGGCTGATCTTCAGCGAGTCGAGCAGGTCGAGCCACGTGCGCGAGCTCGCGAGGTCCACCGTGCCGCCGCCGGTCGCGCTCGTCGTGCCCCACTCGCTCACGAACAGCGGGAGCTTGCCGGCCGCGTTGCGCACCTCGTTGCGGTAGTTGTCCTGGTGGGACGCCGCGTAGAAGTGGAACGTGTACATGATGTTGTCGAACGGCACCGGGTTGGCCACGATCTCCGCGGAGCTCGAGCCCTCCGAGACGCCGAGCGACGACCAGGCGCGGGTCCCGACGAGGATCACCGCGTCGGGGTCGGCGGCCCGGATGATCGGGATGACCTGGCTCGCGTAGCTGCGGATGCCCTGCCAGGAGACGCCGTTCGGCTCGTTGGCGATCTCGTAGATGACGTTCTTCTTCGCGGCGTTGCGGGCGGCGACGCTGCGGAAGAACGTCTTGGCGTTGTCCAGGTTGACGTTGGGGTCACCGGGCGTGAGCGTGTGGAAGTCGACGATCGCGTACATCCCGCGCTGCTCGGCCGCGTCCACCAGGCTGTTCACCTGCGACGTGAAGCCGGACGGGTTGGTGACGTAGCCGTCCTCGTTGACGTACATCGCGATGCGCAGCACGTCGGCCTTCCAGTCCTCCGCGAGCGTGGTGAGCGACGCGTTGTTGTAGCAGCCGGGGAACCACTGCAGGCCGTGCGTGCTCACGCCGCGCAGCTGGATCGGCTTGCCGTACTGGTTGCACAGGTTCACGCCGCAGACCCGCAGCTGGCCGTTGACCGCCAGGGGCGTCGTGCCCGTGGGCGGCGGCGGGGTCGTCGTGGTGGGGGTGGGCGTCGGTGTGGGGGTCCGCGTGGGGGTCGGCGTGGGCGTGGCGGTCGGGGTGGTGGTCCCGCCCGTGCACGCGACGCCGTTCACGGTGAACGCCGTGGGCTTCGGGTTGGCACCGGACCACGACCCGTTGAAGCCGAAGCTCGTCGACGCACCGGTGGCGAGCGTGCCGTTGTAGCTCGCGTTGCGGGCGGTGACGGCGGTCCCGGACTGCGTGACGGTGGCGTTCCACGCCTGCGTGACCTGCTGGCCGGACGCGTACGTCCAGCCCACGGTCCACGAGTCGAGGCGGTCGCCGAGGTTCGTGACCGTGACGGCGGCCCCGAACCCCCCGCCCCACTCGCTGGTGACGGCGTAGTCGACCCTGCAGCCCACGGCCGCCTGGGCCGAGGACGTGGTGACCGCCCCGATGCCCACCGTCGCGAGCAGGGACGAGAGCACCAGGGAAGCTGACTTGAGACGCGCGGACATCGATCTCCTCGTCGTTGAAGGACGTGCCGGGCGGCGGGGGTGCCGCCACGACACTCGTCGCCCCGCGAGTGTGGTCCTGCGCCGGGGTGGCAGGCTCGCCGAGCGGGGGGTCTCGAATCGATTTGGGCGGCGAGGTCGGTCCGGCTCAGCGGGCGAGGCGGTCGACGATCGCGCCGTAGACGCGGGGCAGGTGGGCGGCCGCCGGGACGATCGTGCGGCGGGCCGGGGACGTCGCGGCGGCGACGAGGCCCGTGGTGAGCACGCGGTAGTCGCGGGTGGCGCGCGCCCACGCGCGCTCGTAGCCCGCGGGGTCGTCGAGGTGGCGGACCGCGGCGGCCGCCTGCGCGAGCCCGACGCGCAGGCCCTCGCCCGTGAGCGCGTCCACGTAGCCGGACGCGTCCCCGACGAGCAGCACCCGTCCGGCCGTGCGCGCGGTGGTGCGCTGCAGCAGCGGGCCCGCGCCGCGCACCGGACCGTCCGGCTCGGCACCGGCGAGGCGGTGCGCGAGCGCGGGGAGCGCGGCCAGGGTCGCGTCGAGGTCCGTGCGGGCGGGCCCGAGGACCGCGACGCCGACCAGCCCGGCGCCCACGGGCGTCACGTACGCCTCCGCGTGGGGCGCCCAGTGCACCTCGACCAGGTGGCTCCACGGCGCGACCCGGTAGTGCCGGCGCAGCCCGAACCGCCGACGCCCGTCCGCGCCCGCTCGTCGGACCGGGGCCTCGAGGCCCAGCAGCCGCCGGACGGTCGAGTGCAGCCCGTCGCACGCGAGCACGTGCCCGGCCCGCAGACCGTCGACCGTGACGCCGTGCGCGTCCTGCCGCACGCTCGACGCGCGCCCGACGACCACCTCGGCGCCCAGCGCCGCCGCGCGGCGCGCCAACGCGTCGTGCAGCACGGTGCGCCGGACGCCACGGCCCGTCCCGCGCGGGAAGCGGTGCTCCACGCGGCGCGTCGCGTCCACGTACGCGATTCCGGTCAGCTCGTACCCCTCGGGGTCCACCCCGAGCCGACGCACGGCCGTGAGCGCACCCGGCATGAGCCCTTCGCCGCACGCCTTGTCGACGGGCCCGGTGCGCGGCTCCAGCACCAGCACCGACAGCCCGGCGAGGCGCGCCTCGACGGCCGCGGCGAGCCCCACCGGTCCGCCCCCGACGACGAGCACGTCCGCGTCGAGACCTCCCGCGGGCACCGCTCAGGCCTGCCGCGCGTCCGCGAGCGCGCGCTCCTCGGCGGGGATCCGGAACCCCAGCAGGAGCACGGCGTTGAGCACGGTGAACGCGAGCGCCGTGACCCACGCGGTGTGCACGAGCGGCAGGGCGACGCCCTCCGCGACGACCGCGACGTAGTTCGGGTGGCGCAGGAACCGGTACGGGCCGCGCGCCACCAGGCCGCTGCCGGGCACGACGATCACGCGCGTGTTCCACTGGGGGCCGAGCGTCGCGATGCACCACCAGCGCAGCGCCTGCGCCGCGAGAACGACGACGAGCATGGGCCAGCCCAGCCACGGCAGGAACGGCCGGTCGGCGAGCGTGGCCTCCGCGACGCACGCGACGAGCAGACCGGTGTGCAGCGCGACCATCGCGGGGAAGTGCCCGCGCCCACTCTCGCGCCCGCCGCGCTCGAACGACCAGCGCGCGTGCCGCGCCGACACGACGAGCTCGACGAGCCGTTCCACGCCCGTCGCCAGGACGAGCACCGTGTACAGCGCGAGGCTCATGCCACACCATCCTCGTCGGACGGGGGCTCGTCGGACGGGTGCTCGTCGGACGGCCAGCGCAGTGCGACCAGCTCGACGCCCACGCCCGGCCCGAACGCCGTGAGCACGCCCAGCGCTCCGGGCGGCGGGGTGTCCGCCATGCCGTCGGCGAGCACGTGCAGCACCGACGCCGACGAGAGGTTCCCGGCGCGCGCAAGGTTCGCCCACGAGCGGGCGAGCGCGCCGTGCGGCAGGTCGAGCGCGTCCTGCACGGCGTCGAGGATCTTCGGGCCACCGGGGTGCACGAGCCACGTCGCGACGTCGTCGGGGACCGCGCCCTGCGCGGTGAGCAGCGCCTTCACGTCGTCGGCCACGTGCGCGCGCACGACGTCCGGAAGCCCTCCGGACAGCACGATCCGCAGTCCCGACGAGCCGACCTGCCAGCCCAGCGCGTCCGCGGAGCCGGGGTAGAGCACGCTGCGGGACCCGACGACGCGGGGCGCGGACGTCCAGGTCCGGCGTGCGGGGCCCGACGCCGCCCGGGGCGCGGCACGTCCGCTGCCCGCCATGACCACCGCCGCACCACCGTCACCGAACAGCCCGCTCGCGACGAGGTTGGCCGTCGAGTCGTCGTCGCGCTGCAGCGTCAGCGAGCACAGCTCGACCGACACGAGCACCGCGACCTGGTCCGGGTGGCCCGACAGGTGGTCGTGCACGCGCGCGAGGCCCGCGGCGCCGCCCGCGCAGCCCAGGCCGAAGCTCGGCAGCCGTGTGACGTCCGGGCGCAGCCCGAGCCGGTCGACGAGCATCGCGTCGATCGACGGCGCACCGATCGCGGTGACGGTGGTGAGCATGAGGTGGTCGACGTCGGCGGGTTCGAGGCCCGCGGCGGCCAGGGCCGCGCGGACGGCGCGCTCGGCGAGGTCCAGGCCGGTCGACAGCGCGAGGGCGTTGGTCTCGTCGAACCCGCCGAGCGTGCGGTAGCGCTCGAGGGGGACCGCGAGGTGCCGGGTGTCGATGCCCGACGACGCGTGCAGCCGCTTCAGCAGGACGCGGCGCGCGGGGTCCGTGGTGAGGATGTCGGCCAGCTCGTCGGCGATCTGCGACTGCGGGTAGGCATGGCGGGGCAGCACGGGTGCAACCGCCACGATCCGGGACATGCCGGGATCGTCGCACGCGGATGCGCCGGCCGCGCGAGGTGGTGTCCGGGTGCCGGAGCGCTCGCTTTCAGCCTGTGGTCAGCCTGTGGTCACCAGGACCGCGACCGTCACCGCCGCGACGCCGATCGCCGCGAGGAACGGGTACCGGCGCGAGGGGCGGCGTGCGGCCACCCAAGCGGCGCTCGCGGCGAGCGCGGCCGCGAGGACCAGCGCGGCGATCCCCACGGCCGTGGCCCCGCCGGGCGTGCCCAGCACGACGAGCGCGGTCGCCGCGAGCAGCAGCGCGACCGCGCCCAGCGTGGTGCGGCGCCGACCGAGGCGGTGCGGCAGCCCGACGACGCCCGTGGCCGCGTCGTCCTCGAGGTCGGGCAGCACGTTCGCGAGGTGCGCCCCGACGCCCAGCAGGGCCGCGGCGACCGTCGTCGTGACCGGTGCGGCGCGGGGCGGGTCCAGGGCGAGCGTCGCGACCGACGGCAGCAGGCCGAACGACAGCGCGTACGGCGCCCACGACCACCGCGTGGACTTGAGCCACAGGTTGTACGACCACGCCGACGCGACCGTGACCAGGTGCATGACGCCCGCGGCGGCGCCGAGCGCGAACGAGAGCACCACGCATGCGGCGACCGCGACGAGCGCCGCGGTGCGGACCGTGCGGACGTCGAGGGCCCCGGTCGCGATCGGCTTGTCGGTGCGGCCGACCGCGCGGTCCCGCGCCGCGTCGACCCAGTCGTTCGACCAGCCGATCGACAGCTGCCCCGCGAGCACCGCTGCCGTGACCAGCCATGCGGGCGCACCGACGGCCCACGAGTACGCCCCGGCGAACGCGGTGACGGCGATCGCGGGCGCGGCGTGCGCGGCGCGCACCAGCGCCAGCACGCCCCGCGCCCCGACCATGCCCACACCCTGACACGCACCCGGGTGCCCCGCACCCCTCCCGCCGCTGGTCAGCGCGGCCGGTCACCCCCGGTGAGGTCGTGCATCTCTCGTCGGGTCGTGCGTTTGACGATGAGTCGCGCAGTCATCCGCACGACCTATCGAGAGACGCGCGACCCGACGGCGCCACGGGTGGGGTTAGGGGTGGCGGGTTGTCGACGTGGCGACGACGGGGGCCAGGAGGGCGAGGGTCGCTGCGACGAACGCGGCCCTGGCGGCCGTCTCGTCGACCAGCTCGCCGGTGGTGCGGCCCAGGCCGATCCACAGCAGACCCCACGCCATCGCCAGCCCCACCGGGACGACGACGGTCGGCCGGCGCCGCCCGTAGAACGCGTACGCGACGGCGAGCACCGCGGCGAGCGACACCAGCACCACGGACCACCCGGTCGCGCCGAGGCCCAGCTCGCCCACCTCGGCGTCGGCCAGGAATGCCGCGGTGTTCGCGAGCGTCGCGACGCCGACCCACCCGGTGTACAGCCCCATGGTCACGTCGGTCACGACCGACGGCAGGGCGGAGGTGTGCTCGAGCCGGACCAGCTTCACGTAGACGGCGGCGAGCACCGCGAGCAGCACGGCGATGACCAGCACGCTCGCGCCCACCGACCCGGCCTGCACCACCCCGATCCACAGCGCGTTGAGCAGCATCGTCGCGAGCACCCACCACGCGACGGCCCGCAGGCGCCGGTCGGCCGCGTGGCGTGGCAACGCCTGCACCACGGCGAACACCGCGAGGCCCGTGTAGATCACCGACCAGATCGAGAACGCCGGGCTGTCGGGCGCGACGGGCGTGGCCGTCGCCGACAGCGCGCCGTCGGCGGCCTGGGCGATGGGCTGCCCGCCGAACGCGCCGGACCCGATGGTCGCGCCGACGATCGCGACCACCGCGCCGACGAGCACCGTGACCTGGCGGACCCGGTCGCGTGACGTGGCGGTACCGACTGCTCCTGCGGTCATCGTCCCCATGTCGCCCACCTTCTCCGGAGATCGTCGGCCCGGCATCTCGGGCGAGTGCGCCGCTCGACGCGCGGCATCGCGGTGTCGGTTGCAGGATGACCAGGACGTCGACCCGACGAGAGGTGAGGACACGTGGAGCACTGGACGATCGCGACCGTCGCCGAGCAGAGCCCGGACTTCCGCCGGGTGCTGTGGACGGGGCAGCACACGCAGCTGGTCGTCATGACGATCCCGCCGGGCGGTGAGATCGGTCAGGAGGTCCACGAGGACATCGACCAGATCCTCACGTTCGTCTCGGGGACAGGCAAGGCGATCGTCTCCGGTCAGGAGCGCAACGTGGCGCAGGGCGACCTCGTCGTCGTCCCCGCGGGCCGCACGCACAACTTCGTCAACACGGGCGAGA
The DNA here is from genome assembly GCF_006538705.1 of Cellulomonas uda. Taxonomy (GTDB): domain Bacteria; phylum Actinomycetota; class Actinomycetes; order Actinomycetales; family Cellulomonadaceae; genus Cellulomonas; species Cellulomonas uda. The sequence continues at coordinate 48,360 of NZ_BJLP01000001.1, forward strand.
ACCCGCTGATCCTCTACACGGTCTACGGCCCGCCCGAGCACGCCGAGGGCGCGGTGCACGCGACCAAGGAGGAGGCGGACGCCGCGGAGGAGTCGGGCCAGGACGAGCCGCCCACGCAGTGAGGTGCCCGGCGGCGGGTGGTGCGAGTGAGGACGGGACCGAGGTCCCATGAGGTAAGGCTTGCCTGATCGCTAGCGTCGACGCGTGGACCTGGCCTCGTGTGAACCCGGAGCGACCGTCCGGGTCCTCGACGTCGAGCTCGACGAGAGCACCCGCCGCCGGTTCCGCACGTTCGGGCTCGCCCCGGGCGCGGTGCTGCACGTGACGCACCGCGGCGGCTTCGGTGGACGCGTCGTCGGCGTGGGTGCCGACCGGCTCGCGCTCGACGCAGGCACGTGCCGACGCGTGCGCGTCGAGGCCGTCGCGGTGCGCTCGTGAGCTGCCACGACGACGACGCGGCACCGGCCGCCGCGACGAGCGTGCTCGACGCCCCGCGCGTCGTCCTCGTCGGGAACCCGAACGTCGGCAAGTCGACGCTGTTCAACGCGCTCACGGGCGCGCGCCAGCGCGTCGTCAACGCGCCCGGCACGACTGTCGAGCTGCAGGAGGGCCGCTGGCGCGTCGAGGACGTCGACCTGCGGCTCGTCGACCTGCCCGGGACGTACGCGCTGCAGGCAGCGTCGCCCGACGAGCAGGTCGTCGCCGACGAGCTCGACGGCGGCGCCGCGGACCTCGTCGTGCTCGTGGCGGACGCGAGCGCGCTCGCGCGGTCCCTGCTGCTCGCGGGGCAGGTCGCCCGCAGTGCGGGCCCGGACGGGCGCGGCGTGCCGGTCGTCGTGGCACTGACCATGGGCGACGTCGCTCGGGCGCGCGGGCTCGGGCGCGCGGCGGACCACCTGCGAGCGCGGCTCGGCGTCCCGGTGGTCGAGGTCGACCCGCGCACGGGCGCGGGTGCGGGCGAGCTCGCGCGCGTGGTCACCGCGGCCGTGCGCACCCGCCCGACGATGACCCTGGCCATCCCCGACGACGACGCACCCGACGACGCGCTCTACGACTGGGTCGCGGACGTGCTGGCCGCGGTCCCGGCGCCCGTCCGCCCCGTGCGGACGTGGTCGGACCGCATCGACCGCGTGCTGCTCGACGCGCGTCTGGGCGTGCCGGTCTTCCTGGGCGTCATGTGGGCGCTGTTCCAGCTCACGACGAGCGTGGCCGCGCCGCTGGTCGACGGGGTCGACCGTCTCGTCAACGGCGTCGTCGCGGACGCGGTGCGCGGCGTGCTGCCCACCGGGTGGCTGCAAGGGCTCGTCGTCGACGGCGTGCTCGCGGGTGCCGGGACCGTGCTGTCGTTCGTCCCGCTCATGGCACTGATGTTCGTCGCGGTCGCGCTGCTCGAGGACTGCGGCTACCTCGCGCGTGCCGCGTTCGTCGCCGACCGTGCGATGCGGACGCTCGGGCTCGACGGCCGCGCGGTGCTGCCACTCGTCGTCGGCTTCGGCTGCAACCTGCCCGCGCTCGCCGCGACCCGCACCCTCCCGCACGCGCGCCAGCGCCTGCTCGTCGGGCTGCTCGTCCCGTTCACGTCGTGCACCGCACGGCTGACCGTCTACGTGCTGCTCGCGTCGGTGTTCTTCCCCGAGCATGCCGGCACCGCGATCTTCGTCATGTACGTCGCATCGGTGCTGCTCGTCGTGCTCGGCGGGACGGTGCTGCGCCGCACCCTGTTCCGCGACCTCGTGCGCCAGCCGCTCGTCCTGGTGCTGCCCGCCTACCAGCGCCCCGGGCTGCGAGCCATCGCGGTGTCGAGCGCGGTGCGGGCGCGCGCGTTCGTGCGCAAGGCCGGGTCGATCATCGTGGTGACCCTCACCGCGGTGTGGGTGCTCCTGGCCGTGCCCGTGGCCGGTGGGCACGACTTCGCCGCCGTACCCGTCGCCGACTCGCTGTACGGGCGCGCGGCGCACACCGCCGCGCCCGTGTTCGGCCCCACCGGGTTCGGCTCGTGGGAGGCGACAGCGGCTCTCGCGACCGGGTTCGTCGCGAAGGAGGTCGTCGTCGGCTCGTTCGCGCAGACCGCCGCGGTCGCCGAGCCCGACGACCCTGCGCAGCCCGGCCTGGTGGGTGAGCGGCTGCAGGCGACGTTCGACGCGTCGTCGGGCGGGCACGGCGCCGCAGCGGCCGCCGCGTTCCTGTGGTTCGTGCTCGCGTACAGCCCGTGCCTCGCGACGCTCGCCGAGCAGCGCCGCCTGCTCGGGAGCCGGTGGACCGCGTTCGGGCTCGTCGTCGGGCTCGTCGTCGCGTGGGTCGGTGCGGTGCTCGTGTTCACGGTCGGGAAGGCACTCGGATGAGCGTGCTCGACGACGTGCTGACGGCCGCGCGCACGGGCGCGACCCCCGACGCGATCGCCCGCGGCCTGCGCCTCGACCGCGGGCTCGTGGACGCCGCGCTCGCGCGCCTCGTCGCCCGCGGCGACGCCAGCGCCGCGCGCACCGAACGGCCCGCGCCGCACGCCGCCGCGTCCGCCTGCTCGTCGTGCCGCCCGTCCCCCGCGTGCGCAGGCTGCCCCCTCGCCGCTCGCCGTTGAGCCCGTGTCGTCAGCCGGTCAGGTGGGACCTCAGCTCGACCACGTCGAACGGTGCGCTGACGGACTGCGTCGTGGCGGTCCCGGCGACGTCGCGCCACTTGTGCAGCGGGTCGGCGTCGATGCGGAACCTGCCCTCCCACACCACGGACAGCCCGACCGTGGTGTGCGTGAGGGGCTCAGTGAAGACATGGGTGACGTCGAACGACGGGTACGGGGCTCCGGGGATCGCGCTCACGACCGACTCGCCGTCGCCGAACGTCCAGTGGTACTCGACGGGAGTCGCGACGATGTCGATGCCCCACGTGCCGAAGACCGTGGTGCGCAACCGTTGCTCGCTGCCGTCGGTGTAGAGGATCGTCCGCTTGTTGACCAGGACGTCGGCGGACGGTTGGACGTTCACCTCGGGTGCGTCGATCACGAGCCGGCGGAACTCCTCCTGCGTCAGGGGCGGGAGCTGGTGCTCGGGGCATGACCACCCGAGCACCTGCTCCCAGCGGTTCCAGACGTCGCGTTCCGCCGTGCGCTCCCGCAGGGTGTGCCGCCACAGGGGCTCGACCGCGGGCCCGTCCTCGCACGGCGGTGGCTCGACCTGAGTGTCCGGAGGCAGGTAGCAGGGCTGGTCGATGCCGGGCTCGTCGTCGGAGTCCTCGATGCAGATCGCCTTGCGCTTGTACTCCACGGTGCGGTCCGGGTCGTTCGCGGTCGTCTTCAGATAGGCCTCGTAGACCCGGTTCGCCTTGAACGCCCTGAGCCAGAACGCCTCGTCGCCGTCGCCCGACACGACAACTTCCTTGGCACTCGCAGGGGACGCGGGGGCCAGGAGCGTTGCGCACGTCACGAGGACGAGGGCGTGGAGCCGCGCCCTCACAGCTTCTTCTCGACGAGCGTCGGGTCGACGCCCTGGACGAGCCATCGACCGTCACGCCACTCCAAGCTCACGTCTGCTTGGGTGACCTTGATCCCTGGGTAGTCCTCGACCACCTCGCCGTCGCTGTTGACGGTCTGGGACGGGTGCTCGTCGAACGCGATCGTCGCGCTGAACGTCCCGTCCTCGAAGTCCATTGCGCTTGCGAACGTGAACTCGATGTGGCCGCCGACTTCGTGATAGCCCTTGGAGCGATCTGCGGCTGCCAAGTCGGTGATGTCGGCGCAGTAGCCGCAGTCCTCGCCGCTCAGCTCGTCCCAGGCCGTCGTATCGCCTGTCGCGAAGACGTATGGGAACAGGGACATGAAGTACTGGGCGACGGCCTGCGCGTTGTCCGCATCTGCTGGACCTTCGAGCGCTGCGGGTGGCTGGGGCGGGACCGTGACGTCCGGGAGTGCGCTCGGTGTCGGGCTCGGCGTGGGTGTGGGGCCGGCGGATGCCGAGGGCGGAGCGGGGGCCGTGGTCGTCGTCGCTCGTGTGGTGGGCGCCGCGGGCCCCTGGTCGGTGCACGCGGTGAGCACGAGTGTGGCGAGCGCGAGTGCGGTGATGGCCCCCTGGTTCTTCATGGGGCCCGAAAGTACACGAACCGGACATCGCGCGGACGGGTCGTGTGAGTGGCTGTGGACAGGCGGCCAGGGACACGACGACGGCGCCGCACCGGTGGGGTGCGACGCCGTCGTGGTTCCGGCGACAAGCCGGGGGTCAGCGGCTCAGGCGCAGGTCACGGAGCCTGCGCTCGGAGCGCTGCCGTTGCCGACGAACCCGAAGGTCGTCGACTGGCCGGCGCCGACCGAGCCGTTGTACGGCGCGTTGGTCACCACACCGTTGGCGAGCACGCCGTTCCAGAGGTTGCTCGTGCTGACACCGCTGGGCAGCGTGACGCGCCAGCCGTTGATCGACGACGAGCCCGCCTTGACGGTCACGGTCGCCTGGTACCCGCCGGGCCACGCGTTCGCGATCGCCAGGCTCGCCGTGCACCGGCCCGTCGGGTCGGTCGGAGGCGTGGTGGGGTCGGTCGGCGGGGTGGTCGGGTCCGTGGGCGGGGTCGTCGGGTCCGTGGGCGGCGTGGTCGGGTCCGTGGGCGGCGTCGTCGGGTCCGTCGGGACGCCGCCGCGGTTCAGCGCGTCGAGCGTGGAGGTGTACGCGGCCTTCTTGTTGCCCGAGCCGTCGAACAGCAGCGGGGTACCCGAGGAGCGCCACGAGTCGGAGTCGCGCACGCCCCACACCGTGATGCCGGTGCAGGCCTTCACGGCGAGGCAGTCGGCGACCACGTTGGCGTACGTCTGGGCCTGCTGCTGGCCCGAGCCCTCGATGTCGAGCTCGGTGATCTGCACCTCGACGCCGAGCGCGGCGAAGTTCTGCAGCGTGGTCCGGTAGTTGCTCGGGTACGGGCTGCCCGAGTTGAAGTGTGACTGGAAACCGACGCAGTCGATCGGCACCCCACGGGCCTTGAAGTCCTTGACCATGTTGTAGACGCCCTGCGTCTTGGCCCAGGTCCAGTTGTCCGTGTTGTAGTCGTTGTAGCAGAGCTTGGCGCCCGGGTCCGCGGCGCGGGCCGCGCGGAACGCCGCCTCGATCCAGTCGTCGCCGGTGCGCTGCAGGTTCGAGTCGCGACGGCCGCCGCCGCTGTCCGCGTACGCCTCGTTCACGACGTCCCAGGCGTAGATCTTGCCCTTGTAGTGCGTCGCGACCTGAGTGACGTGGTTGAGCATCGCGTTGCGCAGCTGGGTGCCGGACATGTTCTGCATCCAGCCCGGCTGCTGCGAGTGCCACGCGAGCGCGTGCCCACGAACCCGCTTGCCGTTGCTGCGCGCCCAGTTGAGGATCTGGTCGCCGCTGGAGTAGCTGAAGTTGTTCTGCGACGGCTCCGTCGCGTCCATCTTCATCTCGTTCTCGGCCGTGATCATGTTGAACTCACGGTTCGCGATGGACGAGTACGTGCTGTCGTTGAGCTTGAACGCCGCGATGGCGGTACCGAAGTACCGGCCGCTCTCGGAGGCCGCGGCCTGCAGCGTGCTGCCGGCGGCCTGGGCGGGGATCGTCGTCGCGATGGTCGCGCCGAGCGTGACGATCGCGAGCGCGGACGCGACGCGCGCGCGTCTGGACATGGATGAGGGGGTCATCGTCTCTCCTAGGTCGGCCGTGGCCCGGATCCACGGTGAGCCGGTCGGCGAGGGTCACTCTTCGCCGGGACAATCCGACCGTCAACGAACCTAATCGTTTGCCGATTTCGCGCGGCTTTCCGATATCGAACCGCTTCGAGAGACCGTTCGACGACGTCTGTTCAGGTCAGCGCGAGGTGGGTGTCCCGGGGACGACGAGGCCGCGCGTGCCACGCCCTTCGACGCGCCGTCCGACCGCGGCCGACCCGGCGATAGTGTCGGCGCCCGCGCGTCAGCGCCGGGGCTCGGCGCGGCCCCGCTGGTCGCGCCGCCGGGTCAGGTGCGCCACCTCCGCCGTGTTGCCCGCCAGCTCGATCGCCCGCCCGTACGCCTCGCGCGCCTGCGCGCTGCGACCCAGTGGTCGTCTCCTGCACCAGGAAGGCGCGCGCGATCTCCGGCACGGTCAGCCCGCCCAGCATCCGCAGCGTGAGCGCCACGCGCGCGTCCGGCGACAGCGCCGGGTGGCAGCACGTGAACACCAGCCGCAGGCGGTCGTCGTCCACCGCACCGAGCGGTGCGCGCTCGTCGTCGTCGAACAACAGCCGCGCCTCCTCGTGCTTGGCGTCGCGGTGCGACTCGCGCCGGACGCGGTCGAGCGCCTTGCGGGTCGCCGTCGTCGTCAGCCAGGCACCGGGCGTCGTCGGGACCCCGTCGCGCGGCCAGCGCTCGACGGCCGCCGCGAACGCCTCCGCGGCCGCGTCCTCGGCGACCCCCAGGTCGCCGAACCTGCGCGTGAGGGTGGCGACCACCCGCGCCCACTCCTGGTGGTGGGCGCGGGTGACCGCCGCCTCGACCTCGGGTGTCACGACCCGAGCAGGTCCTTGATCGACTCCTCGGTCTGGAACGGGCGGACCTCGACCTTGCCGCGGCATGCCTTCGAGCCCTCGGCCGCGAGGCGTAGCGCCACGTCCAGGTCCGGCGCGTCGACGATCCAGAACCCGCCGATGTGCTCCTTCGACTCGAGGTACGGGCCGTCGGTGATCACCGGCTGGTCGCCCTGGCCGTCGACGACCGTGGCCGTCGTCGCCTCGGCGAGACCGTCGGCGTAGACGAAGTAGCCCTCGGCGACGAGCTTGTCGTTGAACGCGCCGGTGTCGGCGAACGCCTCGAGCATCGCCTCCTTGGACGCGTAGTTGCCGTACGGGGTGCGCTCGGCGGGGCCGAACACGGACAGCAGGTACTTGGGCATCTCGGGTCTCCTCGGTGCACGGGTGGTCCTACGACGCGGTCCGGATGACCGCCTCTCACCTTCCCGACGAACGGGCCTGACGGAATTCGACACCTGTGGGGAGGATCGTCGCGACCCGTTCACGACGACGCGGCTGGCGTGGCAGGCGTGCAGCAGCGGGTGGGGGCGTACGCGGTGGGCTACGACGTCGCGCTCGACGCGCTGCTCGGCGTCGGCTCCGAGGTCGTGCCGTCCGTGCGGCCGGTGCGCCGGACCGGCACGCGCTGCGCGTCGTGTATCGCGCGCACGTCACGGGCGGCGCGCTGCGCGACGAGGTCGACGGCTCGACCGACCGCGCCGCCTGGTTCCCGTTGGACGCGGTTGCGGACCTGCCCCGCCACGGCTTCGTCGACGAGGCCCTGCGCCTCGCGGGCCTGCTGGGCGACGCGCGGTCCCGGTGAGGTCGTGAGTTCCTCGGTCAGTCGTGCAGATGACTGCACGACCTGGCGAGAAACTCACGACTTGCCGAGGAACGCGCGTCGCCCACCAGCCACCACAGCAGCGCGAGGACCGGCAGCAGCGCACCCACGGCACCGCGAACGCGAGCAGCGGCACCCACGGTGCGCCGCGTTGCGGCAGGCCGACGACGTCGCCGCCACCCGCACGAGCACCTGACCCGGTGCGGGGCGTGGGCGGGCACCTCCGCGACGCGCTGGACCTCCGGACCGCCGGTCGTAGACCACGGCCTTCATCGCCGGGCTCCTCGAGTCGCGGCGGGTTCGCGGGCCGGCGTCGAGGCGGGCCCGGCCGCGGCGTCCTGCGGGACGGGTGAACCTCGGGTCTCACCCGCGCCGCGCCTTGTCGCGCCGCGGCCCGGACCCTAGAACGGACGAACCGGACGTCGCAGGGTGCGGCGTCGCAGGTCCCAGGGGGTTGCCCGATGACCGCACGACTTCGTCCTGCCCTGACCGCGGCGGCGCTCGCCGCCGCGCTCGCACTGACCGCCGTGCCCGCGAGCGCGGCGCCCGGGCGCCCGTGCCCGCCGCCCACGTGGAAGGCCGTCGAGCTCGGCACGCTCGGTGGCGAGCGCACCACACCGACCGCCGTCAACGACAGGGGCCAGGTGGTCGGCCGCTCGCAGGTCGCCGACGGCCGGTGGCACGCGTTCCTGTGGGTGAACGGCGTGATGACCGACCTGACGCCCGACGCGCAGGACAGCACCGCGACGGACATCTCCGACCGCGGCCACGTCAGCGGCTGGGTGCAACCGCAGCCGGGCGAGGACTCGGACGCGTTCGTCTGGCGCCGCGGCACCACGACCGTGGTGGCCGAGGGCGCCTACGGCACGGTCGTCAACGAGCGCGGGCAGGTCGGCGGCGTCGTCGCGAAGCCCGAGACGTGGTCGGAGAACCCGTTCGTGTGGACCGCGGGCACGCGCGTCGACCTGCCGTCCCCGCCGTTCCCGGGCGCGCGTTCGGTCGCGTCGATCAAGGACCTCAACGACAAGGGCGTGGTGCTGGGCGACGGCGAGTACGACGACGACTCCGACCTGGCGTACGTGTGGTCGAAGGGCACGTTCACCGAGCTGCGCGACGACGGCGCCGTGCTGCGCGGCGTCGACCTCAGCAACCGCGGCCGGGTCGCGGGGTCGGTCGGGCTCGGCGGCGGGCTGCGCGAGGCGGCGCTGTGGCGCGGCGGCGGGATCGTCCGGCTCGGCGCGCTGCCCGGGACCGCGTCGTCGCAGGCGTACGCGCTGAACGACAAGGACGTGGTGGTCGGCGTGAGCGCGGTGGCGCCGGGGCAGCGGGGGACCGGGTTCGTGTGGCGTGCGGGGGTGCTCACACCGGTCACGACGAGCGGGTGGAGCGTCGCGACCGACGTGAACGAGCGTGGCCAGGTGGCCGGTGCGCTCGGTTCGACGAGCGCCGACCTCACGCAGCCGTTCGTCTGGCAGGGCGGGCACCTCCAGCGGCTCGGGAGGCCGACGTCCGACGACGTGGACGTGGTCGACCTCAGCGACAAGGGCCACGTGCTCACGGTCACGGGCGACTTCCTCGCCGAGCGCGGCGTCCTCTGGACCCCGACACCCACCCGCTGACCCGCAGCACCCCGACGACGACATCCCCACCCGCCCCGGTCCCCCCGCCCCCCCTCGCCGAGTGCGCACGTCCCGACCCGAGTGCGCACGCCGGGCATGCGCACTCGCGCACGACCGTGCGCACTCGGCGGCGGAGGGGGCGGGGTGGGGGAGGGGCGGGGGCGGGGGGCAGGATGGGCGGCGTGGTGACGGGTGGGCGGGGCGACGTGCTCGAGGGCGTGCTGGGCGACGTGCTCGATGGCGTGCTCGACGGCGTGCTCGACGGCGTGCCGGTGGGTGGGCGCGCGCTCGTCGCGGTCGACGGGCGGGGCGCGAGCGGGAAGAGCACGTTCGCCGTGCTGCTTGCCGCACGCGCCCGCCCGCGGCCCGTCGTGCTGCTCCACGTCGATGACTTCTTCCACCCCCCGCACGTCCGGCACGCGCGCGGCCGGATGTCGCCCGAGGGCTTCTGGCTCGACACGTACGACTACGACGCGCTCGTCGCGACCGCGCTCGAACCGCTGACGCGCGCCGGCTCGGGGTCGTTCCGGCGCACGTCCTCGACCCCTCCTGACGGCGCCGAACGGGCGCCCGACGACGCGCTCGTCGTCGTGGAGGGCACGTTCCTGCTGCGTGACGAGCTCGTGCGGTTCTGGGACGTGGCGGTCTTCCTCGACGTGCCGCAGGACGAGGCCGAGCGCCGGATGCGGGCGCGCGGCCGGCTCGACGAGGCGCTCGCGGACCAGCTGCTGGCGCGGTACGACGGTGCGCAGCGGCTGTACTTCGCGCACGCGCGCCCCTGGGAGCGCGCCACGCTCGTCGTCGACACCACGGACCCGACCGCGCCGGTCGTCGTCGACGCGGGGCAGGCGCACGCGGCACGCTGACGAGCACCGCGGGGGTAGGCGCGGTCTACCGTCCTGGTGTGACGACGGATGCGGCGGCGCGGTCCGCGGCCTGGCGCGTGGTGCTGGGCCTCGGCGTGGTGTCGCTCGCCGCGGACATGGTCTACGAGGGCGCGCGGTCCGTGACCGGGCCGCTGCTCGCGTCGCTGGGCGTGCCGATGGTCGTCGCGGGCCTGGTCACCGGGCTCGGTGAGGCGGTCGCCCTGGTGCTGCGGCTGCCGTTCGGCGCGCGGGCGGACCGGGCGGGACGGTACTGGCCGACGACGATCGCCGGGTACGGGCTGACGGCGGTCGGCGTGCCGCTGCTCGCGCTCACCCCGGTGCTCGCGTCGGGCGGGGCCGCCGTGGCGTGCGTGCTGCTGCTGCTCGAGCGGTTCGGCAAGGCCGTGCGCAGCCCGTCGAAGTCGGTGCTGCTGGCGCGTGCCGCCGAGCACGTCGGGATGGGCCGCGGGTTCGGCGTGCACAAGGCGCTGGACCAGGTCGGTGCGTTCGTCGGGCCGTTGCTCGTCGCGGCCGTGCTCGCCACGACCGGGTCGCTGGTCCCGTCGCTGGCTGTCCTCGCGGTGCCGGGCGCGCTGGCGATGGTGCTGCTGCTCGTCATGCGCCGCCTCGCCCCCGACGACGAGCCGCCGGCCGACGAGCTCCCGCACGCGGCCGCCGGACCGCGCGGGTGGCTCGCACCCGCACGGGACCTGCCGCGTGAGTTCTGGGTGTTCGCCGCGGGCGCGGCCGCGGTCGGTGCGGGCCTGGCCACGTTCGCCGTCATCTCCTACCACCTCGTCGACGACGCGCTGCTGCGACCCGCGGCCGTGCCCGTCGTCTACGCCGGCGCGATGGCCGCCGCGGCCGTGGGGGCGCTCGTCGTCGGTGCGCTGCACGACAGGCTCGGACCGCGCGTCGTCCTCGTCGTGCCCCTGCTCGTCGCCGCCGTCCCGCCGCTCGCGTTCGGCGCGACGCTGCCCGCCGTGCTCGTGGGCGTGGCGGTGTGGGGGCTCGCGGGCGGGATCCTCGACTCGACCGTCAAGGCGCGCGTCGCCGAGCTAGTCCAGCCCGGCCGCCGGGGCACGGCCTACGGCTGGTTCGCCGCGGTGCAGGGTGTCGCCGCCGTGGTCGGCGGCGGGCTCGCGGGCGCGTTGGCGGCGGACGCGCTCGGCGTGCTCGTGGCGGTGGTCGCCGGGCTCCAGGCGGTCGCGTTCGCCCTGCTGGCGGGCGCCGACCGCCGGGTACCCTGACCGCATGCCGGGATCCGCGGACCACCGACCCGGCGAGCCGCATTCCGCGCGTGACGGGGGCCCGGTGAGCGGCGCGCAGCCCGCGCTCGCGCGGCGGCTGGGCACGGGCGACGCGGTGGTCGTCGGGCTCGGGTCGATGATCGGCGCGGGCGTGTTCGCGGCGTTCGCACCCGCCGCGCGCGCCGCGGGGTCGGCGCTCCTCGTCGGGCTGCTCGTCGCGGCGGTCGTCGCGTACGCCAACGCGACCGCCTCCGCACAGCTCGCGGCGCAGTACCCCACGTCGGGCGGCACGTACGTGTACGGCCGGGAGCGGCTCAGCCCCTGGTGGGGGTTCCTCGCGGGGTGGGGCTTCGTCATCGGGAAGACCGCGTCGTGCGCCGCGATGGCGCTCACGTTCGCCGCGTACGTCGCGCCGAACGCGCAGCGGCCCGTCGCGGCGGCCGCAGTGCTGCTCCTGACGGCCGTGAGCTACCGGGGGGTCACGCGCACCGCACGGCTCGCGCGCGTCGTGGTGGCCGTGGTGCTCGTGGCGCTGACCGCGGTGGTCGTCGCGACGCTCGTCGGCGGCGACCCCGACTGGTCGCGCGTGGAGCCGTGGGGTGGGGCGAGCGGCGGCTGGTACGGGACGGTGCAGTCCGCGGGGCTGCTGTTCTTCGCGTTCGCGGGGTACGCGCGGGTCGCGACGCTCGGCGAGGAGGTGCGCGACCCGGCCCGGACCATCCCCCGGGCGATCCAGCTCGCGCTCGCGATCACGCTCGTCGTGTACGCGACCGTCGCCGTGACGCTGCTGGCGACGTTGGGTGCCGACGGGACCGCTGCCTCGTCGGCGCCGGTGGCCGACGCCGCGGCGACCAGCGGGTGGGCGTGGACCGGTCCCGTCGTCCGCGTCGCGGGGGCGGCCGCGTCGCTCGGCGCGCTGCTCGCGCTCGTCGCGGGTGTGGGGCGCACGGGCCTGGCGATGGCGCGCGAGGGTGACCTGCCGCGCTGGCTGGCGGCCGTGCACCCGCGCTACCGCGTGCCGCACCGGGCGGAGGTCGCGCTCGCGGTGGTGGTGTGCGCGCTGGTGCTGACCGTGGACCTGCGCGGGGCGATCGGGTTCTCGTCGTTCGGGGTGCTGCTGTACTACCTCGTGGCGAACCTGGCCGCGTGGACGCAGCCGCGCGAGCACCGCCGGTTCCCGCGCGCGTGGCAGGTGGTCGGCGCGGTCGGCTGCACGGTGCTCGTCGTGACGCTCCCCGCGACGGCGGTGCTGGTCGGGGCGGCCGTGCTGGTCGTGGGCGTCGTGTGGCGGGCTGCGCGACGACGCGCGTCACGCGCCTGAGCGCACCCGCTCGTCCTCGCGCGGCGGCACGGGGGACGGCCCGGCCCCCGCGACCGCGGTCCGCTCGGCCCGGCTGGGCCGGACCGCGAGCAGCGCCCACAGGATCGTCGCGAGGTCCACGACCTCCTGCAGCCACGCGCCGGCCAGCGCCGGCAGCCGCCCGGCGGCCGCGACGAGCATGAGCCCCACCGACATGACGAGGCCGATCCCGATCGACTGCCACGCGACGCGCAGCGTGCGCTGCCCCACCTGCACGGCACGTGCGGCGCGCGACAGGTCGTCGACCATGACGACGACGTCGGCGGACTCCGAGGCCGCGCTCGAGCCGCGCGCGCCCATCGCGATCCCCACGTCCGCGGACGCGAGCACGGGGGCGTCGTTCACGCCGTCGCCGATCATGAGCACGGGGCGCAGCGGTGCCGTGCGGATCGCGGTGACCTTGTCCTGCGGCAGGAGCGCCGCTCGCACGTCGTCCACGCCGGCCTGCGCGGCGATGCGCCGGGCGACTGGCTCGCTGTCCCGGTGAGCATCATGGTGGTGCGCACGCCCGCCCGGTGCAGGGCGGCGATCGTGCCCGCGGCCTCGGGGCGCAGCTCGTCGGCCAGCGTGAGGTGACCGGCCGGCCGGCCGTCCACCGCGACGTGCACCCCCGTGCCGGCGCCGGGCTCGCTCGGCGTCGTCCCCGTCTCGTGCGCGACGAACCGCGCGCTGCCGACGACGACGACACGCCCGTCCACCGTCCCGCGCACTCCGTGCGCGGGCACCTCGAGCACGTCGTCGGCGGCCGGGACCGCGCGCCCGGTGGCGCGAGCGTGCTCGACGACGGCCTGCGCGAGCGGGTGGCTCGAGTACTGCTCGACGGCCGCGGCGAGCAGCAGCAGCTCCTGCGGTGCGACGCCGTCGGCGTGCACGTCCGTCACGCGCGGCTGCCCGAACGTGAGCGTGCCGGTCTTGTCGAACGCGGCCGTCCGGGCGCGCGCGAGCTGCTCGAGCGTCCCGCTGGACTTCACGATGACGCCCGCGCGGGCGGCGCGTGACATGCCGCCGAGGAACGCGACGGGTGCCGCGATGATCAGCGGGCACGGCGTCGCCACGACGAGGACCTCGGCGATGCGGGCGGGCTCGCCGGACACGAGCCACGCGGCGACCGCGAGGCCGAGCGCGAAGAGCGTGAACGGCACCGCCACGCGGTCCGCGAGCCGGACGAACGGCGCCTTGGAGTCCTGCGCCTCACGGACGAGGGCGACGATGCGCTGGTACTGCGAGTCGGCCGCGAGCGCCGTGGCGCGCAGGTCGAGCGCCTCGCCGCCGTTGACCGCACCCGAGAGCAGCTCGTCGCCCTGCACGTGGTCGACGGGCAGCGACTCACCCGTCAGCGACGACTCGTCGAGCGTCGCGCGGTCCGACTCCAGCACGCCGTCGACGGGCACGACCTCGAACGGCCGCACGACGAGCACGTCACCCACCGCGACCTCGTCGACCGGCACCTCGGTGACCGAGCCGTCGGCGTCCTTGCGGCGTGCGGTGCGGGGCGCGTTCTGCAGCAGACCCGTGAGCTCGCGGCGCGCGCGGCCGGCCGCGTAGTCCTCGAGCGCCTCGCCGCCGCTGAGCATGAGGCACACGACGAGCGCGGCCCAGTACTCGCCGACCGCCACGGTCGAGACGATCGCCGTGACGGCGAGCAGGTCCACGCCGTACCGGCCCGCGCGCAGGTCGGCGACCATGCCCCGCGCCTGGATCCCCGCGACGACGAGAGCGAACGCGGACACGACCACCTGCGCGGCACCGGGCAGCCCGGCGGCCTCGAGCACACCGCCGACCGACCCGACCACGAGGGTGGCGAGCACGACGGGGTAGGCGACCAGGCGCCCGAGGACGGTGCGCATGATCCACTTGTACGCCCGACGCGCCGGTCCCGGCCACGTTGGACAGGCTCGCCTGACCTCGCGCGGGCGGTCAGGCGAGCGAGAGGAACAGCTTCTCGAGCTTCGCGACGTCCAGGGTGGGCGCCTCGTCGGCGTCGTCGGGCTGCGTGAGGCACTGCCGCATGCCGGACGCGATGATCGCGAAGCCGGCGCGGTCGAGCGCACGCGACACGGCCGACAGCTGCGTGACGACGTCCTCGCAGCCCTTGCCTTCGTCGAGCATGCGGATGACGGCGGCGAGCTGGCCCTGCGCGCGCTTGAGCCGGTTGCTGACCTTGGTCATCTCGGTGGGGTCGAGGTCCACGGTTCCTCCTGGGTCGGGGGTGTCAGGCGCGGGAGGTCGCCTGGCACGTGCACTGCTGATCCTGGGGCACGCCGGCCATGACGTCGTCGACGTGCATGCCGCAGCCGGTCCAGGTGACCTTGCCGCAGCGGGGGCACAGAGCGGGGCTGCACATGGTGGTACTCCTTCAGAGGGGTCGGGTTCAGGGGGTCAGCGGGTGGGGGTGAGGTCGGGGCGGGCGGTCGTCAGGCTGATCCAGCCGCCGGACAGGTTGCTCGCGTCGAACCCCGACTGCACCAGGACGCGCGTCGCGATGTTCGAGCGGACGCCGCTCGCGCAGTGCACGGCCACGTGCCGGCCCGCGGCCGCCTCACGCACCTCGTCGAGCCGCTCGCGCAGCTCGGTGTGCGGGATGTTGAGCGCGTCCGCGAGGTGACCGCGCGCGAACTCGGCGCGCGAGCGCACGTCGAGCACGAGGCTGGAGGCGAGCACGTCGTCCAGCTCGGTGGGGTGCCACTGCGGCAGGGTGCCGTCGAGCACGTTCTGCGCGACGAACCCGAGCATGTTGACCGGGTCCTTCGCGGAGCCGTAGGGCGGCGCGTACGCGAGCTCGAGCTCGGCGAGGTCGTCGGCGGTCATGCCGGCGCGCAGCGCGGTCGCGAGCACGTCGATGCGCTTGTCGACGCCGTCACGGCCGACGGCCTGGGCCCCGAGGAGCCGCCCGTCGGGTGCAAAGCTCGCGACGACGTGCACCTGCTCGGCACCCGGGAAGTACCCGGCGTGGTGCCCGGCGTGCGTGCGGACCACCTCGTGCGGGATGCCCGCGCGCTGCAGCGTCGCCTGGCTCGCGCCCGTCACCGCGGCCGTGAGCCCGAACACGCGCACGATCGCGGTGCCGAGCACGGACGCCTGCGGCGTGGTGCGGTGGCCGAGCATCGAGTCGGCCGCGCGGCGGCCCTGGCGGTTCGCGGGGCCCGCGAGCGGCACGGGGCCGGTCAGGCCGGTGACCGCCTGGACCACCTCGACCGCGTCGCCGACCGCCCAGATGTGCGGGTCGGAGGTGCGCTGGTCGTGGTCCACGCGGATGCCGCCGCGCTCCCCGAGCTCGAGGCCGGCCTCGCGGGCGAGGGCGCTCGCGGGGCGCACGCCGACGTTCACGACGACGAGGTCGGCCGGCAGCCGCGTGCCGTCGGACAGCGTGACGAGCGCGGAGCCGTCGTCGGCGGACGCGACGGCGCTCGCGGACACGCCGAGGTGCAGCGCGACGCCGTGCGTGCGCAGCTCGCCGGCGAGCAGGGGGGCGAGCTCGGCGTCCAGCGGCGGGAGCACGTGGTCGGCGAGCTCGACGAGCGCGACGTCCAGGCCGCGCGCGGCGAGCGCCTCGACGGCCTCGAGGCCGATGAACCCGGCGCCGACGACGACCGCGCGGCGCGGCCCGTCGGCGGGCAGCCGGTCGACGCTCGCGATGATCGCGTCGAGGTCCGGGACGGTGCGCAGCTGGTGGACCGCGGGGTGGTCGAGGCCCTCGACGGGCGGGCGGACGGCGACCGCGCCGGGCGCGAGCAGGAGCGCGTCGTACGGGAGGTCGTACGTGCCGTCGGCGGTCTCGACGGTCACGGTGCGTGCCGCGCGGTCGATCGCGGTGGCGCGGCTGCCGGTGCGCACGTCGAGCGCGAGCGCGGCGCGCAGCGACTGCGGCGTGTGCAGGAGCAGGGAGTCGCGGTCCTCGATCTCGCCGGACAGGTGGTAGGGCAGCCCGCAGTTGGCGAACGAGACGTACTGCGACTGCTCGAGGACGACGATCGAGGCGGACTCGTCGAGGCGGCGGGCGCGGGCGGCTGCGCTCATGCCGCCGGCCACCCCGCCGACGACGACGATGCGTCGGGGCGTGCTGGGTGCGTCAGTGGGGGACATGGCTCAAGGATACCCCCGGGGGTATCCGATCACGCAAGCGCGCAGGTCCCGCTCGCTCCCACCGTCTCACTGCGCGGCCGGGTCGTAGTAGTCGTCGTCGTCCGCCGGGTCGTGCTGCGGCCGTCCGCGCGGCGGCGGCGCGGCCTCGTCGGGCACCTCGGGTGCGTCCGGGTCCTGCACGCGGACGACGAGCGCCACGTCGTCACCCAGCTCGACCCCCTCCGCGCGGCGTGCGGCGGACTTCACCGGCACCAGGAACCCGCCGTCCTTCGGGAAGATCGACGTCGTGAACGTCGTCCCGCCGAGCGTCACCGTCGCGGGGATGCAGCCCCACCCGTAGGTCACGTGCGCCGCGACGGCCCGCAGGCGCGCGGCCTCGTCGTCCGGGAGCGCGACGAAGTGGAACGGCGCCGGCCCGCGCCACCAGATGACCTCACCGCCGAACCGCAGCTCCACCCGTCGAGCATGACAGCGACCACCGACGCGGCCACCCCACGCCGGTCCCGCACGCCCTCAGCCGGCGACGACCGCGCGGGCGCCGGGCGGGATCGTCGGCGGGGCGGCGTTGAGCCGGTCGACCGCGAAGCCCGCGGCGGCCTTGTACCCGGCCATGAACGCCGCGCGCTCGGCCTCCGGGACCACGTCGTCGATGTCGTCGAACTGTGCCCCGAGCAGGCGCGCGTCCATGACCGCCTGGCTCGCGCCGTTGGACCCCGTCGGGTACATCGCGTGGGCCGCGTCGCCGACCAGCAGCACGGGCCCGTCCTGCCAGGTCGGCACCGGGTCACGGTCGATCATCGGGTTCTCGTAGGCGACCTCGGCGCGGCGCAGCAGGTCCGGCACCTATCACCGCTGTCACTATCACCGGTGTCACTATCACCGGTGATAGTCGGACCCCCGTCAGCCCGCGCGGCGGACGGCCGAGAGCAGGGAGTCCGCCGCCGACGGGCGGCCCGCGAGCGTCGCGGCGGCCCGGACGTCCCCGTCCGACAGGCCGTGCTCCCGCACGACGTCGATCGCCTCGTGCACGCCGTCGCCGTCGCCGTGGGCCAGGAGCGTCAGGTACCAGCGGACGGCGGAGGTGGGGTCGGGCCGGCCGCCGAACCCCTCGCGGTACCAGTCGGCGGCGGCGCGCATCGAGCCGGCGTGGCCGCGCTCGGCGGCCCACACGTACCAGCGCAGCGCGGCCTCGTCCTGGTCCCGCTCGGAGAGCCGGTCGCCCAGCCGCGCGCCCGCGCGCTCGACGCCGAGCCCCGCGGCGAGGGCGAGCAGCATGTCGCCCTCGCGCTGCGGCACGGAGCCGGCGAGGTTGAGCAGGGCGATCGGGTCGCCCTGGTCGGCGGCGCGACGCGTCCACCGTGTGCCGGCGTCCTCGTCGCGCTCGACGCCGTGGCCCTCGCACAGCAGGAACCCCCGGATCCGCTGCCCGAGCGGGTCCCCGCCCTCGGCGGCGACGCGTGCGTAGTCCGCCGCCGCGGGCAGGTCGCCGATGAACTCGGCGACCATGAGCGCCAGGACGCCGGCCGCGGCGGCGTCGCCCGCGTCCGCGCGGTCGTCGAGGTGCGAGGCCGCGTGCTCGAGGCCCGCGCTCACGTCCGCACCGTGCCGCCCGCCGGCCTCGAGCCACGCGCGGGCGGCTGCGGTCCAGTCGCCCGCGCGTGCGGCGGTGTCGGCTCGACGCAGGAGCTCGTCGAGCGTGGGCGGGTGCGGGGCGTCCTGCGGCGGCGTGAGGAGGGGGTCCACCCGGCCGACACTAGGGCAAATCGGACAGATGTCCATGAGGGTGCGCGGTGCGGCACCCGGTCGGCGGTCACCCGGCGGCGGGATGGTGCGGTGCTCACCGACCGCCGCACGCGCCACGAGGCGAGCTCCTGACCCGCTACCCGCCTACGCGCTGACGGTCCGGAACGGGTCGGCGGCGGCGACGAGCTCCACGGGCAGCTCGGGCACCAGCCCGGCGAGCCAGCGCGCGGCCTCGGCCATGCCCTCCTGCTCGGACGGCACGTGCCCGACGACGACGACACCCGCGCACACCCCGGCCGTCACGGCGTCGGCCGCGTACTCGCCGGTCTCCCACTCGTGCCCCTCGCCGATCACCAGCACGTCGACGTCCGGCCGCGCGAGCAGGTGCCGGTTGCGCGCGAACCCGACGAACCCCGGCTGCAGCCCCACGACGGACACGGGCGCCCCGGGGTCGCCGACGTACCGCAGCGCGCGCGCCCCGAGCGACCGTGCGACGTGCGCGGCGAGCGCGCCGAGCGTCGTCGTCGGCAGGTCGTACACGCCGGGCTCGTCGGGCCGCGCGGCGTCCAGCCAGCCGAGGGCACGCGCGGTGCCGGTGAGGATGCCGTCGGGGCGGCGGTCGTGCCACGCGTCGTGCGCGCGCAGCACGACGAGCCCGTGCTCGGCGACGAACGCGGCCTTCGCGGCGTGCACGGGGTCGCGCTCGGCGGCGAGGACCTCGTCGGACGCGCCCTGGTGGTCGAAGTACAGCGGCTCGTGCGACACGACCAGGTCGAGCCCTCGCGCGGCCGCGCGCTGCAGGACGTCGAACGTCGCCATCATCGTGACCGCGACTCCCCGCACCTCGGCGTCCGGATCGCCGGCGAGGAAGCCGTCCACCGTGCTCGGCCGGGGCGCCGCGCCCACGCCCGCGCTCATCCGCTGCGCCACCTGCCGTGCCGTCGTCGCCACGGCGGCCACCCTAACGAGCGCGCGTGGCTCGCGTCGCGCGCGCGGCGGGGGACACTGGAGGGAGCAACCCACCTTCCGACGAGGAGACGACGTGCCCCAGGGAACTGTCCGATGGTTCGACGCCGAGCGAGGGTTCGGCTTCCTGGCGCTGGGTGACGACGCGCCGGACCTGTTCGTGCACGCGTCCGAGGTGCTGGGCGACGAGCGTGTGCTCCGCGAGGGGCAGGAGGTCGAGTTCGAGCTCGGCGAGGGGGACCGCGGCCCGCAGGCGCGGCGCGTGCGTGTCACCGGCGACGTCGCGGCGGACGCCCCGCTCGGGAGGCTCGGCACGGTCTCCTGGTACGAGCCCGCGAAGGGCTACGGCTTCCTCACGCCCGACGAGGGCGGCGCGGAGATCTTCGTGCACTCCTCCGCGATCGTCGGCGGCGGGGTCGTCCACGAGGGCCAGCGGGTCGCGTTCCTCGTCGTGCCCGGTGAGCGTGGCCCGCAGGCGGACCACCTGCTGCCGCTCGGCCCGTCGGCCGGTGGTGGCGGCGGGGAGGACGACGGCGCGAACGGCACCGTGACCTGGTACGACCCCGACAAGGGCTTCGGCTTCGCGACCGCCGACTCCGGCGGCGACGTGTTCGTCCACGCGTCCGCGCTGCTCGGCGGGGTGCGCGAGCTGGCCGAGGGCGACCGGATCGCGTTCGACGTGGTCGAGGGCGACCGCGGGCTGCAGGCGCGCGACGTCGAGCTCGTCGGCGGCCGTCCCCGGCGCCCCGCCCCGCGTACGGCCGGCCGCGGCCGCCCCGACTCGCGCCGTCCTGACTCGCACCGTTCCGACTCGCACCGTTCCGACTCGCACCGCGGGTCGGGGGCGCCCGCGCGCGGCGGCGAGGGCGTCGTCGCGCGGTACGACGCCGACCGCGGCTTCGGCTTCATCCGGCCCGACTCGGGCGGTGACGACCTGTTCGTGCACGTCTCCGTCGTGCGCGGCGGCGAGGTGCTGGCCGAGGGCGACCGCGTGCGCTACCAGGTGCGCCAGAGCGACCGCGGCCCCCAGGCGGACCGCGTCGAGCTGGTCTGACCCGACATGCAGGGGCGCCCGCCCGCGTGACCCGCGGGCGGGCGCCCCTCGTCGTCGCGGCCCCTCCATGCCGCGACGGCGACGGTCAGGCGTGCACCGGCGTCGGGGAGGGCCCGACGGCCGGAACGCCGACCGCAGCGGTGGTCGGCGCGTTCGCCTCGACGACCTCGCGGTACTGCGGCAGGTGCGTGAACAGCTCCTCGCGCAGCGGGTTGCGCCGGCGGGTCACGATCACGCGCACCTGGTAGACGGCGACGGCCACGTTCACGACGAGCGACAGCGCGGACACGACGAACAGCGCGGTGGTGTCGTGCGACGACGCGACGGCGAACGACGACGACGAGACGAACGTCGGGACCGCCATCGTGAACATCATCCACAGCGCGAGCGTGTGCGCACGGTGCTGGAGCCAGGCGCCCTTCTTGATGAAGAACGCGGGGATGGTGCAGGAGATGAGCAGCGCGGCACCCGCGTAGAACGCGTGGTCACCCACGCAGTTGTAGACGTACGCGAAGTTCCACAGGTCGTACGCGACGATCCAGAACCACATCATGTCCGGCCAGATCATGTCCTTGGACCGGTCACGCGAGACGAAGATCCCCATCCACCCGCAGATGGTCAGGGCGTTGAGGATGCCCGCGACGCCGTTCATGTAGTTCCACACGCCGCCGACCATGAAGACGCCGTCGTGCATGCCCTGCAGGCCCGCGACCTGGAAGTCCCGGATCACGGCCTCGCCGATGTTGACCGCGAGGATCAGCGCGGGGAACAGCAGCATCCAGCGGTTCTTGGACAGCTTGTCGACGTACCGCAGCAGTATGAACCCGAGGCACCCGGCGAGCGCCGAGTACACCTTGACCCAGTGGAACCACGTGCCGGTCGAGGACCCCTCGCCGGCGGTCGAGGGCCACACGAACACCGTCAGGACGAGCGGCAGGGCGACGAAGAACGCGATGCCTGCCCACTTCCAGCGGCGCGTGACCTCGTTGAGGGCGATCAGAGCGCCCAGGACGACGAACCACATCACCCAGGACTGCCAGGGGATGGACTCGAACAGGAACACCACGGCCTCCTCTGCACGGCCCGCGGCCGGTCGGCCCCGGGGGACGTGGGAAACGTAGGCACGCACCGCGGCGGCGGTCACTGGACACCGGGCGCGGTCTGTCCAGACGGGGGCGCTCGGCGGCGTCGTCGGGCCGCGGTCCGGGGCGTCCGGGGGGACCTTGGGCCCACGGGAAACGCGCGTCGGCGGTCGTTGCACAGGACGTGACCCTCGACGCGACCCTCGACGTGACTCTCGACGCGACCCTGGACCGCTCCGTCGACGCGGGGCCGGACCTCGCCCTCGACCCGCCCCGCGACGAGCGCCGCCCCGACGCCCGGGTCGCGCTCGCCGCCGCCCTCAAGGAGCGCCTGCGGACGCAGCCGCTGGCCCGCGTCACGGTCACGCAGCTCGTCCGCGACTGCGGCCTGACGCGCCAGGCGTTCTACTACCACTTCCACGACGTGCAGGACCTGGCGGCGTGGGTGTTCGAGACCGAGGTCGCCCAGCTCGTGCACGCGGAGGCGCGCCACGACTCGTGGGCCGACGGGCTCGTGCGGCTCCTGGCGTACCTGCGCGCGAACCGCACGTCGACCGAGGCGGTGCTCGACGGCCTCGGCCGTGCCCGGCTCGCGGACTTCCTGTTCCGGCAGATGCGGCCCGTCACCGACGCCGTGGTGCGTGAGGTCGGCGGCGGCGGGCCGGCCCAGGCGGCGGACCACGCGCTCGTCGTGGACTTCTACACCTCGGCCGTCGTGGCGGTCGTGCTGCGGTGGGTCGTGGACGGCATGGTCGACGACCCGTACCGCCTGGTCGGTGACGTCGAGCTGATCCTGCACGGCTCGGTGCGCGAGTCCGTCGAGCGGCTCGACGCGCGGGCCCGCCCCCGAGCGCGGTGACCGCGGCCCACGCCGCGAGCTCGTCGCGGTTCCACAGCCCGAAGTCGAGCACCACGTCGACGCCCAGGGTGAGGGCGCGCAGTGCGACCGCGACCAGCCGCCCCTCGATGACCGCCGTCGCGGCGCGCGCGTTCTCGTCGCCGAACAGCGCCTTGACCCACTCGTCCTTCGTCAGCCGCAGCGCGCCGCACCCGGCCTCGAGACGCCGCGCCCCGGTCGTCTTGCCCGTCCCCGGCAGGCCGACCATGAGGTGCAGCGTCGCCATCTAGAACCGGGCCGAGAACGCGCCGTCGGACTGCAGGAGCTGGCCCGAGACCCAGCGGCCCTCCGGCGAGAGGAGGAACGCGACGACCGCCGCGATGTCCGTCGGCGTGCCGAGGCGCCCGAGCGGGTGCGCCGCGGTGAGCGCCGCGCGCGTCTCGTCGTCCATCCAGCCGGTGTCGACGGGTCCGGGGTTCAGGACGTTCGCCGAGATGCCGCGCGGTCCGAGCTCGCGGGCGGCGGAGATGACGATCCGGTCGAGCGCGCCCTTCGACGCGCCGTACGGCAGGTTCCCGGTGGTGTGGTCGCTGGTCAGCGCGACGACCACGCCGCCGTCGTCCGGCGCCTGGCGGGCGAACGCCGCGATGAGCAGCAGGCTCGCGCGCGCGTTGACCGCGACGTGCAGGTCGAAGCTCTCCGCGGTCGTGTCGAGGATCCCCGTGCTCACGTCGTGCGCGTGGCTCAGGACGAGCGCCGTGACGGGTCCGTGGTCGCGCGTCACGGCGGCGAGCAGCTCGTCGGGGCCGGTGGGGGTCGACAGGTCGCACGGGTAGTCGGTGTCGGCCAGGTCGCTGGTGACGACCGTCCACCCGTCGGCGCGCAGGCGGGGGACGATGCCGGCGGCGATGCTGTCGGCGCGCGCGGCGCCGGTCACGAGAGCGAGAGGCATGGGTCGACGCTCTCGCTTGTCGCCGGGCGCTGCCGGATCCGTTCGCCGGTCGGTCAGGGCAGCGCGGCGACGACCTGCGCGGCGACCTCGGCGGCCGTGCGGTGGGTGGTGTCGACGACCTGCGCGTCGGCGTGCAGCCACGTGCGCGCGGCGTGCGCGTATGCGTCGACGTACGCGAGACGGAAGGGGGAGGGGCCCAGGACGGTGTCGCCCAGGATCCGCGCCCGCAGCGTGTCCGGCTCGGCGTGCAGGACCAGGTGCCGCACGGGGATGCCGTGCGCCGCGAGGCCGCCGCTGATCTCGCGCCAGTACTCCTCGACGAGCACGGTCATGGGCATGACCAGCGTCCCGCCGACGAAGTCCAGGACGTGCCGGGCGGTCTCGACGACGAGCGGTCGCCACGGCGCCCAGTCCTGGAAGTTGCCGGTCGGCGGGAGCGCGGGCCGCACGTCCATGAGCGTCTCGCCGACCTTCTCCGCGTCGAAGACGTGCGAGCCGGGGAGCAGCTCCTGCACGAGCGCGGCGGTGGTCGTCTTGCCCACGCCGTGGGTGCCGTTCAACCAGACGATCATGAGGCGTGACCGTACAGGTCGGAGCGTCGCGGCCGGCCCCCGCCCGGCCGGTGCCTACGCTCGGCCCATGGCCACGCCCACGCGTCGCGCGCGGTACGCCCGCCGCCGGGCGCGCCGGCTCTCGCTCGTCGACAACGACCTCACGACGGCGCAGTGGGACGCGCTGCTCGCCGCGTGGGGCGGGTGCGCGTACTGCGGGGCAGCGGACCGCTCGCTGCAGCGTGACTGCGTCCTGCCGATCTCCCGGGGCGGCCGGTACACGGTCGAGAACGTGGTGCCGGCGTGCGGGCCGTGCAACGCGAGCAAGTGCAACACCGAGGTCGTCTCGTGGCTGCGCCGCAAGAAGCTCGACGAGCGGGCGTTCCTGCTGCGGCACGCGACGCTGGTCGCCGCGATGCGCGCGGCGTGCACGGACCCGGTGCCGCCCACCCACCCCGTGACCACGGCCTGATCAGGCGCGCGGCGCCATGTCGTAGGTGACCCACGGGGTCGCGGTGGCGTGCTTGTCGTACACCGCGCGGGCGGTGGCGTTGCCGGTCGCGGTGATCCACCGCACGACGCTCGCGCCGCGCTGTGCGGCCAGCGCCGCCGCGGCCTCGAGGAGCGCGCCGCCCGCACCGGACCGCCGCGCGGAGGGGTCGGTGAACAGGTCGTCGAGGTACAGGCCCTGGGTGCCCGTCGTCGGGCGCGCGAACGTGCGCAGGTTGGCGAGGCCGAGCAGCGTCGTGCCGTCGGGCGCGGTCGCGACGAGGCCCGTCATCCCGTGCTGCTCGCCGAGCACCCAGCCCCACGCGGTCGCGACGACGTCCGGCTGCTCGGGCATCTCGTAGAACGCCCGGTAGGCCGCGTACAGGCGGGCCCACTGCGGACCGTCCTGCGCCCGGACCCGGCGGACGGTCGGTGCGGGCGGGCGGGTGCTCTCGTCGTCGCTCACGGACGGCAGCGTGGTGCACGCCCGGGTGTCTCCGGTGCGGGCGACCGCCCCCTGGACGCCCGACGAGGCGGCGGTCGCGCGCGAGGGCCCGGCCCCGGCGCGCTCGTCGGGGGTACGTTCCTCGTCGAGGAGACCCGCCCGACTCGCGCCCAGGAGGTCACGATCGCCATCACGCTGCGGGACGTGGCCGAGCTGGCGGGCGTCTCGATCAAGACGGTCTCCGAGGTGGTCAACCGCACCGGCCGGGTCGCGCCCGCGACGACCGCGCGGGTCGAGGACGCGGTGGTGCGCCTCGGGTACCGCCCGAACCTCAGCGCGCGGCGGCTGCGCTCCGGGCGGGCTGGCGCGATCGGGCTCGTCGTGCCGGAGCTGGGCTCGTCGGGATACTTCGCCGAGCTCGCCGAGCTCGTCGTGTCCCGGGCGGCGCGGCACGGTGTCGCGGTCCTCATCGAGGAGACGGGCGGCGTGCGTGAGCGCGAGCGTGACGCGCTGCTGGGCCCCCGGCGCTCGCAGCTCGACGGCATGCTGCTCAACGCGCTGCGGCTGACGGACGACGACGTGCCCGGCGTGCCCGACGGCTTCCCGGTGGTGCTGCTGGGCGAGCGGCAGGTGGGCGCGCTCGACCGCGTCGCGTTCGACAACGCCGCCGCGGCCCGGCTGGTGACCGAGCACCTGCTCGAGGTGGGGGCGCGCCGGATCCTCGTGGTGGGCGGCGACCCGTCCGTGAGCGAGAGCGCCGTGCAGCGGCTCGCGGGTCACCGTGCGGCGCTCGAGGCGGCGGGCCGGCCCGCCGCGGTGCGGCACGTGGTCACGACGCAGTGGGACCACGAGAGCGGGTTGGCCGCGATCGCGGGTGCGCTCGCGGCGGGCACCGACTTCGACGCGGTCCTCGGGCTCAACGACGCCCTCGCCCTCGGGGTGGTGCGCGGGCTGCTCGACGCGGGCCGTCGCACCCCGCAGGACGTGCTGGTCGCGGGGATCGACGACATCCACACCGCGCGGTTCACGACGCCGCGCCTGACGACGGTCGACGCGCGCCGGCCCGCGATCGTCGAGCGCGCGCTCGCCCTGCTCCTCGCGCGGATCACGGGGGCGGACGACGAGGGCGGCCTCGTGGAGCTCGAGCCGTCGCTCGTCGTGCGGGAGAGCACGACCCCCGCCACCTAAGGGTTTAGGTGCGGTCCCGCCCTCTGGCGGCGCGCGCACGAGGGGCGCCACGATGCCGATCACAACGTTTACCTCCGGGCCGCACGCCCGCCCACGACCTCGATGGAGACAGTCATGGTGCACACGTCACGGCGCCGCGCCGGAGCCTGGCTGACGTCGGCGCTCCTCGCGCTCGGCGCCCTCGGCCTCGGCGCCTCGAGCGCGCAGTCCGCCACCTCCGCAGCCGACGACGGCACGTTCGTCGGCGTCTTCCGGGAGACGCGGCCCCTGACCGCGATCGCCGACGGGTACCGGGCGGACACCGGTCTCGAGCTCGCGAGCGCGCTGTGGTTCGAGGCCTGGAGCAACAAGCGCGCGTTCCCCGTCCAGGAGGCGAAGGACCTGTGGGCGCGCGGCGTCCTGCCGCACTGGACCTGGGAGCCCTGGGACCCGTCGCTCGGCGTCAGCGCCCCCGGCCAGATCACGCTCCAGGACATCGTCGACGGCGACTGGGACTCCTACATCCGCGCGCGCGGCGCCGAGCTCGCGTCCGTCGGGTCGCCCGTGATGGTGCGCTGGGGCCACGAGTTCAACGGGAGCTGGTACCCCTGGTCGACGAGCGTCAACGGCGCCTCCGGCGCGCTCTACGTCCAGGCGTACCGGCACGTGCACGACCTCGTGGTCGCGCAGGGTGCGACGAACGTGCAGTGGATCTGGGCGTTCAACAACTCCTCGACGGGCACCGACGCCGCGAGCATGCCGGCGGGCGCCTACCCGGGGGACGCGTACGTCGACTGGGTCGGCATCGACGGCTACAACTGGGGCTTCGACCCGACGTGGGACCCGGGCGTGAACCACTGGACGACGTTCGACCAGACCATCGGCGACGCCTACCGCACCGCGCTGCGCATCGCGCCGTCCAAGCCGATCGCGGTCTCCGAGTACGCCAGCGCGCAGGAGGGCGGGGACAAGGCCGAGTGGTTCCGCGCGATGTTCGCGGACCTCGATGCGGGCCGCTACCCGGGCATCCGGCTCATCACGTACTTCGACACGGTCAAGGAGAAGCCGTGGGCGATCACGTCGTCCGCGTCGGCGCTGCAGGCCTGGGTGGCGGGCGCGTCGAAGCCGGGCTTCCGCGGCACGGGCGCGCAGCTCGCGGCGATCGCGGGTGACCCGACGCCCACGCCCACCCCGACCCCCACCCCGACTCCGACGCCGACCCCCACCCCGACTCCCACGCCGACCCCGACCCCCACGCCGACCCCCACCCCGACCCCGACACCCCCGCCGGCCCGCGGCTGCACCGTGCGGTACACGACCAACGACTGGCCGGGCGGGTTCACGGCGTCGGTCCGCATCACCAACACCTCGGGCGCGAGCCTGTCGTCCTGGTCGCTCGGGTTCACGTTCCCCGGTGACCAGCGCGTCACCAACGGCTGGTCCGGCACGTACGGCCAGGCCGGCCAGGCCGTCACGGTCACCCACGCACCGTGGAACGGCACGATCCCCGCGGGTGCCTCGACGGAGATCGGCTTCAACGGCTCGTTCACCGGCGCGAACCCGAGACCCGCGGGCTTCACGCTGAACGGCACGCCGTGCGAGGTCGGCTGACCCGACGAGCGCCCCGGCAGGCCGCCTGAGCTCAGCCCACGAGGTGGCCCGGGCGACCGGGGGGACGACGAGGCCGCGCTCGTCGTCCCCCGCGGGCGCGTCCGCCGTTGGCGTTGAGAACCGCCCGGTCACGGTAGGGGAACGTCTCGACGACCCCGCCCAGGCGGGTCTGGATCCACCAGTGCTCCCACGAGATGTTCGTCTGGCGCTCGTGCATCCCGATGAACCACCGGCTCGGCGTGCCGGGCGGCAGGACCGTGAAACCCGACCCCTGGACCATCAGCTCCATCATCGCCCGTTGTGCGTCGCGCTCGCGGTGCGGGCTCGCGCCCGTCATGAACCGGGTGACGATCCCCTGGAGCACGCCCGCCTGGTTGTCGAGCCAACCCCGCATGCCGACGTCGTCCGTCGCCGCGTCGCGCGCCTGCGTCCGGGTTGCGTGCGTCGAACCCTTGGGTGGCCCAGGAGCTCGGAGCGGTGCTCGGGAATCGGAGGCGCAGATGCGGCTTCACACTCCCGTCAGACCCGCATCTTCGGATATCCTGCGTACGTCACGACGACGAAGGGGGTCCGATGGGGGCGGGAGGGCGTCACGTGCCGACGTTCCGGATCCGGGAGGCGGCGGACCTCCTGGGGGTCAGCGACGACACCGTGCGCCGCTGGGCGGACAGCGGCCGCATCGCGACGACCACCGACGCGTCCGGGCGGGCCGCGGTCGACGGCGCGGAGCTCGCACGGTTCGCGCAGGAGCTCGCACGGGGGGCTGCGCCCCCGCCGGGAGACCTGAGCGCCGCGTCCGTCCGCAACCGGTTCACCGGGCTCGTCACGCGCGTCGTCAAGGACACCGTGATGGCGCAGGTGGAGATCCAGGTGGGCCCGCACCGGGTCGTCTCCCTGCTGAGCCGGGAGGCGGTCGACGAGCTCGGGCTCGAGCCGGGCGTGCTGGCGGTTGCCGCGGTCAAGGCGACGAACGTGTCCGTCGAGATCCCGCGCTCGCGATGAGACGACCGGCTCGGCCCCGGTCGCCGCGCGTCCGCCCGGTCACGGCGGCGCTCGCGGTGGCGGTCGTGACGGGCCTCGGTCTCGTCGCGTGCGCACCGGGTGCCGCGGACGCCTCGGGCTCGACGGCGGAGCCGACCGGTGGCGCGACGCTGCGCGGCGACCTGACGGTGCTCGCCGCCGCGTCGCTCACCGAGGCGTTCACGGCCCTCGGGGAGCGGTTCGAGGCCGCCCACCCCGGCGTGCACGTGACGTTCGTCTTCGCGGGCAGTTCCGCGCTCGCCGCGCAGGTCGCCGACGGCGCGCCCGCGGACGTGCTCGCCTCCGCCAACCCCGCCACGATGGACGAGGTCGTCGCCGCCGGCCACGCGCACGCACCGGTCGTGTTCGCGACGAACACGCTGCGGATCGCCGTCCCGCGCGGCAACCCCGGCGCGGTGACCGGGCTCGACGACCTGGCGGACCCCGCGGTGAAGGTCGCGCTGTGCCAGCCGGAGGTGCCGTGCGGGACGGCGGCCGCCGCGGTGCTCGCGCGGGCCGGGCTCGAGGTCGCGCCGGTCACGCTCGAGCCGGACGTCAAGGCGGTGCTCGCCAAGGTCCGCCTCGGCGAGGTCGACGCGGGCCTGGTGTACGTGACCGACGTGGTCGCCGCGGGTGACGACGTCGAGGGCGTCGACCTCCCGCCCGGCTCCGACGTGAGGACCGACTACCCCGTCGCGACCTTGACCGCCGCGCCCCACCCCGACGCCGCCGCGGCGTTCGTCGACCTCGTGCTGTCCCCGACCGGCACCGAGGTGCTCTCGGCCGCCGGCTTCGGGCGACCGTGAGCCCGACCGGAGCGTCCACGTGGCCTCGACGCTGAGCGCACGGGAACGGGCGCGCCGCACGACGAGCGGCGGCGGGCCGCGGTCCGCGCCCGCGCCGCTGCTCGTCCCCGCGCTCGTCGGCATCGCGTTCCTCGCGGTGCCGGTGCTCGGCCTGCTCGTGCGCGCGCCCTGGGGCCAGGCCTGGGAGGTGCTCCGGGCGCCCGCGACCGGGGAGGCGCTGCGGCTGTCGCTGTGGACGTCGCTCGTGGCGACCGGGATCAGCCTCGTGGTCGGGGTGCCGCTCGCCTGGCTCCTCGCCCGCGCGCGCCTGCCCGGTCTGCGGCTCGTGCGCGCGCTGGTCACCCTGCCGCTCGTGCTGCCACCCGTCGTCGGGGGCGTCGCGCTGCTGCTGGCGTTCGGGCGGCGCGGCGTCGTCGGGCAATACCTGGACCAGTGGTTCGGGCTCACGCTGCCGTTCACGCCCGCTGCCGTGGTCCTCGCGCAGACGTTCGTCGCGATGCCGTTCCTCGTCGTGACCGTCGAGGGTGCGCTGCGCACCGCGGACCGTGGCCTCGAGGAGGCCGCCGCGACGCTCGGTGCGACGCGGACGGCGGTGTTCCGCCGCGTCACGCTCCCGCTCGTCGGGCCGTCGCTCGTCGCCGGCGCGGTCCTGTGCTGGGCGCGGGCGCTCGGCGAGTTCGGCGCGACCGTCACGTTCGCGGGCAGCTTCCCGGGGCGCACCCAGACCATGCCCGTCGCCGTCTACCAGGCGCTCGAACGCGACCCGGACGCGGCGATCCTGCTCAGCCTCGTCCTGCTCCTCGTGTCCGTCGGCGTGCTCGTCGCGCTGCGGGACCGCTGGTTGCGCACCGGGGCGGCGCCGTGAGCGGCCCGCGCACGGACGCGCTCGCCGGGCCCCCGGGGCTCGTCCTCGACGCGCGCGTCACCCGCGGCGCGTTCACCCTCGACGTGGACGTGCGCGTCGCGCCGGGCGAGGTGGTCGCGGTGCTCGGCCCGAACGGGGCGGGCAAGTCCACGCTGCTCAGCGCCGCCGCCGGGCTCGTCCCGCTCACCGGGGGGCGCGCCGTGCTCGACGGCCGCGTGCTCGACGACGCGCGCACCGGCACGTTCCTCGAGCCCGCGGACCGGCCCGTCGGGTTCGTGTTCCAGAGCTACCGCCTGTTCCCGCACCTGAGCGTGCTCGACAACGTCGCGTTCTCGCCGCGCGCACGCGGCGCGGGGCGCACGCGGGCGCGGGCGGTCGCCCGCGACTGGCTCGACCGGCTCGGGCTGGCCGACCTCGCGTCGCGTCGGCCGGGCGACCTGTCCGGTGGGCAGGCGCAGCGCGTCGCGCTCGCCCGCGCGCTCGCCGGCGCCCCGGACCTGCTGCTGCTCGACGAGCCGCTCGCCGCGCTCGACGCCCGGACGCGGCTCGACGTCCAGTCCGAGCTCAAGCGGCACCTCGCGGGCTTCGCCGGCCCCTGCCTCGTCGTGACGCACGACCCGCTCGAGGCCCTCATGCTGGCCGACCGGCTCCTCGTCCTCGAGGGCGGACGCGTGGTGCAGGAGGGCGCGCCCGCGCACGTCGCCCGGCGCCCGGCCACGGAGTACGTCGCCCGGCTGGTCGGGCTGAACCTCTACGCGGGCGTCGCCGACGGCGACGCGGTGCACCTCGACGGCGGCGGCATGCTCGTCGTCCCGGACCACGGCGAGCGCGGGCCGGTGCTCGTCGCGCTGCGTCCGTCCGCGGTCGTCGTCAGCCCGCACCGGCCCGACGTCTCGAGCGTCCGGAACACGTGGCCCGCGACCGTCGTCGGCCTGACCATGCTCACCGACCGCGTGCGCCTGGACCTCGCGGGCGAGCCGTCCGCGCTCGTCGACGTCACGCCCGCCGCGGTCGCCGAGCTCGGGCTCGCGCCCGGCGACCGGGTGTGGCTGTCCGCCAAGGCCACCGAGCTCGAGGTCTACGCCCGCGGGTAGCGCGTCAGGCGCCCGCGTCCGCGGGCGTGCCGAACACCGTGCGGACGCCGCGGGAGAACAGGACCGAGTCCGGCGGGCGGTCCGCGACGCCCGGGAGCCCGCACGCGGCGAGGAGCCGCTCGTCGAGCGTCAGCAGCTCGGCGGTGCGCAGCGGCCAGGGCTCGTGGTGGTTGCGCAGGTAGAGGGTGCGGCCGTACGCCCGCGTGTGCAGCGCCCAGCGCGCGGTGAGGAAGTCGGCCAGCGGGTCGCCCGGCGGGAGCGGCTCGCCCGGCCGCACGACGACGCGCGTCGTCGCGTCCCGCGGACCGGGCCACCGCCGCCGCGAGGTGTACGTGAGCACGCCGTCCTGCTCGGTCACGCGCATCCGGGCCCACGTGTACGGCAGCGCGAGCGCCGCACGCGAGCCGAGGACGAACGCCAGCCGGGCCGCCTCGAGCGTCAGGAAGACGACCGCTCGGCGCCCCTGCGCGTCGACCGAGTAGAGGCGGACGTTCGTCTCGGGGAACGTGCCGAGCCAGGGGATGCGCGGACCGGCCGCCGCGCCCGCGCCGACCATGCGGAACGGCACCAGCCCGACCCAGCTCGACCCGTCGTGCACGTCCGGCCGCGTCCCGGGCGGCAGGAGCGGCGCGACGACGTCCTCGTCGACCCGCCAGTGCACGAACGTCAGGTCCCGCCACGACTGCCGCAGGACTGCGCGCCCGCGCAGCGGGGGTGGGCTCGCCGTGACGGGCTCGGGCTGCATGCCCCCATCGTGCCTGCTCGCCGCCGCTCCCGGTTCTCCGTCAGAGGGCCACGAGGAGGCCTACCGCGGCCGCGAGGGCGACGCACGTGAGGGCCGCCGCGGCGGCGGGTCCCCGCCGGTCGAGGGGCAGGCCACGCAGGAGCCCGGCGGCCCGCCCGAGCAGGGCCAGGGGCGGGACCGCGCGCCACACGTCGCGTTCGGCCTTGCTGCCCGCGCGGCGGACGACCGCGGGCAGGTGTCCGATCGCCTCGAGCAGAGGGCGGGCCGTGCTGCCGCGCCGGCGGCGCGGCGCCGTCCCGCGCAGGACGTGCTCGACGGCCGCCCGCACCGCGGCCGCGTCGTTGGCCCAGTGGACGCGTGCGGTGATGGTCCCGTCGGGCCGCAGGACGTACGCCGAGTTGGGCTTGGGCCCGACGGCGCGGTGGAGCGTGCCCACCACGTCGTCGACCGCGACCTCGAACGGGACGCTCAGGTCGTCGCGCATCGCGGCTGCGTGCGCGGCCTTCTGCTCGTCGGTGCGCGGCTGCGGCAGGAGCTCGCCGGGGTGCGCCTCGCGGGTCTGCACGAGCACGAAGCGGACCCGGTCGGCGTACTCGTCGTGCAGGTCGCGCAGGTGCGGCACGGCGCTGCGGGTCACGGGGCAGGTCTGTGACCCGAACACGAGCAGCACGGGACGGTGGCCGAGCGCGTCGCTGCGGAACCGGGTGCCGTCGAGCGTCGGGAGGTCGAACGCGGGGATGCGGTCGCCGGGTGCGGGGTCGGTCGGGAGGTAGCGCATGTCGGCGAGCACGTCGCGCGTGCGCAGGTCGTCGAACAGGTAGGTGGTCGGCATGGTGGTCCCTTCGATGGAGTTGACCGATCGGTCAACTCAGTGGGTACGGGTCGGTGTCGGCCTGGGGCAGAGGGTCAGCGAGGGAGGGTCGCGAGGGGGTCAGCGAGGGAGAAGCAGGAGGGTCCGGACGAGGGGGCGCAGCGGGTCGAGCGCCCCCGGGTCGTCCTCGGCCTTCGCCAGGACGCTGTAGCCCTGGATGCAGGCCACGACGGCGCGCGCGGCCGACGTCGCGTCGAGGGTCGGCTCGACGTCGCCCCGGACCTGCGCCTCACGGACGACGTCGGCGATGCGGTCGGTCCACGCCGCGAGCACCTCGGTGATGCGGGCGCGCATCACCGGCTCGTGGGCCGAGAGCTCGGCCGCGAGGTTGCCCAGCGGGCAGCCGGGCACCCCGCCCAGGTGCTCGCGCATGGTGCGCATCATCGACGCGTAGCCGGCAAGGAACGCGTCCAGGCGGTCGAGCGGTGGGCCCTGCGCCCCCAGCGTCTGGTCGAGCAGCGCGCGCATGAGCTCCCAGTTGCGGTCGAGGACCGCGAGGCCGAGCGCCTGCTTCGACGGGAAGAAGTGGTACAGGCTGCCCTTGTTGACCCGGGCCGCCCGGCACACGTCGTCCACGCCGACGTCGGCGTACGTCGACGCGTGCACGAGGTCGCGCGCGGTCGTGAGCAGCCGCTCCCGGGTGTCCCTCGCCATGCCGCCACGCTAGAGGCGAGTTGACGGATCGGTCAACTACGTCGACCGCGGAACCGAAGGTCACGCGGGGAGACGGGTGTGGGCTGAGAGACTGGCCGGGACGACGAGCGAGCGGGAGCATGCATGGACCTGGACGTCGCGGCGGCCCTCGAGGACGCCCGCACCGAGTACGACAAGATGGTCGCGGGCGACTGGTACCGCTACCGCCACGGCCCCGAGCTCGCGGACCTGACGACCACGACGCAGCGCACGTGCCGCCGCATCACCGCCCTGTACGACGAGGACCGCGCGGCCGCGCACGCGCTGTTCCGCGAGCTGCTCGGCACCGTCGGCGAGGGAGTCGACTTCCGCCCGCCGTTCTACCTGGACTACGGGCACCGCCTGCACGTCGGCGACCGGACGTTCATCAACGCCGACTTCCTCACGCTCGGCGGTGGCGAGATCCGCATCGGTGCCGACGTGCTGATCGGCCCGAGCGTGCGCCTGTACACCCCGACGCACGTGCTCGACCCGGAGCTGCGCCCGCAGGGTTGGGAGCGGGTCTCGCCCGTCACGATCGAGGACGGTGCCTGGCTGGGTGGCAGCGTCGTCGTGTGCCCCGGCGTCACGATCGGGTCGCGCTCGGTCGTCGGCGCGGGGTCGGTCGTCACCAAGGACGTCCCGCCCGACGTCGTCGTCGCCGGCAACCCCGCCCGCGTGGTCCGGGGGCTCGCGCCGGACGCCTCGTGAGGCGACCGGTCCGTCGGGTGGCGGTGAGCGCCCTGGTCGCCGCCCTGCTCGCGGCCGCGGGTGCGGCCGGTGGCGCCGCGTTCCACCGGTACGAGGTGCAGCCGTCCGACGACGAGCTGGTGGCGCAGGCGCGCGAGATCGACGTCCCGGGGCTCGTCGCCGACAGCGAGCCCGCGGTCGTCGGGAGGTTCACGCCGACGCTCACCCGCGGGTCCGTGCTGCTCGACGCGACGGCGGACGCGGGCCTGGACGGCGCAGCGGTCGCGACCGCGCTCGAGGCACAGGGGTGGGGCGGCGTCGAGGTGACGACGAGCAAGCGGTCGCAGGTCGTGACGGCCTCGCGCGGCGCGGTCGATCTTGACGTCCGTCTGTGGCTGGAGCCGGGCGGCGCCGACGTGACGCTCGAGCTGTCCCGAGGCGACGCCTCGCCGCCGCTCGTCGTCACCGTCCTGCTGGGCGCCGCCCTCGGCGCGGCGGTCGGTGCGCTGCTCGGCGTCGTCGTCGCGAGACGGCAGCGGGGTCCTCAGCCCTCCGGCCGGTCCCACTCGGAGTCGAGGACCGCGTACAGGTAGGCGTCGTGCCACACCGGTCGGCCGGCATCATCGGTGCTGAACGACGCGGCCTGCCGCACATGCCCCTCGCGACGCAGGCCCAGGCGCTCGAGCAGCCGCCAGGAGGCGTCGTTGCGCGGGTCGCAGTGCGCCGACACCCGGTGCGCGCCCCACAGCCCGAAGCAGACGTCCAGCAGCGCGCGGCACGCCTCGGTCGCGTACCCCTGGTGCCAGTGGTCGGGGTGGAACACGTACCCGAGCGTGTACCCGCGCCACTCGTGCGGGTCGTCGTGGTGCAGGTAGAGGGTGCCGACGAGGGCGCCGTCGCTGCCCCGGCACACCGCCCAGAACGACGGGTCGTGCGCGCGGGTGGCGGCGAGCGCGTCGCACTGCGCGCGCGTCTGCACTCCGTAGGGCTCGAACCGCACGGCCTCGGGCCGGGACAGAGAGGCGTGCAGGCCCTCGCCGTCGTCGGGCGTGAACCGCCGCAGGAGCACCCGGTCCGCGCGGACGGTGGTGGTCAGGGCGGGCTGGCACCCGGGCAGGTGCGCGGACGTCATCACCGCAGCGTGCACCCGCAGCCGCGCCTGCGCCGCGGACCTTCGTCCGCCGTCAGGAGCGTCGGACCGCGTGCCGCACGTAGACCACGCCGTTGTCGAAGCGGCGCAGGTCGAGCAGCTCCAGGTCGAGGCGCACGCCCAGCGGCAGAGCGGGCTTGCCGCCACCCACGGCCACCGGGCACAGGAGCAGCACGCACTCGTCGACCAGCCCGTGCCGGAACGCCTCCGCGCCGATGGTCGCGCCGCCGATGCTCAGGTCCGACGCCGACTCGTCCTTGAGCCGTCGCACCGCGTCGGGGTCGAACCTGCGCTCGACCCGGGTGCGTGCGGTCGACACCTCGTCGAGCGACGTGGAGTAGACCACCTTGTCGGTGTCACGCCAGATCTGCGCGTACTCGCGGACCACCGCGGGCTCGTCGACCAGCCAGTCGTCGTCCTCCCAGACGCGCATCGTGTCGTACATGCGACGCCCGTACAGCGACGTGCCGATGCCCCGCTCGTGGTCGTTCCAGAACTGGTGCACGGCCTCGTCGGGGACCGACCAGTCGAACGCGCCCGACGAGTCCTCCAGGTACCCGTCGAGGGAGACGTTCGCCGCGTAGATGAGCTTGCCCATGACTGCCTCCCGGTCGACGGACCTTCAGGCTCGCGGGTCACCGTGGGGACCGGCAAGAGGCAGGCCGCGGCCCGGTACGACGGGGACGTCGGCTCGCGAGCCGATGTCCCCGTCGTCGGTCAGGAACCGCAGGTCAGGGTGGGCGTGCCGGGCGCACCCGTGCCGATGAACCCGAAGGTCGTCGAGCCGCCGGGCGCGAGGCTGCCGTTGTACGGCGCGTTGCGCACGGTCGCCGTCGAGCCGGACGTCGTCGCGACGCCGTTCCACGCCGTGCTCACCGACATGCCGGAGGCCGTGACGGTCCACGACGAGAGCGCGGACGCGCCGGCCTTGACGGTGACCTCGCCCTGGTAGCCGCCGGGCCAGGTGCTGACGGCCCGGAACGTGGCGGTGCAGACGGCGGTGTCGCCCGTCGGGTCGTCCGTCGGGTCCTCGGTGGGCTCGTCGGTGGGGTCCTCGGTCGGGTCCTCCGTCGGGTCCTCTGTCGGGTCCTCGGTGGGCTCGTCGGTGGGGTCCTCGGTCGGCTCCTCCGTCGGGTCCGTGCCGCCCGTCGTCGTGTACGAGACGACCGTGCGCGGTGCCGAGCACTTGCCGCCGCAGCTCGACGGCAGGGAGAAGGAGTACTCGCGGCCGCCGAACAGGTACTCGTCGTCGACGTCCTTGACGCGGATCTTGTAGTCGGTGCCGCCCGTCGTCGTCGGCTTCAGCAGGAAAGACTGGCCCATGTCGACGTTCATCGGGGTCTGCACCCAGGCGCCGTCGGCGTAGTGCTCGATGCCGTGGATGCCGTTGGGTAGGTGGTTGATCGACACCCCGGCCCACCACTTCTCCGAGCCCTGGATGAACCCGATCTCGATGTCGCCGGAGTAGTTCGGCGCCTCGATGAACTCCCACGTCACCTTGCGGTTGCCCCAGTGGGCGGGCTCGAGGTCACCGACCGGTGCGCCGTTCTTGACGAACGTGTTGATCGACGCGTGCGCGAGGTCCAGGTGGTACGGGTCGTCGCGGCACCACGCGTTCGGGTCGCCGCAGGAGTCCGCGACGAGCATGTCGAGCGTCGCGCCGTTGTACTTGTCCTCGACCCACGACCCGTTGCGGCAGAACGCCTGCCCGGCGGCGCCGTCGTTGATGCCGGTGCAGTAGTCGTCGATCGAGACGCGCACCCAGCGCCCGCAGTTGCGGCCGTTGTCGAACATGCCGACCTTCGGGTCGTTCGCGGCCATGGGGCGCGGGTACATCGCGTAGTCGCCGGGGGTGTCGTAGACGTTCAGCGCGATCCAGTTCTGCGTCTCGAGCTGGTCCTGCGGCAGCCCGCAGCCGCCGTAGGGCGCGCCGAGGTTGTCGAACCACGTCGCGTTGCCCGTCACCGGCTCGGTCTCGCCGCCGGGCGGTACGGCGTCCGCCTGGGACTGCACGCCGACGAGCGCGCCACCCGCCAGCACCACGGCGAGCAGACGGCTCCATGAACGGATCTTCCCGGGCGACGACATGACGAGCTCCTCTGGTGGTCAGCGATCGGCCCGAGTCTTCACCTCCGCGCGGGCCCCGGGCGGCGGGGTCGTCCCACCTGCCCGGGGCGCAAATCGATTACGCGCGGCTGGTCAGGCAGGCGGACGGCTGAAGAGGTTCACGACGTTCCCGTCCGGGTCCCGGAGCAGGGCGGACCGGTTGCCCCACGGCATGGTCGACGGCGGCAGGACGACGTCCTGCGGGTCGGGCTGGAGCCGGGCGAGCTCGGCGTCGACGTCGGCGACCTCGAACTCGACGATCACCGAGCGGTTGGCCGCGGGTGTCACCGCGCCGCCGAGCATCGCGACGGTCTGCGTGCTCGCAATGGCGAGGGCCGCGCCCGGTCCGCCGAGCTGAGCGAAGACCGGGGCGGGACGGGCCGCGACCTGCCCGGTGAGGCGCTCGTAGAACGCGACCAGGCGGTCGACGTCGTCGGTGACGAGACGGATCGAAGCGAACGGCACGGGGCGCGCAGCTCGTCCACGAGCGCGTAGAGGCGGTCCGTCCGGTTCACGGGGTGGATGCCTCGTCGCGTCCGTCCGCACGGTGCTCGTCCCAGGCGACGATGCGGGCGAGCAGCGGGACGGCGGCCTCGATCGTCTGCTTCTCCCGGGGGTCGAGCGCCTCGGCCAGCGCGAGCGTGAGCCAGTCCGTCCGGCGCCGCCGCTCCTGCTCGAGCGCGGCGCGGCCGTGCGCGGTGAGCACCAGCGGCGACTTGCGGCCGTCCGTCGGGTCCGTGGAGCGCTCGACGAGGCCCTCGTCCTCGAGCGCGCGGACCGTGCGCGCCATCGACTGGGGGCGGACGCGCTGGGCGCCGGCGAGCTCGCTGGTGGTCAGCGCCCCCTCGCGTGCGAGCAGCCCGAGGACCGCGGTCAGGGCCTGGGGGCGGGGGTCCTCGGCGCGTCCTCGCCTCACGAGCCGGCCCAGCTGCAAGCGGAGCTCGGCGGCCAGCAGTGCGTCGTCCATGCCCGCAGCGTACGCCAGACGAACAGCACAACTGTGCAGTCTTGCTTGACATCGAGCATCACGGCGATAGACAGTCTTGCTGTCTTTCTCGTCCCGAGTCAGGAGCCACCCCATGCCCGTCGAGGCACTCGACCCCGCCACCGCCCTCGTCCTCGTCGACCTCCAGAAGGGCATCACCGCGCTCCCGACGGTCCACGACCCGGCGGTCGTCGTCGCCCGCGGCGCCCTGCTCGTCGGCGCCGCCCGCCGCGCGGGGCGCCCGGTCGTCCGCGTGCGCACCGAGTTCTCGCCGGACGGCGGCGACCTGCTGCGCGGTCGCACCGACTCGCCCGGTCCCGCCGTCGCGCAGCCCGCCGACTTCTCCGAGCTGGACCCGCGCGTCCCGGTCTCGCCGTCCGACCTGCACGTCGCCAAGCGCGGGTGGGACGCGTTCACGGGCACCGAGCTCGACTCGCGGCTGCGCCGCCGGGGCGTGCGCTCGGTGGTCGTCGCCGGGATCGCGACGAGCATCGGCGTGGAGTCCACCGCGCGGACCGCGCGCGAGCTCGGGTACGAGGTGACCGTCGCGCACGACGCCGTCACGGACCTCGTCGCCGCCGCGCACGTGAACAGCCTGGAGGTGATCCTCCCGCGCATCGCGCGGCTGGACGCGGCGGCGACGCTCGCCGACCTGCTGGGCTGACGCGCGCTCGTCGTGCGCCTGCCTCGACGTGACAGTGATACCCCCAGGGGTATATGGTCGGGACATGGCAACGCGAGAGATCACCCTCGAGAACCTCCAGGAGACCGTCTCCGGGAACGGGATCGTCCTGCTGGACTTCTGGGCGCAGTGGTGCGGACCGTGCCGGTCCTTCGGCCCGATCTTCGAGGCCGCGTCCGAGCGGTACCCGGACGTCGTGTTCGGCAAGGTCGACACCGAGGCGCAGCCCCAGCTCGCCGCGGTCTTCTCGATCACGTCCATCCCGACGCTCATGGCGTTCCGCGACGGCGTGATCCTGTTCGCCGAGCCCGGCGCGCTGCGCGCGCACGACCTGGACCAGCTCCTCGACGCGATCAAGGCCGTCGACATGGACACGGTCCGCGCGCAGCTCGCCGCCGAGCGCGCCACCGTCTGACCCCGCACCCCCCACCACCTCGAGGAGAGCCCCATGTGCTACCCCGCCACCTGCAAGACCTGCGGCAAGACGACCTGGAAGGGCTGCGGCCAGCACGTCGCCGACGTCAAGCGCTCCGTCCCCGCGTCCCAGTGGTGCCCCGGGCACCCCGACGCCCCCTCGTCGGGCGGCTTCCTC
Organism: Cellulomonas uda; assembly: GCF_006538705.1. Classification (GTDB taxonomy): domain Bacteria; phylum Actinomycetota; class Actinomycetes; order Actinomycetales; family Cellulomonadaceae; genus Cellulomonas; species Cellulomonas uda. The sequence goes on from NZ_BJLP01000001.1 coordinate 88,026, forward strand.
GCACGCCTCTTCGGCCGCTGACGCCCCCTGCTGACGAAGGAGAGCGACGAGTGACGAGGAACCGACGGACCGCGCTGGTGCCCGGAGCGGTCGTCCTGGCCGGCGCCCTGGCGCTCGCGGGCTGCACGACGACGCCGGCGGACGTCGAGATCGACGCGGACACGATCGTGATCGACGTGCGCACCGCCGCCGAGTACGACGCCGGCCACCTGGAGGACGCCGTCAACTACGACGTCCAGAGCCCCGGCTTCGCCGCCCAGGTTGCCACGCTCGACCCCGAGGGCAGCTACGTCGTGTACTGCCGCTCGGGGAACCGCGCGGGCGTCGCCGTCGATCACCTGGAGGACCTCGGCTTCGACGACGTCCACAACGCCGGTGGTCTCGACGACGCCGCGCGCGCCACCGGGCTCGACGTCGTCTCCTGAGCCCCACCCCGACGGCCGCCCCGCACTGGTCGTACCGGGCGATTCCTGGCAGGTTCGTCCTGTGCCTCTCCTCGCCGCGCCCGTCGTCCCCGCCGGCCGCTGGGGGTCCCGCGGCCAGCCCACCCTGACCGCCGACGGCCTCGTGCTGCGTCCGTGGCACCCGGACGACGCCGCCGCGGTGTGCGCCGCGTACACCGACGACGCGATCCGCGTGTGGCACGCCCGCACGATGTCCGACGAGGACGAGGCGCGCTCGTGGATCGAGGGGAAGAACGCCGCGTGGCGCGAGGAACGCGCCGTGGAGTGGGCGGTCACCGCGCCGCGTGGGGAGCCGAGCGGGCCCGAGCACGCCGTCGACTCGTCGTCGGACGTCCTCGTCGGGCGCGTCGCGCTCACGCACCTCGACCTGCACGAGGGCTTCGCCGCCCTGGCGTACTGGGTGGTCCCGGCTGCTCGCGGCCGTCGGGTCGCCGTGCGCGCCGGCACCGGGGCGCTGCGCTGGGCGTTCGACGACCTTGGCCTGCACCGGGTCGAGGTCGAACACTCGACGCGCAACGCCGCGTCCTGCCGGGTCGCGGACCTGCTGGGCTGCCGCGCGGAGGGTGTGCGCCGCGGCCACGCCCTGCACGCGGACGGCCACCACGACATGCACCTGCACGCCCGCCTGCGCACCGACACCTGACGAGCGCGCCCGGTCCTCGAGCCCGCCGACGGCGCCGAGACCTGCGCCGGCGAAGGGGTGGGCCCCCGCGCCCACCCCTTCGCCGGTGCGGCTCGCCGGTCCGCGTGACGGACGGACCGGTGAGCCTCGGCAGGCCCCCGCTGAGCCTGCCCGCCCCTACCGGCGCGACCAGACCTGGTTGGCCGAGCCCGTGCACGTCCAGAGCAGCACCGCGGTGTTGTTGGCCATGAGGTTGTGGTCGACGTCGAGGCACAGCCCGGACCGGACCCCGCGGATCGTGCCGTTGCCCTCGAGCGTCCACTGCTGGTTGGTGCCGCCGTTGCAGTCCCACAGCTGCACACGCGTGCCGGCGGTGGCGCTCGGGGGCGCGTCGAGGCACTTGCCGAGCGAGCGCAGCGTGCCGTCCGTGCCCGCGGTCCACGTCTGGTTGGCCGCGGAGTGGCAGTCCCAGATCACCAGGCCCGTGCCGTTCGTCGTCGCGCTGTTCGGCACGTCGAGGCAGCGTCCCGACGAGGCGCTGACCAGGGCCGTGCCGGTCGGCGGCAGCGGAGGTGGCGGGGTCGAGCCGTCGCTGGTGCTGACGCGGAACAGCGCGACGCCGTGCTGGGCGACCTGGGCGGAGATCTGCCCCGTCGTCGTGCCGGTCGCACCCGTCCAGATCTCCCGGTACTGGTAGGTGCCGCTGCCGAGCCCGACCTGGTTGAGGGTGGTCGAGATCTGCCGGCTGCCGTTGCCTCGGTTGAGCAGCGCCACGGCCACCGAGCCGTCCGCGAGCGGCTTCGCCCAGACCTCGGCGTCACCGTCGTCGCGCACGCGGGCGGCCTGGCGGACCAGCGGGTCCTGGTCGATCGCGAGCACGTCGCGGTTGGAGAGGATCGCGCGCACGTCGGAGCTCATGTTCCGCAGGTCGTTGCCCGCGATGAGCGGCGCGCTGAGCATCGCCCACATGCTCATGTGGGCGCGGTTCTCGGTGGGGCTGAGGGCGTTCCGCACCCCGACCATCAGCATGTCCGGGTCGTTGTACTGGCCCGGCTTGGTCCACTCGCGCATGGGCTCGACGATGTCGAGGGCCTCGGTGATGCCAGCACCGCCACGGTCGAGCTGTGGCTACCGGTCGAGCCGGGCTGAGCCGACGGGCAGCGCGTCGAGCCACGCCTGCCAGGCGGACTCGGCGCGACGCACGTGCTCGGGCGCGTCGTCGGAGAACCACGAGGCCCGCACGATCGCGAGCGCGTCCCCGTCCTCGCCTGGCCACACCCCGACGCTCAGCAGGCCGGGGACGGGCGTGTCGAGCAGCACGACCGCATGCCGCTCGGCGACGTGCTCGACGGTGCCCGAGGCGCCGTTCGGCGCCACGGCGGCGCCCGCACCGGTCAGGCCCAGCTCGTCGCGCACCACGGTCCACAGCGCGGCCTCGTCGGCCCGGAACGACGCGCTGACGTCCATGCGCGTGGCGGCCTGCCCCGCGAAGTGCCGCAGGTAGGCGCGCAGGGTGTCGAACGACGGGAGCCAACCCGGTCCCAGCGTGTCCCACCACTCCTGCTCCCAGTCGGCCCCGACCCCGAACCCGCTGGTGGTGACCCGCACGACGCACGTGCCGCCCGAGCGTGCCTCGACGACGAACTCCGAGGTCAGCGGGCTCAGCTCGGCCGGGTCCTTGCCCATGAGGGCCGCCCAGTCCTCCTCGTACTCGAGGCGCCGCGGCGGGTCCCAGCCGGTGACCCGGCCGTCCGAGCCCATGTCGGGACCCATCGCGAAGTGCAGCGACCCGCCCTCGCGCTCGTCGAGGGCGGTGGGCAGGAACCAGGCGCTCATGCCGGTGGCGGTGGCGATCGCGTCCCACACCTGGTCCGGCGTGCCGGGCACCTCGACGCTGAACTCCAGGCGGTACGGGACGTCGGGGGTCGGGCTCATGTCTCCTCCTCGGGGACGGGGTGGGCGGCGACGACGAGGCGGTGCGGCCGTCCGTCGTCGTGGTGGTAGCGCGCGGCCAGGTCGAGCACGGCTGCGGTGAGGTCCTCGGCGAACGCCGCACGGTCGGCGGCCGAGCGGAAGCCGATCGTGGTGTCGACCGTCATCGTCGGGAGCCGGCCGCCCGACGAGCCGGCCCGCCGCGCGAGCGACCCGACCTCGCGGACCAGGCGGCCGGCGAGCGCGAGCAGGTAGGCGGCCGAGAGGTGGTCGGCGGTGGCGGCCGGGTCGGCCGCGGACGGGCTGACGGCCGCCGGTGAGACGACGTACGCCTGCGCGGAGGCCTGCAGCACGCGTTCGGTGATGCCGCCGTGGCGGCGCTCGTCCGCGAGCTCCACGAGGCCGTGGGCCTCGAGCGAGCGGAGGTGGTAGTTGACCTTCTGGCGGGCCATGCCCACCCGGGCTGCCAGCCCCGCGGCCGACGCCGGGACCCGGAGCTCACCCAGCAGCCGGGCACGCACGGGGTCCAGCGCGGTCGCCGCCGCGCTCGCGTCCTCGATGACCTCGACGTCCTGCATGACTCCACCGTGCGCCTTGACAAACATTCCTGTCAATACCTCGACGGCGGGCGGTCGGACGTCTCCCCGCGCGTCCGGCGGGCGGGTCGCCTAGCGTGGCCGGTCCGGGCGTCGATCGGTGAGGGGGCACGGCTCATGGGCGGTCCGACGCATCACGACGTGCTGGTCATCGGCGGCGGCAACGCCGGCATCTCGCTCGCGGCGAAGCTGCGGCGCGACGGGTGCCGTGACGTCGCGGTGGTCGACCCCCGCGACACGCACCACTACCGCCCCCTGCTGTCCTACGTCGCGTCGGGCATGGCGACGCTCGACGACCTGCGGCGACCCGAGCGCGACGTCGTCCCGGACGGCGTGCGGTGGTACCGCGACGAGGTCACGGGCGTCGACCCGCAGGCGTCGCACGTGCGGCTCGCGAGCGGTCAGGTGCTCCACGGCACCGACGTCGTGGTGTGCCCGGGGTCGCAGGTCGACTGGGACGCGGTGCCGGGCGCCGAGGCGGCCATGGCGACGCCGGCCGCGGCGACCAGCTACCTGCCCGAGCTCGCCGCCAAGACCTGGACGATGCTCTCGTCGCTCACGAGCGGGACCGCGGTCTTCGCGGTCTGCGACCGCCACGTGCCGTGCGGCCCCGTGGCGCTCAAGCCCCTGCTCACGCTCGCCGACCACTGGCGCCGCACGGGCGTGCTCGACGCGATCGACATCCGGCTGGTCCACGAGGGTGACGCGCTCGTCGGGCAGGAGCGGGCGGACCGCGAGCTGCGCGCGGCCGCGCGGCGGTTCGGCGTCGACGTGCGGATGCGGACCAGGGTCGAGAGCGTCGACCCACAGCGCCGCGTGGTCCGCGTCTCGGGACCGGACGGGCCCGACGAGGTGCACTACGACGCGTTCTACCTCGCGCCGCCGCACCGCGCGCCCGCGTGGATCGCCGGGTCCGGTCTCGCCACGGCGGCGAGCGACGGCTTCGTCGCGGTGGACCCGTACACGCTGCAGCACGTCGAGCACCCCACGGTCTGGGGCCTCGGCGACGCCGCCGACGTGCGGACCCCGCCGTCGGGCGGTGCGCTGCGCAAGCAGGTGCCCGTCGTCGCGCACAACATCGCCGCACGCCGCACGGGCGCACCGATGCGGCGGTACGAGGGCTACACCGTCGCCCCGGTGACCACCGACCGGCGGCGGCTGCTGCTCGGTGAGTTCGACCGCGACGGCACGCCCGACCCGACGTTCCGGTTCCCTGACCTGGTGCGCCCGCGGCGGTCGCTGCTCGCCTTCGACCGGTACCTCGAACCGGCGGTCTACTGGCACCGCCTGCTCAAGGGCAAGGTGTCCTGACTGCTCGTCGGGACACCGGGTCGCGATGCGTACGATCGAACACATGAACCCCGACTACTTCGCCGACGACCCCCGAACCAACCGCGAGCGCATGCTCGCCGGCGACCTGTACATCGCCGACGACCCCGAGAGCGAGCGCATCGCACGCGAGGCGCTCCGGCTGACGTACGAGTACCACCGCGCCGAGGCGGCCGGCGAGCCGGATGCGCGCCGGCACCTCGTCGCGCTGCTCGGCGACCTGGGCGAGGGCGCCTACGTCAAGCCGCCGCTGTCCGTCGACTACGGCGAGAACATCCGCATCGGCGCGCGCACGTTCGTCAACTCGAACCTCACGGCCCTCGACGTCGCCGCCATCACGATCGGCGCCGACTGCCAGATCGGCCCGAACGTGCAGCTGCTCACGCCCACCCACCCCGTCGAACCCCAGCCGCGCCGTGACAAGCTCGAGGCCGCACGGCCGATCACGCTCGGCGACAACGTCTGGCTCGGCGGCGGCGTGATCGTCTGCCCCGGCGTGACCATCGGGGACAACACGGTCGTCGGGGCGGGTGCCGTCGTCACCAAGGACCTGCCCGCGGACGTCGTCGCGGTCGGCAACCCCGCACGCGTCGTGCGCGGGATCGGGGACGACGCCTGACGTGGGACCACAGGGAGTCCCACCCCGGCGCCGCCGGTTCGATCCCGAGCGCCGTGACCGCATCATCGACGCGTGCCTCCAGGTGATCGGCGAGGTCGGCGTCGCGGGAGCCTCGACCCGCCGCGTCGCCGCGGCCGCGGACGTCCCCCTGGGCTCGATCACGTACCACTTCACCGACGTCGACGAGCTGCTGCACGAGGCCTTCGCACGCTTCTCGCGGCAGGTCAGCGACCGGTTCGAGCAGCGCATGGCCCACGCGGCGAGCGTCGACGACGCCCGTCGCGCGGTCGTGGACCTCATCGGCCACGACGTGCTCGTCGACCCCCGCGAGCTCGTGCTGACCCACGAGCTGTACACGCTCGCGGCACGCGACGCGCGGTACCGCGAGCTGACCCATGCGTGGATGGCACGCAGCCGCCACGCCCTCGAGCGTCACTTCGACCCGACGACCGCCCGCGTGCTGGACGCCCTCATCGAGGGACTGACGATCCACCGCGCACTCGACACCGAGCCGCACGACGAGGACGAGGTCCGACGAGCGGTCGACGCGGTCACCCGGCGCCCGCCCGCCGGGGGGAGGCGGGCTCCAGGGACCTCCTGACGACGCCGGCCGGTCAGGGCTGCATGTCCCCGAGCTGGCCGACGCCCGTGACGGCCAGGACGAACAGGACCGCGCCGACGACGACGGCGACGACGTGCGGCAGCACCACGTGCGGCATGTGCCAGGACCGTCGGACCAGCCGCCGCACGGTCGCGGGGTCGAGCCGCCACGGAGGGTCGCCGCGCCAGTCGGGCTCGTCGCCCTTGTACGACCACGAGACGTCGATCCGCGGTGAGGAGAAGCCCTTGAGCCCGGTCGGCAGGTCGACGCGGTTCAGGTGGAAGGACGCGACCTCGAGGTCGCGCATGCGCGAGTAGTAGCGCACCTGGTGGACCTTGGTCAGCGCGTCGATGGTCCAGAACCCCAGTGCACTCACGGCCGCGAGGCCGAACAGCGCGTAGTGGTCGTGCTGGAACCCGAGGACGAGAGCGGCGAGGGAGAGCGTGACGGACCAGCCCTTGATCGTGAGCAGACGACCGTCGAAGTCGGACACCACCTTGACCAGCAGCTCGTACTCGCTGCGCATGCCGGCGGCGAGCGCTGCCGCGTCACGGCGGGGCGGTGGGTTCTCGTCGGAGGCCTGGTAGCCGGAGAGGTCTGGAGTGCCGGACATGTCACCGATTCTTCAGCCGCCGGCTCGTCGGCGGAAGTGCGGCGCCCCGGTCGGCGCCCGCCCGGGGTGGTACCGGGCGGGCGCCTGGGCGTCACAGGTCGGCGGGGCGCAGCACGAACGAGATGCCGTGGGCGATCTGCGCGTTGCCGGCGTTGATGTCGAGCTTGCTCCGCACGAGCAGCGGGTTGACGTCGTTGCGGTCGGCGTCCCGCAGCACGACGATCGGGATCCGCAGGGCGTCCTCGTCGGCGCGCTTGTCCTCCTTCCGCCCGGAAGGTGCGCTCGGATGCACCAACCGGGAGGAAGTTCGGGTTCCGCACCTACCGGGCGCCGTGGCCCACGCCGTCGCGCCGCCCGCTCGTCGGGCTCAGCCCACCTTGACGAGCTGCCACTGCTGGTTGGCGCCGTTCCAGTCGGTGTACTGGACGATGTTCCCGCCGTCGGCCGTGGACGCGCCCTGCACCTCGACGGCCTTGCCGCTGTTGCGGGCGATCAGCTGGACGTACCCGTCGATCGTCTGGAGGCTGAACTGCTGGTTGGCGGCGTTGTTGTCGCTCCACTGGATGATCGCCGCACCGTCGGCGGTGGACCTGGCGGACACGTCCAGCACCTTGCCCGAGAGCCGCGACTTCACCTTGTAGAACCCGTTGCCGGCGTTGACGAACTGCCACTGCTGCTGGTTGCCGTTGTTGCGCGACCACTGGGTGATGCGCGCGCCGTCGGCGGTGGACAGGTTGTACACGTCGAGCGCCTTGCCGCTGTTGCGGTTGACGAGCACGTACCACGCGGAGGAGTCCACGGGGCCGGTGCTGCCGCCGGGGTCCGTGCCACCGCCGCTGGGGTTCCCGATGCTTCCCGGTACGGCGCGCAGCGCCGTGAACCAGGCGGCGGCCATCTTGTCGTAGCCCGTGGCGTTGGGGTGCACGCCGTCGCCGAGGTCGGCGATGGTCAGGGCCCGGTACATGTCGACGAGGTGGACCTTCTTCCCGGCGGCCGCCCTGCTCGACACGATGCCGGGGATGGCGGAGTTGTACGCGCGGACCTGCGAGTCCGCGAACGAGATCGGGATGAGGGTCGCGACGAAGACGTCGGTCTGCGGGGAGGTGCTGGTGATCTTGTCGATGACCCCCGCGAGCCGGTTCGGGGCGTTGGCCAGGTCGCGGTTCTGGGTGATGTCGTTGGTGCCGATGTGCAGGAGCACGGTGCGGGGCTGGTAGGTGCGCACCCAGTTCACGACGTTGGCGTCGATCTGGTCGATCCGCCAGCCGCCGTGCCCCTCGTGGTCGTGGTCCCACAGGCTGCCCGGCCCGTTGAAGGCGGACCCGACGAAGTCCGTGGTGTAGCCGTTCTGCGCGAGGCGCTGCCACAGCCCGACGCGGTAGCCGCCGCCTCCCGGGTAGCCCTCCGTGATGGAGTCGCCCAGGGGCATCACCCGGGTGCCCCCGTTGCTCTCGGCGGTGGCGGGCGCGGACGTCGCCGCGGCACCGCCCGCCAGTGCGATGCAGAGGGTGACGGCGAGCAGCAGCCGTCGGCCGATTCCGTGCATGTCTGCCTCCTGAGGGTGGCCGTGCGCCGTCCGTCCGGGCCCCCGGGCCGCGTCGTCGCGGTGGGGAGCACGTCGTGCGAGCCCTGGCCGGCGCCGTGCGGGTCCGCCTGTCGATGTGAGCGCTCACAGAGCGGGATCCGCCCACTTTTGCACGGACTTCGCGAGGCCCGCGATCGGCCCAAACGGTTAGGGGAGGGGGCGGTGGACAAGGCCGATCCGGCCCGAGATAGTCGCGCCATCCGGGCACCCCCGGTCCCCGTCCGCCCACTGCCGACGAGGGCCGTCGGCGCGCATCGAACGACCAACAGTGATTGGACGAATCATGCGAGGAACTCAATGGCGGCGCCGAACGTGGCCGGCGGCTCTGGCGCTGGCCACGCTGCTCACCGGGGGGACGGTCGCCGTGGCGCCCGCGGCATCCGCCGCGACCGGCTGCCGCGTCGACTACGTCGTCCCGTCCCAGTGGAACGGCGGGTTCACGGCGAACGTCAAGGTCACCAACCTCGGTGACGCCGTGAGCAGCTGGCTGCTCACCTGGACCTTCCCCGCGGGGCAGACCGTGACCCAGGCGTGGAACACCAGCCTCACGCAGAGCGGCGCCACGGTGTCCGCGAGGAACGCCTCGTACAACGGCTCCCTGGGCACCGGCGCCTCGGCGGAGATCGGCTTCAACGGCACCTCCGGCGCCGCCAACCCGTCGCCCACCACGTTCGCGCTCAACGGGACCACGTGCACGGGGTCGACCACCGGCACCCCGACGTCGACCCCCACCCCGACCCCGACGCCCACCCCGTCGCCCTCCGTGAGCCAGACGCCGCGCCCCGGCTCACCCGCCGACCTCACGGTGAACACCGGCACCAAGTACCAGACGATCGACGGCTTCGGCGCCGCCGTGTCGATCTGGGGAGGTGCCTGGTCCACGGCCGACACCCAGACGCTCGTCGGGATGGGTGACAACCAGCTCGGACTGTCCATCGTGCGCACGGGCATCTCGCCCGTGTCGAGCGAGTGGGGAGCGCAGGTCAGCGCCCTGAAGACGGCGAAGACGTACGGGTCGAACGTCAAGATCCTCGCCTCGCCGTGGACCGCGCCCGCGGCGTGGAAGACGAACAACAGCCGCACCGGCGGCGGGTCGCTCAAGACCGACTACTACGACGACTACGCCAACCACCTCAACAGCTACGTGCAGTACATGCGCAACCAGGGCGTGGCCATCGACGTGACGTCCGTGCAGAACGAGCCCGACTGGCACCCCGACTACGACTCCATGGCCTGGACCGGGGACCAGCTGCGCACCTTCGTGCGCGACCAGGGCGCCAAGGTCCAGAACACCAAGCTGATGGTGGCCGAGTCGCTCGGCTTCAACCGCTCCTACAGCGACCCGACGCTCAACGACGCGACTGCCCGCAACAACATCGGGTACGTCGGCGGCCACATCTACGGCCAGGAGAACGGGCCCAACCTCTCCCCGTACCCGCTGGCCGCGCAGTACGGCAAGAACCAGTGGATGACCGAGTGGAACTACCACCAGGCCGACGGCAACGGCTCGAACATCTGGGGCGACCCGTCGAACGCCGCCGCCTGGAACGAGACCCTCGACAAGGTCATGTACACCGTGGACCGCTCGATGCAGGCCAACTGGAGCGCGTACGTCTGGTGGTACGGGCGGCGCTACTACTCGTTCATCGGCGACGGCGAGTCGGCGTACGGCACCACCGGCGGCGCGGTCCTCAAGCGCGGCTGGGCGTTCTCGCAGTACTCCAAGTACGTCCGCCCCGGCTACCAGCGCGTCGGTCTGACGAAGAGCTCGAAGGCCTCCCCGCTCGAGGTCACGGCCTACCAGGGCGACGGCAAGGTCACGCTCGTCATCCTGAACCGCTCGACGAGCGCGGTGAACGGCGCCGTCATCCAGGCACCGCAGGACGTCCGGTCCGCGCTCCAGACGATGACGTCGCAGTACTCGAGCCGCGCGCCCCGGACGACGAGCGTCAACGGCAGCCAGGTGACGGTCGACGTCCCGGCCCGGAGCATCTCGACCGTCGTCATCACGCTCTGAGCTCCTGAGCGTCCGCGGACGCGACCGTCCGACGACGGTGCCCCACACCGAGCTGGCGTGGGGCACCGTCGTCGTTGTTGTCGTCGTCGTGGGTGCCAGTCCGACGAGCGGCTGCGGCGAGGCGGGCGGCCGCGCCGGCCCCCCGAATCAGGCCGCGTCGACCGAGCTGGTGAAGTCGAGGATCGCCGCCGCGAGTGCCTCGGGAGCCTCCAGCGCAGCGTAGTGACCGACGCCGTCGAGCTGGACGGCGGTGACCTCACCTGCCGTGACCTGGCCGAGCGTCGCGGCGGTGAACGGCCCGCCGCCGGCGCCGACGGCGAGCTGGGGCACGGTCAGCGGCCGCGACGCCGCCAAGGCCCGGAGCTCGTCGCCCTCGGTCAGCATCGAGCGGTAGAGGCCGACGGCCCCGCGCCAGCCGCCGGGGCGGGCGTACGTGCGGGCGAACTCGTCGACGTCGGCGTCGGTGACGGCCCCGGCGACGGCAGTCATGCTCGGGAAGGCCCACTGGCCGAGCAGCTCGCGCTCGCGGCCGGCGAGCAGCAGCTCCGGGATGCCGGCCGCCGTCAGGGCGCCGATGTGCCAGGAGCCGCCGCGCGTGACGTCGGCCAGCCCTTCCAGGCCGAACCCGGCCAGGCCCATCTCGATCCCCGTGAGGCTCAGGACGTCCTGCGGGTGCGCGGCCACGAGCCGGAACACGGTTCCGCCGCTGATGTCCTGCGCGGTCACGTGCACGGGTCCCCAGCCGAGGTGCTCGATCAGGCCGTGCAGGTCCTCCGCGGCGGTCGCGCTGTCGTGGCCGTCCTCGGCGGTGCTGGAGTCGCCGAAGCCGCGCAGGTCCACGGCGATGACCTGGTGGGTCCGGGCGAGGAGCGGGATGACCTTGTGGAACGTCCACCAGGTCTCGGGGAACCCGTGCACGAGCAGGAGGGGCGACCCGGTGGTGCCTGCGGTCACGTAGTGGATCTGGGCACCGTTGATCGGTGCGGTGTGGTGGGTGACGGCGGGGATGGTCGCCTTGGTGGTGCTCATCGTCGACTCCTGAGATAGACAACTAGGTTGTCCATCACAGTAGACAACCTAGTTGTCCATGTCCATCGGAGTGTCTAGGCTCGTCGTCATGTCCCGGTCCGGCGCCGACCTCGCCCTGCTGCTGCTCGGCGGCTTCCGCACGCTCGTCGACGGCGCGATGGTCGAGCTCGCCGCCCGCGGCTACGACGACTTCCGCCCGACCCACGAGTTCGCGATGCGCGCGATCATCGCCGGCGCCGACAGCGCGTCCGACGTCGCACGTCGTCTGTCCGTCTCCAAGCAGGCGGCCGCGAAGACCGTCGCGGTCCTCGTCGCGCGCGGCTACGTGTCGAGCGAACCGGACCCGTCCGACGCGCGACGCAACCGCCTCCAGGTCACCGCGCGCGGGTGCGACGTCCTGCGCGAGGGGGAGGCGGTCTTCGAGGACATGCGTGCCCGGTGGGAGGAGAAGCTGGGTGCCGCGGAGCTCGCGCACCTCGAGGCGAGCCTGGCGGCGCTCGTCGGGGACTCCGCGGTGGACCCGGGCGCGCCCGGCTGGGTCGGCCAGGACACGGTCGCGATCGAGCACGGGTGAGCGAGGATGGCGGCGTGCGCAGCGAGTACGAGGGTGAGGGGCTGAGCGAGGACGGTGTGGCGCCGACACCGCTGCGGCAGGTCCGGGCGTGGGTGGCCGACGCGCAGGCGCGGCAGGCCGAGCGTGGGGACGTCGTCGAGCCCACCGCGCTGTCGGTCGCGACGGTCGACTCCGACGGGCACGCGAACGTCCGCACGGTGCTCATGCGTTTCCTCGACGAGCGCGGCCCCGGGTTCGTCACCGACCTGGGGTCGGCCAAGAGCCGGGAGATCGTCGCCACCGGGTCGATCGCCGCATCGCTCACGTGGCCGGCCATGTACCGCGCGGTCCGGTTCCGCGGGCGGGCGGTCCCCGTGGGCCGCGACGAGATCGCCGCCTACTTCGCGACGCGACCCTGGGGGTCGCGGATCAGCGCCTGGGCGTCGGACCAGTCGCAGCCGGTCGCGGACCGGGCGACGCTGGTCGCCGCCTACGAGCGGTACGCCGCGCTCTACCCGGACACCGGGTCGCCCGACGACGTCCCGGTCCCCGACGGGTGGGGCGGCTGGCGCATCGCGTGCGACGAGGTCGAGCTGTGGGCGGGCCGACGCGACCGGCTGCACGACCGGCTTGTCTTCACCCGCGTGACCGACGGGGACCTCGACACCGCCGACGCGTGGACGCTCCACCGCCGCCAGCCCTGACCGCAGCAAGCCCGCGAAGGGCGGGCCCGCCGCGATCGTCGCCTATCCCTCCGCTACCGACCACGACGCTGCGCGGGCTCCGAGCGGCCCGCCGTCCGGGACGGCCGTGCAGGTCAACGTCAGCTTCGGGTCCGCGCCGCGCGTCGCGGCGACGACCGCCCACCAGCCCTGACCGTCGACGTCGACACTGATGTCGAGGCCGTCGCCGTCGTCGGCCGGAAGCTCGAGCTGGCTCTGCTCCTGCGCGGCCGTGAGGCACGCGCTGATCGCGCCGGCGACCGGACTCGACGGCTCGACCTCGTCGTCCGCGCACCCGGTGAGCGCGACGAGGGGGATGCCGAACGACACGGCGGCGACGATGCCCCGTCGAAGCCCTCGACGGGCACGGTCCTGGTAGCGATGCACGGACCGACGCTAGCGCGGCCGGACCGCCGGCCACGCGGGTTCCGCGTCTCGACGACGCCCGGGCCGGTCGACTCAGCGTGCCGTGCTCATGACCAGGCCCTCGGCAGTCACCTCGACGATGCAGGCCGCGAGGTCGGGTACCACCACGTGCGCTGCGCTCAGGTCGTGGGCCGGGTGGGAGGTCGCCACGCCGAGTACGTGCGCCCCCGCTGCGCGTCCCGCCTCCAGGCCGGCTGGTGCGTCTTCCACGACGAGGCACCGGCGAGGGTCGAAGCCGAGCTGCCGGGCCGCGTTCAGATAGCCCTGCGGATCGGGCTTGCCCAGCACGACATCCTCGGCCGCTACCAAGATGTCGGGCACCGGTAGCCCGGCGGCGGCCAGCCGCGCGCGCATCAGCAGCTGCGACCCCGATGTCACCGCGGCCCATCGCTCGGATGGGAGGCGCGACAAGAGGTCCCGCGTGGCGGGGAGCGCGGTCACGTCACCGAGTTCTGCCATCTCCAGCCGCTCGAGCTCAGCGACCGCAGCAGCACGCTGGTCGCTCGGCAGATATTCGGCCACGGTGTCCTCCGAGCGGCGCCCGTGACAGACCCGGAGGACCTCCAAGGCGTCGATCCCGCGGGCAGCGGACCACTTCCGCCACGCGCGCTCGACAGCAGCGGTCGAGTCCACCAATGTCCCGTCGATGTCGAACAGGATCGCGTCGACCTCCAAGCGCATGCGCAGCAACCTACAAGGGCAGGGCCGAAGGGCCGCCGTGCCAGGATCCTGCTACCGGCGCTGCCGGGAGGAGCGACCAGGAGGAGCGTCGGGAGTGGCCCTGCGATTGATCGGGTACTGGCGCAACGACCAGCATCCCGAGTACCCCGATCCGTACGACATGGTCGACCCGACCTGGGACGAGGACGAGCGTTACGTCGTCGTCGGCTATCTCAATGCGGGCACGTACCTCCGGCACTTCATGGGCCTGTCGCCGTGCAGGTTCTGCGGCCAGCACAACGGAGCCAGCGAATACACCGACGGCGTCCTCGTGTGGCCTGAGGGGCTGTCCCACTACATCGAAGACCATGACGTCCGACTCCCACGAGCGATCGAGGACTACGTGCTCGGCCGTGTGGCAAGGCTCGAGGGCGCTTCGGTGTCGGTGGACTGGTGGCAAACCGGCGCGCATGAACAGCCCGAGCCTTTGGCGCCCTTGGAGCGCCTCGTATGGAACGGCAACGCTCAGTTGGTCATCCAACCGGGCCGCAGGTTCCCCGGGCTCTTCGTCCAGGGGGACACGCTCTCGAACCACATCGATGGCCCACGCTCCGCGGAACTGCTGGCGTGGTACGAGCAGATGATGGCCGCGGCCGGACTCGAACGGCTTCCGTACTCGCGCTGAGTGATGCACGCGCCGCCATCGGGCGCGCTCGCGCATGGATCTGCAGTTCGAGGTGAACGACGACGGCGGGCCTGGCCAGTCGCGAGAGTCCTGGTCGACGGTGCCCGGTCCTTCGATGGAGTCGAACGAAACGTCTGGAGTCGGCCTCAAGTGCTGGGACTGTTCCGTCCGTCCGAGGGCGCTGCGGCTCGACCCCGGGCCGGCTTCGCCGTGGGGGCGGAGGCACCTGGCGCAGAACGCTTCACGCCATAAGGACGCCAGCGCTGTCCGCTCCGCAGTTCCCCGAAGACCGCGATGCAGTCGCCGGCATTCCTGTCTCTCGGCTCGAAGGTGCGCCCGTCGGTGAGGAACTGGATCTCGTCGCTCACCCGGGGATCGAAGGGCATGGGCCGAGCATCGGGTCTCGCTGCGTCTGAGGTAGCGGGCAGGCGTCGATCAGTTACCAGCCCATGTCTCGGGCGACCTCGACCCGGGCTGCATCGATCTGTTCCTGAGTCACACAGGGCACATCGGTCTCGTGCTCCAGTCGGGTGAGCAGATCCATCAGCGCCTGCTTCTCGGCTGGGTGAGTGATCGGCACCGTGTTCAGATCGACGGTCATCAGCCAGTCGAAGAGGACGATGGCGTCGGACCTCCAGAGTTCGATCGCGACCTTCGGAAGGGCTTCACTCATCGGCCCATGGTCGCAGCCTCCGCTCGACACCCACTACATCGCTCGATCACTGCTCGAGACCGGCGGCTTCAGGCCACGCCTGCGCTCTGGACCGCGCAGATCCGCGGCAGGCGACGCGGCCTAGCGTCCGCGAGTCCGGAGATCGAGCGCCTTCCCCAGAGCACGGGCAATGACAGCCACCGAGATCTCACCGTCGTCATCGCCAGGCAAGTCGTCCAGCTCCGACGCCAGCCCCTGCACGAACGCCTCCGCGGTGAATGCCTCACACCTCAGGAGTGTCGTAGGCCGAGTCCCGCAGGTCCCACAGAGCATCCACGAGCTGGAACTTCGTCTGCGCGGCATTCAGCCGCTGCAGCCCGATCGAGAGTCCGTCCACGCGCCGGTCGTAGGAGCCGGGCACCAGGTCTGCGACGCACTCTGCTACACCGACAACCGCGAAGAGCCCTCAAACTCGAGGGGCGTGGGCCGGGGGTGTAGGAACTTGTCCCGCCCACCTGTCGGACTCCTCGGGCTGGTCGCCCCGGGGTACCGTCGTCGACGTGCTCAGTGGCTCGGGAGAGATTCGACCGATCTGTCGTCGCTGCCGCAAGGAAGTCGTGGCCAACGCAGGCCCGTTCGGCGTTTTCGAGCAGATGCACTACACGTGCTTCCACTACGAGTTCGAGCACCCCGGCGATCCCGACATCGAGTGCACAGCAGGTGGCTGCCCAGCGGCGGGCATCTCGTTCGACTCCGTCCATGGGCGGCTCGGCCCCGTCGAGATCGCAGCCGCGAGCGACACGGCCGTCCCGGCGATCCTCGCCCTGAAAGGGCTGCACCTCGATGTGAGCCAGGACTCGGGTCGCTGGGTGGCCCGACTTGGACAGGCGCGGTTCGTGGCAGACGACCCGGTCGCCCTCCTCGGGCTCGTCAAGCTGGCCGAGACCCGGAGACCGTGGCGCGCAACGGACAGCGAGATCGACGACGTGCTGGCGGAATTCGACCTGTAGTACGTCAAGAGCGTCCATCGCCAGAGCCGGGCGACCGACTCCCATTGGCAGTCTGGTTGTCACCTACACGGCTCGAGCTGATCTCGGCTCCTCCCCTCGAGCGTCCGGCATGGCCACGTCGGTGAGCTTCGAGACGCGCAATGGCCGACGCTGTGAGATCTGGCCGACTCGGATGAGATCCCACGGCGGCGGCAGATGTAGGAACTCATCGAAGCTGTCCGGAGCGTGACGCTCTGGACTGTGGTGGGACAACTGAGTGAGACGCGCCTTGTCTCACCTGGCTGTCCGAGTCCTCGGTGGACGATCGCGGAGGCGGTGCCGTCGGTTTCTGGAACCGCGTTCCGGCTCGGGCGTCATGTTTGCCGCGGGCGGGGCCGACTCGCCCGGCTGGTCCAGGTCCTCGAACTCTGCGACGCGGGTGAGCCGGACTCAGTAGGTCGGTGATGCCGGCTGGGGCGGGGTCCAGCCCATCGCGGCGTGAGAGCCACGCAGGACTGCGCTGGTCGGGGTGAGGCGCATGAGACTGTTCCGGACGCTCTGCTGCCAACCTCCCCCCGGGTGCGACCCGAAGCGGCCGGACGCGACTGATGAGCGAGCCAGAGCGCGGCATCGCGGCCGACGGGCGGCGTCGAAGCCGTCGAGGGCGGGAGCGAGGCGTCCGCCCGCCGCGACCGGTGCGCCCACGAGCAGACCAACACAGGGGCCGTCCTCCAGTGCGGTGGCTGCGCCTTGCCCCATCGTCGGAAGAGTGCCGTGGGCAGCGTCCCCGATCATCACGACCCGACCGGTGGTGTAGCGCCGCAGCCCACCCGGCAGCTGGTGGACGTCGTGCCGCATCACCACGTCAGGCGCCGTGGCAGCGAGCACCTCGTGCACCGGCGCGGCCCACCCGGCGAACCGTTCGCGGGCCGCGCCGAGCTCGTCATCCAGAACGGTGCGCTCCGGCATGGCCGCGTACCCGTACCAGTACCAGTACGTCTGGTCGTCGGCGACGCGCAGGATGCCGAACTCGGCATGGGGCCCCCAGTACTGGCGCATCGTCCCCGAAGGTGCCAGGCGTGATCGCGCGCCAGCTCGAGTATCCGCTGTAGAGGGGGCGGCTGGCCGGGAACAGTGCCGCGCGCACGGCGCTGTTCATGCCGTCGGCACCGACGACGAGGTCGGCCTCGCGGTCGGCGACGACGGCCGGAGCGCCGTCCGGCTCCCCGGGTTCGACCGAGGTGACGGCCGCACCTGTGACGATGTCCACGCCGCAGTCGACGGCCTGTCGGTGCAGCGTGGCGTGCAGCCGTCGGCGGTGCACCCCGATCAGCGCGACCGCCTCCCGCACGACGGGTGTGTCCGGCAGGGGGAGGATCGGGCGGCCGTGGAGGTCCCAGGTGCCACCGGCCCACGTCTGGTGGCCGAGCGCGGCGACGCTGTCGTCGTCGAAACCGAGCCCACGGAACGCCGCGACCGCGTTGCGCGACATGGCGAAGCCCGCCCCGACCTCGGCGAGCTCGGGCGAGCGTTTCAGCACCGTGACCTTCCACCCGGTCCGGGCGAGGGAGATCGCCCAGGCCCGCGATGCCCGCTCCGACGACGATCGCCGTCTGTTCCATGTCGAGCTCCTCTGGGCGGCTGTGGCCATTCCGTCAATACTCCTGCGCTCGTTGTACGACGAGTGGCCACCTGCGCCATGCCGCGGACCAACCCTGCCCGCCGCGCGGTCCTCGCCGACGCGGCCATCAGACTGCTCGCCCGCGAGGCGCCCGCCGTCACCAGGTCGCGTGAGCGGTACTGACCATCGGGCTGTAGGAACTCACCCGATCTGCCCGGTGCTCGACACCGTGACCTGCTCGGTGACACGAACGCGAGACGGCCGGATTCTCATGTTCCTGTCCGAACCCTCGTAGATCTCCGGAGCGCGGCGGACAGGCCCCAGGATCGCTGCAGCGTGACGGACCGAGTCCCCTGCGGGTCCGGTCAGCTGGCCGCGGCGGTGCGCTCGAGTGGAAGGCCGGCGGCCAGCCAGTCGGCCTTGCCGCCGGTGTAGACCCGGACGTCGCTGTAGCCCAGGCGCTGGAGCGCGGCGGCGGTGACCTTCGAGCGCCCGCAGCCGGGCCCGGAGCAGTAGACGACGACGGTCCGTCGCGGGTCCGGGGCGATGCGCGATGCCTCGGCGGGTGTGAGCTCACCGGGCACGTTCATCGCGCTGGGCAGGTGCTCGCGGGCGTAGTGAGCTGCGGGCAGCGCCTCGACGAGGACCGCGGCGTCGTCCTCGAGGAGCTGGACGAGCTCGTCGCGCGTGACGGTGCCGGTCATCCGCAGTCACCACCGCAGCCGCAGCCGGTGCCGCAGGCGCTGGCGGCCGCGGAGCGCCGCCGACGCAGCCACAGCCCGACGCCGATCACGGCGCCGACGAGGAGCACGACCCCGAGCGCGACGGCCTCGCCGCCGGCGAGGAAGGCGCCGAGGCTCGCGACGAGCCCGCCGGCGGCGATCAGTGGCAGCGAGCAGGCGATCGCACAGGCCAGGACCACGCCGATCCCGGCCAGCGCGCCCTTCTTCGTCATCATCGAGCTCTTCGGGGTGGCGGTGTCGTGGTCGTGCAGGGGCGGGGTGCTCATGGCTCTCCTTCTCGGGCTCGGGCAAGGCGCATCGCGGCCAGAACCCAGGACGGGTGGCCGGTCGTTGTGGATCCAGGGCGACTAGGGGACGGTGCCGAACATGGCGGCGGCGACGTCTGCGGCGTCGGGCGGCGTCTGAACCTCGAGGCGGACCCGGCCAGTGGTCATCTGGACGGTGAAGGTGAAGAAGGTGCAGCAGTCCTGTTCCGCCGCGGCCAGCCGGGCGATTTCCGCGACGAGAGCCGGCGATGACAGGAACGTCAGCGCGATGCCACCAACGACGGCCTCCCGCGACGTGGCCCGGGCGACGAGCGCTTGCCAGTCCGAGATCCGCTCCGGGACCGACGCGGCGTCCAACGAGCAGGCGATCATCGGCTCGTCCGGCGCGGCGGCCGGCCCCCGCGTGAGCGGCACGAGCGTGCGCCGGTCGGCCAGGGGCGCCGGTGCGGCGGTCGCGCACGGGCACCCGTCACCGCACGGGCCGGCCGCGGGAGCGTCGGCCAGGCGAGCAGAGACCGTCTGCAGCCGCGCCGCCAGCGCCACGAGCTCCCCGATCCGCGCCTGAGTCTGCGCCAGGCGCTGGGCGACCATCTCCACGACCTGGTGGGCGACCGTCGAGCAGTCCTCGACGTCGTAGGCCTTCACCAGCTCCGCGACGTCGGTCAGCGGGATGCCCAGGTTCTTCGTCGCCGTGATGAAGCGCAGCCGCGCCAGGTCGGCATCGTCGTAGGTCCGGTACCCGTTCGCGCCGCGCGCCGGCCGCTCGACCAGACCGATGTCCTCGTAGTAGCGCAGCGTCGTCGCCGGCACCCCGACCAGCTCGGCTGCTGCAGCGATGCGGTAGGTCATGCGGTGACCGTAAACCTTCGACCTGGATCGAAGGTCAAGTGCCGCATCGGCCGCTGTCCGCCGGCGCCGCGACCGGACTCGGGCATGCTGTGAGCGCGCCCCGCTCTCGTGGGTGCATGAACACCTGGGACCGTCGGAGGACGCTGGCGATGGGCCGTGCCGTGCAGTGGTGGGACGAGAAGCAGATCCCGCTGTACGTGGCGGCGATCGCTGCCGGCGCCGTCCTCGGCCTGGCCGCCCCCGGCCTCGCGCTCACGCTCGAGCGCTCGATCAACCCGGTCCTGGCGCTGCTGCTGTTCGCCACGTTCCTCGGCGTGCCGCTGATCGAGGTCGGACGCGCCTTCCGCAACGTCCGCTTCCTCGCCACGGTCCTCGTGGCGAACTTCGTCGTCGTGCCGGCCATCGTCTACGGGCTGTCCCGGTTCGTCGCCGACGACCGTGGCCTGCTGCTCGGTGTGCTGCTCGTGCTGCTCACCCCGTGCATCGACTACGTCATCGTCTTCACCGGCCTCGCCGGCGGAGCGCGGGCCCGCCTGCTCGCGGCCGCGCCCCTGCTCATGGTCGCCCAGATCCTGCTGCTGCCCGGCTACCTGTACCTGTTCGCCGGCGGGGACGTCCTGGCCGTCGTCGACATCGCCCCGTTCGTCGAGGCGTTCCTCGTGCTCATCGTCCTGCCCCTGGCAGCGGCCGCTGCCGTCCAGGCGCTCGCTCGCCGGCACCGGGCCGGGCAGGTGACCGAGACCGTCATGGCGGGAGCGATGGTGCCGCTGATGATGGCCACCCTCGCCGTCGTGATCGCATCCCAGATCGCCGCCGTCGGCGACCGGGTCACCGAGCTCGTGCGCGTCGTGCCGCTCTACGTGGCGTTCGTCGTGCTGGCCGTCGCCGTCGGTCTGCTCGCCGGCTGGCTGACCCGGCTCGACGTCCCCGCCACTCGCGCGGTCATGTTCGCCACCGCGACCCGCAACTCCCTGGTCGTCCTCCCGCTCGCCCTCGCACTGCCCGCCTCCCTCGCGATCGCGCCACTCGCCGTCGTCACTCAGACCCTCGTCGAGCTCGTCGCGATGGTCGTCCTGGTCCGCCTCGTCCCACGACTGACACCTACCCGGCACCCGACGCCGACGGTGCTGACCGGCGAGCCCTGACTGCTCCCCCGGTCACTCGCGCCGCACCACGCGAGGAACGCCACACCGATGACAGGTCGGCGCGAGCGTGGCAGCCCGGGTGCGAACGCACAGTCGCGCGGACCAGGCGGTCCCCGAGCTCACGTGGGTCAAGCCCGCCGGCCTGCAGCAGCCGGGTCGTCAGGGCGGCGGCGTCGCGGGACTCGTGGCGTCGTGCGACCGTTTCGAGCGCGCGCACGAGCGCGCGGCCGTCGGTCGATCCCTTGCGCACGGCGTCGGCCGCGACCTGCCCGACGTGCTCTGGGTCGTGGCCCGCGGTCAGCAGGTCGGCGACCGTACGCGCCGCTGTCGTGACGGGCAGGCCCGCGACCACGGTGACGTCGTCCGGTGCCAGAGTGGTGCGGTGGACTCGCACGCCGGGGCGGGTGGACTGGTAGCGAGTCGGCAGGGTGAGCTCGTGCTCGTCGGCTAGCAGGTCGCCGAGGCCGTGCAGCTGCGCGGCGGAGGCGTGCGAGACGACGCCGGCGGCGATCGGGTCCGCCACGCGTTCGGCGACAGCACGTCGCGGCTGCAGCGCGACCCACGCGGTCCGCAGCCCGAGCAGGTCGTCGCCCAGGACCGCGGGGGTCGCGTACACGCCGTGTGCGACACGGTCGAGGATGCCGGCGTCGACGAGGCGGGCCAGCTGCATGCGCGACACCCCGACCTCCTGCGCTTGTGCAGTGGTCACCAGCCCCCACTGGGCCGCGGCGAACGCGGTGAGGGTGGCCAGTTCGGACGTGCGCATGCTGTAGATGTAACGCCCAAGCAGTGACAATCCCAGCGCCTGAACGGGGGCCGGCCGGTGCGCGCGCGGGGTGGACCGCGTTGGCAGGTGTCGCGGGGACGGGTTGAACTCCGTGGGTGAGGGTGTTCCCGCATCCAGTGCGGACGCGACCCACGGAGCTGCGTGGTGCCGAGCTGCCCGGGCCTGCCGAGGCGATCAATGCGGGCACGCGCCTACGGCCGTGGCGGCGGCCAAGACGCCTTCTCGAGCGCCGCGGCGCGGGACAAGGCAAGGGCCAGGCGGCGCCCCGGGTACTCCTCGAGGCGGCGGTATCGCCACCGGTAGTAGCAGTCCCAGTAGCTGGCCGCCCGGGCCCGCAGCAGGCGCAGCATCTCGGGGTTCTGCGCCAGTACCCGCCCGTAGGTGCGTTGCTGCGGCGAACCCTCGACGTCCACCTCGGTGAGGAACGCCGCGACGTCCTCGACGATCTCCACGACGTACTCGTCTACGAGCTTGACGACGTACGGGACGACCCATGGCTGTAGCGCGCAGCGCCCGTCCAGCAGCGTGCGCACGGCTTTCTGCCGCACGTGGCCGTCGTGGTGACGCGTGTAGGCGCACGCCGCGACAACGGGCGAGAGCGTCATGACGAACGATGTGTCCGCGGGCAGGATGCCGTGGTAGATGCGGTACGGGAAAGCGATCGACTCCCCGTCAAGCTGGACGGGCACGATGTGGGGGCTGGCGGTGTAGGCGCTGCCGATCCTGGGGTCGACCTGAGGCGCGAGGGCCCGCGCGACCTCGGCGGCTACTGGGCGAAGCGCCGCCGGGAAGGCCGCGCGGACCCAGGATGCGTCCTGGAACCGCGGCTCGTTCGTCATGGTCGGAGGATCGCAGGAAGCGGCTCGAGACGGGTGAGACGCGACGCGCCTTGTAGGAACTCGCGCGAGTTGTCCGCCGCGCGGTACCCCTCGAGACGCCGGTAGTGCCGCAACGCCCGACCTACCGTGACCGCGCTGCGCAGTTCTTCACGTCGACAACCTCCCGTTCGACGACAACCCGCACCCCGTCGACGTCCACCACGACGACCACCCGCTCACGCGGCTGCCGACTGTCCCGCCCCGTCCGGGCACGCCACGCCCCTGCGCCGGGTAGGGCGAGCGTCGACTTCCATCGGGCGCGGACGGAGCACGGACAGGCTCACATCCGACCAGGGGACAGTGCCTCGCTAGGGTCCCAGGCATGATCCTGTGGCTCAACGGGCCTTTCGGCGTGGGCAAGTCGACGTGCACCCGCCTGCTGCTCCAGCAGGACTCGCAGGCTCGCCAGTACGACCCTGAACGACTCGGCTGGTGGATCCGGCGCACGGTGGGTCTCGTTCGGCCGGGCGACTTCCAGGACCGTCCCGCGTGGCGTAGAGGCGTCGTCCACGGTGCCCACCGAGCTGCCCGGCGGACGCCGACGCTCATCGCTCCCATGACCCTGCTTCGCGCGGACGTCACGGACGAGATCCTCGGCGGTCTGCGCGCTGCGGGTCATGACGTCGTCCACGTGACGCTGCACTCCTCGCACGAGACGCTGGTCACCCGCATCGAGGGCGACACGGACGATCCCGCGGCCCGGGACTGGCGACTCGACCAGGCGTCCCGCTACTTCGAGGTCGCCGACCGCCTGGCGACGCTCGGCCCGCGGGTCGACACCGAGAACCGCACGGCGCACGAGGTGGCCGCAGCGGTCCTGGCGGTCCGAGACGCTCAGTCGTCCGGAGCGTGACCGCCCGCGGCGCGAGACGGCCAGCCTGGGTGTAGGAACTCATCGATCGTGTCCCGGGGGCAGGCCTGTGGCCTGCCCCAAGGCTGACGCGCACACTGGCGGCCGTCTCACGAGATCGTCCGATCCCTCGAGGTCGGCGACAGCCAGGCAAACCCGCTCCGTGTCGACTGGTTCAGCGGCTGAGGTCGACTGCCGTCGAGTCCGCGGCCCACGACGCGAGCAGGCGCAACCGCTCGGCTGAGGGTGATCCGGGCTCGGCGGTGTAGACCATGAGCACCTGACCGGGTTCGGCGGTGATGGCCAGTTCCTCGTAGGCCAGCACAAGGTCGCCGACGACGGGGTGGTGGAATCGCTTGGTCCCCGCGCCGTGCGAGCGCACGTCGTGCGCTCCCCACAACCGGCGGAAGGTGTCGCTGCGGGTCGAGAGCTCTCCCACGAGGTCTTGCAGGCCCTTGTCGTGGGGGTCGCGGCCGGCCTCGGCGCGCATGATCGCGACGCACATCTCGGCGAACAGGTCCCAGTCCGGGTAGAAGTCGTGCGCCGCCGGATCGAGGAACTGGAACCGAGCGAGGTTGGGGGTGCGTCCGCCGTCGCCGATGACGGGGGAGTAGAAGGCCCGTCCGAGCTCGTTCGTCGCGAGCAGGTCCTGGCGCTGGTCGCGGACGAACGCGACTCCGTCGGTGATCGCCGACAACGCCCATTGCAGGCTGGGGCGCGGCTGTGCCGGCCGGGCGGCGCGGCGGCGGGCGCGCCCGGAGGACGGGATGCCGTCGGCGGCGCGGGCAAGGTCGAACAGGTGGGCCCGTTCGGTGTCGTCGAGCTGGAGCGCGCGGGAGACCGCGTCCAGCACGGACGCGGAGGCGCCGGCGATCGCGCCGCGCTCGAGCTTGGCGTAGTACTCCACGCTGACTCCGGCCAGGGCCGCGACCTCGCTGCGGCGCAGGCCGGGCACCCGGCGGTTGGCGCCGCCGATGACGCCGGCAGCCTCCGGGGTCACCTTTGCTCGCCGTGTCATGAGGAACTCGCGCACGTCCGCTCGGTTGTCCATGCCCACGACCGTAGGCCGACCAGGTGCAATGAGGGAGACCAGGATGAGGGGTGTACCGCCGGTACACCCCTCATCAGGGACTCCCCGAGCGTGCCGGACCCGCGTTGTCTAGGGACATGCCCTCTTCCACCTCGATCTCCACGAGCGTGCGCCGCTACCTGCCGGCGCTGCTCCTGCTGCTGACGGTGTTCGGCCCGATCTCGATGGACCTCTACCTGCCCGCACTGCCCGCGCTCACGAGCGAGCTGGGGGCGGTGACCTCGACCGCGCAGCTCACGGTGACCGCGTGCCTGGTCGGTCTCGCATTGGGCCAGCTGGTCGCTGGGCCGCTGTCCGACCGGTACGGGCGCCGTGGCGTACTCCTCATCGGGATCGTCGCCTACGTCGCGACATCGCTGCTGTGCGCGATCAGCCCGAGCGTCGAGCTGCTCGTCGGCGCCCGCCTCGTGCAGGGCCTGGCCGGCGGTGTCGGCATCGTCATCGCCCAGGCCGCGGGCCGCGACGTCTTCACCGGGGAGCGGCTGCTGCGCTTCTACGGCCAGCTCACCGTGATCGGCGGCCTCGCCGCCGTGGTCGGGCCGCTGCTCGGCGGCTGGCTCACCACGATGACCGACTGGAGGGGCCTGTATGTTTTTCTCTCGGTCGTCGGCGCACTGCTGTTGCTCATCGCCCTGACCCTGTTCCCCGAGACCCTCCCGGCCCAGCAGCGCACCTCGGGCGGCTTCGCTCGCACCGCCCGCGACTACCGGCTGCTGCTGTCCGACCGGACATACCTCGGCGCGGTCCTCAGCCAAGGGTTCGTCTACGCCGCGCTATTCGCCTACCTCGCCGGCGCCACCTACGTCCTGCAGGGCATCTACGGCCTGTCACCGCAGGGCTACGCGCTGGCGTTCGGCCTCAACTCGGCCGGCTTCATGGTTGCCGGACACCTCGCCGCCCGCGCGGCCCAGCGCTGGGGCAACCACGCCACGGTGCTCGCCGGCACCGCCCTGGCCGGGCTTGGAGCGGCGGGCCTGCTGCTCGCCGGGCTGACCCACGTCCCGGTCGGGGTCGTGATCGTCTCTCTGTTCGTCCTGGCGTGCGGTGTCGCGTTCTCCTCACCGCCCGCCACCACCCTCGCCCTGGCCGGTTACCCGCAGATCGCCGGAACCGCCTCGTCCCTGCTCGGCATGGTCCGCTTCGGCTTCGGCGGCGTGGCCGCCCCGCTGGTCGGCGTCGCCGGTGCCGCGAGCATCCTGCCGCTGGGCGTCGTCACCCTCACCTGCCTCGCCCTGGCCGCCGGCACGTTCCTGGCCCTGACCGCCCGCACCCGACCGGTGCGGGAGACCGTCCCCGACGCTGTGCTCGTCGCACAGCACTGAGACCCCTCGAGAAAGGCACCACACCATGCGTGCTGTCGTCATGTACGCCCCGGGCGACGTCCGGGTCGACCAGACCGAGCGCCCGACGATCGTCGAGCCGACCGACGCGATCATCAAGCTCGCCGCGACCTGCATCTGCGGGTCCGACCTGTGGCCCTACCGCGGGGCCGACGACGTCGACCATCAGCCGATGGGCCACGAGTACGCAGGCGTCGTCGACGAGGTCGGCTCGGCCGTCGAGAACATCAAGGTCGGCGACTTCGTCGTCGGCTCGTTCTTCTCCTCGGACAACACCTGCGAGATCTGCCAGGCCGGCTACCAGTCCCACTGCGTGCACCGCGGCCCCGGCGCCGTCCCCGGCGCGCAGGCCGACTACGCGCGGATTCCGCACGCCGACGGCACCCTCGTCGCCACCCCCGGCCAGCCCGCCGCGGAGCTGATCCCGTCCCTGCTGGCCGCCTCCGACGTCCTCGGTACCGGGTGGTTCGCGGCCGTGGCCGCCGAGGTCGGGCCGGGCAAGACGGTCGCCGTCGTCGGCGACGGCGCCGTCGGGCTGCTCGGCGTGCTCGCCGCCAAGCAGCTCGGCGCCGAGCGGATCATCGCGATGTCCCGCCACGCCGACCGCCAGGCACTGGCGCGCGAGTTCGGTGCCACCGACATCGTCGAGGAGCGCGGCGATGCCGGCGTTGCCGCCATCAAGGCACTCACCGACGGGCTCGGCGCGCACTCGACCATCGAGGCCGTCGGCACCCAGGAGTCCATGATGCAGGCCATCCGGGCCACCCGCGCCGGCGGTCACGTCGGCTACGTCGGCGTATCCCACGACGTCGAGCTACCCGGCCAGGAGCTGTTCTTCTCCGGTGTGCACCTCCACGGAGGCCCCGCCCCGGTGCGCCGGTTCTTGCCGGACCTGATCCAGCTGATCTGGGACCGCCAGATCGACCCGGGCAAGGTCTTCGACCTGACCCTGCCGATCGAGCAGGCCGCCGACGGCTACAAGGCCATGGACGAGCGGCGCGCCACCAAGGTCCTGCTCACCGTCTAGGTCCCGCGGTGGGGCGCGAAACAGGTCACCTCGTGCGACAACTCGCAACAATGCTCGTCCTCGCCTTGGCGCTGTCCGGATGCGCATCCGCGACCACCAGCCGGCGCCCCACTGCGGACCAGACCGCCGCAGGCGCGGCCACAACCCCCACCGCGTCACGAACGGAGTCCGCCATGCCCTCCTCGAGCACGGTCGTGCGCCTCAGCTCCACCGCCGGGCACATCGACGTCACCCTCGACCCGAGCAGCACCGCCGGGCAAGACCTGCTGTCGATGCTGCCGATCAGCCTCACCTTCGAGGACTTCGCCGGCCGGGAGAAGATCGCCTACCCGCCGCGCACCATCGACGTCACCGGCGAACCTGCCTCCAGCGCAGGTGCCGGCGACCTGGCGATCTACGTCCCTTGGGGCAACCTCGCCCTCTTCTACGAGGGTGAGCGCGGCACCCCGACCGGCGACCTCGTACGCCTGGGCCACTTCGACGCCACCGAACGGCAGCTCGCCGTCCTCGAGGCCGGCCCCGTGACCGTCGACGTCGTCGAGTGACCACCGATCTGGAGGGTTGGACATGACCACCTGGACACCTGAGGACCTGAGCGCCCTGGGCGGCGCGTCCGAGATCACCATCGCGACCGAACGACCCGACACCACCACCCGGCGCCCGGTGCCGATCTGGGTCGTGCGCGTAGGCGACGACCTGTTCATCCGCTCCTACAACGGTCCCGCCGGCTCCTGGTACCGCCAGATCCTCGCCAACCCCTACGCGCACATCACCGAGCACGGCGCCCACGTGCGCGTTCGCCTCGAGCACGTCGGCACTGCGGCGACCGGGGTCGACGAGGCCTACTGGGCCAAGTACGGACGCGGGAGCTACGGCGCGGCCATGACCACGCCCGAGGCCGCAGCGACCACCCTGCGCCTGCACCCGGCACCTTGAACAGCTCAGAGACCAGAGAACGGAGAAGCCCTCATGCAGTACAAGAACCTCGGCCGCAGCGGCCTGAAGGTGTCCCGCCTCGCGCTGGGCACCATGAACTTCGGCGACGCGACCGACGAGACCGACAGCCACGCGATCCTCGACGACGCACTCGCGGCCGGCATCAACTTCGTCGACACCGCCGACGTCTACGGCGGACCGCAGAAGCCCGACATGGAGAAGGGCTTCGGGACTTCCGAAGAGATCATCGGCCGGTGGCTGGCCCGCTCCGGGCGGCGCGACGACATCGTCCTCGCGACGAAGGTGTACCAGCCGATGGGAACCGGCCCCAACGACCGGCACCTGTCCGCGTTCCACATCCGCCGCGCCTGCGAGGCCAGCCTGCGACGCCTGCAGACCGACCACATCGACCTCTACCAGATGCACCACGTCGACCGGTCCACCCCCTGGGACGAGATCTGGCAGGCGATGGACCAGCTGATCCGCGAAGGCAAGATCACCTACGTCGGATCGAGCAACTTCGCCGGCTGGGACATCGCCACCGCCCAGGGCGCCGCCCAGCAGCGCCACCTGCTCGGGCTCGTCTCCGAGCAGTCCCTGTACAACCTCACCACCCGCACCCTCGAGCTCGAGGTCATCCCCGCACTGGACTACCACGGCATCGGCCTGATCCCGTGGAGCCCACTGGCCGGCGGCCTGCTCGCCGGCGTGCTCGACGCACCCAGCGGCGGGCGCCGCGCCCAGCTCGGCGACCAGGTCACCCAGCTGCGACCCCAGCTCGAGGCATGGGAGCAGCTGTGCACCGACCTCGGCGAGAAGCCCGCCGACGTCGCGCTCGCCTGGCTCCTGCACCACCCCGCCGTCACAGCCACGATCATCGGACCACGCACCAGCGAGCAGTTGCACACCAACCTGCACGCACTCGACGTCACGCTCGACGCCGCCACCCTGCAGCGCCTGGACGACATCTGGCCCGGACCCGGTACGGCACCCCAGGCCTACGCCTGGTGATCGCGCCCTGCACGAGAGGACTCGCCATGCAGATCACCCGCAGCACCGTCGCGACCGTCAAGGGCCCGGCGGACTGGTTCACCGGCGACGTCTACATCGACGCCGTCGCCGCCGCACCGGCACCCTCGCGCGTGAGCGCAAGCCTGGTGCACTTCATGCCCGGGGCACGTACCCACTGGCACCGCCACCCGCTGAGCCAGACGGTCTTCGTCACCGAAGGCGTCGGGCTCTGCCAGCGCCGCGGCGGACCCGTCGAGGTCATCCGCCCCGGTGACCGCGTCCTGTTCGAGGCCGACGAGGAGCACTGGCACGGCGCCGCGCCCGACCGGCTCATGGTCCACGTCGCCATCAACGAGGGCGACGACGACCACGCCGTCGTCCAGTGGCTGGCTCCGGTGACCGACGAGGAGTACGCCGGGGCCCCGGCCGTCTCCTGACACCCCTCCTCCACCCCCATCACCACCGAAGCAAGGAACAGCACCCATGCGCGTCCACGCCTACGCCGCCCCGGCGGCCGGTCAGCCCCTCGCCCCCACGACCGTCGAGCGTCGTGAGGTCGGCCCGAACGACGTCCTGATCACCATCGAGTACGCCGGCATCTGCCACTCCGACATCCACACCGTCAACGGCGACTGGGGCCCCCAGCCCTACCCCCTGACCCCCGGCCACGAGATCGTCGGCCTCGTCACCGAGGTCGGTCCCGAGGTCACCACCCACCAGGTCGGCGACCGCGTCGGCGTCGGCTGCATGGTCAACTCCTGCGGGCAGTGCGCCAACTGCACCCGCGGCGAGCAGCAGTTCTGCCTCAACGGCACCGTCTTCACCTACGGCTCGCCGGACCGCGACGGCACCGTCACCCAGGGCGGCTACTCCACCCACGTCGTCGTCGACGCCAACTTCGTGCTGGCCGTGCCCGACGGCATCGACCCCGTCCAGGTCGCCCCGCTGCTCTGCGCCGGAGTCACCACCTACAACCCCCTCAAGCACTGGGGCGCCGGCCCCGGCAAGAAGGTCGCCGTCGTCGGCCTCGGCGGGCTCGGCCACATGGCCGTCAAGCTCGCCCACGCCATGGGCGCCGAGGTCACGGTCCTCTCGCAGTCCCTCAAGAAGCAGGAAGACGGTCTGCGCCTGGGCGCCGACCACTACTACGCCACCTCGGACCCCGAGACCTTCACCACCCTGGCGGGAACGTTCGACATCATCATCAACACCGTGAGCGCCGACCTCGACGCCAACGCGTTCATCGGCCTGCTCGACCTGCACGGCGCCATGGTCAACGTCGGCGCCGCGCCCGGCCCCATGCCCGTCAACGGCGCGCTGCTCGCAGGGCACAAGTCGTTCACCGGCTCCATGATCGGCGGCATCCCGATCACCCAAGACATGCTCGACTTCTGCGGCGAACACGGCATCGGCGCCGAGGTCGAGGTCATCCCCGCCTCCCAGATCAACGAGGCCTACCAGCGCGTCCTGGCCTCCGACGTCCGCTACCGCTTCGTCATCGACGCCGCGACTCTCAGCTAGCGCCCACCGTCCGACGACCGAGCAGCCCTCGCCGCAGCCGGCGAGGGCTGCTCGCGTCTGAGCTCCCACGCCGCTGGCGCTGCACCCCGCCGAGGGAAGCGCGCCCAGCCGGCGGCGCGCCTCTACTTCCCGAGCCCTCAGGCGCGTCTTCCCACGGGATCGGCCGGGCGCACTCGTGCGTGCGTGCGTGCCGAGCGATTCTGCGTCTCCCTGAGCCCTTGGACGTGTCTTCCCGGGGGATCGAGCTCTTCCGAGCGATCGGGACGTCTTCCCGAGGGATCACCTGCGTCTTACCGCCGGATTCAGCACCCCAACGGGGAGCCATCTGTCCGAGTTTCGCGCTGAGGGAATGGCGCGGCGGCGTCCGGAGTTGAGCCTGGCAGACTCAAGTTTGCTGGTTCGGACTTGCGGCGGCCCTGCGGTCGGATGCAAGGTTGAGCGCAGCGGACTCAAGAGCGTCCAGTGCACCAGCACCACGATCGAAAGAAGGCACCACACATGGCACGAGCAGTCGGCATCGACCTGGGCACGACGAACTCCGTCGTCGCCGTCCTCGAGGGTGGCGAGCCCACGGTCATCGCCAACGCGGAGGGGTCGCGCACGACTCCGTCGGTCGTGGCGTTCTCGAAGACGGGCGAGGTGCTCGTCGGCGAGATCGCCAAGCGCCAGGCCGTCACCAACGTCGACCGCACGATCACGTCCGTCAAGCGCCACATGGGCACGGACTGGACCGTCGACATCGACGACAAGAAGTACACCGCGCAGGAGATCTCCGCGCGTGTGCTCGGCAAGCTCAAGCGTGACGCCGAGGCGTACCTGGGCGAGCCCGTCACGGAGGCCGTCATCACGGTCCCGGCGTACTTCAACGACGCCGAGCGCCAGGCCACCAAGGACGCCGGCGCCATCGCGGGCCTCAACGTCCTGCGCATCATCAACGAGCCCACGGCGGCCGCGCTCGCGTACGGCCTGGAGAAGGGCAAGGAGGACGAGCTCATCCTCGTCTTCGACCTCGGCGGTGGCACGTTCGACGTGTCCCTCCTGGAGGTCGGCAAGGACGACGACGGCTTCTCGACGATCGAGGTCCGCGCGACGTCCGGTGACAACCGGCTCGGCGGTGACGACTGGGACAACCGGATCGTCGACTTCCTGGTCACCGAGGTGAAGAACTCCTCGGGCGTGGACCTGTCGAAGGACAAGATCGCGCTGCAGCGTCTGCGTGAGGCGGCGGAGCAGGCCAAGAAGGAGCTCTCGTCGGCCACCAGCACCAACATCTCGCTGCAGTACCTGTCGATGAGCGAGAACGGCCCCATCCACCTGGACACCAAGCTCACGCGCGCGCAGTTCCAGCAGATGACGCAGGACCTGATCGACCGGACCAAGGCGCCGTTCCACGCGGTCATCCGCGACGCGGGCATCCAGCTGTCCGACATCGACCACGTCGTGCTCGTCGGCGGCTCGACCCGCATGCCCGCGGTCACCGAGGTCGTCAAGGAGCTCACGGGCGGCCGCGAGCCGAACAAGGGCGTGAACCCCGACGAGGTCGTCGCCGTGGGTGCTGCGCTGCAGGCCGGTGTCATGAAGGGCGACCGCAAGGACGTCCTGCTGATCGACGTCACCCCGCTGAGCCTCGGCATCGAGACCAAGGGCGGCGTGATGACCAAGCTCATCGAGCGCAACACGGCCATCCCGACGAAGCGCTCGGAGATCTTCTCCACCGCGGAGGACAACCAGCCGTCGGTGCTCATCCAGGTGTTCCAGGGCGAGCGTGAGTTCGCGCGGGACAACAAGCCGCTGGGCACGTTCGAGCTGACGGGCATCGCGCCGGCGCCGCGCGGGCTGCCGCAGATCGAGGTCACGTTCGACATCGACGCGAACGGCATCGTGCACGTGTCCGCCAAGGACCGCGGCACGGGCAAGGAGCAGTCGATGACGATCACCGGCGGCTCGGCCCTCCCCAAGGAGGACATCGAGCGCATGGTGCGCGAGGCTGAGGAGCACGCGGCGGAGGACAAGAAGCGCCGCGAGGACGCCGAGGCGCGCAACAGCGCCGAGCAGCTCGTCTACTCGACGGAGAAGCTGCTCGTCGACAACGCCGACAAGCTGCCCGAGGACGTCAAGACCGAGGTCCAGTCGAAGGTCGACGACCTGAAGAAGGCGCTCGAGGGCACCGACACCGACGCGGTGAAGTCCGCGACGGCGGCGCTGTCCACGTCCGCGCAGAAGATCGGTGAGGCCATCTACTCGCAGGCCCAGGCGGAGACCCCGGCCGACGCCCCGACGGGTGACGCGGGCTCGTCGTCCGACGACGACGTGGTCGACGCCGAGATCGTCGACGACGAGGACGACAAGAAGTGACGGACCAGCCGACGACCCCCGGGCCCGAGCAGGGCCCGGGGGACACCCCCGAGAACGAGGCGCCCCGGTTCACGGACAAGCGCCGCATCGACCCGGAGACCGGCCAGGTGCGTGAGCCCACGCCCGAGGAGGCCGTGATCGCGGAGGCCGAGGCCGCCGCGGCCGGCGGTGGCGAGGTGTCGGACGCGCAGCGGCTGGCCGACGAGCGGCTCGAGGAGCTGCAGCGCGCCCAGGCGGCGCACTACAACCTCGAGCAGCAGTACAACGCGTACGTGAAGCGCTCGAAGACCGAGGTGCTCGCCGCGCACGAGCGCGGTGTCGCGGCGGTCGCCGAGGCGCTCATCCCGGTGCTCGACGACATCGAGCTGGCCCGCCAGCACGGTGACCTCGCCGAGGGGCCGTTCGCGTCGATCGCCGAGAAGCTCGAGGCGACCCTCGGGCGGTTCGGCGTCGAGCGGTACGGCGCCGCGGGCGAGGAGTTCGACCCGGCGGTGCACGAGGCGCTCATGCACTCGCACTCGGCCGATGTGACGACGTCGACCGTGCAGATGGTCCTGCAGCCGGGCTACCGGACCAAGGACCGGGTGCTGCGCGCGGCACGCGTCGCGGTGGTGGACCCGGAGGCCTGACGACGAGCACGCACGACATCACGAGGAGGGAGGCGCCGTGACCGGGCAGGACTGGCTCGAGAAGGACTTCTACTCGGTCCTCGGCGTCCCCAAGGACGCCGACGCGGCCACGATCAAGAAGGCGTACCGCAAGCTCGCGCGGGAGAAGCACCCGGACCACAACCCGGGTGACGCGAAGGCCGAGGCGCAGTTCAAGGACATCGGCGAGGCGTACTCGGTGCTGTCCGACCCCGAGCAGCGCCAGCAGTACGACCAGCTGCGCGCGATGGCCGGCGGTGCGCGCTTCACGGCAGGCGGCCGCGGTGGCGGCGGTGGGTTCGAGGACATCCTGGGCGGCATGTTCGGGGGCGGCGGCGGGGGCAACACCCGCGTCCGCTACTCGAGCGGCGGTGCGGGCGGCTTCGAGGACATCCTCGGCGGGATGTTCGGCGGCGGGTTCCAGCGCGGACCGCAGCCGGGTGCGGACCTCGCCGCGGCCGTCGAGCTGCCGTTCCGGCAGGCCGTCGAGGGGTCGACCGTGTCGTTGCAGGTCGGCGGTCGCACCGTCAACGCCCGCATCCCGTCCGGGGTGCGCGACGGGCAGAAGATCCGGCTGCGCGGCAAGGGGCGGCCCGGTGAGCCCGGGGCCCCCGCGGGCGACCTCGTCGTGACCGTGCACGTCGCGCCGCACCCGGTGTTCACGCTCGACGGGCGCAACCTCAAGGTCACCGTGCCGGTGGCGTTCGACGAGGCCGCGCTGGGCGCGACGATCGACGTGCCGACGCTCGACGGGGACACGGTGCGCGTCAAGGTGCCCGCCGGGACGCCGTCGGGGCGCACGCTGCGCGTCAAGGGCAAGGGCGTGCGCGCGTCCGGCTCGGCGAAGTCCGACGGTGACCTCATGGTGACCGTGCAGGTCGTCGTGCCCCAGCGCCTGTCCGACGCGGCACGCGAGGCGGTGCAGGCGTTCGGCATCGCGACCAGCGGCGAGAACCCGCGCGCGACCCTCATGGAGCAGGCGCGCGCATGACCCACACCGCCGAGCGCGCACGTCCCGCCCCGAGTGCGCACGCCAGTCGTGCGCACTCGGGCGCGGGCGTGCGCACTCGGCGGACGGGGGGTGGGCGGTGAACGAGGACACGCCCATGTTCGTCATCTCGCGCGCCGCCGAGCTCGCGGGCATGCACCCCCAGACGCTGCGGCAGTACGACCGGCTCGGGCTGGTCTCGCCGCGGCGCACCGCCGGGCGCGGGCGCCGGTACTCGCTGCGCGACGTCGCGACCCTGCGCGAGGTGCAGCGGCTCTCGCAGGACGAGGGCATCAACCTGGCCGGCATCAAGCGGATCCTCGAGCTCGAGGCGCAGGTGCTGCGGCTCGAGCGGCAGGTCGACTACCTGCGCTCCTTCGTCGAGCCCGGGCGTCGCGTCTTCACGGCCGACCCGCGCGGCGACGTGGTCGCGACGAGGCGCCCACCCCGCTCCCCGCGCGTCGCGCAACCCCCGCGCGCGATCACGGCGTCGACCTCCGCGGTCGTCCTCTGGCGCCCCACCCGCTGACCCCCAGCACAGCCCGACCCCGCCCACCCCTCGCCGAGTGCGCACGGTCGTGCGCGAGCGCGCACGCAAGACGTGCGCACTCGGTCCGGGACGTGCGCGCTCGGCCGGGAGGGGATGGGTCGGGGCGGCAGGATGGGTGGGTGAGCACCGCGCTGGGGGTCGACGTCGGGACGACGCACACCAAGGTCGCGCTCGTCGACGTCGACGCACCGCGCACGCTCGCGGTCGCGTCCGCCCCCACCCCGGCGCCCGCCGACCTCCTGCGCGTCGTCGCGGACCTCACGCGCCGCGTGCTCGCGGCCGCACCGGACGCACCCGTCCCCGCGGCGGTCGGGGTCGCGTCGATGGCGGAGACCGGCGTCCCGGTCGGCCCGGAAGACGAGCCGCGCGGCGACTGGCTGCGCTGGGACGGCCACCGCGCCGGCGCCCAGGCCGACGCGCTCGCGGCCCGGTTGGGCCGTGCCGAGCTGTTCGCGGCGACGGGCGTGCGGGCGTCGGCGAAGGTGCCGCTCGCGACCTGGGTGTGGCTGCGCGACGAGCGGGCCGACAGCGTCGTCGGCCGCCGCACGGACACGGGAGGCGAGCGCGGGACGGTCGGCGCGCTGCACGGTGACGGGCGGTGGGCCGGTGCCGCGGACCTCGTCGTGCTCGGCCTGACGGGCCGGCTCGTCACCGACCACACGCTCGCGGGCCGCACCATGGCGTACCGCCTGGGTGACGTGCAGACAGGGCTCCCGGCGGCGTTCGACGTGGACCTGCTGGCCGAGGTCGGCCTCGCTCCGCACCAGGTCCCGCGGGTGCTGCGCCCGGGCGAGACCGTCCCGCTGCGGGCCGGCGCGCTCACCGACGCGGGGCTGCTCGTCGGCACGCCCGTGACGGTCGCGGGGCACGACCACGCGGTCGGCGCGTTCGCCGCCGGTGTGCGCGCCGCGGGCGACGTCGCGGACTCGGTCGGGACCTCGGAGGTCGTGTGCACGGTCCTGGCGGCGGACCCCGAGCCGGGTCCGGTCGCCGCGGCGGGCATGAGCCTGGTGCGCACGGTCCGCGGGGACGCGCCGGCGCTGGTCGCGGGGTCGTCGAGCGCGGGGGGCGCGGTCGCGGCGTGGCTGGCGCACGTCGCACCGGCCGACGAGCACGCCGGGCTACTGGCACGCGCGTCGGTGGTCGACGACGCG
This sequence comes from Cellulomonas uda, assembly GCF_006538705.1. Taxonomy (GTDB): domain Bacteria; phylum Actinomycetota; class Actinomycetes; order Actinomycetales; family Cellulomonadaceae; genus Cellulomonas; species Cellulomonas uda. The sequence continues at coordinate 123,878 of NZ_BJLP01000001.1, forward strand.
CTCGTCGCGCTGCTCGTCGGGGATGCCGCGCACGCCTCGGGTGCGCCCGGGTTCGTCGTGCTGCCCTACGGGCACGGGCGGCAGACGCCCGCGCCCGACGCGGCCGCGACGCTCCGCGCCGTCGGGCCTGTGCCGACGGACCCGGTCGCGGCGCTGCGGGGCGTGCTGCTCGGCGCCGCGCTGCAGGCGCGGTGGATGCTCGACGCGCAGGCAGCGCTCGCGGGCACACCGCCCGCCCGGGTGCGCGCTCTCGGTCGCCCGATGATCGCCAACCCCGCGTGGGCCGCGCTCAAGCGGTGGTGCACCCCGGTCCCGCTGGACGTCGTCGCCGACGAGGAGGCGGTCGCGGCAGGCGCCGCGCTGCTCGCGGCGGAGCGCGCCGCCCTCGTCGGCCCGGCGCCGGTGCTGTCCGCGCTCGCGGGTCCCGCGCAGGACGTAGCGCCCGACCCGGCCGCCGTCGAGCGGCGTCTCGCGGGCTTCGTCGCCGAGGCCCGCGCGCCGCGCTGACGGACGGCCCGCAGGAGCCGTCGGGTCACACCGGCGAGGACGCCCCGACGAACGTGCGGCGGTAGTCCGACGGGCTCACGCCGACGAGCCGGTGGAAGTGCAGGCGCATGTTCGCGGCGGTCCCGAGCCCGCACTCCTGGGCGACCCGGTCGGTGCTCCAGTCGGTGCGTTCGAGCAGCTCGCGCGCGCGGTCGACGCGCGCAGCGGTGAGCCAGCGCAGCGGTGAGGCACCGGTCTCCGCCGCGAACGCCCGGGCGAGCGTGCGCTGCGACATGCGCGCGTGCCGCGCGAGGTCCGCGACGGTCAGCGGCTCGTGCAGGTGGTCGAGCGCCCACGCGCGGGTGCCGGCGAGCGCGCTCGCGGCGTCGGGCGGGGTGGTCCGGGCGATGAACTGCGCCTGCCCGCCGTCGCGGTGCGGTGCCGCGACGATCGCGCGCGCCACGTGGTTGGCGACCGCGGCGCCGAGGTCGGTGCGCAGCAGGTGCAGGCACGCGTCGATGCCGGACGCGACGCCCGCGGAGGTCAGGACGTCGCCCTCGTCGACGAACAGCACGTCCGGGTCCACGCGAACCAGCGGGTACCGCGCCGCGAGGCGGGCGGTGTAGGCCCAGTGCGTCGTCGCCCGCCGACCGTCGAGCAGTCCCGCGGCGGCCAGCGCGAACGCGCCGACGCAGATCGACACGACGCGTGCGCCGCGGGCGTGCGCGGTGCGCAGCGCGTCGAGCACGTCGTCGGGGGGTGGCTGGTCGATGTCGTCGTACGCGGGGACGATCACGGTGTCGGCCGCGACGACGGCCTCGAGCCCGGCCTGCGCGACGACCGGGAACCCGCCCGCGGTGGGCACGGGACCGGGGCTCCGGCCGCACAGCGTGAGGCGGTAGTGCGCGGCGGTGCGGCTCTGGAGCACCTGGAACGGCATGCCGACCTCCATCGGCAGCGCGCCCGGCAGCGCCAGCACGGCGACGTCGCGCACGCGCTCGGGCCGCGGCACCGGACCGTCCACGCTCATGGCGAGAATCTAGCGCACAGTGGCAATCCTGCCGCTCGTCGGACGGTGCCCGACCCCGCCAAGGTGGTCGCGTGACCCGACCCGACGCCCCGACCCGCGCGCTCCTCGAGCCCCCGCGCGTCGACGGACCGCGCCTCACGCGCCGGCTCGTCCCCGCGCAGTCGCTCTACACGTTCGGCATCTCGATCGACCTGACCCTCACGGGCATCGTCGGCGCGCACCTCGCGCCGACGCGCGCCCTCGCGACGCTCCCGTTCAGCCTCATGCCCGTGGTCGCGGCGCTCTCGACGTTCGCGCTCTCGCGGTGGATCGGGCGCAGCGGGTACCGGCGCGTGTTCACGGTCGCGCCGCTCGCCGCGGTCGCCGCGGGGCTCGTCTCGGCGGACGCGGTGCACCGCGGGTCGTTCGCGCTGTTCTGCGTCGGCACGGCGCTCGTCGGCGTCTACCAGGCGGGCGCGGGGTACTACCGGTACGCGGTCGCGGAGGCGAACCCCGACGAGCGGGCGCGCGCGATCACGACGCTGCTCGCGGGCGGCCTGCTCGCGGCGCTCGTCGGGCCGTTCCTCGCGACGGCCGTCAGCGGGCTCGGCTCGACGCCGTACGTCGCCTCCTACCTGCTGGTCGCCGGGTTCGCGGTGCTCGCGTGCGGGTGGAACGCGCGCCTGCCGCGGTACCTCGCGCACCTGACCGGACCACGCCCGTCCGACGAGGCTGCGCCGGCGGTCGCCGCGCGCTCGCACCGCGAGCTGTGGCGCCAGCCCGTGCTCGTGCTCGGCGTCCTGGTCACCGCGCTCGCGGCCGCCGCGATGAGCTCGCTCATGACCGCGGGGCCCGTCGCGGGCATGGACATGGGGCACACCGAGCAGCACGCGGCGTTCTCGGTGCAGCTCCACATGATCGGGATGTACGCGCCGGGGCTGCTGGTCGCGCGGTGGATCGGGCGGCTGGGCGAGCGGCGCGTCGCGGCACTCGGTGCGCTCGTGCTCGCCGCCGCGGGCCTGGCGACCGTGCGGCCGGACATGATCGCGTTCGTCGTCGCGATGACGCTCGCGGGGGTGGGATGGAACCTCGCGGGCAGCGGCGGCGCGGCGATGGTCGCGGCGTCGTACCGGCCCGCCGAGCGTGGGCGCGTGCAGCCCGTGGCCGAGCTCGTCGCGACCGTCGCCGCGGTAGTCGGGTCGCTCGGCGCGGGCCTCGCGACGACCGCGACCGGCTGGCCCGTGCTCGGTGTGCTCGTCGCGGTCGCGTCGGTGCTCGTGGTCGTCGCGCTCGTGCGCCCGGCGCGTGTGCGCCAGGCCCGTACTGAGGAGGTGGTGGCGTGAGTTAGGTTGCACACCGAAAATGTCGACCAGGAGGTGCCAGCGGATGTCCGACCGCGAACCGATGGCCGACCTGCTCCCGCCCGGAGAACCCGTCGACCTCGACAACTGCGCGCGTGAGCCCATCCACGTGCCCGGCTCGGTCCAGCCGCACGGTGTGCTGCTCGCGGTCACCGAGCCCGAGCTCGTCGTCCAGCACGTGTCCGCCAACGTCGCGGACCTGCTCGGCTGCAGCGTCCAGGACGCGCTCGGGGCCGACCTCGACGCCGTGCTCGGGAGCGAGCCGGCCGAGCAGATCCGCGCGCACGTGCGCACGTTCGGCAACCTCCGGCAGCGCAACCCGCTCGTCGTCGTCGCGGCCACGCCCGACGGCCCGCGCGAGGTCGACGCCGTGCTGCACCGCGTGGTCGTCGGCGACCGGACCCTGCTCGTGGTCGAGCTCGAGGCGTCGACCGGCCCGCGGCCGTTCTCGTTCCCGAACACCTACCAGGCCGTGCGTGACGCGCTCGAGCGCCTGAGCGCGAGCCAGTCGCTCGCCGAGCTGTACGACGTGGCCGCGCACGAGGTGCGGGCGCTGACCGGGTTCGACCGCGTGATGATCTACCGGTTCGACGCCGAGTACAACGGCGAGGTCGTCGCGGAGGCCAAGCGCGCGGACCTCAACTCGTTCCTCGGGCTGCACTACCCCGCCTCGGACATCCCACCGCAGGCCCGCGCGCTGTACGAGCAGAGCTGGATCCGGCTCATCGCCGACGTCGGGTACACCCCCGCGCCGCTCGTTCCGGGGGTCGACGCGACCGGGGAGCCGCTCGACCTCACGCACTCGGTGCTGCGCAGCGTGTCGCCGATCCACCTCGAGTACCTCGGCAACATGGGCGTGGCCGCGTCGATGTCGATCTCGCTGCTGCGCGACGGGCGGCTCTGGGGCCTCGTCGCGTGCCACCACTACTCCGGTCCGCACCACCCGCCGTACGGCGTGCGCGCGGCGGCCGAGTTCCTCGGGTCGTCGTTGTCGCTGCGGCTGGTCGCGCGCGCCGAGGAGGACGAGCTGCAGGCCGCGCTCGCCGCGGAGTCGACGCTCGTGAACCTGCTGATCGCCTCCCGCGACGCCGCGCGCACGCTCGGCGACGCGCTCGTCGGGCGGACCGACTCCGGGGTGTCGCTGCTCGACCTCGTGCCCGCGCAGGGGGCCGTGGTGTTCGGCGACGGCACCTGGAGCACCGAGGGCGAGGCGCCCGAGGACCTGTCCGCGTTGCGCACGTGGGTCGCGCAGCAGGCCGAGGACGTCACGGCGCGCACCGAGCTCGGCGCCCAGGAGCCCGCGCTCGCGGACGCGCTGCCGGGTGTCGCCGGCCTGCTCGCCGTCCGGCTGCCCGAGGACCGCGCGATGGTCTGGCTGCGCCGCGAGGCGGTGCACGACGTGTCCTGGGGCGGCGACCCGCACAACAAGGCGATCGCCCGGCGCGAGGGCGACGAGGTCCGGCTGAGCCCGCGCAAGTCGTTCGAGAAGTGGACCCAGACCGTCCGGGGCCGCAGCGCGCCGTGGACCGGGCAGGAGCTGCGGTCGGTCACCGACCTGCGCCGGCGCCTGCTCGAGACGCTCCTGCTGCGCACGCGCTGGGCGCTCGGCGCCGCCGAGACGGTGCAGCGCTCGCTGCTGCCCGCCGAGCTGCCGCGCGTCGAGGGGTGGCAGCTGCACGCCCGGTACGTGCCCGCCCCCGGCGGGCAGGTCGGCGGCGACTGGTACGACGCGCTCGAGCTGCCCGACGGCCGCGTCGCGGTGGTCATCGGGGACGTCGCCGGGCACGGGCTGTCCGCCGCCGCGGCGATGGGCCAGCTGCGCAACACGGTGCGGGCGTTCCTGCTGCGCGGGGACGGCCCGGCCGACGCGCTGCGGTGGACCGACGTGGTGGCGCGCCGCACCATGGCCACCGACATGGCCACGGTCGTCATCGCCGCGGTCGACCGCGCGACGGGCGTGGTCGAGGTGTCGATCGCCGGTCACCCCCGCCCGCTCGTGCTCGACGCGGTCGGCGGGGCCGAGCTGCTCGAGGTCAGCGTCGACCGGCCCGTCGGCGTCGGCTCGGGGGAGCCGCCCACGCACCGGTTCGTGATCGAGCCCGGTGGCGGCGTGGTGCTCTACAGCGACGGGCTGGTCGACTCGCGCTCGACGAACCTGCGGGCCGGTCTGGCGCGGCTGGTCGGCGCGTTCACGCGCGAGGACCCGACCCGGCCGGTCGACATCGACGACGTCATCCGCGAGTGCAGCGACCCGTCGTCGGTCGACGACGTCACGCTCCTGCTGCTCTGCCGCGACCTCACGTAGCGGCCCGGCGGATCCGGCGACCATCCCCGTCGGTGCCCTCGTCGGCCCCTGTCGGCCCCCTGTCGGCCCCGTGTCGGCGACGTGTCGGGGCGGTGTCAGCCGGCCCGCGCAGGGTGGCGGCATGACAACAGACCTGGTGATCGAGGCCGAGGGCCTCGTGAAGCACTTCGGCGAGACGAAGGCGCTGCAGGGCGTCGACCTCGTCGTCCCCCGGGGCACCGTGCTCGGTGTGCTCGGCCCCAACGGCGCCGGCAAGACGACGACCGTCCGCATCCTGTCCACCCTGCTCACCCCCGACGCGGGCACGGCCCGCATCAACGGCCTCGACGTGGTCCGCGACGCCGAGAAGGTCCGGCACATGATCGGCCTGACGGGGCAGTACGCGTCCGTCGACGAGGACCTCACGGGCAGGCAGAACCTCGTGCTGTTCGGCACGCTGCTGGAGCTCGGCCGCGCGGGGGCACGTGCCCGTGCCGCCGAGCTGCTCGAGTGGTTCGACCTCGCGGACGCCGCCGACCGGCCCGCGAAGACGTACTCCGGCGGCATGCGCCGCCGCCTGGACCTCGCGGCGTCGCTCGTCGGGCGGCCCGACGTGATCTTCCTCGACGAGCCGACGACGGGCCTCGACCCGGCCAAGCGTGAGCAGATGTGGGACGTGGTGCGCTCGCTCGTCGCGGACGGCTCGACCGTGCTGCTCACGACGCAGTACCTCGAGGAGGCGGACGCGCTGGCCGACGAGATCACGGTCGTCGACCACGGCCGCGTGATCGCGCACGACACCCCGGACGGCCTCAAGCGGGTGGTCGGCGGGCTGACGCTCGAGGTCCGCCCCAGCGACCCCGCGCGCCTGGCGCAGACCGCGCAGATCCTGTCCGAGGTCAGCACGGGCGCGGCGGCCGACGAGATCCGCAAGGGCCTGCTCGCCGTGCCCGTGGCCGACGACGAGGCGCTCACCGCGACGGTCGCGCGGCTCGGCTCGGCGGGGGTCGCGGTGACCGAGCTGTCGCTGCACCTGCCGAGCCTCGACGAGGTGTTCTTCACGCTGACCGGCCGCACCACGTCCACCGACGAGCCCGACGACGACCCGAAGGAGGCGGCGGCATGAGCGCCCCGACCAGCACCCCGACGAGCACAGTGACGCTGGACCGCCCGCGCACACCTGACGCGCCGCGCGGCGAGGCGGTCCGTCGACCCCGCCCGTTCCCGCTGGTGCGGCACTCCGCGGCACTGACCAAGCGCTCGTTGATCAAGACGTGGCGCACACCCGAGGCGCTCATCGACGTGACGCTGCAGCCGATCGTGTTCCTCGCGATCTTCGTGACGATCTTCGGCACCGCGGTCGCGGGCAGCACGGGCAGCTACCTGCAGTTCCTGCTCCCGGGGATCCTCGCCCAGACCATCGCGCAGGGTGCGATCGCGATCGGCGTGAACCTCAACACGGACCTGTCCAAGGGCATCTTCGACCGGTTCAAGTCGCTGCCGATCCCGCGCAGCGCACCGCTGCTGGGTGCGGTGCTGGGGGACGTCGTGCGGTACGTGATCGTCGCGGTCGTGACGATCGTGACGGGCTACGCGATGGGCTTCCGCATCGCGACGAGCCCCCTCGAGGCCGTCGCGGGCTGCCTGCTCGCGGTGCTGTTCGCGGTGTGCCTGAGCTGGGTGTCGGTGTGGGTCGGGATGCTCGTGCGCACGTCGGGTGCGGTGCAGGGGATCATGTTCCTCATCGTCATGCCGCTCAGCTTCGGCTCGAACGTCTTCGTGCGGACCGACGACCTGCCCACGTGGATGCAGGGCTTCGTGGACGTCAACCCGTTGACCCACCTCGTGGAGTCCATGCGCGGGCTGTTCCTCGGTTCGCCGGTGGGTGACCACGTGTGGTGGACGCTGGCGTGGTGCGTGGGCCTGGTGGCGGTGTTCATGCCGCTGGCGCTGCGCGCGTACCGCCGCAAGGTCTGACCCGGTCAGGGAGCCAGGCCGAGCACCCGGTCCGCGGTGGCGGCGACCATCCGGTCGACCTCCGCCGCGGGCCGGGCGCGCAGCTCGTCGAGGCGGCGCTCACCCGCCTCGCCCGCCGCGCGGGTCGCGAGCGAGTGCGGCTGCCCGAGCGGCAGGGCGGCGTTGGCGACGGTGGCCCCCATCCGCCGCCCGAGCGCCCACAGCGTCGTCGCGTGCTCGTCGTCCCCGCGCCACGCCGCGAGCTCGGCGCACCCGAGCGCGAACGTCCCGACGACGGGCATGTCGGCGAGCGTGCGCGCGTCCGCGGCGGCGTCGCGCAGGACCGCGACGACGTGCCGCTCGACACGGGCCCCCTCGTCGTCGTCCGTGCTGTCCCGGGGCGTCGCCTGCAGCAGGACGACCGCGGCGGAGACGAGGAACACGACGCGCGCCTGGGCGACGGGGTCCCGCCGCCGCGTGACCACCGCCGCGGCCCGCAGCGCGCGTGCCACGGCCGTGGGCCGGTCACCGCCGGCGAGCGCGACCATCGCGAGCCCCAGCAGCGCGTGCGCGACGTCGATGCCGTCGGCGCGCGGCGCGTCGGCGGTCTCGTGCAGCGCGTCGAGCGCCTCGGTCGAGCCGTCGAGCGCGCGCTGCACGTCGAGCAGGACGCGCAGGCTGCGTGCGTCCTGCGCGGCGCCGACGAGCTCGAGGTGCTGCACGCCGCGCTCGAGCCACTGCACGGCCTGCGCGGCGTCCTCCGCGGCGGACCACTGCGCGACGCCCTGCGCGGCCATGCCCATGCCCCAGTGGTCGCCGAGCTGCTCGAACAGCGCGAACGCCGCGCGCGCGTCCTGCGCGGAGTCGAGCGGCTCGCCGGCGTTCTCGCGCACCGCACCGCGCAGGAACAGGCCGAGCGCGCGTACGTAGCCGTCGTCGTGCGCGACGAGCGCGTGCGCCGCCGCGTCGAGCTCGGCGGTCGCCGACGACGCGAGCGCCGGCACCACCTGGCCGAGCGCGCGCATCCGGTCGCTCACCTCGTCGGGCTGCTCGCGCAGCACGCGGCGCAGCACGCGTGACGCCAGGGCGGTCGCCCGCCAGGACGCCGCCGCGCCCGCGTTCATCGCGCTCTGCAGCACCACGGTCGCGGTGCGGTCGCCGTCCGGCAGGTGCGCGCCGGGTGCGAGCCCGGGGCGCCCGACCAGCAGCGGGCACGCGCGGCGTGCGGCGGGGTCGTCCGCGTGCAGCAGCCGCTCGGCCCAGGTGACGACCTCGGCGTGCATGCCGCGCACGGACCACCACTGGAACAGCGTCGAGGCGAGGTCGACGGCCGCGGCGTCGTCGGCGGTCTCGACCGCCCGCCGCAGGGCCGCGACGAACGTCTCCGCCTCGTCGTCGCAGCGCGCGAGCGCGGCGAGCTGCCCCGCGCCGACGAACCGCGGTGCGAGGTCCGCGCACTCGCGTGCCGCCCACGTGACGAGCCCCGCCAGCGCGTCGTCCCGTGCGCCGGCGGCGGCGAGGCGCGCCTCGCCGTACTCGCGGACCGTCTCGAGCATCCGGTACCGCGCGGGCCCCGAGCCCGCGTCCTCGAGCGCCAGCAGCGACTGGTCGACGAGGTCCGCGAGCCCGCGGCGCACGTCGTCGACCCCCGCGACGGCCGCGGCGAGCGACGCGGGGAACGCGCCGGGGACCACGGCCAGACGCTCGAGCAGGTCGCGCTCGTCGTCGGGCAGCAGCTCACGGCTCCAGTCGACCAGCGCCCACAGGCTCGCGTGCCGCTCGGGCAGGCCGCGCAGCGCGTCGTCGAGCAGCGCGAACCGGTCCGCGAGCCCGTGCAGCAGGTCCTCCACGGGCATCGACCGCAGCCGGGCGGCGGCGAGCTCGAGCGCGAGCGGCAGGTTGTCGAGCCGGCGGCACAGCTCGAGCGCGCGCTCGTCGTCCCACACCAGGCCGGGGCGCGCGTCCTGGGCGCGCGCGTGCAGCAGCGCGAGCGCGTCGTCGTCGGGCAGGGCAGCCAGGCGGTGCACGCGTTCGCCGACGAGCCCCAGCGGCGCGCGGGACGTCGCGAGCACCGTCACGTCGGGCGGTGCGACCGTCAGCAGGTCCGCGACCGTGCGGGCGGCGTCCGCGAGCACGTGCTCGCAGTTGTCGAGCACGACGAGGCCGCGCAGGTCGTGCGCGGCCGCGCGCAGCCGCTCGAGCCGGGGCAGCATGCGCCGCTCGGCGACGTCCGGGAGCGTCGGGGCGGTCTCCGCCCCGCCGAGCTCGCCGAGCAGCGCGGGCAGCACGTCGTCACCCGACCGCAGACCCGCGAGCTCGACCACGTGGACCGACTCGCCGCGCTCGGCGGCGAGCCGCGCGACCTCGGCCGCGAGGCGCGTCTTGCCGGCCCCGCCCGCCGCGACGACCGTGACCACCGGTCCCGCCCCGAGCGCGGCGGTCACGGCGGCGACGTCCGCCTCGCGCCCGACGAGCGGCGTCGCCGGGCGGCGCCACGCGCGTGGCAGCCGGACCGGCCCGCGCTGCGACGCGTCCGGCGACGCGTCCGGCGACGACTCGCCCGGCGGCGGTGCGTCGGGCACGGCGGGCGTCGTGGTCGCGGACGGGCGCCCCAGCTCGCCGCGCAGCAGCGCGAGGTGCGCGTCCTGCACCACCGGGGAGGGGTCGGTGCCGTACCGCTCGGCCAGGTCGCGGCGCAGCGCCTCGACCACCTCCAGCGCCTCGGCGTCCCGACCCTGCGCGGCCAGCACATGCACCAGCAGGGCCGTGGCGGGCTCGTCGGGCGGTGTGCGGGTGGCGAGCAGGCGCAGGTCGTCGTCGTCGAACGGCCCACCGGAACGCAGCGCGGCGCGGGCCGCGACGTCGGCGGTGTCCGCGAGCAGGCGCACGGCCGTCGCGTCCTGCGGGGTCGCCGGCAGCAGGGCCCGGGCCGCGGTGGCGTGCGCACGCGCGGCCGCGGTGTCGTCGGCGGCGAGCGCGGTCCGCGCGGCGACGACGAGCGCGCGCACCTCGTCGGCGTCCACCACGAGCCCCTCGCGCGGCACCCGGTACCCGCCGGGGACCGACTCGACGGCCATTCCGAGCCGCCGCACGCGCGAGACGAGCGCCTGCACGGCCCCGGTCTCGTCGTCGGGCGGCGCGCCGTCCCACACGGCCTCGACCAGCGCGCGCACGGACACCGCGTGACCGCGCGCCGCGACGAGCTCGCGGACCACGGCCGCGAGCCGCTCGCCGCGCACGGGCCGGCCGTCGAGCGCGAGCGGTCCGAGCGTGGTCACCTGCACGCGCCCAGCATCCCCCACGGCGCGTGGGGATCCGCGCAGCGTCCGGCGGGAATGCGCCGCGCGCGCGATGGTTGACGTGTGCGGCGCAGCCGTGCGCCGCCACCGCCGCCGAGCCCGTCGTCGGTTCCCTCGTGGGTTCCCTCGTCGGGTCCGCCGGCGCGGTGCCCCGTCCTGAGGAGGAGCTCATGTCCGTCGTCGTCACCGGTGCCACCGGTCACCTGGGCCGTCTGGTCGTCGAAGGTCTGCTGGACGCGGGGGTCGCCCCGGACGAGGTTGTCGCGGGAGGCCGGCGCACCGAGCGCCTCGCGGACCTGGCCGCGCGCGGCGTGCGCGTCGCGGAGGTGGACTACGGGCGCCCGGAGACGCTCGCCGCCGCGTTCGCGGGTGCGGACACGCTCGTGCTCGTCTCGGGCTCGGAGGTGGGGCAGCGCGTCCCGCAGCACCGCGCGGCGATCGAGGCGGCGCGGGCGGCCGGCGTCCGGCGCGTCGTCTACACGAGCGCGCCGCACGCGGACACCAGCACGCTCGTCCTGGTGCCCGAGCACCGCGCGACGGAGGAGCTGCTCGCCGCGTCGGGGCTCGTCGTGACCGTGCTGCGCAACAACTGGTACACGGAGAACTACGTGACGACCCTGCAGCAGGCGGCGGAGACGGGCGAGGTCGTCGCGTCGGCCGGTGACGGGCGTGTCGCGTCCGCGTCGCGCGCGGACTTCGCGGCGGGCATCGTGGCCGTCGTCACCGGGTCGGGGCACGACGGGCGCACGTACGAGCTCTCGGGCGACCACGCGTGGACGTTCGACGAGCTCGCGGCGGCCGCCGCCGAGATCCTCGGCCGGCCGGTGACGTACCGCCGGGTCACGCCGGACGAGCAGCGCGCGGCCCTGCTCGCCGCGGGTCTCGACGAGGGCACCGTGGGCTTCCTGGTGACGATGGACCAGGACATCGCCGGCGGTGCGCTCGCGGACGCGACCGACACGCTGCGCACGCTGATCGGGCGGCCGACCACCCCGCTCGTCGAGGGTCTGCGCGCGGCCTGGCAGGAGTCGTCGCGGCAGTCGTGACGGACATCTCGGGAGCATCCCGGACATAGCGGCTGTGGACGGTCCTGGGGACGACACGGGGCGTGGTGTGGACGGCCTGTGGGCCGCCTGTGCGTCGAACCACACCCGTGTCGTTCGAGCGCCGCAAACGTGCAGTTCAGGGGCCGTGTCAGTGGGTCGTCGTACTGTGGAGAAGTCATCCACGGGGTGAAAAACGACACGCGTGTAACACAACACCTAGTGGTTGGTTGCGGTGTCAGACACTAGGTGTAGTGTCTTCACCACGCGGTCGGCCGGGGAGCCGAGCGGTCGTCGGAGCCCCGGACAGGGCTTCACGAGCGCTCGAGAGAAGGCAGCTCCCGAGGCCGTCACCGGGGCCTGACAAGGCCCCGCGCGGCACGGTTCCACCAGAGTTTCTGAGCTTCCAGGAGAGAGTCACGATGACGATCACGGTCTACAGCAAGCCCGCGTGCGTGCAGTGCAACGCGACCTACCGTGCTCTCGACAAGCTGGGTGCGGACTACACGGTCGTCGACATCAGCGAGGACGCGGACGCCCGCGACTACGTCATGTCGCTCGGGCACCTGCAGGCGCCGGTCGTGATCGCGGACGGTGACCACTGGTCCGGTTACCGTCCCGACCGGATCAAGGCGCTCGCGGAGCGTCTCGAGGCCGTCACCGTCGCCTGAACCGCCGCCCCCTTCGAGGGTGGCCACGCCGGTGGCCTGCGGGCCACCGGACACGTCAGCTTCCGGACCCGGGGAGGGCAACGATGAGCGCGCTCGTCTACTTCTCCTCGGCGTCCAACAACACGCACCGCTTCGTGGAGAAGCTGGGCCTGCCGGCCCAGCGGATCCCGTTGCGCCCCGCCGAGCCCTTCCTGCACGTCACGGAGCCGTACGTGCTGGTGGTGCCGACGTACGGGGGCGGTAACGAGGGCGGTGCGGTCCCGCGCCAGGTCGTGAGGTTCCTCAACGACGCGGCCAACCGCGCCCTGATCCGCGGGGTGGTCGCAGCGGGCAACACCAACTTCGGCGAGGCGTACTGCATCGCGGGGGACATCGTCGCGGCCAAGTGCCGCGTCCCCTACCTGTACGGCTTCGAGCTCATGGGAACGAACGAGGACGTGCAGCGCGTCCGCGAGGGATTGGAACGGTTTTGGCAGCGACAGTCACTGATTTCCGCGTAGACACGTCGGGGATGGACTACCACGCCCTCAACGCGATGCTCAACCTGTACAGCGCGGACGGGAAGATCCAGTTCGACAAGGACCGCGAGGCGGCCCGCGCGTACTTCCTGCAGCACGTCAACCAGAACACGGTCTTCTTCCACGACCTCGAGGAGAAGCTCGAGTACCTGGTCGAGAACAAGTACTACGACCCGGCGGTGCTCGCGCAGTACGACCGCGCGTTCGTCAAGACGCTGTTCCAGTACGCGTACTCCAAGAAGTTCCGGTTCCAGACGTTCCTCGGCGCGTTCAAGTACTACACGTCGTACACGCTCAAGACGTTCGACGGGAAGCGGTACCTGGAGCGGTTCGAGGACCGCGTGTGCATGGTCGCGCTCGCGCTGGCGGAGGGCGACGAGGACTTCGCGACCTCGCTCGTCGACGAGATCATCTCGGGGCGGTTCCAGCCCGCGACCCCCACGTTCCTCAACCTCGGCAAGGCGCAGCGCGGCGAGCCCGTGTCCTGCTTCCTGCTGCGCATCGAGGACAACATGGAGTCGATCGCGCGCGGCATCAACTCCGCGCTGCAGCTCTCCAAGCGCGGCGGCGGCGTGGCGCTGCTGCTGTCGAACATCCGTGAGCACGGTGCGCCGATCAAGCACATCGAGAACCAGAGCTCGGGCGTCATCCCCGTGATGAAGCTGCTCGAGGACTCGTTCTCCTACGCCAACCAGCTCGGTGCGCGCCAGGGCGCCGGCGCGGTGTACCTGCACGCGCACCACCCGGACATCTACCGCTTCCTCGACACCAAGCGCGAGAACGCGGACGAGAAGATCCGCATCAAGACGCTCTCGCTCGGCGTCGTCATCCCGGACATCACGTTCGAGCTCGCCCGCAAGAACGAGCCCATGTACCTGTTCTCGCCGTACGACGTCGAGCGGGTGTACGGCAAGCCGTTCGCGGACATCGACGTGACCGAGAAGTACTACGAGATGGTCGAGAACGCGTCGATCCGCAAGACCAAGATCAACGCACGCGAGTTCTTCCAGACGCTCGCCGAGATCCAGTTCGAGTCGGGCTACCCGTACATCATGTTCGAGGACACGGTGAACCGGGCCAACCCGATCGAGGGCAAGGTCACGCACTCGAACCTGTGCTCGGAGATCCTGCAGGTCTCGACCCCGTCGACGTTCAACGAGGACCTCTCGTACGACCACGTGGGCCGCGACATCTCCTGCAACCTCGGCTCGATGAACATCGCGCTGTCGATGGACTCGCCCGACCTGGGCAAGACCGTCGAGACCGCGATCCGTGCGCTCACGGCCGTGTCCGACCAGACGGACATCGAGTCGGTCCCGTCGGTCAAGCGCGCCAACCGGGGCGGTCACGCCATCGGCCTCGGGCAGATGAACCTGCACGGGTACCTGGCGCGCGAGCGGATCTTCTACGGCTCCGACGAGGGCCTCGACTTCACGAACATCTACTTCTACACGGTCGCGTACCACGCGATCCGTGCGTCGAACCTGCTCGCGCAGGAGCGCGGCTCGTCGTTCTACGGGTTCGAGAAGTCGAAGTACGCGACGGGCGAGTACTTCACCAAGTACCTCGAGAAGGAGTGGGCGCCGCGCACCGAGCGCGTGGCCCGGCTCTTCGCCGACGCCGGCGTGCACATCCCGACGCAGGACGACTGGCGCGAGCTCGCCGAGCTCGTCCGCGTCCACGGCCTGTACAACCAGAACCTGCAGGCGGTCCCGCCGACCGGCTCGATCTCCTACATCAACCACTCGACGAGCTCGATCCACCCGATCGCGTCGAAGATCGAGATCCGCAAGGAAGGCAAGATCGGCCGCGTCTACTACCCGGCGCCGTTCATGACGAACGACAACCTGGAGTACTACCAGGACGCGTACGAGATCGGCTACGAGAAGATCATCGACACCTACGCCGAGGCCACGCAGCACGTGGACCAGGGACTGTCGCTGACCCTGTTCTTCAAGGACACCGCCACCACGCGTGACCTGAACAAGGCGCAGATCTACGCCTGGAAGAAGGGCATCAAGACCATCTACTACATCCGCCTCCGCCAGATGGCCCTCCAGGGGACGGAAGTGGAGAACTGCGTCTCCTGCATGTTGTGACGCCGTGACCATGGAGAAGAGCACCGCATCGGGGCCGGACGTCGTAGGACGCATCTACGGCGTCCGGCTCGCGGACAGCGCTGAGTACCGCTACATCGGTCTGACCGAGTCCACGGTGGCCCGCCGGTTCGCCCGGCACCGCGTCAACGCGCGCGCCGGCCGCCGCACCCCGTTCTACGACTGGCTGCGTAAGCACGACGACGAGGCGGTGGTCGACGAGCTCGAGCTCGTCCGCACCACGCGGATCGAGCTCGGCGACGCAGAGGTCAGGTGGATCGCGGCGCGGCGCGCGGCGGGCGATCGTCTCCTGAACCTGACCGACGGCGGCCTCGGTCCTCTCGGCATGGTGTGGACCGACGAGCAGCGCGAGGCGGCTCGCGTGCGGTCGACAGGGCGCAAGGGAGTGAGCAGGCCGGGGGAGCTGAACCCGTTCTACGGCGCGAAGCACTCCGCCGAGCAGCGGGCTCGATGGTCGCAGCAGCGCGCCGGTACGAACGCGGGTGAGGCGAACCCGAACTACGGGAAGTTCGGCCCTGAGCACCCGAGCTATGGGCGCACGATGAGCGAAGCGGCCCGTCAGGCGCTGTCGGAGGCCCGGAGCGGAGAGGGGAACCCCAACTTCGGCAGGACGGCGAGCGCCGAGACCCGCGCGAAGATGTCCGCAGCCCGCCGGGGCCGGCCGATGCCGTCGAGCCGTCGGAGCGCGCACACTCGATACCACGTCAACGGAGGCGGCTGGAGTCCCCGATGCCTCTTTTGCGACTCGACAGTCGAGCGGCAGTTCGCGCTGCTCGTCCTTCAGGGAGATGAGAAGGCATGAGCCCCACGGGGAAGCTGAAGCTGGTCGACCGGGTCTCGGCGATCAACTGGAACCGGCTGCACGACGAGAAGGACCTCGAGGTCTGGGACCGCCTGGTCGGCAACTTCTGGCTGCCGGAGAAGGTGCCGGTCTCCAACGACATCCAGTCGTGGGCGACCCTGACCGAGGCCGAGAAGACGATGACGACCCGCGTCTTCACCGGCCTGACGCTCCTGGACACCATCCAGGGCACGGTCGGCGCGGTCAGCCTCATCCCCGACGCACTCACGCCGCACGAGGAGGCCGTCTACACGAACATCGCGTTCATGGAGTCGGTGCACGCGAAGTCGTACTCCTCGATCTTCTCCACGCTGATCTCCACCAAGGAGATCGACGAGGCGTTCCGCTGGTCGGAGGAGAACCCGAACCTGCAGCGCAAGGCCGAGATCGTCCTGAACTACTACCGGGGCGACGAGCCTCTCAAGCGCAAGGTCGCCTCGACCATGCTCGAGTCGTTCCTGTTCTACTCGGGCTTCTACGCGCCCATGTACTGGGCGTCGCGCGCCAAGCTCACGAACACGGCCGACCTGATCCGCCTGATCATCCGTGACGAGGCGGTGCACGGGTACTACATCGGCTACAAGTTCCAGAAGGGCCTCGAGCTCATCTCGCCGGCCGAGCGCGCGGAGCTCAAGGACTACACGTTCGAGCTGCTCTTCGAGCTCTACGACAACGAGGTCGAGTACACGCAGGACCTCTACGACGAGCTCGGCCTCACCGAGGACGTCAAGAAGTTCCTGCGCTACAACGCCAACAAGGCCCTCATGAACCTCGGCTACGAGGCGCTGTTCCCGCGCGACGAGACCGACGTCAACCCGGCGATCCTGTCCGCGCTGTCCCCGAACGCCGACGAGAACCACGACTTCTTCTCCGGCTCGGGCTCGTCCTACGTCATCGGCAAGGCCGTCAACACCGAGGACGAGGACTGGGAGTTCTGACCTCCTGCTGACCGACACCCGGCTGTTGACCGACACCCGGCTGTTGACCGACACCCGACTGTGGGGACCGCGCACGACACCGCGCGGTCCCCACAGCCGTCGTCGGGCGCGCACCTCGGGGCCATCGGCGGCCGGGCGCGCGACCGCAGGTCAGGGGGCCAGGGTGAAGCCGCCCGTCCAGGCGATCTTCTCGCCCGCGGCCAGGGTGAGCTGGACGAAGCCGAGCGCCTCGAGCTCACGCGCGCGGCGCAACGACCCGGCGTCGACGCCGCGCAGGCCCGCGTCGGTGACGACCTGCAGGAGCAGCGCCTTCGCGTCGGCGTCGTCACCCGCGACGAGCACCGTCGTGGTCTGGTCACCGACCTGGCCCGACGCGAGCGTCGCGGCGAAGTTCGTGTTGAACGCCTTGAGGACGCGTGACTGCGGCAGTGCGGCCGCGAGCTCCGCAGCGGCGGAGGCGTCGGGCGGCACCACGAGCGAGTCGAACGTCTGGAAGTCGAGCGGGTTCGTGATGTCGACGACGACCTTGCCCGCGAGCTCGTCGCGGCGCGCATCCGCGATGGCGGACAGGGCCGGGTAGGGGACGGCGAGCACGACGAGCTCACCGTCGACGGCGGAGTCGTCGTCGTGCCCGATGGTCTGGGCCTGGTGCCCGCCCTTCGTGACCAGACCCGCGATCGCCTGGCCCATGTTCCCGGTGCCGATGATGCTGACGAGCGTCATGATGCCGATCTCCCCACGCGTGTGCCGGCGGCACCTCCTGGCGGGAACGGGACGTCCCGTCGGTGCCGTCACCAGCGTGGCCCCGCCGGCGCCGACCCGCGCGCCGACGGCGCCTCAGGGGCGGTGCAGGGTGAAGACCTCGTACTCGTCGCGCACGGGCCGGTTCGCGACGAGCTCGCGGCCGCCGCCGTGGTAGGCGGACACGTAGTGGCCGTTGAACGCGCGCAGGGCGATCCGGTCGACCATGACCTCCTCGACGCGGAACGTCTCCCACTCGCCGATGCGGTCGCCGACGGCGAGCACCTCGCGGCCACCGCCGCCCGCGGCGGACACGTAGTCGCCGTTGGGTGCGAGCAGCGCGACCCGGTCCCCGCCGAGGCGGACGAGGCCGAACGTCTCCCAGTCGCTGGGCCGGGGGCGGTTCGCGACGAGGGTCTGGCGGCCGCCGGCCTCGGCGACGACGAAGTCGCCGTAGTGCACCTGCAGGTGCAGGACGTCGTCGGCGACGGGCAGGTGGCGGATACGCCACTCGACGCGCAGGCGGTAGGTGTCCTGCGCGGGGCCGGTGACGACGAGCTCCTGGGCGAGGGCTCCGGCGTCGGCGCCGGCGGGCACGAGCAGGGACGTCTGGACGAGCGCGAAGTCCTCCCGGGGCCAGGACGCGAGGGTGTCCCGCAGCCCGGCGACGCTCCCGCCGAGGACCGCGCCGCCGGTCAGGCCCTGCGGCTCGTCGTCCTTGAGGCGCGCGCGCACGGTGGCGCCGACGGCGTCGGCGAGCGTGGGGGCGAGCTCGTCGAGGACGTCCTGCGCGACGGCGTCGCGCGTCGTGCCGTCCCAGTCCTCGACGGCGAGCAGCAGCGCGGCGTGCACGGCGGTGGGGCCCTGCGTCGCGGCGGGGACGAACACGCGGTGCAGCTCGCGCTCGAGCGTGCCGGCGGGACGCTCGACGATCGCGGGGGCGAGGTCCTGCGCGACGAGCGTGCGCACCTCGGCGGTGCCGTCGGCGCCGACCTGCGCGGTGAGCGCACCGGTGAGCCGCAGCGCGTCGGGGCCGACGGGGGGCGCGCCGTACGGCCAGGGTGCGCGCAGACCGGTGCCGTCCTCGCGGGTCAGCGCGGTGACGTGCAGCGAGACGATCGTCCCGCCGCGGTGGTCGATGATCGGCTGACGGCAGATGGGCATGACGGGCATCGCGGGGCCTCTCGGGTGGGGTCGTGGTGCGCTCGGACGTGGGGACGGGCGGGGCGTCGCCGGTGACGCCCCGTGCAGCTGGCGGGTGTGCCGGGGGTCGGCTGCCGGTCAGGTCGGGACGGCACGTGCCCCCTCGGTCGGGGTGGTGCGCGGTGCGGGCGGGTGGTGCGCGGCGACGGCGACGACGACCTTGCCGCGCACCTCGCCGCGCTCGAGCCGGGCGTGCGCGTCGGCGACGAGCTCGAGGGGCACGGAGGACAGGCGGCGGGGACGCAGACCGGTGCGCTCGACGGCGTCGACGACGTGCCGTGCGGCGAGCGCGAGGTCCTCGACGGACGCCTGCGAGATCGCGAAGCCCGTGACGGTGGCGGCGTTGAGGTACAGCGCGCCGACGGGGAACGACGCGCGGGTCGCCATGCCGGCGAGCAGGACGACGCGCCCGCCGGGGGCGAGCACGTCGAGGTAGGCCTCGAGGTCGTTGCGTCCCGCGGTGTCGACGACGAGGTCCACGGCGCCGCCGAGCGTGGACCGGTCGAGCCGGGCGGCGCGGTCGACGGGCGTCGCGCCGGCGCGGTCGAGGTCGAACGCGTCGTCGGTGCCGCAGGTCGTCACGACGACGGCACCCGCGGCGACCGCGAGGTGCACGGCGGACCAGCCGACGTTGCCGCCGCCGCCGACGACGAGCACGCGCATCCCGGCGCGCAGGTGGCCGTGCCGGAACAGGGCGAGCCACGCGGTGCTCGCGGGGTGCGCGAGCGCGACCAGCTCGGACGCGGGCAGGCCGGCGGGGCACCGGTAGAGGCGCGCGCGGGGGACCCGCACGAGCTCGGCGAGCGCACCGTCGCGCCCGTCGTAGCCGAGCGAGCTGGTCCAGACCTCGTCGCCCGCCCGGAACTCCGCCGCGGCGGCGTCCCCGGCCTCGACGACGGTGCCGACGGCGTCGCGGCCGACGACGAACGGGAACGCCAGAGGGGTCCGCCAGGCACCGCTGCGGACGAACGTGTCGACGTGGTTCACGGAGCCGAAGGCGACGCGCACGAGCACCTCGTCGGGACCCGGGGTCGGGACGGGGAGCTCGCGCAGCGTGATGCACTGCGGCGGACCGTGACGGTCGATGACTGCGGCTCTCATCGCGGCCGAGCATGCCGACCGGCGGGGCCCGCGCGGGTGCGGCGGGGTGCGGGTCTGTCAGGTCGGCGCGGCGCGCGTGTCAGGTCGGGGCGGCGCGCCGGGGACGACGACCCGACCTGACATGCGGCGTGCGGGTGTCTTGCCGCGCACAGGTGGCGTCCGCACGATCGGGCGCCATGACGATCATCGACAGCAGCCCGCTCTTCACGGCGGCGGAGTCCATCGAGCTCGACCTGTCCCCGGACGAGGTGTACGACGCGGTGTCCGACCTGGCGCGCAGCGGCGACTGGAGCCCCGAGTGCCGGGGCGGCGTCTGGACGGGCGAGCCCGGCGCGGTGGGCTCGGTGTTCCGGGGTGAGAACTACCGGGCGGAGGACGTCGTCGGCTGGGCCCCGCTCGTGCGCGGCACCTGGTACACCGAGGCGGAGGTCGTGGAGGCCGAGCGTCCGGTGCGGTTCGCGTGGGCGATGCGCACGCACGCCGGCACGACCCAGGACAGCATCTGGGGCTTCCGCGTGGAGCCGGGGGCGACGGGGTGCGTGCTGACGCACGACTACGTGATGACGCGGGCCACGGAGGGCATCCACAAGATCGTCGCCGACCTCGACGAGGAGGCGCGTGTGCGGTTCGTGCGGGAGTGGGGCGACAAGATCGTCGACGACGTGCGCCGCACCCTGAAGAGCATCAAGGCGGTCCTGGAGGCGCAGCCGGCGCGGGCGGGGTCGGGCGCGTGATCTACCAGCGCCTCGGGAACCGGGGGATCCGGCTCGGCACGCTGTTCGCGCGCGGTCACCGCGCGAACCCGCGCGCCCGTGTCGTCACGGACCACGACCTGGACCTGGCACCCGGCCGTCGGGAGTTCTCGATGGCGGACCTGCAGGCCCTCGTCGAGGACTTCTCGGCCCGGCTGTGGTCCGCGGGCCTGCGCACGGGTGACCAGATCGTCGTCTACAAGAGCGACAACGTCGACGTGACGCTCCTGGCCTGCGCGTGCGCGCGGATCGGCGTCGTCCCCGTGCTGCTGTCGCCCAAGCTCGAGCCGGCGACGGCGTTCGCGCTCGTGCAGCGGCTCGGCCGCCCGCACCTGCTGACCGACCCGCGCAAGCTCTCGACGCCGGCGCTGGCCGACGTCGCCGGGCACGTCGCGACGCTGCTGACGGTCGGGGCGTGGCACGAGGGCGTGGACCTGGTGGCCCTGACGGACCGGCCGCCCGTCCCGGAGGTGGAGGTCTCGCCCGACGCGCCGCTGTTCGTCACGCACACGTCGGGCACGACCGGGCTGCCGAAGCTCGCGGTCCACACGCGCCGCACGATGCAGTCGCGCTACCGCCCGCAGTCGCTGTTCGCGCGGCTCGTGCCGCGCCGCGAGGCGGTCGCGATCCACGTGTCGTTCGTGCACTCGCGGATCTTCACCGCGCTGCCGATCGCGGTGCTGCACGGGCACGACGTCGCGCTGCTGCGCGAGGACGACCCGGCGGCGGCCGCCGACCTGCTCGCGCGCGTGCGCCCCGGCCTGGTCGAGGCGCACCCGAACACGTTCACGTCGTGGGAGGTGCTCGCGGACGACCCCGACGGGCCGCTCGCCGACGTGCGCGTGTTCTCGAGCACGTTCGACGCGGCGCACCCGCGGACCGTCGAGGCGATGCTGCACGCCTCGCGCCGGCGCCGGCCCGTGTACGTGCAGATGTACGGGCAGAGCGAGGTCGGCCCGATCGCGTGGAAGGTGTACGACCGGCGGCGCGGCATGCCCGAGGGGCGCGACGTGGGCCGCGGCTTCCCGCTGTCCACCGCGATCCGGGTGGTGCCGCGGGACGGCCGCCGGCCGAGCCGTGAGCACCCGGGCGACATCGAGGTCCGCAGCGACGGGCGCATCGTGACGTACCTCGCCGAGCACGAGCGCTGGCTCGCGCAGGTCCACGACGGGTGGTGGCGCATGGGCGACGTCGGCTACAAGGACGCGCGCGGCAACCTGCACCTGCAGGACCGCGAGATCGACCTGATCGACGGCGTGCCGAGCACGCTCGAGGTCGAGGACCGGCTGCTGGTGCGGCTGCCCGAGGTCGCCGAGATCGTCGTCGTCGAGCTCAGCGAGGGCCCCACCGCGGTGCTGTGCACGCGTGACGGCCGACCGCTCGACCCGACGCGCTGGTCCCTCGCGTCGCAGGACCTGCCCGTGACGCGCCGCGTGCAGCTCCCGCGCGAGCAGATGCCGACGACGTCGACGACGAAGGTGCGACGCCGCGAGCTCGTCGCCCTCCTGGAAGGGCGCTGACGTGCCGGGACTGCCGACGATGGAGCCGTACACGCTGCCGACGCGCGGCGAGCTCCCCGTCTCGACGATGCCGTGGCGGGTCGAGGAGGGGCGCGCGGTGCTGCTCGTCCACGACATGCAGCGGTACTTCGTGCGCGGGCTGCCGCAGCCGTTGGCCGACACGCTCGTCGAGCGGGTCGCCGCGCTGCTCGGCTGGGCGCGGCGCAGCGGTGTCCCGGTGGCGTACACCGCGCAGCCGGGCTCGATGAGCCCGCAGGAGCGCGGCCTGCTCGCGGACGTGTGGGGTCCGGGCATGCGCGCCGTGCCGGACGACCGCGCGGTCGTCGATGCCCTCGCGCCGCGGGCGCAGGACTGGGTGCTCACGAAGTGGCGCTACAGCGCGTTCGTGCGCTCACCGCTGCTCGACCGGATGCGCGAGGCGCGGCGTGACCAGCTCGTGGTGTGCGGCGTGTACGCGCACGTCGGTGTGCTCATGACCGCCGCCGACGCGTTCCAGCACGACATCCAGCCGTTCGTCGTCGGGGACGCGATCGCGGACTTCTCGCTCGCGTACCACCGGCTCGCCCTGGACTGGGCGGCGGACCGGTGCGCGGTCGTGACGACCACCGCGGACGTGGTCGGATGACCGCAGCCGAGCTCCTGGGTGCGCTCCTGGCGGACGGCACCCGCCCGTTCGCGCTCGTGCACCGGCCCGCGCACGGCGAGGACGTCGTCGACCTGCTCGTCGGTGACGTCCTCGAGGCGCGGCGGCTGCACGACCTCCCGCTGCACGGCACGGCGTGCAGCCGCCGCGGCCCGGGTGAGTCGCTCGAGTCGCTCGTCGTCGTCCCGTACCGCCAGGTCACCGAGCGCGGCTTCGCGGCGGTCGACGACGACGAGCCGGTCCTGTGCCTGACGGTCGAGGAGCACCACCGGCTCGCCTGGGCCGACGTGGTGGGCGCGCTGCCGAGCAGGCCCGCGGTCGTCGTCGGGGACTTCGACGTCACCGACGAGCAGTACGCCGACCTCGTCTCGACGGTCCTGCGCGACGAGATCGACACGGGGTCCGGCGCGAACTTCGTCGTGCACCGCTCGTGGGAGGGCCACGTCTCGGACGGTCGCACGCCGGTGGTCGCCGCCGCGGCCGCGGTGCGCCGGCTGCTGCTGCGCGAGGCGGGTGCGTACTGGACGTTCGTGATCCACACGGGCCCGCGCACGTTCGTCGGCGCGAGCCCCGAGCGGCACGTGACGCTGCGTGCGGGCACGGCCACCATGAACCCGATCAGCGGCACGTACCGCTACCCCTCGTCGGGGCCCACGTTGGAGGGCGTTCTCGGCTTCCTGGGCGACACCAAGGAGACCGACGAGCTCAACATGGTGCTCGACGAGGAGATCAAGATGATGTCGCGGCTGTGCCGCGACGTGCACGTGCGCGGCCCGTACCTGCGGGAGATGGCGAGCCTCGCGCACACCGAGTACCTCGTGGAGGGCACGGCCGAGGTGGACGTGCCGACGCTGCTGCGCGAGACGATGCTCGCGCCCACGGTCACCGGCAGCCCGATCGAGAACGCGTGCCGGGTGATCGCGGCGCACGAGCGACGCGGCCGGGGCTACTACAGCGGCTTCGCCGCGCTCGTCGGGCGGGACGCCACGGGCGACGCGAGCGTCGACTCGGCCATCCTCATCCGGACGGCGGACGTGCGTGCCGACGGTCGCATGACGATCGGGGTGGGTGCGACACTCGTGCGTCACTCCGACCCGTGCGCGGAGGCCGCGGAGACCCGCACCAAGGTCGCGGGCGTGCTCGGCGGGTTCGACGTGGGGGCCGCGGGCCCGCTCGCGTCGCACCCCGACGTGCTCGCCGCCCTCGACCGCCGTGGGCGGCGGATCGCGGACTTCTGGCGGCCGGTCGGCGGCGGTCGTCGTCCGAGTGCGCGCTCGTCGGCGGCGGGCAGGACGGGCCGTGCGCCCGGGCGGGTGCTGGTGCTGGACGCGGAGGACACGTTCACGCACATGCTCGCCTGCCTGCTCACCGACGGCGGGTGGGACACCCGGATCGTGCCCGCGGCCCAGGTCGCGGGGCCGGGGCGGGACCTGGACGCGGCGCTCGCGGACGCGGACGTCGTCCTGCTCGGGCCGGGTCCGGGTGACCCGCGCGCGGACGACGACGAGCGCGTGCGTGCGCTGCGTGCCGCGGGTTCCCGGCTGCTGGCGCGCCGCTCGCCGTTCGTCGCGGTGTGCCTGGGGCACCAGGTCACGGCGGGGCTGCTCGGGCTGCGGGTCGTGGCGCACGACTGCGCGCGCCAGGGCCTGCAGAGCGAGGTCGACCTGTTCGGTGCGCGCGAGACGGTCGGGTTCTACAACAGCTACGTGGCGCAGTCCCATGTCGACTCGTTCGACGTGCCGGACGTCGGGTACGTCGAGGTGGCCCGCCGCGGGGCCGAGGTGCACGCGCTTCGTGGCCCGTTCTTCTCGACGCTGCAGTTCCACCCCGAGTCGGTGCTGACGCTCGACGGCGGCCGGCTGCTGCGCGACGCCGTGGCGTGGGCGTACGGGGGCCGGGACGGCGACGCCGGCCCGCGGGGCCGACGATCAGGTGGTCAGGAGCCCCTCGAGCCGGTCGGCGGCCTCCGCGGCTCCGTCGCGGGCCTGTAGCGCGGCGGCCAGCCGGCGGGCGGCCGCCGCGTAGGACGCCTCGGTCAGC
>NZ_BJLP01000002.1 GCF_006538705.1 Cellulomonas uda
GGTGTCAACGACGGACTGGAACTGACCCCGTAGCGACGGATTGGGATTGACCCCCCGGGGGGTCGGTTCGTGCTACTTGTCGCGGTCCTTGGCGAGCAGTTCGCGGCGGGCCCGGGTGCGGTAGGACTCGCCCGCGAGGGTGAGGACCTCGGCGTGGTGGACGAGTCGGTCGATCATCGCGGCGGCGACGACCTCGTCGCCGAAGACCTCGCCCCAGCGCCCGAAGGGCAGGTTGCTGGTGACGAGGATGGAGCCGGTCTCGTAGCGGGACGCGACGAGCTGGAAGAACAGGTTCGCGGCGTCGGTGTCGAACGGGATGTAGCCGACCTCGTCGATGATGATCAGCTTGTAGCGGCGGATCTTCTTCAGCTCGGCCTCCAGCGCGCCGGCGTGGTGGGCGCGGGCGAGGCGGTCGATCCAGTTCGTCGCGGTGTCGAACAGCACGCTGTTGCCGGACTGCGCGGCCTTGATGCCCAGCCCGATCGCGAGGTGGGTCTTGCCGAGTCCGGGCGGGCCGAGCAGGATCACGTTCTCCGCCTTGGGCACGAACGTCGCGGTGGCCAGGTGCGCGAGCACGTCCTTGCGCAGCGAGGGCAGGTGCTCGAGGTTGAAGTTCTCCAACGTCTTGATCGCCGGGAAGTGCGCGGTGCGGATCCGCATCGTCGTGCCGGCCGACTCCCGGTCGGCGACCTGGCGTTCCAGGACCGCGGCCAGGTACTCCTCGTGCGACCAGTTCGCCTCCCGCGCCTGCTCGGCCAGGCTCTCCCAGGTCCGCCCGATCGTCGGGGTCTTCAGGACCCTGGTCAGGTAGGCGAGCTTGGATCCCAGCCCGTCGGGGGCCGGTCTGGTCTTCGTCGTGGTGGTCATCTACTTCCCTTCAGCGGTTGCCGCTCCCGGGGCGGGGCGGGGGGTCGAAGTCGACGCCGAACAGGGCGTCGTAGTCCGGCAGCGCCCGAATCGTCACGACGTGCCCATCGCCGTGAACACGGGTCGAGCGCGCCTGCTGCTGGCGGCGGATCGCGAGGTCTCGGCGCAGCGCCCTGGCCGTCGCCTGGTGGGTGGGGTCGGTGATCGTGCGGGCGTGGCCCCAGTCACGGGCGTGGTCGGCCACGACCTGCCCCGCGCAGGTCGCCACGACCCGGGCCGGGGTGGCCAGGACCTCGACGAACCGGCCGATGGCCCGCGGGTCGATCGAGTAGTCGTTGGCGTCGATGCGCACGTAGTAGTCCCGCCCGAGCCGGACCCGGTGCGTGAGCCCGATCGACGGTGCGACCGGCGGCAGGGCGACCATCGCCGCCCGGTCGGCCGCCCAGCGGTCCGTGGGCGTCACCGACCCGATCGAGCGCAGCACCCGCGTGTTCGCGCGCGTCGCCAGCCAGCCGCTGATCTGCTCGGTGAAGTCCACCGGCGAGGTGAACGTGCGCCCGGGCAGGAACGAGGTCTCGAAGAACCCGTTGCGACGCTCGACCAGGCCCTTGAACTCCGGATCTCGCGGCGGAGCGAGCTTGAGCCGGACCCCGATCGTCCCCGCGAAGCTGGTCGCCTCGATCGTGGGCCGCCCGGTCCCGCCGATCGCGGCCTCCCGGTCCCAGACCAGCGTCCGAGGACAGGCGTCCCACCCCGCGACGATCTGCCACATCCCGGCCAGGATGTCCCCGGCCTTGCGCGAGGCGATCATCACCGCGCCCGTGACGCGTGAGTACCCGCACGTCATCGCCAGCACCGGCAGCACCCGCTCCTGCCCGCCGCCCACGGGGATCGGCTGCGGCGGGAACCACAGGTCGCACTGGGCGACCTCGCCGGGGTCGTACTCGACCCGGTCGGCCGGGTCGGGCGGCACGAACAACGGCCGCAGCTCACGGACCCGGTCCTTCAGGACCGTCAGCGACCGCGTCCACCCGATCCGCTCCGCGATCACCGTCGCAGGCATCCGCGGGAACTCCGCCAGCAACGCCCGGATCTGCGGCTCGACCGCGTCGACGGCCGAACCCCGCGGACCGCGCTCGCGCGAGGGCGGCGCCTCGGCCCGTAACGCTGCTCGGACCGTGTTGCGCGCCAGCCCGAGCCGACGCGCGATCTCCTTGATCGGGACCCCTTCGGCCCGATGCAGCCGACGGATCTCAGCCCAACCTTCCAGTGCAATCACCCCTCCAGAGTCCCGGAGGGGGCCAGTCCCGATCCGTCGTCAGGGGGTCAGTCTCAGCGCGTCGTCGAGAACACCGCTCCGCGGCTCCGGCCGCCCACAGGTGGACAGCGGGACCCCGGCTGACCGCCCGCACACCGGCCGCACCGTCACCGTCCGTAGACCGGCTCGCGACGAGCGCGTGCGGCCCGTGCACGGCCTGGGTGGGTGCGAGGCACCCCGCTCCCCCGCAGCCTTGATCCTCACGCACGAGAGCCCCCCGTCAAGAGCGCTGCGCGTCACTCCGTGATGCGTCTACGCCGCACCCTTGACGGGGGGCTCTCGTGCGTTGGCTGGCCGCTATCGGGGGACGGGGAAACTGCCGGGGGCCGGCCTCAGACCGACGTCGCCTCGTCGGCCTTGGCCAGCGCCCGCGACACGCTGGACGCACCGACGCCGAGCACCCGTGCGATGTGCGCGATGCTCTGCCGGTGGACAAGGACCAGAGGAGGCCTCCGGCGTGACGATCTACACGACCAACGAGTGGCAGGGGCACGGCAAGCAGAACTACTACTGGAACGAGTACCGGCTGGAAGGCAACAGCGTCGTCAAGTACAAGTGCCACCGACAGAAGTTCTTCGATGGCGACGAGAGCACCTGGCATCACGATGAGGAAGTCGTGGAGTCGTGGGACCTCGACGATTCGAGCATGCCCGACTGGCTGCGCCAGTACCTCTGAGGGGATCATCCGGGCGACCGTGTTGATCCGGCGCTGTCCGGTCAGACGGTCGTCGTCTCCTCGGCCTTCGCCAGTGCGCGCGAGACGCTGGACGCGCCCACGCCGAGCACGCGGGCGATGTGCGCGATGCTCTGACCCTGCTCGTGCATCCGCGCCGCGGCCGCGGTGCGCTCGGGGGTCATCACCGACGGCCGGCCGCCGACCCGGCCCTGCGCGCGGGCGTGCGCCAGGCCGCGGCGGGTGCTGTCGCGGATGGTGTCGACGCGCAGCTGCGCGAACACCGCCACGATCCCGAACAGGGCGCGGCCCATCGGGGTCGTGGTGTCGATGTCCGGCTCCGTCAACGACTTGATGTTGACGCCGCGCTCGTGCAACTCGTTGATGGTCTCGATGGCCATCTTCTCGCTGCCGGCGATCCGATCGAGCCGGCGCACGAGCAAGGTGTCCCCGGCGCGCAGGTAGTCCAGGCACGCGAGCCACTGCGGCCGGTCCCTCACCCGGCTGGACTCGCCCTGGTCGACGAACACCCGCACCGCGCCGGCGGCGCGCAGCTCGGCCTCCTGCGCGGCCGGGTCCTGGTCGTGACGTGACACGCGCGCGTAGCCGACGACGTTGCTCATCGGCCCTCCCCTCGTCCCGTGGTGTAGCCCTGCCCCGGCAGACCCAGACTGGTGCGACGGGGCCGCTCCGTGGTGCTCTGCGCGGCCGTGCTGGGTCCCGGGGTAGCCGGTCGCGGGTAGCTCGCGCTGAGCAGCGAGCGCACTTGTGCGGCGGCGTCGACGGCGGGTGCTGGCGCTGCCGGGCGCTCGACCGCGATGTGTCGGAACACCGGTACGAGCGAGTCCGGCACCGGGTCGTAGGCGAGCAGGTCCGGGCGGGTGAACTCCGAGGCCTGGTTCCACTCGAGAGGTGACACGCGGTCGAAGTCGAGGGCGAACCTCGATCGCGCAGCGACGTGCTCCATTAACACCTTCGACGTGCGCCCGTTGCCCTCCCGGAACGGGTGAGCCTGGTTCAGATAGGCGAACACGGTCGCTGTCCGCTCCCCGAACTGCTCGCGGTCCAGCCGCTCCCATGCGGTGCTCTCGACCAGCCGGTGCACGTCGCTGAGGTACCGGTCGATCTCGCCGGTCTTGACGTCTCCGAATCCACGTCCGGAGCCCTTGGCCATGTTCACGCCGCGGAACTGTCCGGCCCACTCGTAGACGTCCTGGAACAGGTGCTGGTGAATCGCTCGCACGTGGTCGGCGTCGAACGTGTGCGACACGAGGTCCGGCCGGGCAAGGAGCTGCCGCTGACGCGCACCCGTCATGCGGTACTCGTAACTGCTCAGCGCCTCCGCGCTGCGCCACTCACGCAGGTTGCGCATGACACCCTGGCCGGTCCGCGGGTCATAGGTCTCGGGGTAGAAGTAGAACTCCCAGGAGTCGAACCGGGTAGCCACCTACAGAGCAGCACGCTCGCGCGAGATGGCACGCTCGGCCTTCGCGACCGACCGCCGCTGGTACTCCTCGAACGTGATCGCACCGCGCGCCTCGTCGATCAGGTCCGCGACGTCCTCACGGTTGGGCTCCCAGCCCTCGTGCCACGCACTGGCGAGCGACTGCACGACCGCGCGGCGCTGCGCGCTGTCGAGCTGCGCAAACAACTCAGGCCAGCGCTCCTCAACGTCGAACTTTGTAGCCACGGCGCGGGTCCCCTCTCCTGTGACTTTCGGCGCTAAATGGCGGGGTTCTGCCGCCGCAGCGTGGCGGGACAGTCAGGTGGCGCCGGGAGTGATGGGTCGCAGGACATCCTCGACCTCGTCGTGTCCCTTCCCGGGCCCGATCTCGGCGCGCTGGTGCTGGCACCACTCCAGGGGCGTGCTGCCAAATCTCGTGTCGCGGCGCGTGGGGTCTGCGCCGTGATGGAGCAGGCGGGTAACGCTGTCGGCTCGGCCGGAGAAGGCGGCCTCGTGCAGGGCGGTGGATCCGTCCCGGTCGACCCCATCTACGGGCGTGGACGCTGCGATGAGCTGATCGATCACGTTCAGCCGGCCGTGTGCCGCGGCAGTCCGCAGGGCCGCGACGCGATCCTCTTCACAGGTCTCGGAGCTCAGGGCGCCGGTGACGTCACCAGCAGCCGCAGCCTGAACCAGGTCCTGCGCTCCGGCGGCGAGTAGGACGTCCACGACGTCGGTCATGCCGAAGACGACAGCGTGTCGGAGGGCGGTCCCTCCTGGGACGCCACCGGCGGTGGGCGACGCGGTCGCGTCCAGGTCCGCTCCAGCCTCGACGAGGACCCGCGCGACCTCCGCGTCGCCGTAGCTGGCGGCGGTCATCAAGGGCGTCTCGGCGTCCAGGGGATCGCCTTCGACCGGAGCGCCGGCGTCGAGGAGCGCGCGGGCGAGAGCAGCGGTGCCGGGGACGTCTCGCCAGGTGTCGCGCGTGGTGTCGAAGCGCATCATCGCCACGTAGCCCAGGGGGCTGGCTCCGTGCAGGTGGTCACACCACCCGGACATCCTCTGGACGGCCAGCTCGGGGTGCGCGGCGAGCAGGTCGACCAGCCGGGCGGCGTCGCCGCTGTCCAGGATGGCGCGTCGCTGGACCTCGAGCTTGAGCTTGGCCCAGTGGGGGAACCCGTACTCGCGGGCCACGGAGAGTTGCGCTGAGCTCAGGGCGAGCTGCTCGGATACGGAGCGGATCCGGGCGACGGCAGCTGGGTCACCGCGTTCGGCCGTCCGTAGAAGGTCCTTGGCCTGGCGCCGGAGCTGCTCGAGGTCGGCGCGCGCTGGTAGAAGGGGCATGACGTCTCCTTAGGAGCTGGCGGCCCGCGCTGCCAGGCAGAGGAGATCGTCGACGGGAGTGGTTCGTCGTGGTGCTGTGGAGGTGGACTCAGTCCTGTCCGCGGGCCCGGTGGCGCCCTCCGCGCCAGCACCGACTCTAAGCCCGCGGCCGCCTGTCAGTGGGTGGGGATGACGTGGCAGACGCCGTCCTCGGAGCAGGCCGCGGGGTTCAGGGTGGCTGCGCGGTCCCGGAGCCGGCGGACCTCCTCGCGCGTCGCCTCGAGCTCTGCGATGCGCTCGTCCAGGGCAGCGGCGTGTCGGTCGAGCAGCGCGGTGACGTGTCCGCAGGGCGGCCCTTGGTCTTCGCGGACCGTGATGATGGTGCGGATCTCGGCGAGGCTCAAGCCGGCACCCTGGGCGGCTCGGACGAAGCGGAGCCGCGCGAGCGATGTCTCGTCGTAGTCGCGGTAGCCCGACGCGGTCCGGGCCGGCTGCGGCAGCACCTGCGCCTGCTCGTAGAACCTCAAGGTCTTCGTCGTCATACCCGCCTGCTCGGCCAGCTCCCCGATCCTCATGGTCTCAAGGCTACGTCTTGACCTTGCCGTGCGGTGGAACGTTTACGGTCCGTCGATGGGCATGGAAGAGACGTGGGACCTGGTCGTCATCGGTAGCGGAGGGGCGGCGATGGCCGCGGGGATTGAGGCCCGGTCGCGCGGGAAGTCGGTCTTGCTGGTCGAGCACGGGGTGCTGGGTGGAACGTGCTTGAACGTGGGGTGCATCCCGAGCAAGAACCTGCTCGCGGCCGCGGGGCGCCGTCACCGGGCGCTCGTCAACCCGTTCCCCGGCCTCCCGACCGGCGCGGGGGGCGTCGACCTGGCGGCTCTGATGGCGCAGAAGCAGGAGCTGATCGACCGGCTCCGTCAGGCGAAGTACACCGACGTGGCCGAGGCGCACGGCTTCCCGGTCATGTACGGCCACGCGCGATTCGTCGACGAGCAGACGCTCGAGGTCGACGGTGAGCGAGTCGCCGGCGCGGCATACATCGTCGCGACAGGCTCGGCCGCTCACATCCCGGCCCTGCCAGGCATGGACACGATCGACCCGCTGACGAGCACCACCGCGATGGAGCTGCAGGACATCCCCTCCTCGATGGTGGTGCTCGGCGGTGGGTACGTCGGGCTCGAGCAGGCCCAGCTCTGGTCCCAGCTCGGTGTCGCGGTCACGCTCGTCGGCCGGCTCGCGCCTCACGCCGAGCCAGAGGTCGCGGACGTGCTGCGGACCGTGTTCGCCGACGACGGCATCACCGTCGTGGAGGAACGCGCGGTGGCGCTCGAGCGCACCGCCGACGGCGCCGTGCTGGTCCGGACCGAGCGCGGCGCGCAGCTGACCGGTCAGCGTCTGCTGGTGGCCACCGGGAGGCACGCGAACACCGACGACCTCGGGCTGGACGACGCCGGGGTGCACACCGACGACCGACGGTTCATCACGGTGGATGCGCACCAGCGCACGAGCAACCCGCGGATCTTCGCCGCCGGTGACGTCTCCGGCGCCCCGCAGTACGTCTACGTCGCTGCACAGACCGGTCACGCTGCAGCTGCCGGAGCCCTTGGCCGGCCCACCACCGTCGACTACCGCGGCCTGCCGTCGGTGACGTTCACGACCCCCCAGCTCGCCTCCGCGGGCCTGACCGAGCAGCAGGCACTGGCCGCCGGGCACGAGTGCGACTCCCGGGTCTTGGATGCCCAGGACATCCCCCGATCGCTCGCCAACCGCGACACCCGCGGCACGCTCAAGGTCGTCGTCGACGCCCACACCCGCAAGATCCTCGGGGTCCACGCCGCCCTCGACGGCGCCGGCGACGTGATGCTCGCCGCGACCTACGCGATCAAGTTCGGGCTCACCGTCGACGACCTCGCCGACACCTGGGCGCCCTACCTGACCATGAGCGAGGCGTTGCGCATCTGCGCCGGCCTCTTCCGCAGCGACATGCCAACGAGCTGCTGCGCGTGAACGGCAGCGGCTGACCGGTTCCGCGCGGCCCGTGTCCCACTTCCTTGGAAGTGGAACAGGCGGGGAGCCCGCAGTTCGTGCGGAGACCGTGTGGTCTTGGCGTTCAGGTGGCGGGGCCTTGTCGGTGTTCTGTGGCGGTCGGGTCAGCTGGCGCCGACAACCAGGGGGTGATCGCGGGTCTACCGCGAGATCTGCCAGCGCGGCCACGCGA
The DNA here is from genome assembly GCF_006538705.1 of Cellulomonas uda. Lineage (GTDB taxonomy): Bacteria > Actinomycetota > Actinomycetes > Actinomycetales > Cellulomonadaceae > Cellulomonas > Cellulomonas uda. The sequence continues at coordinate 7,847 of NZ_BJLP01000002.1, forward strand.
TGGCAACACCGGCGCGGCTATCCGCCATGCCTCTCCTCGGAGCTCTTCGCTCCGTGCGTGCAGTCTCTCAACCGAGATGCGTCATGGGCCGGGGCAGGGCGTCAGAGGCCGAAGGCTCCGCCGCTGACGAGGATGACGATGCCCAGGCCGATCAGAACGATCGGGAACAGCACGTGTTCCCAGCGTTCGAGGACTTCGGCGATCGGTCGGCGCGTGGCGATGAACTTGGCCAGCATGACGAGGATCGCGACGAGCAGGAGGAAGACGACACAGTAGGCGACCACGGCTACAGGTCCCACGTTGAGGAAGACCGGGACGTAGACGCCGATGTTGTCTCCTCCGTTGGCGAAGGTGACCGCGGCGACGGTCAAGACGCCGACGTTCTTGCCCTCAACCTTGGCGTCATCGTCATCGTCGTCGCTCCCGCGCCAGGCCCGCCATGCGGCCCACAGGCCTAGGGCCAGGGGGATGAGCCCGAAGTAGGGGATGGCTTCTTCAGGAAGGAATGCTCCCGCGCCCAGTGACACGAGCACGGCGGTGCCCAGGATGCCGGCGAACCCGAGGTACTGGCCTGCGGTGATCCGGGCCGTCGTCCCGCGTTGCCCTGCGCCCCGGGCGAAGAACAGCGAGAGCACGATGATGTCGTCGATGTTGGTGGCAACGAACAGGCCGATCGCCTGCAGGACCGAGGAAACGATCACGCGTCAGGCTCCGCGTTGGCGCACCCGGGAACAGGGCAGGCAGGATCGATGCAGGGAGCGTTCTCATTCACGGCGAGGGTGACCTCGACCAGTGCGTTGAGCGCCCGTGCCAGGTGCGGGTCGGCGATCTCGTAACGTGTCTGGCGGCCCTCGGGCTCGGCGACCACGATGCCGCAGTCGCGCAGGCAAGCCAGATGGTTCGACACGTTCGAGCGCGTCAGCCCGAGGTCGCGTGCCAGCTCTGCCGGATAGGCGGGCCGCTCCAACAACGCCATCAGGAGCCGTGACCGTGTTGGGTCGGCCATTGCCCGGCCCAACCGGTTCATCACGTCCAGGCGAGTAGCAATGCTCAGCATGTGCTGAACTATACAGCACTGACTGAACCGGCAGCCTGTGCCGCAAACGAACGATTCCGCTACACGCGCCGGAGGGCCGGGCGGTGTGACTTCCAGCGGAAGATGGCGGGCTTCTGCCGAGGCTAAGTGGCGGTGCCCGGCCGGGAGTTCCGTCCGGGAGCTGGGGTGATTCTTCGACAGCGCGGGGTCATGACCGCACCGCAGCGGTGCACTGTCGCCCGCGACTCGGACCTGTGGTTGCTGCGGCCAACCTCGGCCCAATGCCGCGGAGCTGAGCAACACCCCCGCTTCTGTGCGTCGACGGCGACCGGAGGCCGAGCCCGCTCGGAGCGGCCGTGTCGATCAGGTGAGTTGGAGGGTGGTCACACAGGTCGGGCTGCCCTCGGTCGTGCTGAACGGAACGTTGCCGCTCAGGTCGCCCTGAGTGATCTCGATCGTTCCCTCGACGTCTTCAGGGAGCCAGTAGCCGACGAACCCGTTGGAGTAGGTCGTGGCGCTCTCCTCGACGAGGACAACACCGTCGGCGTCGGTGATCGTGACCTCCACCGGTTCGTCGACCAACTCGCCCTGGCAGGTCGCGAGGCTGTGGAAGTAGCACTCGTGCGTCGTCTCGATGTACGGCGCGATCGAGACGTAGAACTCGCCCTCGTCGAGGGGCACGGCGACCTCGGCGGTCCCGTCGCCGACGAGGACCTCGTCCTCGCGCACGGAGGCCGTGAAGTTCAGCGGCCGGCTGTCCGTCGAGGTGTCGAGTCGCGTGACGATCTCCTGACCGGTCAGGCCGTCGAGCCCGAGGTCGGCGAGGACGTCGTCATCCGAGGTGGCGGAGCAGCCGGCGAGCACAGCGGTGGCAGCAACGACGACGGCGGCGAGGCGGAGTCGAGAACGCATGTGAAGATCCTCGCTCACCGTCGTGCGCGGCTCCGCCGACCGAAGGCCCGTCGGCGATGAAGATTCGATGAAGGGGTCGTCTGCTCAGGCAGCTGGCACCGCTGTCCGCGGTCCGACGCGCTGGGCCCCGTGTGCTGCGGCTGTCGAGGCCTGTGGGCTCAGGTCAAGACGCCGCAGGAGCTGGGCGTTCGCGGCCACGACGACCGTGGACAGGGACATGAGGATCGCGCCGATCTCCATCGGCAGGACGAACCCCACCGGCGCGAGGACTCCGGCGGCGAGGGGCACGGCGGCGATGTTGTAGCCGGCGGCCCACCACAGGTTCTGCTTCATCTTCCGGTAGCCCTCACGGGAGAGCTGGATGACGGACAGGACAGACCGGGGGTCGTCGGAGGCGAGGATGACCCCGGCCGAGGCGATGGCCACGTCCGTGCCGGCACCGATGGCGACGCCGACGTCGGCCTGCGCGAGGGCGGGCGCGTCGTTGACGCCGTCACCCACCATCGCCACGGTCCGCCCCTCACCCTGCAGGGAGGCCACCGTGCTGCTCTTGTCCTCCGGGCGGACGCCCGCGAAGACCTGATCGATGCCGAGTTCCGTCCCCACGGCCTTGGCCACCGGCTCGGCGTCACCGGTGATCATCACTACGCGGATGCCGAGGGCGTGAAGGGCGTCGACCGCCTCGCGGGACTCCTGACGTACCTCGTCGGCGAGCCCTAGCGCTCCGGCCACGCGGCCGTCGACCACGACGTGCAGGACGATCTGTCCGCGGTCGGACCAGGGCTGGGTCACCGGCAGAGGATCGAGCCCCTGCTCGGCCAGGAGGTTCGGGCCGCCGACGGCGACCCAGCGTCCGTCCACGGTGACGGAGACTCCGACAGCCGTCGAGGCCTGGAAGTCCTCGGCGCGCGGCACCGTGAGCCCTCGATGGTGTGCTGCGGCGGTGATCGCACGTGCCAGCGGGTGCTCGCTGTCGGCTTCCGCGGCGGCGGCCAGCGCGAGGAGCTCGTCGTCACCGATCCCGGTCGTCGCGACATCGTGCACGGCGGGCTCGCCCTTGGTGAGCGTCCCGGTCTTGTCGAACAGGACGGTGTCGACCACGCGCATCCGCTCGAGTGCGGCACGGTCCTTGACCAGCACGCCACCCCGGGCAGCGCGTTCGGTGGAGATCGACACCACCAGCGGGATGGCGAGCCCGAGGGCGTGCGGGCAGGCGATGACGAGCACCGTGATGGCGCGGATGATCGCGAAGTCCGGTGTCCCGACGGCGCTCCAGATCGCGACCGTGATGACGGCGGCGATCAGGGCGAACCAGAACAGCCACCCGGCGGCGCGGTCGGCCAGCAGCTGCGCACGCGTCGTGGACGACTGCGCCTGGGCGACCAGTCGTCGGATCCCGGCCAGCACGGTCGAGTCACCGACGGCGTCGACCCTCACGCGCAGGGCGCTGTCGGTCGAGACGGTTCCCGCGACGACCTGGTCGCCGACGGTCCGGAACACCGGCCGCGACTCGCCCGTGATCATCGACTCGTCGACGTCGGCAGCGCCCTCGACGACCTGCCCGTCGGCCGGCACCCGGCCGCCCGGGCGGACGATGACGACGTCCCCCAGGGCGAGCGAGGACGGAGCGACCGTGACGACGGAGTCGCCGTCGACCTTCTCCGCCTCGTCCGGCAGCAGCGCCGCCAGGGAGTCCAGAGCGGAGGAGGTCTGCGCCAGGGACCGCATCTCCAGCCAGTGGCCGAGCAGCATGATCACGACCAGCAGGGCCAGCTCCCACCAGAAGTCCAGCTCGTGCGAGAGCACCCCGAGGGTCGCGCCCCAGGAGGCGACGAACGCCACGGTGATCGCCATCCCGATGAGCAGCATCATCCCCGGCTTGCGGGCCCGGAACTCAGCGACCGCTCCGGTGAGGAACGGCCGTCCGCCCCACAGGTAGATCACGGTGCCGAGGGCCGGCGCGACCCAGGTGAGCCCCGGGACGTCGGGGAGGGCATAGCCGAGCAGGTCGGCGAACATCCCGCTGAGCAGGACCGTCGGCACGGCGAGCGCGAGGTTGATCCAGAACAGGCGCCGGAACAGGGCGACGTGGTCACCGTGACCACCGCCGTGTGCCCCGTGCCCGCCGTGGCCACCCTCGGCGCCCATGTGCTCGCCATGGTGGCTCGCGGAGGGCCGGTGCTCGGCGTCGTGCCCATCCACATGCGCGGGCATGTGGTGGCCCTCGTGCTCCATCTGGCCGGCGTCGTGCCCACCGTGGCGGTCGTGAGCCAGCGGATCAGTGTCCTCGACGGACAGCTCGTGCCGCTGGCTCGCGCTGCTGCGTCGTTCGCCGTGCACGTCGTGGCCCTGGTGCGCGTTGCTCATGGCTCTTCTCCTCGACCCGTGCTCCACCGTCATCTGCGTAAAAATACCCCCAGGGGGTATGAGAGCGGCCAACGGCGTGCTCATGGCCGGTATTCCCGGCTCGGGGGCACCTCGACGCCGAGCGGGTCAGGTCAGGGGGTCGGGCACGAGCGCAGCGCGGTGCCCTCGAAGTCCGGTACGGGGCGCGCGTCGGCCTCGGCCGCCGTTGCTGCGATGCCCTTGCGCTCGATGTCCTCGATGAGCCAGTCCATCTCGGCGATCTCCCGCTGCTGAGCCTCGATGATCTCGACGGCGAGCTCGCACACCCGGACGTCGTCGATCTGGGCCCGCTCGGAGCGGGTGATAGCCAGGGAGTGGTGCGGGATCATCGCGCGCATGAATGCGGTGTCGCCGACCGTGACCTGGCTGCGGTCGAGGGCGACGCCGCCGGCAAGGAGCAGCACGCTGACGGCGACCACGGCGATGTTCGCCTTCGCGTTCTTGTACATGTTCAGCATCCAGGCGAGCATGATCAGCCCCATCGTGCCGCCCATGGTGACCGCCATGAAGATCCGGCTCTGGCTGAATCGGACGTGATCCAGCTCCCACGAGCCGACGAACATCACCCAGTACATGACCACCATGGCCGTGAGGATCATGGCGGCGAACCGCAGGTACATGCCCTTCATCTGATGGCCCTGCCCACCGCCGTGCCGCTCACCCCCGTGATGGGCGCCGTCACCGTCGTGCTCGTCGTTCATCGACTCGCCATCGTGCTCACGCTGCACGGACATCGCTGCGTCTCCTCGTCTCGCTCCTACCTGCCTGGGTGTCGGACGGACTCACGGGGTGCTGCGGGCGGGATGCCCGCCGGCACCGCGTGGACGGGCTCAGCGGATGGCCGCGAGGAGCTCGGCGCAGGCGGCCTCGCAGTCCCGGCACGCCTCGGCGCAGATGCGGCAGTGCTCGTGCATGCCCGCGTGCTGCTCGCACTCGTCGCCGCAGGCCCGGCACGCGGCGATGCAGGCCTCGAGGTGAGCCCGGGTGATATTGGCGTCATAGCCGGTGTGGCGGGACAGGATCCGCGCCGTGGCCGCGCAGCTGTCGGCGCAGTCGAGGTTGGACCGGATGCACTTGCGCAGGTCGGCGACCATCTCCTCACTCAGACACGCGTCCGCGCACGCGGTACACGCCTGCGAGCAGGCGACCAGGGACTCGATGACGCGAGCCAGCAGCTGGCGGTCGAGGTTGATGGTCGCGGGGTAGGTGTCGAGCATCTGCGTGGTCTTCACGACGGCCTCCTGATTTGCGGATCGTGCGGCACATCGATCGCTCGTGCGCCGCGGGGACCCTTTCGACGCTATGCACAGGGCCGCGTGTTCGCGCGGTGAGAGGGACGGCGCCGCCATGAAGGTTCGATGAGGGTCTCTCCGGCGGACGGCCGCGCAAGGGCGAACGCGCGTCAGGCCGTGAATCCGACGGCTACGCCGCAGGGCCGGCGGGCACGGGGTCAGAGCGCTGGATGACGTTGCCGACGAGTCGGTCGGGCAGTCGCGCGACGCCCGGACCGCCGCACCGGAGCCAGCGCGCGAGCTCGCCGGTGACTTCATCCCCGGCGAGGCGTTCGAACCACACCGGTCGTGCGCCGGTGCGGCGGCATGCACCGGACGGACGAGCGACCACGACGTCGCCGCGATCGCACGCGTCGAGGCAGTCGACGGTCGTCAGGCGAGCCACGCCGGAGTCGGCCAGGTGCCTCAGGCGCTGCAGCTGGCCACCCGGGGCGGTGTCAGCTTCGCCCAGGGTCTCTCCGGCACACAGACTGCACGCGGTGAGGCCGGGCAGGTTCTTCCTTGTCAAACGGGGAGTTCGGCACCGGGCGACGGTACGTCCGCACCTAGCGCTTCGCCGCAGCGCCGGTGGCAGACGCACGCGACAGGAGGCCACCTTTTCGTGCGGGGTGGCCTCCTGCCGGTCGTGCTGCGGGCTGCTCAGAGGGACCGCAGCAGGTTCTCCATCTCGGTGATCTCTATGTTCTGGTCGTCCCTGATCGTCCGGGCGAGTGCCAGGGCGTCGGGGTCTGCGCCCTCGCCGATCTGGGCCTGGGCCATCTCGACGGCGCCGCGGTGGTGGGCGACCATGAGCTCGAGGAACCTCCGGTCGAACGCGACCCCTTCAAACTCGGCCAGGGTGGACATCGCCTCCTCCTGGTCCATGCCGTCCATCTCCATCCCGCCGTGGTCCATGCCGCCGTGCTCAGCCTCAGCGGGGAGCTCCTCGTCCCAGGTCTCCAGCCAGCCGGACATGAGCTCGATCTCCGGGCCCTGCGCTGCGGCGATTCGCTCGGCCAGTGCGCGCACCTCGTCGGTGGAGGCCCGCTCGACCGCGAGCTCAGCCATCTCAAGCGCTCCCTGGTGGTGGACGATCATCATCTGCGCGAACTCCACGTCGGCGGCGTTGTGCTCAGTCGCCGCCTCGGCGTCCTCGCTGCTCGAGGACTCCTGCGCCGCGGGGGGTTCGGGCGTCGGTTCGTCGGCGGTGGAGCAGGCGGTCAGGGTGGCCGCCAGGGCGAGTGCTGCTGTCGTCGCGGCGAGGCGCCGGCGCGTGGTGCTCGTCAAGGGGTGGTTCCTTCCCAGGATCGGTGTTGGGGATCAGGCCGAGGTGCTGGTCGTGCAGCAGGTGTCCGCGCCCTGAGCGCCGCCGCCGCAGCAGCTGTTGCTCGTCGTGGTGGCCGTGCTCTGGGTCGTGGTCGTCGAGGTAGGGGTGTCCTGGCAGCAGCCCATCGGGCTCTCCTTCATAGGTCGGTGACGCGCGCGTCAGGTCAAACGGTGATGGTCAGAGTCGGCTGGTGACCTCCTTGAGCAGGTCGGCGGGGGCAAGCCACATGGACGGGTAGTTGCCGTGCCACAGCTGGTTGCCGTCGGCGTCGACCAGGACGAACCCGTGCCCCGGGAGGCCTTCGTGCATGCCCTTGCCGAGGGTGTCGTAGGCGGCGGAGACGGTGCCGTCGTCAAGCAGGAACGGTGCCTGGACGCCGAGGCGTTGGCGATCGGTGTTGATCTGCTCGGCGGTGTTCATCACGATCGGCAGCACGGTGATGCCGGTCTCGGCGAACGCTGGATCCTTCTCGATCTCGGCCATCTGCAGCAGGCATGAGTCGCAGCCGGCGCCCTCGTTGAAGTACAGGACGACCGGTCCACCGCGGAAGTCCGCCAGCGAGACGGTCGAGCCGTCCGAGGCGGGCAGCGTGAAGTCCGGTGCGACGCGCACGTCGCTGGACGTGGTCGGCTGGGAGGTGATCAACGCGGCGGCGATCAGCGTGGCCACGATCAGCAGACCGGCGCCCCACGCGGCCCAGCTGATGCGCTGGCGGCGGCGCGCCTGTCCCGCCTGCGCGGCCTGAACCTCCTGCAGAGCCTGCTGGCGTTCGGCGAGGCGACGGGTGGCGGTTCCGGAGGTCATCGGGTCACTTCTTCCGTGGTCGGGGTGGCGTGGCAGGACGGGACGGGCACGGCTGGGCCGTCGCTCGGCCCTGCAGCAGCCGTGGTCGTGGCCGGGGCGGCGCTTTTCGACCGAGCGGGCCGGCGCCGGTCGACGAGCGTCGCCCAGATGAACGCGGCGGCGACCGCGAGCAGCGCCAACCCCTGCAGGGGCTCGGGCACCGGAGACAGGAAGTCCTGGACGGCGGCGAACACGTCGGTCAGGGTGCGGCTGGCGGCGTCCTGGAACGCCGAGCCGCCGGTCATGTCCTTGCTGCCGGCCAGGGCGATGACGAACACGCCCATCACCGTGAACCCGACCGCGACGGCGATGTTGAGGGTGTTGGTGACCAGGGTGCGGCCCGCGACGCGCAGCCGGACGGTTCTGGCCTGGAACAGCTTGCGCTCACCGAGGCGCGCCTTGTCCCAGACCAGGGCGATCACGAACAGCGGGAAGACCATGCCGAACACGTACGCCAACCCCAGGGCCAGCCCCCCGATGGGAGACCCGGACAGAATCGACAGGGTCATCACCCCGGCCAGGACTGGGGCGCAGCACGAGGACGCGATCCCGGAGAACACCCCGAGGGAGAAGAAGCTCGCGGTGTCACCACCGGTGGTATCCGGAGTACGCAGGAACGACGGCAGCGACCACATCCGACCCGAGAGGGCCAGGCCCGCCAGGGCGATCATCAGCAGGCCGCCGGCCCAGTACAGCGGAGCGTGGTACCGGGCGATCGCGCCGGCGAGCAGGCTCATCCCCAGCGTGATCGGCACCAGCACCACGGCCAAGCCCGCCGCGAAGACGAAGGTCAGCGGCAGCAGCCGCCACCGGGCGTTCTTGACCGCACCGGCCAGGTAGGACGGCGCCAGGAAGACGATGCAACACGGGGCGAACAGGGCCACCCCGCCGGCGAAGAACGCCGCCAGGATGCTCCCGGTCGTCAGCAACTCGCTGCCCATCTCAGGCCCCGACCGCTGCCGTGCGCCGGCTGTGCAGGACCTTGGTGAGCTTCTTCCGCGGCAGTCGCCCGGCGGAGAAGAACTCCCCGTCTACCAGCACCAGCGGGTTCATCGGCGGGCGGTGCTCGGCGACCAGGGCCCGGCCCTCGTCCGTATCGATGCCGACACTGCGGACCACCAGCGGGAAATCACCGGCCAGGGCGGCTAGGGCCTCCTCGGCGTCGTGGCAGAAATGGCACGCCGGGGCATGGACGACGGTGACGAGGACCGGTGGGTCGGCGGGCTCGATGGTCGACACGGGTTCTCCTGCAGGCGGTCGCGGATCGGTACATGTGGAGCGTCGACGTGCCGCACCGAAGGACCGGTCGCCCTTGGATCAAGGTTCGATGAAGGTCCCCGACCGGCGTCCGTCCGCAGCCGACAATGGCCAGGTGACCCCCACCCCAGACACCACGACGACCACAGCGCGGCGCGCGGTCGTCGTCGACGACGAGCAAGCCTTGGCCCGGCTGGTGGCCGGATACCTCGAGCGGGACGGGTTCGAGGTCAGCGTGACCCATGACGGTTCGCAGGCCGTCGGGGTGCTGCGCGAGGTCGATCCGGACGTCGTCGTGCTGGACCTGGGCCTTCCCGGACTGGACGGGGTCGAGGTGTGCCGTCAGCTGCGCACGTTCTCCGACTGCTACGTGATCATGCTGACCGCCCGCGCCGAGGAGGTCGACACCCTCATCGGCCTGTCGGTCGGTGCGGACGACTACATGACTAAGCCCTTCAGCCCGCGTGAGCTCATGGCCCGGATCGCAGTCCTGCTGCGTCGACCCCGCCGACCCGCTCCCGCCGTCGCAGCGGCGGCGCGCCCTGCTGTGGAGATCGGGGCGCTACGGCTCGACACGGACGCCCGCGAGGTGCACCTCGAGGGCCGCCTCGTGCCGTTGACGCGCACCGAGTTCGACGTCCTCGCCGCACTCGCTTCAGGCCCCGGACGGGTGTTCAGCCGCCAGGCCCTGATCGAGGAGGTCTGGGGCGCCAACTGGGTCGGTGACGAGCACCTCGTCGACGTGCATGTGCTGCACGTGCGCCAGAAGCTCGGTGACAGTGCTGAACAGCAACGGTTCGTGCGCACGGTGCGAGGTGTCGGGTACCGGATCGGGACCGGGGAGTGAAGCCGATCCCGCCGGCAGCGCGGTGGGGCCTTGCAGGTCGCCTGCTCATCGCGCTCGTCATCGTGCTCGCGACCGCAGCCCTGACAGCGTGGCTGGTGGCCTCCGCCGTGGGCCCAGGCCTGTTCCACGAGCACATGGTGCGCGCCGGCCTGGAGGACCACGACGACGCCGTCATGCACGCCGAGCGGGCCTTTCGCGACGCGAGCGCCGTCTCCCTGGCCCTGGCCCTGGGCGCCGCCGCTGTGGCCTCAACTGCCGTGAGTCTCGTGCTCGCGCGGCGCATCGGCCGGTCTCTGGCGGCCGTGGCCACCGCTGCGGCGCGCCTGGGCGCCGGTCGGTACGAGTCCCGCGTCCCGGCTGCAGGACTGGGCGCGGAGTTCGACGACCTCGCCGAGTCGTTCAACGCCATGGCCGCGCGGCTGCAAGAGGCCGAGCGGCTGCGGGCCCGGCTCCTGGCCGACGTCGCCCACGAGGTCCGCACCCCCGTCGCCACCATCGCCGGGTACCTCGAGGCCGTGGAAGACGGCCTGCAACCGATGGACGAGCCCACAATGGCCGTGCTGCGCGACCAGTCCGCGCGCCTGACCCGGCTGGCACGCGACCTCGCCGCGGTGACCCGCGCCGAGGCCGGTGACCTCGTACTCACGCTCGAACCGCTCGCGCCAGACGAACTGCTTGCAGCGACCACCGGCACCTGGCGGGAGCGCGCGACCGCCGCCGGGGTCGACGTGCGGGTCCAGGTCGACCCCGAGCTGGGACACGTCCGTGTCGACCGCCAGCGTATGGGCCAGGTCCTGGACAACCTGGTCGCCAACGCACTGCGTCACACCCCGGCCGGAGGCACGATCACGCTCCGTGCGACCGGCGGTTACCAGCGCGTGGCGCTGCACGTGTCCGACACCGGTGCCGGCATCGCGCCCGAGCACCTGCCGCACCTGTTCGAGCGCTTCTACCGGGCCGATACCGCGCGTGACCGTACCCACGGCGGATCGGGCATCGGCCTGGCGATCTGCAAAGCGCTCACCGAGGCCCACGGCGGCACCATCACCGCAACGAGCGACGGCCCGGGAGCCGGCGCATCGTTCACCGTCACGCTTCCGGTGCCGCCCGGCTGAGCTCAGCGGGCTCCCGGCGCCGCGCTGTGCGGCGGCGACGTCACGGGCGCGTCCGCCGTGACGTCGTGCGCGCCATGGTGGGGCTGCCCGGTGTGGCCGCGGCGGTGCATCCACACCATCATGGCGATCATCATCAGCGGGCACGCCAGCGCAGCCGCCAACGCCGCGCCAGGACGCACACCCGCTGCCAGCGCCACGACCAGCACCGCCGCAGCAGCGACGACCATTCCCTTGAGGTGGCTCTTCATCGCAGTCCTTCCGATCGCGCCGGCACAGGTCCGGCGAGCTCGGCGTGAAGCCTGCGGTAAGTGTCCACATCGATCTGCCCGGCGGCCAGCCGGGCGTCGAGCAGCGTCACCGCGTCCGGCTCTGGTGCAGCGGGAAACAGTCGCGTCACCGCCCACACGGCCATGCCGAGCACCGCCAGGCTCGACGCGAGGACCAGCCAGCCGCCGACTCCCAGATCCACGCACCACGGCATCGGTCCGCTCCCTCTCGCGCCGGGCGCCGACGGCGCCCACGGCCTGAGGCTGCCCCGGGTACCCCCAAGATGCGGTCGAGGTCCGATGAAGGCTCGATGAAAGAGAGCTCGTCGGGAACGCAAACCCGTTGGGCAATCGATGCCAGGCTGCTCAGTCCAGGGCGCCGCGACTAGGGCGTGTCTCCTAACCTTCCGGCGAGGTGCCCGTGTCGCGCGTCAGACTTAGTGGCAGGGCCCGTTGTTAGCGGGCCTGACCTGTGAAGGAATCTGATCGATCATGGCGAGACCCCCGGTGATGCAGGCGGAGGAGAAGGTCCGGATCGTGTTGTCGGTCCTGGCCGGTGAGGTGACCGTGGCGGAGGCCGCGCGGCGGGCGAAGGTGTCCGAGCAGTCGGTCGGGAACTGGAAGCGCCAGTTCCTGGAGGCCGGCAAGACCGGCCTGGCCGCTGGGAAGTCGGGTCCCTCGACGCGTGAGGCCCAGCTCGAGGCCGAGGTCGCGGATCTGACCCAGGCGCTGGGTGAGGCCGCGGTCGAACTGCGGGTGTGGAAGAAGTCCGCCGAGGGCCGCCTGGGCCCTTCGAGGACCTCGAGGTGATCCGCTCCGAGGCGGGCATGCCGACCGCGAGGTTCTGCGCTGTGATCGGTGTGCCCGAGCGGACCTGGCGCCGCCACCAGTCCCGCGCCCGTGCCGGGGCACAGCCCAACAGACCGTGGCCGCGTCCGGCCCGCGAGAGCGTGCGCGAAGCCGCCCGCCGGCACGCGCTCGCGCATCCGGCGTGGGGTCACCGCAAGGTCTGGGCGATGTGCCGCCACGACGGCCACCAGGTCTCCCAGGCCACGGTCCTGCGGCTGCTGCGCGACGAGGCACTGATCTTGCCCGCGTCCTACCAGCGTGAACGCCGTCAGCTCGCTGCGCGCCGCAAGGCCGCGTTCGCGACCGACCCGACGGGCCCGAACCAGGTCTGGCAGCTGGACTTCTCCGAGTTCGAGACCACGACCGGCGGGACCTGGCGCATCGCCGGGTGCCGGGACTACTGGAGCAAGTACGAGCATCGCTGGCACGTGTCCCCGACGGCGAACCAGCACGACGCGATCGAAGCGATCGAGCTCGCCCTGGCCGACTACGAGAACATGTTCGGCCAGCCGCTGATCGAGGCGTGCGCCCGCGACCAGGACGGCAACGTGGTCGCGGCGGTCACGATCGTGACCGACAACGGCGGCCCGTTCCGGTCCTTCCGGTTCGAGGCGTTCATCACCGCCCACCCCGAGCTGCGACACGTGCGCACCCGGGTCCGCACCCCCGGGCAGAACGGCTCACGCGAACGCGGCTTCGGGTCCCTGAAGTACGAACGGCTGTTCCTCGAAGAGATCGACGACGTCCTGGACCTCGTCGCCCACGCCGAGGACTACCGCACCGAGTACAACACCGTCCGCCCGCACGAGGCCATCGCCTGGAACCGACCCCACGACGTCTACCACGGCCTCGCCGACCCCCTGATCCCCAACTTTCCCGAACCCGAGAACCTGCCAGCTGCTTGACGCGGGACACTTCTACCTAGGCGATCAATCCCGAACCGTATGAGGGGTCATCGGGCCTGCGGCGGTCGTTGAATCGAGCGGCATGTGACCTCGAGCAACGGAGGATCGGAGTCGGGCGTAGTCGCACGCTCACCGCGAGCCAAGCGACTACTGGCGCTCGCCAGGGCGCACCTCGACGGCAGATGCCACTACGCCTCCCGGATCGTGGACCCGAGAAGAGGTCAGTGGCCGGGCTCGGCGCGCCAGCTCGAGTGCTTGCGGGACGCGACCCACGCGGCGACCTGGGTGCGTCGCTGCAGGCCCATCTTCGCGAGCAGCGACGTGATGTGGTTCTTCACGGTCTTCTCGGCGACGCCGAGCCGCTCCGCGATCTCGCGGTTCGACAAGCCCTCGCCGATGAGGTCGAGCACGCGCAGCTCGCTGGGCGTGAGGTTCTCGGTCGGGTCGTCCTGGCCCGCGCGACGGCGGGTGACCGTGCGCTCGTCGAGCAGCGTGCGGCCCGCGGCCACGGCGCGGATGACGTCGGTGATCTCGGCACCGCGCACGGACTTGAGCAGGTAGGCCGCGGCGCCCGCCTCGAGCGCGGCGGCGACCGCGTCGTCGTCGTCGAACGACGTCAGGACGATGGCGCGCGCCCCCGGCTGCTTCTCGTGCACCTGGTGCAGCAGGTCGATCCCCGTGCCGTCAGGCAGCTGGAGGTCGACGAGCATGACCTGCGGGTGGACGAGCGTCGCACGGCGCACGCCGTCGGCGACGGACCCCGCCTCTGCGACAACGGTCATCCCCTCGGTGCGCTCGACCACCTCGGCGATGCCGCGACGGACCACCTCGTGGTCGTCGACGATCATGACCGTGATCGGTCCCTGCTTCCCTGGGGCGGCGTCAAGGTTCGGCACAGTGGCATCGTAGCCAGGCATGAGGACGATCCTGCTGCCCACCACGCTCGAAGAGCGCGTCGCGCTGCCACAAGGGTGGCGTTCGCTCGACTACGACCCCGCGCTGCCGCTGCCGACCGCGGGGCTCGACGCCGAGGTGCTGGTGGTGTGGGGGAACCGTCGTCCCGCGCTGGCGGACGCCGCGCGACGCCTGGCGGGGCTGCGCTGGGTCGCGTGCCTCGCGGCGGGCACGGACGCGGTCGACGACGCGGGCTTCGATCCGTCGGTCGTCGTGACGTCCGGTCGCGGGCTGCACGACGGGCCCGTCACCGAGCACGCGCTCGCGCTCCTGCTCGCGTGCGCGCGGCGGCTGCCCGACCTGGTGCGCGCGCAGGACGAGCGCCGGTGGGCCGGGGAGCTCGGCGGCGTGCAGCGGGTGCACGACACGAAGTTCCGCACCCTGGCGGGGGCGCACGTCGTGGTCTGGGGGTTCGGGTCCATCGCTACCAGGCTCGCCCCGCTGCTGGTGGCGCTCGGGGCGAACGTCACGGGGGTCGCGCGGACCGCGGGCGAGCGCGAGGGGTTCGGTGTGGTCACGCCCGACGAGCTGCCGCGCGTGCTGCCGACGGCCGACGCGCTCGTCGGGATCCTGCCCGCCACCGCGCAGACCCGGCACGCGATCGACGCGCGGGTGCTCGCGATGCTCCCGCCGCGCGCGTTCGTCGTGAACGTCGGGCGCGGCGCGACGCTCGACGAGGGCGCGCTCGTCGACGCCGTGCGCACGCGGCAGATCGCGGGCGCCGCGCTCGACGTGTTCGAGCGCGAGCCGCTGCCTCCGTCGAGCCCGCTGTGGGGCGAGCCGCGCATCCTCATCAGCCCGCACGCGGCCGGCGGACGGCCGCAGCACGCGGGCGCGTTCCTCACCGAGGCGCTGCGCGCGTTCGACGAGGACCGTCCGCTGCCGAACGTCGTCCCGCGCTGACGCCGGCTCGGCCGCGGGTCAGGTGCGAGGCGACCGCGCCGCCCGTGGCGTCCGGGGCGCGGGCTGGCAGCGGGGGCAGAACGCCGAGCTGCGGTTCATGAACTCGACGCGCCGGATCGGCGTGCCGCAGCGCGGGCACGGGCGGCCCTCCTGCCCGTAGACGGCCAGGCTGCGGTCGAAGTACCCGGACGCGCCGTTGACGTTGACGTACAGCGCATCGAAGCTCGTCCCGCCCTGCGCGAGCGCCTCCGACATGACCTGCGCGGCCGAGTCGAGGACGCGCCGCACGTCGACCGGCCGCAGCGCCGAGGTCGGGCGCGTGAAGTGCACCTGCGCGCGCCACAGCGCCTCGTCGGCGTAGATGTTCCCCACGCCCGAGACGAGCGTCTGGTCCAGCAGGGCGCGCTTGATGCCGGTCCTGCGTGCGCGCACGGCGCGCACGAGCGCCGGCAGGTCGAGCGCCGGGTCCAGCAGGTCACGCGCGATGTGTGCGACGGGCTCCGGGACGGTCGCGTCCGACGACCCGCGCCCACCGGGCGCACCGTCCGGGGTCGGGACGAGGTCCTGCACGCTCACGTGGCCGAACGTGCGCTGGTCGACGAAGTCGAGCGCGCCCCCGTCGTCGAGCACGAACCGCACGCGCAGGTGCGGATGGGCCGCACGGTCTCCCGCGGTCTCGGCCGCGAGCTCGTCCGACGAGCGCACCAGGAGCTGGCCGCTCATCCCGAGGTGGACGAGCAACGCCTCGTCGGCGGCATTCCGGTCCCCGGTGAGCGGCACCCACAGGAACTTCCCGCGCCGCACCGCCGCGGCGAGCGTGCGTCCCTGCACGCGGCCGACGAGGTCGGCGGGACCGCCCAGATGCCGACGGACGCTGTAGTCGCGCAGTACCTGCGCGTCGAGCACGCGGCGGCCGACGACGTGACGTGCGAGCCCGTCGCGGACGGTCTCGACCTCGGGCAGCTCGGGCACGCGTCAGCCGGCGGCAGCCCCGGGAGCCGCAGCGTCGTCGTCCACCGCGCTCTCGGACTGCAGCCGTCGGTACGCGGCCTCTGCGGCCTGCTGCTCGGCGACCTTCTTCGCCGGGCCGACGCCCGTGCCGCGCACCTCGTCGCCCACGACGGCGTGCGCGGTGAACGACCGCGCGTGGTCCGGGCCCTCGCCCACGACGTCGTAGTGCGGCGCACCGAGCCCGAGGGACGCGGAAAGCTCCTGCAGCGACGTCTTCCAGTCGAGACCTGCGCCCAGGTCGGCCGCCTGCGCGAGCGTCGGGCCGACGAGGCGCTCGACGACGACACGCGCGGTCTCGAGCCCGTGCGTCAGGTAGATCGCCCCGAACAGCGCCTCGAGCGTGTCGGACAGGATCGAGTCCTTGTCGCGGCCGCCCGTGGCGAGCTCGCCCTTGCCGAGCAGCACGTAGCGGCCCAGGTCAAGGTCCCGCGCGACGCCCGCGAGCCCGCGCTGCGACACGGTCGCGGCACGCATCTTCGCGAGCGCGCCCTCGGGCTCGTCGGGACGCGTGCGGTACAGCGACTCCGTCACCACGAGGCCCAGGACCGTGTCGCCCAGGAACTCCAGGCGCTCGTTCGTCGGGATGCCGCCGGCCTCGTGCGCGAACGACCGGTGGGTCAGGGCGAGCACGAGAAGCTCGGGGTCCAGGTGGACCCCGAGCTTCTCGAGGAGTTCGGTGGCCATGTCGCCCCCGCCGGCACTCATTCCAGGGCCCGGGACGTCACGACTGCGCGCACCCGCGTCAGCGGGCGTCGTGCTCGCTGCGCAGCGCCTCGGCGTACTGACGGCCGTTGTAGGCACCGCACGACGGGCAGGCCGTGTGGGGCTTCTTGTCGGCCTTGCAGTTGGGGCACTGCGTGATCGTCGTGGCAGTGGTCTTCCACTGCGACCGACGCGCACGGGTGTTGCTGCGCGACATCTTGCGCTTCGGAACCGCCACGGCTAGCTCTCTTTCGTCTCGTCGTCCTGGCTCACCAGACCGCTCAGGGCGGACCAGCGAGGGTCAAGCGTCTCATGCGAATGGTCAGGGTCGTCCGCCAGGCGCGCTCCGCACTCGGAGCACAGACCCGGGCAGTCGGGCCGGCACAACGGCTGGAACGGCAGAGCCGGCACCACCGCGTCCCGCAGCGCGGGCTCCAGGTCGATCAGGTCGCCCTCGAGCTCACGCACGTCCTCACCCTCGTCGCCCTCCTCGGCCGCGGCCTTCGCGCGCTCGGGGTACGCGTAGAGCTCCGTGAGGAAGACGTCGACGTCGTCGACGACCTCGCCCAGGCAGCGCACGCACTCCCCGACCGCCCGACCACGGACGGATCCGGTGACCAGGACCCCCTCCATGACGGCCTCGAGCCTCAGATCGAGCTCGAGGTCCGCCCCCTCGGGGAAACCGATCACGTCGGTGCCGAGATCCGCGGGAGCGGCGACCGTCCGCTGCACGGTCCGCGTCGATCCCGGACGTCGGCCGAGCTCGTGGGTGTCGAGCACGAACGGCGAGCGGGGATCGAGGTGAACTGGGCGCTGCACGGCCGTCCCCTCGTCAGGTGCTGTTCCTTGGATTCTCGGTACCGCCAGACCGGCAGGACCAACGGACGATGCTACAGGTCCCGCGGGACGCCCCCAAATCCTCGGGCCGTGAGCGCCGCCACCACGGCGAGGGTCGCGACGAGGGTCACGCCGAGGGCCACACCGAACGCCACGACGAGGCCGCGGTTGGTCCGGGTATCGGCACGCCGAGCCGGAGCAGGTGCGGGGTCGGCGCGAGCGGGGTGGTGGGGTCAGACGTCGGTCGAGAGCCTGCCCGCGAGCTTCGCGCGGCCCGCCTGGACCTGCGCGAGCACCTTGCCCAGGTCGATCTCGAAGTCCGCGAGCCGACGGTCGCAGTAGTCGTCCGCGTCGCGTCGCAGCTCCTCGGCGGTGCTCTGCGCGTCGGCGACCAGCGCCGCCGCGTGCTCCTGCGCGGCCGTCACGACCGCCTCCTGCGCGACGAGCTCGGCCGCCCTGGCCCGGGCGCGCTCCAGGATCCGCTCGGCGTCCTCCTGCGCGGCGGTGCGCGCGGCGTCCGCGTCGGCGAGCACCTGGTCGGCGCGGGTCAGCTGGTCGGGCAGCACCTCGCGTGCCTGCGCGACGAGGTCCAGCAGCTCGGCACGGCTCACCAGCACCGACGACGACATGGGCATGTTCCGGGCGGACGCGACGGCCTGCTCGATCGCGTCGAGCACCCCCGTCAGGCCCTCGGTGCGCTCCTGCGCCTCGCTCACGACGATCCTCCTCCTCTCGCACGCACGGCCCGGTCCGGCGCGGTGCGCGGGTCCAGCCTCGCACCGCAAGCCGCCCCGCGCGGCTCAGGCACGGCTCAGGCGCGGGCCAGCGCGTCGCGCACGGCGTCCGCGACGCCCGCCGGGACCAGGTCCGCGACCGACCCGCCGAACCGCGCGACGTCCTTCACCAGCGACGACGCGACGTGCGCGAGCGCGGGGTCGCCCACCACGAACACGGTCTCCACGCCCGTGAGGTGCCGGTTCATCAGCGCCATCGGCAGCTCGCCGTCGAAGTCCGCTCCCCCGCGCAGGCCCTTGACCACCGCGGCCGCGCCGACCTCGCGCACGAAGTCCGCGAGCAGCCCGGGCACCACCTCGACCCGCACGCCCGCGTCCTGCGCGAACGCCGCCCGGGCGAGCGCGACCCGACGGTCGACGTCGAGCAGCGGGGACTTCGAGGAGTTGCGCGCGATCCCGACGACGACCTCGTCGAACATCGACCGCGCGCGCCGCACGACGTCGACGTGACCGAGCGTCAGGGGGTCGAACGACCCGGGGCAGACGGCGAGGCTCACGTGCGTCAGCGTAGGCCAGCGTCCCGCGGGGCACGGTGCATCACGCGCAGCGTCCCCACGTCGTCGAGCGGCACGTGACCCACGACCGTGAACCCGAGCCGCTCGTAGAGCACCACGTCGCGCGCCTCCGCCGTGCACAGCCAGGTCGTCGCGCCGCGCTCGTCGCACGACGCGAGGCCCCGCGTGGCGAGCAGCGTGCCCAGGCCGCGGCCCTGCAGGTCCGGCCGGACGGCCAGCAGGTGCAGGTAGGTCGGCGCGCCCGCGGGCGCGAGGGCCGACGAGCGCCCGAGCGTCGCGAACAGGTGCGCGGCGCGCTCGGGGCCGACGACCGCGGCGACGACGCCGGGGACGGACGGCAGGCTCGTCATCACCGGGTGGTCGGCCGGCACGTCGGGCGGACGCCACGCGGCCACCGCCACGACCTCCCCGTCGACCTCCACGACGTCCACCCGCCCGACCGCGACGTACCGGTCGACGAGCGCACCGAACCACGCCGCGCACACGTCGTCGCGCGTCGCCTCGTCGGGCAGCGCCCACCGCACGAGCGAGTCGTCGTGGAACGCCAGCGCGAGGACCGTCCGGATCGCGGGGACGTCGTCCCAACGCGCCGCGCGCACCAGCCGCTCGTCGGTCATCGTGGACCGCCCTCCTCGACGTCGTCGGGACCCTCGTCGGCGACCGCCGGCTCGTCCGGCTCGGCGAACCACACCGCCGTCTCGCCGTACGAACGCGCGTCGAACCGGCGCACCCCGTCCGGCCAGGCGGGCTCGGGCGCCCGGCCCGAGCGCTCGACGACGACCACCGCGCCCGGGGCGAGGTGCCCGGCCAGGGCGCGCAGCACGGCCTCCAGGTCGGCCTCGGGCAGGTCGTACGGGGGGTCGACGAGCACGAGGTCCCACGGCGACAGCGGGGCCCGCTCGACGAAGCGCTCAGCCTTCTCGGCCACGACCACCACGCGGTCCCCGACGCCGAGCGTGACCACGTTGCGCCGGCAGACCTCGGCGGCCTGCCGCGCGAGCTCGACGAGGGTCACGGCCGCGGCGCCGCGGCTCGCGGCCTCGAGCCCGAGCGCACCCGAGCCGGCGTACAGGTCGAGCACGCGCGCGCCGGCGACGACGTCGAGGTGCTCGAGGCGCGAGAACAGCGCCTCGCGCACGCGCTCGCTCGTCGGCCGCGTCCCGGCCCGCGGCACCTGCAGCGCCCGTCCGCCGACGCTGCCCGCGACGATCCTCGTCACGCCGTCCTCCCGTCCCGCGACAACCCGACCTGCGACAACCCGACCCGCGGCCCGGCGACCGGAGCCGCACCAGGGAGGGTGTGCCGTGCGCACAGCCTCGCCCACCACCG
Source organism: Cellulomonas uda (assembly GCF_006538705.1). GTDB lineage: Bacteria > Actinomycetota > Actinomycetes > Actinomycetales > Cellulomonadaceae > Cellulomonas > Cellulomonas uda. Next base: position 27,926 of record NZ_BJLP01000002.1, read on the forward strand.
GCCCGGCCGTCACCTCGCCCGGTGCCGGCCGAGCCGCGACCCGTCACGCACGGTCGAGGAACTCCTCGCGCTCGCCCGCCAGCAGCGCCTCGATCGCGTCGCGCAGCGCGGGGTACGACTCGAGCTCGGGGTCCTGCTCGACCACCGCGCGCGCGTCCGCCCGCGCCTGCTCGATGAGGTCACCGTCGCGCGTGACGCGCAGCAGGCGCAACGACGTCGACCCGCCGGACTGCGACGCGCCCAGCACGTCACCCTCGCGTCGCTGCTCCAGGTCGAACGCCGCGAGCGCGAACCCGTCGAGCGTCGCCGCGACCGTGCGCAGCCGCTCGTGCCCGGGACCGCCCTCCTGCGCGCCCGAGACGAGCAGGCACACGCCCGGCGCGCTGCCGCGGCCCACACGGCCACGCAGCTGGTGCAGCTGCGAGACGCCGAACAGGTCGGCGTCCAGGATCACCATCGCGGTCGCCTCGGGCACGTCGACGCCGACCTCGACGACCGTCGTCGAGACCAGCACCGGCACCGCGCCCGACGCGAAGTCCGCGAGCGCGCGGTCCTTCTCCTCGGGGGCGAGCCGCCCGTGCAGCATCCCGACGCCGACCCCGGCGAGCTCGGGCAGCGACCTGAGCTCCTCGACCACCTCGAGGACCGCACGCGGCGGGCGGCGCGGCGTCGCGCCCTGGTCGCCGAGCGTCGCGGGCTCGTCGGCCACGAGGTCCGCCCCGTCCGCGTCGTCGCCCGTGATGCGGGGGCAGACGACGTACGCGCGGCCACCCCGGGCGACCTCCTCCCGGACGCGTGCCCACGTCCGGGACATCCAGGTGGGCAGGTGCGCGGGCACGACGAACGTCGTGATCGGGGACCGGCCCGCGGGCAGCTCGTCGAGCACGGACGTCTCGAGGTCCCCGAACACGGTCATCGCGACCGTGCGCGGGATCGGCGTGGCGGTCATGGCCAGCAGGTGCGGCTGTGCCGACGCCTTGGCGCGCAGCGCGTCGCGCTGCTCGACACCGAACCGGTGCTGCTCGTCGACCACCACGAGCCCGAGCTCCGCGAACTGCACGGTCTTCTCGAGCAGCGCGTGCGTCCCGACGACGATGCCCGCGGCACCCGATGCGGCGTCGAGCAGCGCCTGCTTGCGCGCAGCACCGGTGACGGAGCCCGTCAGGAGCGCGACGCGCGTGCCCTGGTCGGCACCCCCGAGCATCCCGCCCCCGGCGAGGTCGCCGAGCATGGCCCGCAGCGACCGCGCGTGCTGGGCGGCGAGCACCTCCGTCGGCGCGAGCAGAGCCGCCTGCCCACCCGAGTCGACCACCTGCAGCATCGCGCGCAGCGCGACCACCGTCTTGCCGGACCCGACCTCACCCTGCAGGAGCCGCTGCATGGGGACGGGCTGCGCGAGCTCGGCGGCGACCTGCTCGCCCACCGTGCGCTGACCCGCGGTGAGCGTGAACGGCAGCCGCTCGTCGAACGCGTCGAGCAGCCCGCCCGGCACGTGGGGCCGGGCCACCGCGGGTTGCGCCGCCGCGCGCGCCCGGCGGCGCGCGAGCTCGGCCTGCAGCACGAACGCCTCCTCGTAGCGCTGCCGGCGGCGGGCCGCGCGCCAGTCCTCCTCGGTCTCGGGGCGGTGGATGGCGCGCAGCGCGGGCAGCAGGTCGCCCAGGCCGCGCGCGTCGCGCACCTGCGCGGGCACCGGGTCGGGGACGTCACCGTCCCGGAGCGGGTCGAGGACGAGCTGCACGGCGGTCGCGATCCGCGCGCTGTCGAGACCCGCGCTCGCCGGGTAGACGGGCAGCGGTCGCGCGGCGTGCTCGAGCGCCGCGCCCTCGTCGTCGGCGTCGAACCACACCGCCTCGGGGTTCGCGAGCTGTGCGCGGCCGTTGAACCAGCCGACCTTCCCCGTGAACAGCCCCCGCCGCCCGGGCCGCAGCTCCTGCACGAACCGCTTGGCCATGTGCTCGCGCTGCGCGAAGAACGCGAGGTGCAGCACCGACCGTCCGTCGGTGACCTGCGCCTCGACGCGGAGCTTGCCCGACGACCGCGCGCGCAGCACGCCGGAGCACGAACGCACCTCGGCGACCACCGACACCTTCTCGTCGATCACGAGACCCGCGATGTCCGTCAGCCTGCTCGGGTCGGCGTACCGGCGCGGGTAGTAGCGCAGCAGGTCGCCCGCCGTCCGCACGCCCAGGGCCTCGAACTTCGGCCCCGTGCGCGGCACGAGCGAGCCCACCGGGCGGTCGAGCCCCGCCGCGCGCGTCACTCCGTCCGCGTACCGCACGCGTCCTCCTTCGTCGTCCGCATCATCGTCGCCCGCACCCCGAGTCAGTCCACCGCGACGAGCACGCGCGTCGCGCTCGCGTCCGCGAGCACGGTCGGCTCGAGCCCGTGCTGCGCCGCGACGCGCTCGACCTGCGCGGCCAGCAGCTCGTCCAGCGGCCCCGGCACGACGACCGTCAGGCTCTCCGGGACCGGCAGGGCGCCGTCCGTCAGGGCGCCGGCCAGGCGGTCGGGGAGGTCTGCCAGGCGGTCGGGCACCGCGCGGACGAGGCCGTCGACCGTCCGGCCGAGCTCCGCGACCGACGCGTCGGGCTCGAGCGCGGCCACCCGCGCGCGGGCCGTCGCGAGCGCCGCCGCGGCCGCTGCCGAGGTCCCCGCGGTCACGAACGCGAGCGTGGCGACCGCCGCGCGCGCCTCGTCGTCCGCGCCGAGCACCTCGACCCCGTCGATCCCGAGCAGCAGGTCCAGCTCGTCCCCCGCGACCGCACCACCGGGCACGACGAGCACGGCCCGGCCGGACTCGTCGCGTGCGTCCTCCACGGCACGCCGCACGTGCTCGGCCCGGACGGGCAGCTCAGGACAGCGCACGACGACGACGGCCCCCGCGGTCGCGTACCAGGCGGCGAGCCCCGGCGACGCCGTCACGACGACCAGGCCCCACCCGTCCGGGCGCGGGCCGACCGCGGCGTCGACCACGTCGAGCCGCCGCACCACCACCTGCTCGCGCGCGCCCGCGGCGCACGCGTCGATCGCGGCGACCGGCTCGTCGGTGTGCACGTGCGCGTGCCACCAGCCGTCGGCCCCCACGACGGCGACCGAGTCCCCGACGGCCGCGAGCCCCTCGCGCAGATGGTCGCCCAGGTCCGCGCGCGGCGCCTGGACGACGAGCATGACCTCGAACGCCCCGCCGCCGCCGTGCCCCGCGTCCGGCAGGTCGCCGTCCGCGTCCCGCGCCCGCGGCACGGAGCGCTCCGGAAGCCACAGCGCGGGGTCGCGTGCCGGCTCGCGCGTCACCGCCGCGACCAAGGCGTCCACGACGACGAGGAGCGCGCACGCCCCGGCATCCGGGACGTGCGCGCGGCGCAGCACCGGGTGCGTGGCGGAGATCCGGGCGAGCGCCTGGTGCCCCGCGGCGGCCGCATGGGCCACGGCCTGCCCGGTCGGCGCACCGGCGTCCGCGGCGAGCTCGGCCGCCTCCGCGACCTCGTCGGCCAGCGTGAGCACGGTGCCCTCCTGCGGGTCCGCGAGCGCGAGCCGCGCCGCGCGCGCCGCGTCCCGCAGCGCGTCCGCGAGGACCCGTGCCGGGCCGTCGTCGTCGCGCCGTGCGCGCCGCACGAAGCCCGCGAGCCACTGGCTGAGGATCACCCCGGAGTTGCCGCGCGCCGCGAGCATGGCGCCGCGCGCGAACGCCGCGAGGGCCGCCTCGGCGTCGGGCGGCCCACCCGGGGACGCGAGCAGCTCGTCGACCGCACGGGCGCCGCCCTCGACGGTGAGCCACGCGTTCGTGCCGGTGTCCGCGTCGGCCACGGGGAACACGTTGACGGCGTCGATGCGGCCGCGCGCACCCACGAGGCCCGCGCGTGCGGCGGACACCCAGGCGAGGGCCTGGTCGGTCCCGAGCAGCACGCGCGCTCCCCTCTCGTCGTCCCGCCGTGGTCCGGTGGTCGTGGTGGTCCGGTCGTCGTGCCGTCCGTCCTGTCGGCGACGAGACCGCGCACCAGCCTGCCCGACACGGCGGACGTCGGTGCGGCGCATCTCACCCTGCACCACCGCACCCACATTTGGGGGCCCTGCACGCCATGGGCTAGTCTTGACCGGTTGCCCGACGGGTTCGGGCGCGCCCTGACGGGTGCGGTGGCAGGTTCGTCCGACGATCTCGTCCGACGGTCCGCGACCGCCGCCCACCGGGAAACACCGACTTCGCCGCGGACCTCGCGGCTGTTCAAGTTCGACCAGAGCAACAGGAGAAGACCGTGGCCGCCACCTGCGACGTCTGCGCCAAGGGCCCGAGCTTCGGGCACAGCATCTCGCACTCGCACGTCCGCACGAAGCGTCGCTGGAACCCGAACATCCAGCGCGTCCGCGCGGTCGTCGCCGGGACGCCCAAGCGTCTCAACGTGTGCACCTCGTGCCTCAAGGCCGGCAAGGTCCAGCGCGCCGTCTGAGTCGCACCTCCAGCATCGACCGCAAGGCCCGCGAGGAATTCTCCTCGCGGGCCTTGCGTCGTCGCGCCCGTGTGGCATGGTGACCCCATGGCCGAGCAGATCGAGGAGCTGACCATCCGCGCGGCAGGGCCGGCGGACGCCGCCGCGATCGCGTCCGTGCACGTGCGCTCGTGGCAGGAGGCGTACGTCGGGATTGTCTCCGCGACCTACCTCGACTCGCTCGACCCGCAGTCGGCGGCCGAGCGGTGGCGGCACCACCTCGAGCGCGGACCGGACGACGGCGTGCGGACGTGGCTCGCGCAGGACGGCGGCCGGCCCTTGGGCTTCGCGTCGATGGGTCCGAGCCGCGACGAGGACGCCGGCCGCGGCGACCTGGAGATCTACTCGATCTACCTCGACCCCGGGACGTGGGGGCACGGGGTCGCGCGCGAGCTCATGCGCACCCTCATCGCCGAGGCGGGCGACCACACGCCGCTGTCGCTGTGGGTGCTCGCGGCGAACGAGCGCGCGCGCCACTTCTACCGGCGCCACGGCTTCCAGCCCGACGGTGTCGAGCGGTTCGAGGACGTGGGCGGCGAGGAGCTGCTCGAGGTCCGCTACCGCCGCCGCTGACCGCCAGGACGCTCAGCCCGGCCGGCCGGCGAAGTGGTCCCAGCCCGTCGCGACACCGGGAGCCTCCCCGTCGAGGGTGACGGCGGGCTCGTCGTCCCCGGCCGGCTCCCCTCGGCCGACCACCCCACCGACCGCCCCGTCGACCACCCGGCCGATCACCCGGCCGATCACGCGAAACGGTGCCGGGAGCTCGGTCCCCGCGGGGAACGTCGCGAGCAGGCCGTGGTCCTCTCCTCCGCCGAGGACCCATGCCCACGGGTCGGCGTCGAGCCCGCGGGCCACGTCCGCGAGCGCGTCCGCGGCCGGGGCGAGGGCACCGCGGTCCAGGTCCACGCGGACCCCGCTCGCACGCGCGAGCCGCCCCGCGTCCTTGAGCAGCCCGTCGGACACGTCCATCATTGCGGTCGCGCCCGCGCGCGCGGCGTCCGGCCCCGCGGCGAGGGGTGAGCGCGGCCGCAGATAGGCCTCGACGAACCGGGCGGGCACGTGCGCGGCGCGCGCGGACAGCGACGCCAGACCCGCGGCCGACCACCCCAGGACCCCCGCGTGCGCGACCACGTCACCGGTCCGCGCGCCGGAGCGCAGCACGGGGGCACGCCCCTGCAGGTCGCCGTGCGCGGCCACGCCGACGACGACGAGCGGCCCGCCCGACAGGTCCCCGCCGACCACGCCCGCACCCAGCGGGCCGCACTCGGCGGCGAGACCGCGCGCGAGCCCGACGACCCAGTCGACGTCCAGCTCCGCGGGTACGACGAGCGTCACGACCAGGCTCGTAGGCACCGCGCCCATCGCCGCGACGTCGGCCAGGTTCTGCACCGCCGCACGTCGCCCGACGTCCTCGCCCGAGGACCACGCGCGACGGAAGTGCCGGTCCTCGACCAGCACGTCCGTCGTGACGACAAACCGCCCGTCCGCTGCCGCGACGACCGCTGCGTCGTCGCCCGGGCCCAGGAGGGTCGCCGCGCCCGCCGGCAGCTCCGGGACGATCCGGGCCAGCAGCTGCTCCTCGGTCAGGTCCGCGACTCGCACCCGGCCACGCTAGCGCCCGCGCGACGGCGAGCCAGCCCGCGCACGCGCTCGTGCGGAGCACGCCCCGCGAGTCGTTACGGTGGTGACGTGCCCCGCGCTGCTCGTCGTGCCCTCGCCCTCGCCCTCGTCCCGGCCGCCCTCGCCGGGTGCGCGCCGGCCGTGGCGACCACCGCGGGACCGTACGCGACCGACCCGGTGTGCGCGCAGGTGGTCCTCGCGACACCCGACGAGCTCAGCGACCTGGAGCGGCGCGACACCGACGCGCAGGCGACGACCGCGTGGGGCGACGGCTCGGGCGCGGTCGTGCTGCGCTGCGGCGTCGAGCCGCTCGGGCCGACCACGGACCGCTGCGAGAGCGTGGAGTCCCCCGACGGCACGTCCGTCGACTGGGTCGTCGTCGCGTCCGACCCGGACGACGAGGCGGGCAGCGACTGGACGTTCACCACGTACGGTCGCGTCCCCGCGGTCCAGCTGCTCGTGCCGGCCGCGATCGCGCGCACGCACCCCACGTCGTTCCTCGACGCGCTCGGGCCCGCCGTCCAGCACACCACCCGCGAACGCGGCTGCCTGTGACGCGCCCGACGCCGACGCGCCTGCCGTGACGCGTCAGCGCAGACCGGTGGGCCGCTCGAGCGCGAGGCGCACGAGCTCGTCGACCAGCTCGGGGTAGGTCAGGCCCGTGGCCTCCCACATGCGCGGGTACATCGAGAACGGCGTGAACCCGGGCATGGTGTTGATCTCGTTGACGATCACCTCGTCGTCGGGCGTGACGAACACGTCCACGCGCGCGAGGCCCTCGCACCCGAGCGCCTCGAACGCCTGCACGGCGACCTCGCGCACGCGGTCCGTGACGTGCTCGGGCAGGTCGGCGGGGCACGCCAGCCGCACGGCCGCCTCGTCGAGATACTTGGCCTCGAAGTCGTAGAACGCGTGCTTGCCCGCGTCGACGACGATCTCGCCCGGCAGCGACGCGCGCGCCCGCTCGCCGTGGTGCCCGCCGAGCACGCCGCACTCGATCTCGCGGCCCACGATCGCGGCCTCGACGACGACCTTCGGGTCGTGGCGCTGCGCCTCGGCGACTGCCGCGGGCAGGTCGGCGAGGTCGTCGACGCGCGTGATGCCGAGGCTCGAGCCGGCGCGCGCGGGCTTGACGAACAGCGGCAGCCCGAGCGCGCGGACCCGCTCCGTCTGGCCCTCCGGGTCGCGGTCGAACGCGCCGGGCAGGAGCACGACGAACGGCCCGACGGGCAGCCCCTGGCCCGCGAAGACGAGCTTCATCATGTGCTTGTCCATGCCGACGGCCGAGGCGAGCACACCGTCGCCGACGTACCGCACGTCGGCGAGCTCGAGCATGCCCTGGAGCGTGCCGTCCTCGCCGAACGGACCGTGCAGCAGCGGGAACACCACGTCGACCTCACCGAGCGGGAGCGGCGCGTCACCGTTCGAGACGAGGTGCACCTCACGGTCCGACGACGACTGCGGCAGCTGCACGTGCGCACGCGCGTCCTCGACCTGCGGCAGCCGCCCCTCGGTGATCGCCCAGCGGTCCGGGTCGTCGTCCGCCAGCACCCAGCGCCCCTCGGGCGTGATCCCGACCGCGAGGACGTCGTACCGGTCACGGTCGAGCGCGCGCAGCACGCCGCCGGCGGTCGCGCAGCTGATCGCGTGCTCCCCGGAGCGGCCGCCGAACAGGACCATGACGCGGGGACGGGCGGAGGAAGCGGGGGCGCCCGTGTCGGCGGGCTGCGGCTGGGCGTTCATCGGGGACGACCCTACCTGCCGCCGACCGGGTGCCGACCGCGCGCGTACGCTGGCGCGGTGACCTCGCCGCACGCGCACCGGGCCCCTTCGACGCTCGTCGTGACCGCCGGACGCCCCGACCGCGGGCAGGGCGCGCCGCTCAACCCGCCGCTGGTGCTGTCCTCGACCTTCGTCTCGCAGGGCGTGCCGGGCGACGAGCCGATGTACGGGCGCGCGGACACCCCCGCGTGGCACGCGTTCGAGGGTGCCCTCGCAGCGCTCGAGGCGTGCCCGTCGCCCGCGCTCGTGCTCGGCTCGGGCATGGGCGCGATCGCGGCCGCGCTCTCCCTCGTACCCCCGGGCGGCCGGCTCGTCCTCCCCCGGCACAGCTACCAGGTCACGCTCGGCTACGCGGCCGACCTCGCGCGGCGCAGCGGCGTGCAGGTCGAGCTCGTGGACGTCGCGGACACCGACGAGGTGCTGTCCGCGGTCCGCGACGGCGACGGCACCCGGCCCGCGGACCTGCTCTGGGTCGAGTCCCCGACCAACCCGATGCTCGAGGTCGCGGACCTGCCCGCGCTCGTCGTCGGCGCGCACGAGGCCGGCGCGCTCGTCGCGGTCGACAACACGTTCGCCACGCCGCTCGTGCAGCGGCCGTTCGAGCACGGCGCGGACGTCGTCGTGCACTCCGTCACCAAGTACCTCGCGGGGCACAGCGACGTCGTCCTGGGCGCGGTGCTCGCGGCCGACCCGGCGGTGCGCGCCCGCCTGCACGAGTACCGCACCGTGCACGGTGCGATCGCCGGCCCGTTCGAGGTGTGGCTCGCACTGCGCGGCCTGCGCACCCTCGCGCTGCGGGTCGAACGCGCCCAGGCCAACGCGCTCGAGCTCGCGCGCCGGCTCGCGGCCCACCCACGCGTGCTCGCCGTGCGGCACCCCGGCCTGCCCGACGACCCCGGCCACGCGCGCGCGACGAAGCTCATGGACGGCTACGGCTCGATCATCGGCATGCGCCCCGTGGGCGGGCCCGACGCGGCCGACGCGCTCGTCGACGCGCTGCGGCTGTGGGTGCCCGCGACGAGCCTCGGCGGGGTCGAGTCGACGCTCGAGCGCCGCCGCCGGTTCACCACCGAGTCCGTCACCGTGCCCGAGGACCTCCTGCGCCTGAGCGTGGGCATCGAGGACGTCGAGGACCTGTGGCGCGACCTCGAGGACGCCCTCGACCGGACGGCCTGACCCGCGCCTCAGCTCGGTGTGGTGACCATCCAGCGGCCGTCGGCCCGGGTGAGATGGAGCGTGCCCTCGACAGCGCCGAAGGCCTCCGCGACGGAGCCACGAAGTCCGGTCGCGACGTCCGCAGCGGCATCGCCGTCGAGCACGACCTCACCGACGCTGCCCTCGATCTCCTCGTCGAGCTCGCCGAGCCGTTCGACGCCGGTCAGGCACGACGAGGCCGCAGTGGCGACCTCGAGCGAGCGTTGAGCCTCGACCGTCAGAAGGGAGCAGACACGTTCCGGCTCACCGCCGGCGAGGCCGCCCAAGAACGCCTCGACCGTCAGGCGCGCCCCCTTCTCGCCGGGCTCGAGCCCAGGATCGAGCGGCTCACCGTCCGCACACCCCCCGCACAGCACCACTGCGAGCACGCCCGTCGCGCACCACACCGCGCGGATCCCCATGTCGTTCCCCCTTCGTCGTCGCGGTCGATCGACCGCGCGTGGCTTCATCAGTCGCGAGAAAGATCGCGGTGGTGCGTGGTGCGCATGGCCGGGAGCACGGCCGTCGACGCGACGAGCGGGAGCAGCAGCGCACCCGCGGCGATCGCCCCCATGCCGCCCCACGGGATCCGCGCGGGGCCGCTGCCGTCGAGCGCGAGGAAGACCGCACACAGCGCGACCGCCAGCAGCCACGAGAGCGCGACGCCCGGCACGGCCGCGAGCGCTGCCTGCGCCACGGTGGACCTCGCGAGCTCGGCCTCGCGCACGCCGACGACACGGAGCAGCGCGCGCTCCCGACGCTGTGCGGCGATCTCCGCCAGCAGCGCCGCGCACAGCAGCATGGCCGCCATGGCGCCCGCCGCGGCCACGACGGCGATCGTGATCCGCCGGTAGGTGATGCTCGTGCGCTCTGCGTCCTGGATGCGCTCCTCGAGCGTCAACGCGGAGTCGGGCCGAACGGGTGCGACCGCGGTCCGTGCCGCCTCCGTTCCGTGCGCACCGGGAAGGACAAGGACTGTCGCGTGCACGGCGGCGTCAGCCACCGTGATCGGGTCGAGCGCCGAGCGGTCGATCACCCCACCGTTCGCCGGCAGCAGCTCGCGGATCTGCTCGAAGGTCTCGGACGTCGGCTGGACCGGCAGGCGCCCGACCGCGCCGAGCTCGTCGTACGTGATCGTGCCGTCGGGCTCGACCCGCTCGCGGACGACCTGCGAGCCGGGCGGCAGGGCTGCGTCCCAGACGAGCGCGGCGCCACCGGGCACGCAGGGCGGATCGACGACGAGCAGCTCGCCGAGCGCCGCGCAGTCCACCACCGCGACCGCCCGGACGTCCGGGCCCACCGCCACCTGGATGACGTCGACCCGGACGACGGCGGCGACCTCGTGGCCGTCGACCTCGCCGTCGCGGTCCTGCACGTCGGCGAGGACGAGGTCGTCGACAGTCGACGCTCGAGCAGCCCGCAGGTCGGCGCTCTCCGCCCCCGCGAGGAGCGGCAGGAGCGACAGGAGCAGCCCGCTGACCAGCACGACGACGGCTGAGCCGGCGACCACGCGCGCGTACCGCTCGGGCCGTTGAGCGACCCTGGCCGACGCGAGCTCCGCGACCCACGATCCCGTGAGCCGTCCCGTGACCGACGCGCACCAGCGGACGACGAGCGGCGTCGCGACCGGGACACCGACAAGGACTCCTGCGAGCGCGGCGATGAAGAGCCATGCGGCCACCTCGACGTCGTCCTGAGCCCCCATCGCAACCACCGAGCCCGCCAGCAGTGCGAGGCCCACCGCCAACGGCCACCCCCGCGCACGCGAGACCCCGGCCATGCTTGCTCGCCGCAGGACGGCGAGAGGACCGACGTCGAGCCGACGGAGAGCGCCGACCACCACGACCGTGGCAACCCCGAGGACGGTCGCGGTCGCAGCGAGCAGCGCGGGCAGCGAGACGTCGACCATCCCGGGCCACACACCACCGTCGAACGGCAGCGACGGGGCCGCCCATCGCGCCGCCGGTCGCAGGACCAGAGCGGCAGCCAGCACGCCGGGCAGCACCGGGATCACCGACTCCAGCACGACGACTCCTCGGGCCGACGTCCTCGACAGACCGAGCAGTCGCAACGCCGCGAGCCGACGCTCGCGCCGCTCGGCCCCGATCGCGGCGGCAGTCGCGAACAGGATCACGACGGGCAGCAGGAAGACGACGACCAGCACCGGGACGGCCACGCGCAGGTCCGACGGCACGCGCAGGACATCGGCCGCATCGGTCCCGAAGCCCGACACCCGCAGGTCAGGTGAGAGCTCCGAGTCGTCGCGCCCGACCCAGACGACGAGCTCGTGCGGCCCGAGCAAGCCCGACGGACCCACGGTCGCGACGACGTCGCCCGGGTACCTGTTCGCCAGGGTGCTCCCCTCACGCCGCCTGAGCTCGCCGAACGCCGGCGACACCACGAGCTCACCCGCACGTGGCATCCGGGTGACGCCTGGAGCCGCGTGGCTCGTCGGGTCGGACGCCCAGACGTCCACGACGTGTATGGACCGGCCGGCGAACCGACCTTCGGACACCTGGACCCTCAGGCCGTCCTCATCCCCCACGATCGGCATCCGGGCCGCGGTCACCTCGGCCCGGTCGAGCGCGACATCGATCGTCGCGGCCGCACCGAGCACCACGAGCGTGCCGCCGAGCGCGGCGAGGAACGGCACGAGCGCGATCGTCGGCGCCCGGCGCAGTCCCGTCCAGGCGATGTCGAGAAGGAGACCCGCTCGTGCTCTCCACGCCCGTGGCGTCCCGTCACGGCTCACGTGTGCGCCCGTCCGCCATCGTCACCACGCGGTCGGCCATCGCGGCGAGCCCCGAGTCATGCGTCACGAGCACGACCGCCGCCCCGGCCTCCCGTGCGCTGCTCCGCAGCGCGGCGGCGACCACAGCACCGTTCGCCGAGTCGAGCGCACCCGTGGGCTCGTCGGCAAATACCACGGCGGGACGTGCGCACAGCGCGCGTGCGACCGCGACGCGCTGCTGCTCCCCACCCGATACCTCGCCTGGTAACCGCGACGCGAGGTGGGCCACCCCCAGCGACTCGAGCAACGGCATGACGTTCGCGAGCGCCTGGCGACGCGTGGCGCCGAGCAGGCGTAGCGGCATCGCCGCGTTCTGACCGAGCGTGAGCTCGGGGACGAGCTGGCCGTGCTGCATCACGAAGCCCAGGCGCTCCCGCCGCAGCCGGGTGCGCTCCGCGTCGGACGCGGCGACGACGTCGACGCCCCCGAGCGTGACGCTTCCCTTGTCGGGCACGACCAGCCCGGCAAGCGCGTGCAAGAACGTCGACTTGCCGGACCCGCTCTGCCCGACGACGGCCACGAACTCGCCCTCGGCCACGTCCAGCGACGCATCTCGCAGCGCCCACTGCGCGCCGTAGCTCACGCCCACTCCCCGCGCGGCAAGCACCGTCGGTGCCAATTCTTCCTCCTCTGGACCATTCTCCAGAACCGTACCGGCACGCCCCTTCACTTATCAGGCAACAGATCCGTGAGGTGGGCAATCTCGTCCGTGGCTTGCTCGGCGAGACGGTCGATCTCTGGCTGGTTCGCCGCCGCAACTTCTGACCGTGGGCCGACCTGAAGCGCCTCAAGGCGCGCTGAAAAGTCGATCGACAGGGCACACGCCACCCAGTCATGTGCGAAAGCAACCTCGCCTTCGGAAGGCTCGTACGTCACCGGGCCGGGAGCCCTCACGACACGGACCTCACCAGGCCCAGGAGGCGCGGAGTCGGCAGGCGGTTCGACTGGACGCCCAGTACTTATGCCACGCTCCTTCAGGAGCTCACCCACGTCCCGCCCGCTCGTCCAGTCATGCAGATCTCCGACGAGGCCGTTCAGATCCTCGATGCAAAGAAGCTGATCTTCCAGGAGAGCCGTGAGATCGGCCGTGATCCGGTCGGCGAGCTCAGCACGCATCAAGTCAACGAGAGCGTCGAAGGCCGCCGTAAGGCGGTCGGGCCCGGCGCCCATATATGCCCCACAGGCCGAAAGCGCATGGTCGTAGTCGGGACTATCAGAGAGCACCGCGCCGTGACGCCTGCTCTGAAAGGCCCACCTGAGACCCCCGAAGCCATATCGCTCAGCCTCGTCGGCCGACAACGGCCCGATCTCGAGGTGATGGACGGTCAGGGGGTCGTACTTCTGGTCTCCCGCACTCGGCGAAACGTCTTCCATCGCATCCCGGTACTGAGGCCAACCGGCCGTGTCCATGCACGCTGCTACGACATCAGAACGGCGATCTACGACGATGGAGACTGCACTTTGCAGCGCCGCGAAACTGCTCCCCAGCGGTTCGACCTCGCTTCGCGACTGGCTCGCGTTCGACGACTGTCCGGATGCTGCTGCCATCCCATCTGCAGATGCAACGCAACTGGTGAGGGACAGTACAATCACCAGAACGACGGCGAGCTGGGGGCCGCTTGGGCGGCCCCCAGCGACGGACCTGCTAGCAAACACGCTCGTGGCGGTCATTCTCGTTGTCGACGCTGTCCTTGAGCGGGGTCCAGACACCATTGTTCGGGATCGTCTGGACATCGTCCGGGAGGAGCCCCCGGTCGTCGATCACCTTGACGTCACACGTCCGATCGCGGTTTCGGACCTGATCTGCGTTGTTCTTCAGCTCGGAACCGTCCGGGTCGTTCTCGACCGTGTCCCAGAAGTAGTAGTTGTCATGCGACGCGCCATACCAGAAGTGCTTCTGGTACCTGACCGTCGCGTCGTCACGAGCGAAGCAAATCTCGCCAACGTTGCATGCGGTCTTTCCGTCGCCCGAATCCGCGAGCGCTAGGGCGGGCATCGAAATAGCGGCGGCTATCGCCACCGCGATTGCCGCTCCAGAACGCCTGAAGAGTACGCGCAAGTGATCCTCCCTGGCTCGAAAAACGCACACAGGGAGGCACAGCCAGACACAGCCCCCTGCGCCGCCCGCGCTCCACGCGGACGACCTGACGTTAGCAGGTAATGTCCGGCGAGACTGGCGAAAGAAGAGGGCAATGTGATCAGCGGCCGACGACCTCCGCGCGGCGCGGGCGCGACAGCAGCATGGGCGCGAGCTGGTCGACCGGCAGGCCCTCGTAGAGGACCTTCACGACCGCCTCGGTGATGGGCATCTCGATGCCGAGGCGCCGTGCGAGCTCGAGCACGGGCCGGCAGGTCTTGACGGCCTCGGCCGTCCCGCCCGTGGCGGCGATCGCCTCGTCGAGACCCATGCCGCGGCCGATGTGCCCACCCAGGGTGTGGTTGCGAGAGTCCGGCGACGCGCACGTCGCCATGAGGTCGCCCATGCCCGCGAGCCCGGGGAACGTCTCCGGGGTCGCACCGAGCGCCAGGCCGAGCCGCGTGATCTCGACGAGACCGCGCGTGATGACGGTCGCCATCGTGTTGTAGCCCAGGCCGCGGCCCTGCGAGATGCCGACCGCGAGCGCGATGACGTTCTTCACCGCACCGCACAGCTCGACGCCCACGACGTCCGGGTTCGTGTACGGGCGGAAGTACGACGAGGCCACGGCGCGCGCGACGAGCGCGGCGGTCTCGGGCGACGTCGAGGCGACCACCGTGGCGGTCGGCTGGTGGCGCGCGATCTCGCGTGCGAGGTTCGGGCCGGAGACGACGGCCACGCGCTCGTCGGGGATATCCAGCGTCTGGGCGACGACCTCGCTCATGCGCTTGTCGGTGCCGAGCTCGACACCCTTCATCAGGGACACGACGACCGCGTCGTCGCGCAGCGCACCGCGCAGCGGCGCGAGGGTGTCGCGCGCGACCTGCGACGGCACGGCGACCGCGACGATGCGTGCGTGCGCGACGGCCGCGCGGGCGTCGGTCGTCGCGGTCACGGACGCGGGCAGGTCGATGCCGGGCAGGTAGGCCTCGTTGCGGTGCTGGTCCGCGATCTGCCGCACCACGGCGGCCGAGCGGCCCCACACGGTCACGTCGCACCCCGCGTCGGCGAGCACCGCCGCGAACGTCGTGCCCCAGCTGCCGGTGCCGAGGACGGCCGTGCGCAGCGTCTCGCCGTTCTCGTCGGACGCCGTCACGGCTGCTCCGGCCGGGCCGCGCGCTCGCCGCCGGACCGCTGCGCGTCGGGCTTGCGCATGTCGTACCGCACGGCGGGTGCCTGCTCGCCGCGGATGCCCTCGAGCAGCCGCGTGATGGCGTCCATGACGCGCTCCGTCGCCTCGCGCAGCGTCGCGGCGTCCTGCGGGCGCTCGTACAGGTCGTCGAGCACCACCGGCGGCCCGACGACGATCGTGACGGTCTTGCGCGGGATCGGCCTGAGCAGCTTCGCGTAGCGCCCCAGCAGGTTCTGCGGGCCCCACTGCGCGACGGGGATCACGGGTACGCGCGTCGTCAGCGCGAGCCGCGCGACGCCCGTCTTCCCGACCATGGGCCACAGGTCCGGGTCGCGCGTCAGGGTGCCCTCCGGGAACACCGCGACGGCGTCACCCTGCTGGAGCGCCGTGACCGCCGCGCCGAGCGACTCCCCCGCCGCGCTCGTGTTGCGGTAGACGGGGATCTGACCGGTCGCGCGCAGGACGCGGCCCACCAGCGGGACCTTGAACAGCGGGTCCTTCGCGAGCACCTTGGGCGCCACGCCGTTGTCCCACAGGAAGTGCGCGAACGTCAGCGGGTCGACGTTCGTCATGTGGTTCGCCGCGACGATGAACCCGCGGTCGGTCGGGAGGTGCTCGACACCGTGCCAGTCGGGCTTGGTCATCGCCTTGAGCAAGGGTCGGACGATCCGCGCGACGTTGCGGTAGGCGCGGTTGGAACGGGCAGGCGGACGCACGACGAGCAGGCTACCTTCTGGCGGCGGGACGGGACCTGAGGCGCCACCAGGGGACGGGGGTGCCCGAGGTGCGGGGTCAGTCGCGGCTGAACTCCGCGCCGAGGGCCGAGAGCTTGTCCATGAAGTGCTCGTACCCGCGGTCGATCAGGCTGATCCCCCGCACCTGGGACGTGCCCTTCGCGGTCAGCGCCGCGATGAGATGGCTGAAGCCCCCGCGCAGGTCCGGCACCTCGATGTCCGCCGCCGACAGGGGCGTCGGGCCGCTGATGACCGCCGAGTGGTAGAAGTTGCGCTGGCCGAACCGGCACGGCCGCCCGCCCAGGCACTCCTTGTAGACCTGGATCGTCGCGCCCATGCCGACGAGCGCGTCGACGAACCCGAACCTGTTCTCGTACACCGTCTCGTGCACGATCGACAGGCCCTTGGCCTGCGTGAGCGCGACGACGAGCGGCTGCTGCCAGTCCGTCATGAAGCCGGGGTGCACGTCCGTCTCGAGCTGGATCGAGCGCAGGTCGCCGCCCGGGTGGTAGAAGCGGATGCCCTCGTCGTCGACCGCGAACTCGCCGCCCACCTTGCGGAACGTGTTGAGGAACGTCGTCATCTCCGGCTGCGTCGCTCCGCGCACGTAGATGTCACCGCCCGTCGCGAGCGCCGCGGACGCCCACGACGCCGCCTCGATGCGGTCGGACAGCGAGGTGTGCTGGTACCCCTCGAGCCGCTCGACGCCCTCGATGCGGATCACGCGGTCGGTGTCGACCGAGATGATCGCGCCCATCTTCTGCAGGACGTTGATCAGGTCCATGATCTCGGGCTCGATCGCCGCGCCCGCCAGCTCGGTGATGCCGTCGGCGCGGACCGCCGTGAGCAGGAGCTGCTCGGTGGCGCCCACGCTCGGGTACGGCAGCGCGATCTTCGTGCCCTGCAGGCGCCGCGGGGCGCTGAGGTAGATGCCCTGGGGGCGCTTCTCCACGACCGCGCCGAACTGGCGCAGGATGTCGAGGTGGTAGTTGATCGGCCGGTCGCCGATCCGGCAGCCACCCAGGTCGGGGATGAACGCCTCGCCCAGGCGGTGCAGCAGCGGGCCGCAGAACAGGATCGGGATGCGGCTCGAGCCGGCGTGCGCGTCGATGTCCGCGACGTGCGCGATCTCGACGTCGCTCGGGTCCAGGCGCAGGGTGCCGGCGGCGTCGTCGGCCTCGACGCGCACCCCGTGCAGCTCGAGCAGCCCCTTGACCACCGCGACGTCCCGGATCTGCGGCACGTTGCGCAGCACGCTGGGGGTCTCCCCCAGGAGCGCGGCCACCATGGCCTTCGACACGAAGTTCTTGGCGCCACGCACGGTGATCTCTCCCCGCAGCGGGTTGCCACCGTTGACGTACAGCAGATCGTTCACGCGCCCATCCTCGCCTACCCACGGCACCGGCCCCCGACCACACGGGGGCCCGACACCTTGCTCCGCACGACACCTTCACAGGCCGGCGACACCCGCGCGCGCGGGTGTCGCCCCGCACGACGACGCCGTGACGACCTCTTGCCGAGCCGCTTGCGCGCACCCGGTCCGTTCTTGGCCTCGACCTCCCACCGGCGCCATGTACCGCGCGCCGACGAGGGGCCGTCCGCCCGAGCACAGCCAACCAGGACCGTCGCGGAGTTCTTCCCGCACCGGCGTCTCCGGCGCGACGGACCGCTGCCCACGCTAGCGCGAACGCGGTGCCCGCACGCGACGGCCCCGGCGCACCCGTCCGGGGCGCACCGGGGCCGTCGTCGTGCAGGCGGGTCAGGCGGGGCGGCGCCCGATCGCGACCTCGACCGGCCGCGCTGCCTTGATCTCCACCGGCGGGAGGTGCTTGGCGGGCAGCGTCGCGGGACGCCACGACTCACGACGCTCCTCGAACGCGGAGATCTCGTCGACGTGCTGCAGCGTCAGGCCGATGTCGTCCAGACCCTCCATGAGCCGCCAGCGCGTGTAGTCGTCCACGTGGAACGGGACGACGACGTCGTCGCACTGCACGGTGCGCGCGACCAGGTCGACCGTGACCTCGGTGCCCGGGCGCGTCTCGAGGATCTTCCAGATCAGCTCGATGTCCTCCTGGGCGACCTGAGCGGCCAGCAGGCCCTGCTTGCCCGAGTTCCCGCGGAAGATGTCCGCGAACCGCGCCGAGACCACGACCTTGAAGCCGTAGTCCTTGAGCGCCCACACCGCGTGCTCACGCGACGAGCCCGTCCCGAAGTCGGGGCCCGCGACGAGGACCGAGCCGGAGCGGTAGGCGTCCTGGTTGAGGACGAACTCCGGGTCGCCGCGCCACGCCGCGAACAGCGCGTCCTCGAACCCCGTGCGCGTCACGCGCTTGAGGTAGACGGCGGGGATGATCTGGTCGGTGTCGACGTTGCTGCGACGCAGCGGGACCCCGACGCCGGTGTGCTGGGTGAACTTCTCCATGGGTCTGTCTCTCTCGTTCGTCGTCGGGTCGTCAGACCGTCTGGAGGTCGGCGGCGGGGCCGGTCAGCGGCGAGCCGTCCGGCGCGGGCCGGCCCGTGCCCAGGTCCGCGTAGGACGAGAGCGTGCCGCGGATGGCGGTCGCGGCCGCGACGAGCGGCGAGACGAGGTGGGTGCGCCCGCCCTTGCCCTGGCGGCCCTCGAAGTTGCGGTTCGACGTCGACGCCGAACGCTCCCCCGGAGCGAGCTGGTCGGGGTTCATGCCCAGGCACATCGAGCAGCCCGCGTTGCGCCACTCCGCACCGAAGTCGAGGAAGATCTTGTCGAGCCCCTCGGCCTCCGCCTGCAGACGCACGCGCGCCGACGACGGGACCACGAGGACGCGCACGTCGTCGGCCTTCTTGCGGCCCTGCACGACCTTCGCGACCGAGCGCAGGTCCTCGATGCGGCCGTTGGTGCACGAGCCGATGAAGACCGTGTCGACCTTGATCGAGCGCAGCGGCTGGCCCGGCGTCAGGCCCATGTACTCGATCGCGCGCTCGGCGGCGACGCGCTCGTTCGCGTCCGCGATCTGCTCGGGCACGGGCACGTCGGCCGACAGCGGCAGGCCCTGGCCCGGGTTGGTGCCCCACGTGACGAACGGCTCGAGGTCCGCGGCGTCCAGGACCACCTCGGCGTCGAAGACCGCGTCGTCGTCCGAGTGCAGCGTGCGCCAGTACTCGACCGCCGCGTCCCAGTCGGCGCCCTCGGGCGCGTGCGGGCGGCCCTTGAGGTACTCGAACGTGGTCTCGTCGGGCGCGATCATCCCGGCGCGCGCACCGGCCTCGATCGACATGTTGCAGATCGTCATGCGCGCCTCCATCGACAGCGCGCGGATGGCCTCGCCGCGGTACTCCAGCACGTACCCCTGGCCGCCACCGGTGCCGATCTTGGCGATGACCGCGAGGATGATGTCCTTGCTGGTCGCACCCTCGGGCAGACGGCCGTCGACGGTGATCGCCATGGTCTTGAACGGCGCGAGCGGGAGCGTCTGGGTCGCGAGCACGTGCTCGACCTCGGACGTGCCGATGCCGAACGCGAGCGCGCCGAACGCGCCGTGCGTGGACGTGTGCGAGTCGCCGCAGACGACCGTCAGGCCGGGCTGCGTGAGGCCGAGCTGCGGGCCGACCTGGTGGACGATGCCCTGGTCCGCGTCGCCGAGCGAGTGGATGCGCACGCCGAACTCCGCGGCGTTGGTGCGCAGCGTCTCGATCTGCGTGCGGCTCGTCGCGTCCGCGATCGGGCGGTCGATGTCGAGCGTCGGCGTGTTGTGGTCCTCGGTGGCGAGCGTCAGGTCCGGGCGACGGACCGGACGGCCGGCGAGCCGCAGGCCCTCGAACGCCTGCGGGCTGGTGACCTCGTGGACGAGGTGGAGGTCGATGTAGAGGAGGTCAGGGGCTCCGTCCGTGCCTCGTCGCACGACGTGCGCGTCCCAGACCTTCTCCGCCAACGTACCGGACATGTGCTGCGGTCCTGTTCTGCTCGTCCGGGTGGGGGTGTTCCCGGTTCTCGGGGCCGATCGGGGTGACTTCTCGAACGCGTCGTGCCTCTGCACTTGCATCTCAGCCTGCGAGACGCCAATATCGGCCTATGGACAACTCTAGCGGAGTCGGCGTCCTGGACAAGGCCGCAGCCGTCCTGAGCGCGCTCGAGGCCGGTCCGGCGACCCTCGCGCAGCTCGTGACCGCCACCCATCTTGCTCGACCGACCGCCCACCGGCTCGCCGTCGCGCTCGAGCACCATCGTCTGGTCGCCCGCGACATGCAGGGCCGGTTCGTGCTCGGCCCGCGCCTGTCCGAGCTCGCCACCGCGGCGGGCGAGGACCGGCTGCTCGCCGCGGCCGGACCGGTGCTCGCCGCCGTGCGCGACCACACGGGTGAGAGCGCGCAGCTCTACCGCCGGCAGGGTGACCAGCGCATCTGTGTCGCCGCCGCCGAGCGACCCATCGGCCTGCGCGACTCCATCCCCGTCGGCGCGACGCTCACCATGCAGGCCGGCTCGGCCGCGCAGGTGCTGCTCGCGTGGGAGGAGCCCGACCGGCTGCACCGCGGGCTGCAGGGCGCCAAGTTCACCGCGACGATCCTGTCCGGCGTGCGCCGCCGCGGTTGGGCCCAGTCCGTGTCGGAGCGCGAGGTCGGCGTCGCGTCGGTCTCCGCACCCGTGCGCGGGCCGTCGGGACGCGTCGTCGCGGCCGTCTCGGTATCCGGACCGCTCGAGCGTCTGACCCGCCAGCCGGGCCGCCTGCACGCCGCCGCGGTCGTCTCCGCCGCCAACCGGCTGACCGAGGTGCTGCGCCGCACCGCGGAGTGACACCCGCCACCTCCCCACGTCCCCCCAGAGGTCCGAGACCTCACGCGATGGCCCCGGCCCTGCGCCGGGGCCATCGTCGTGCGTGAGGGGCGCCGAGCACACCGCACTCACGACGTCACCCACGAGGATCAGCTCACGACGACGAAGGCCCGGTCACCGTGGTGACCGGGCCTTCTGACGTACCCCCGACCGGATTCGAACCGGCGCTACCGCCGTGAGAGGGCGGCGTGCTAGGCCGCTACACAACGGGGGCCTATCGCCTGCGTGACCCGTGGGCCTCGCTTGCGTGTGAACACTTTACCCGACGTCCGCTCGTGCTCCGAACCGTCCGATCAGCGGTGCTCGCGCTGGGGTACCAGGACTCGAACCTAGACTAACTGAACCAGAATCAGTCGTGCTGCCAATTACACCATACCCCATGGGGTATAACTTCCGGGCCTCCCGGCAGCCTCACGACGGGGCGTGAGGGCCACTCGGTTCGGACTGATCCGGACGTCGTACCGCCCGTGAACGTTACCCGGTCGCAGGCCCGACGACCAAACCGCTGCCGTGAGAGCCGCGCCACGCCGCTCAGCGAGGGATCTGGGCGATCTCCGCCGCGTCGTACCAGAGCAGGTCCGCGTCGTCGACGCGCTCCGCCGCCGCCGCGTCGCCCTCGAGCGCCCGGGCGACGTCCGCCGCGACCTCGGGCTCGTCGACGTGCACGCACGCGATCGCGTCGCCACCCACGGCGTCGACGAGCGCGACCGCGCTCGGGCCCGCGTCGTCGGGTGCGGCGTCGAGCCGGACGGCGCCGTCGGGGACGTCGACCGTCACGACGAGCCGCAGACGCGGTGCGTCACCGCGCGCGGCGAGCATCGCGAGGCTGTCGTCCGCGGCCATGAGGTGCGCGGAGAACCCGAGCCCCTCGTCGTCCTCGTCGGGCAGCGCGGCGCGCAGCGCGGCGGTGACCGCGTGAGCGGTCCGGGGGCCGAGCGTGACCGAGCCGTCGGCGGCCGGGTCGAGCTCGTCGAGCGTGGCGGGCAGGTAGAGGCGCACGACGTCAGTGTGCCGCGAGTGCGGGGCGCGCGTCGCACCGGACCGCGCGCTCCCGCTCCACGTCACGCGAACGGCGCGACAGACGCGACCGCAGGTACGCCGCCGCCGACCCCCTGCCCCACCCGTGCGGCGAGGCCGACGATCGCGCGGCGGGCCGGCGATCCCGGTGCGATCTCCCGCAGCGTGCGCGCCTCGAGCACCGCCGCGTCGAGGCTCGGCCGGTCGTCCGGCACCAGCACCGCGTCACGCACGCCCGCGTACCGCTCGAGGGCTCCCGCGACCGCGCGAGCGGCCTGGGGCCCCGCGACCGACGCGCGCACACGGTTGACGACGACGTGCTGCGGGGTGATCCCGAGCTCCCCGAGGTCGGACAGCGCGCGCACGAGGCGCTGGATGCCGACCGGGTCCGCGGACCCGACCACGACGACCTCGTCGGCCGCCGCGAGCGCCCCGAGCGTCGCGGCGTTGCGCCGCGGCGCGCGCGTGTCGTAGCTCAGCACCTCGTCCTGCTCGACCGAGAACCCGCAGTCGACGACGACGAGCGCCGCGAGCCGCCGCGCGACCACCCAGACCGCGTCGAGCGCCGAGCCCGGCAGCTCGGGCCACCGGTCGGCGCGCGTGATGCCCGACAGCAGCCTCAGGTCCGCGCTCACGTACGGCGCGAGGCGCGCGAGCGTCACGAGGTCGAGCGAGCCCTGCCCCGCCGCGCGGGCCGCGGCCGCCAGACCGGGCGACTCGTCGAGCAGGCCGAGCAGCTGCGCGAGGCAGCCGCCGTACGTGTCGGCGTCCGCGAGCAGCGTCGACCGGCCGGCCGCCGCCGCCTCCGCGGCGAGGTTCAGCGCGACCGTGGACCGGCCGGGCGCACCCGTCGGGCCCCAGACCGCCACGAGGCGGCCACGCTCGGCGGGCGGGACCGGCGCCTCGTCCCACGGCGCGGCTCCCGACCAGTGCCGGCCGTCGGGGACGTCGGGTGCGGGCGCTCGGTGCATCCCCTGCACGAGCGTCACGACGCGGTCCGCGAGCGCGGCCGCTCCCCCGGCGTCCACGGGTGCGTCGAGGACGAGGTCGGCAGCGGCGACGCGCGCCCGGTCCGCCGCGGACGTGCGCTCGGGGTCCAGCAGGACGACGACGGCGGCGCCGGCGGCGCGCAGGACCGCGACCGCGGTCAGGTCGAGCTGCTCGACGTCGGACGAGACCACCGCGACACGCCCCAGACCGGCGTCCGCCGCCGCCTGCAGCTCCGCGAGGTCGGCGCACCGACGGGTGACCCGCAGCGCGGGGTCGTCGTCGAGCGCGCGGACCACCGCGACCTCGGCCGTCCCGCGCACGGCGCACAGCACGCCGACGACGCCCGGCGACTGCTCGCTCATCGCCCGGCCGGCCCGGGGACGGGCAGGACGTCGATCGCGCCCTCGGCCGAGAGCGCGGCGAGCAGCGAGGCGAGCGCGTCCTGCGGGACCAGCACGTGCACCACGGCCGCCCCGCTCGTGGCGAACGTCCCCTCGGGCCGGTTCACCTCGGCGACCGTCACCCCCGTCGCGAGCGTCCGCGGCCCCGGCGCGTCCTTGCCGTCCTTGCCCTGCTCGGAGGAGGACGCAGGCGGCTTGGGCGTGAACCACACGTCGACGACCGCGCCCGCCACGACGTCGTCGGACGGCGCCGACCGCACCGGGACCGCGACCGGCCGCAGCGCGACGTCCGCTGCGGATCCCAGCGCGTCGGCCGGGACCAGCTCACCCGCGCCGACCGTGCGCAGCGCGACCGCGTCCTGCGGCAGGGCGCGGGACGCCGAGACGTACTCCGCGCCCGCGAGCTCGGGCAGGCGCACCTCGACGACGACGAGGTCGTCCGGGCCCACCGCGGACCCCGGGACGAGCACGCCACGCGTCGCGTAGACCGGCACGGTCTCCTGCGCGGACCGCACGGCCC
This sequence comes from Cellulomonas uda, assembly GCF_006538705.1. Classification (GTDB taxonomy): domain Bacteria; phylum Actinomycetota; class Actinomycetes; order Actinomycetales; family Cellulomonadaceae; genus Cellulomonas; species Cellulomonas uda. The sequence goes on from NZ_BJLP01000002.1 coordinate 51,532, forward strand.
ACGCGCCGAGCGCGACGGCGGCGGCGACGAGCACGATCCCCGCGAGCAGCCGCGGGTCGCGCCACCCGGGACGGCGCAGCCGCGCCGCGGTCGGCGCAGGGAGGTCGAGCAGGGCGGTGTCCACGCGGGCTCCTTCGGTCGTCGGCGCTCCGCATCCTGCCCCAGACGGCGGGGGCGAAGCGGGCGAAACGGAAGGATTGTGGATAACCGGATGTGCCCGCCACCGCGTGCCACACTGCGGTCATGCCGCAGCGGTACCTCTCCCTCGCCGACGTCGCCGAGACCCTCGGGGTCTCGGTCGGCCAGGTGCGCACCATGGTGACGACGGGCGAGCTCGAGGGCTTCCAGATGGGCGGGCGCAAGATCTGGCGCGTCGACGTCGCCGACCTCGAGGCCTACGTCCAGCGCGCGAAGGCGCGGACGCGCGAGCGCATCACGAGCGGCGCGGGGTTCGACGACGAGGGCCGCGACGAGTCCTGACGCCCGTCCGGCGGTCGCACCCCGGCCCCCGGGACCGCACCCGCGGTCACCTCAGCCGGACCGCACGACGAGCAGCGTCTCGAACGCGAACGTCCAGCCCGCGGCTCCGCGCGCGGCGTCCGCGGGCATGACGTCGACGTGGTCGGCACCGACCCGGTCGATGCGCCCGGAGACGCTCACGCCCTGCGCGTCGACCCGCACGAGCGTGCGGTCCCGCGCCACGGCGCGCAGCGCGTGGCCCAGCGCGAGCCGGCGCTCGACCTCGCCCGCGGCCGGTGCCGCCCATGCGCCGAGGCCGACGACCGCGGTCACGGCCGCCGTCGGCACGAGAGCACGTCGGACGCCGTCGGGCGCGAGGAGCACCCACTGCGGCGCCGCGTCGACGACGACGCCGTCGACCGTCTGACCGTCGCGCAGCACGAGTCGCAGCGTCGTCGCGCGCGCGGCCCGCAGCCGGTCCGCCAGGTGCACCTGCGCCCGCTCGGCACGCGTCAGCTCGGCGACCTCGTCACGCAGGTCCTGGGCCCGAGCGGCATCGAGACCGCTCTCCAGGTCCGCGAACAGCGCCTCCCACCGCACGCGCCCACGGTAGCGGTGACCGATCGTCGGCGGGGCGCTGCCGCCGACCGCGAAGGAGCCCGTCGGCGGCCAGGAGACGGACACGACTGGACAGATCGGACAGTCCTCCGCTAGACCTACGCACATCAAACGTGCTCAAACGACATCATCATGAAGCATGCGGGGGGAAACATGACCAGCAGGGCACGTCGCCGGCCCATGGCGACGACGGCCGCGACGCTCGCCGTCGCCGCACTGACCGCCGCCGTGGTCGCGGTCGCGCTCGTGCTGGCCGCACTGGCGGCCGCACAGCCGGACCGGCCCCTGGCGGTGCAGGACGTCGTCAACGTCGCGGTCGCCGCGCTGGGCGCGGCGGTCGCCGCGTGGCTCGCGGTGTCCTGCGCCCTGGGGTCGGCGTGCGTCGCCGGGCGGCTGGTCGGGGCCGGCTGGCGCTCCGGCGAGGCGCTCCTGCGGCGCTGCGCGCCCGTCGTCGTGCGACGGGCCGTCGCAGGTGCCGTCGGTGCGAGCCTCGGGCTCGGGCTCGTCGCGACCGGGGCGCAGGCGGCGCCCGTCGACCCGGCACCGGTGGCGGTGAGCGTCGCCGACGAGGCTCCGTCCGACCCTCCTGCACCCCGCACGGGTGCGGACGGCGTGGCGGAAGGCACGCTCGAGGGCCCCTCGCGGGGCTCGGGCGTCGTCCCCGTGGGTTCCGTGGCGGTCGACTCGGTCCGCGACACCGGGACCGCGCCGCAGGCCCCGGTCGGGGCTCCGGACCCGGCGTCTCCCGCGCTCGGCTGGCCGGTCACCGCACCGACGGACGGCACGTCCCCCACGCAGGGCACTGCCCCCGCGGACGGCGCTCTGCCCCCGGACGGCCCGGCACCCGCACCGGTCGCCGCGGGCTGGGTCCCGACGAGCGGTGCGGCCGCGGACGGCGCGGGCGGCCGGACGGACGGCGCCACGGGAGACCGCGCGCGCGGCGCGAGCGCCGCAGCCCAGAGCGCTGGTCAGACCGCGGGTCGGTCGGGTGACCGGGGACCGGCCACGGCGCCCGACGGCGGCGCGGACGGAGCCGACGTGGTCGTGGTCGAGGCCGGCGACTCGCTCTGGTCGATCGCCGCCGCCCACCTGCCGCGTGGCGCGAGCGACGCGCAGGTCGCCGCGGCCTGGCCGCGCTGGTACGAGGCGAACCGCGACGTCGTCGGGGACGACCCCGACGTCCTCCAGCCCGGCCAGCAGCTCACGGCTCCCGCGACGGAGGCGGCCCGATGAGCGCGCTCACCGTCGCGGAGGTCGTCTCGCCGCTCGAGGACGCGCTCGCCGCCGGGATCGCCGCACCGCGCCGGCCCCGGGCGGGGACCCACCTGCGCGTCGCGGGCGCACCGCGTGTGCGTCCGCTGCCCGACCTGGCGCCCTCCCCCGCCCCCCTGCCCGAGGTCGAGCACGACGTGCGTCCGGTCCACTCGCTGCGCACACGCATCGCCGTGCTGCGCAGCACGGACCGCACGGACCTCGGTGAGGACGCCGACGAGGCGGCACCCGCGGCGCCCGTGGACCCGCGCGCGCTCGTCGGGTCGCTCGCCCTCGCGAGCGTGGAGTCGCTCGTCGGCCGACGCTCGGTCGCACAGCTCGCCCGCTGGCTCACGCCCGGGGTCTACGACGCGCTGCACGCGCGCGCCACCGCCTCGGCGCGGGTGCTCGCCGCCCGCGGCGGCGGACGGTCGGTCGTGGTCCGCAGCGTGCGGGGCTGCCGGACGCAGGAGCGTGTCCTCGAGGCGAGCGCGGTCGTGGACGACGGGACGCGCGTGCGGGCGGTCGCGATGCGGCTCGAGGCGCACCGCCGGTCGTGGCGCGTGACGGCGCTCGAGATCGGCTGACCGGCCCACGCATCACGGCACCAACGCACGACGCACGACGACGCCGCCGGCGGGATCCCCGCCGGCGGCGTCTCGTCGTGCTCGTGTCGGCCCGCAGGCCCGTCACGTCAGCGCTTGCGCTGCTGCTTCGCCGCGCGACGACGGGCCTCGCGGTTGCCCGCGTCGCCGGACGGCGCCGGCTCGTCCTCCGGGGCCGCCGCCTGCGCGACACCGGTCGCGTCGCCGTCCACGGACGGCGCCGAGTACTGCAGCGGGACGCGTCGCTCCGGCCCGTCGATCCCCTTCGCGACCAGGCGCGGACCACCGCCCGCAGCGGCCGCCGCGGAGTCGGCGGTCACCACGGGACCGTCCTGCACCGAGGTGTCCTCGTCGGTCTGCACCTGGACCTGCAGGTTGTACAGGTAGGCGACCGTCTCCTCCTTGATGGCGTCGGTCATCGCGTTGAACAGCTGGAACCCCTCGCGCTGGTACTCGACGAGCGGGTCGCGCTGCGCCATCGCCCGCAGCCCGATGCCCTCCTTGAGGTAGTCCATCTCGTAGAGGTGCTCACGCCACTTGCGGTCGAGCACGGACAGCGTCACGCGACGCTCGAGCTGACGCATGTTGTCCGAGCCGATCTGCTGCTCGCGGTCGGCGTAGGCGACCTCGGCGTCGGACGCGAGCTCACGCGTGAGCAGCTCGGCCGTGAGCCGCGTGGGTCCACCCGCCTCCTCGACGACGTCCTCGGGCGTGATGGAGACGGGGAACACCGCACGCAGCGCCGTCCACAGCGCCTCGAGGTCCCAGTCCTCCGGACGCCCCTCGGCCGTGGCGCCCTCGACGTACGCGGAGATGACGTCGGACCGGAAGTGCCCGACCTGCTCCTGCAGGTCCTCGCCCTCGAGCACGCGCCGACGCTGGTCGTAGATGACCTCGCGCTGGCGGGACATCACGTCGTCGTACTTCAGGACGTTCTTGCGGATCTCGAAGTTGCGCGACTCGACCTGCGACTGCGCCGACTGGATACCGCGCGTGACGATCTTCGACTCGAGCGGCAGGTCCTCCGGGAAGCCCGCGCGCGTCATCATCGACTCGGCGAGACCCGAGTTGAACAGGCGCATGAGGTCGTCCTGCAGCGACAGGTAGAACCGGGACTCGCCCGGGTCGCCCTGACGGCCCGACCGGCCGCGCAGCTGGTTGTCGATGCGGCGCGACTCGTGACGCTCGGTGCCGAGCACGTACAGCCCGCCGAGCTCCACGACCTCGTCGTGCTCCGCCGCGACGGCCTGCCGGGCCTTCTCGAGCGCACCGGGCCACGCGGCCTCGTACTCGTCGGCGTTCTCGGCGGGGTCCAGGCCACGTGCCGCGAGGTCCGCGACGGCCATGAACTCCGCGTTGCCGCCGAGCATGATGTCGGTACCGCGGCCGGCCATGTTCGTGGCGACCGTGACGGCGCCCTTACGGCCCGCCTGCGCGACGATCGCGGCCTCACGCGCGTGCTGCTTGGCGTTCAGCACCTCGTGCGGGACACCGAGCTTGCGCAGCTTGGCGGACAGCAGCTCGGACTTCTCGACGCTCGTCGTGCCGACGAGCACGGGCTGGCCCTTGGCGTGCCGCTCCACGATGTCCTCGACGACCGCGTCGAACTTGCCGGCCTCGCTCTTGTAGACGAGGTCGCGCTGGTCGATGCGCTGCATCTCGCGGTTCGTGGGGATCGGCACGACGCCGAGCTTGTACGTGCCCTGGAACTCCGCCGCCTCGGTCTCGGCGGTACCGGTCATGCCCGAGAGCTTGGCGTACAGCCGGAAGTAGTTCTGCAGCGTGATGGTGGCGAGCGTCTGGTTCTCGGCCTTGATGGCCACGCCCTCCTTGGCCTCGATGGCCTGGTGCATGCCCTCGTTGTAGCGACGCCCGGGCAGGATGCGGCCCGTGTGCTCGTCGACGATCAGCACCTCGCCGTTCATCACGACGTAGTCCTTGTCGCGCTTGAACAGCTCCTTCGCCTTGATGGCGTTGTTGAGGAAACCGATCAGCGGCGTGTTCAGCGACTCGTACAGGTTGTCGATGCCGAGGTAGTCCTCGACGCGCTCGATGCCCGGCTCGAGGACGCCGACGGTGCGCTTCTTCTCGTCGACCTCGTAGTCGCGCTCGGGCTGCAGGCGGCGCACGACCTTCGCGAACTCCGCGTACCAGCGGTTCGCGTCGCCCGACGACGGGCCCGAGATGATCAGCGGCGTACGCGCCTCGTCGATGAGGATCGAGTCCACCTCGTCGACGATCGCGAAGTTGTGGCCGCGCTGCACGAGCTCGTCCGTGCTCCACGCCATGTTGTCGCGCAGGTAGTCGAAGCCGAACTCGTTGTTCGTGCCGTACGTGATGTCGGCGGCGTACTGCTCACGGCGCTCCGCGGGCGTCATCGACGACAGGATGCAGCCCGTCGTCAGACCCAGGAACCGGAACACGCGGCCCATCAGCTCGCTCTGGTAGCTCGCCAGGTAGTCGTTGACCGTGACGACGTGCACGCCCTTGCCGGTCAGCGCGTTGAGGTACGCCGGCGCCGTGGCGACCAGCGTCTTGCCCTCACCGGTCTTCATCTCGGCGATGTTGCCGAGGTGAAGGGCCGCGCCGCCCATCAGCTGGACGTCGAAGTGCCGCTGCCCGAGCGTGCGGCGGGCCGCCTCACGCACCGTCGCGAACGCCTCCGCGAGGATGTCGTCGAGCGTCTCACCGTCCGCGAGGCGCTGCTTGAAGCGGTCGGTCTCCTCCCGCAGCTCCGCGTCGCTCAGCGACTCGAACGCGTCCTCCAGGGCGTTGACCTGCTGGGCGACGCCCGACAGCTTCTTGAGGATCCGACCCTCACCGAGTCGCAGGACCTTCTCGAGAATCGCTGACACGCATGACTCCTGGTGTAGACGCCCCGTGCGTGGTCGGCGCGGGGTGGCGCGGGCGCCCGGCGGCGTCGCCGAGCCCGACCATGGTAGGCGAGGCAGCGCTCCGTGGGCGCAGGACGACCACAGCAGTCACGAGCAGGATCGCGCCCACCACGCCCCAGGCGCCGAGCCGCTCGTCCCGGACCACGACCGCGAGCGCCGCCGCGGTCACCGGCTCGAGCAGCGACAGCAGGGTCGCCGTCGTCGCCGGCACGGTGCGCAGGCCCGTGAAGTACGCGCTGTAGGCCGCCGCGGTGGGCACCACCGCCAGGAACACGAGCCACGCCCAGCCCGCGGCGTCCTGCGGCACACCCAGCCCGACCGCGGCCGCGTACGGCACGAGCAGGACCCCGCCGAGCGTGAACGCCAGCGCGGTCACGGCGAGCCCGTCGAGCCCGGGCACCGGACGGGTGTTCACCGCGGTCAGCGACGCGAACGCCACCGCGGCGACCAGCGCGAGCGCGACACCTCCCGCGTCGACCGCGTGCCCCGCGTCGCGGCCCAGCACCAGCGCCGTGAGACCTGCCAGCGCGAGGGCGAGCGCGAGGGCCGTGCTGCGTCCCGGCCACGCCCTCGCCCGCAGCGCCGTCGCGGACGCGACCAGCAGCGGCGCCGCTCCGAGCGTCACGAGCGTCGCCACGGCGACCCCGGCCCGCGCGACCGCCTCGAAGTAGGCGGCCTCGAAGACCGCGATCAGGCCGGCGGTCGCCAGGACGCGCACCGCCGCGGCCCGCGAGCGCGGCACGCCGCGCAGACGCCCGGTGACCGCGAGCGCGACGAGCAGCAGGCCGCCGCCGCCGAGCAGGCGGTAGGCCGCGACCGCGGCGCTCGTCAGTCCGGCCGCGTCGCCGAGCTCGGCTCCCGCCAGACCGCCGGTCCCCCACAGCACGCCGGCGAGCGCGACGAGCCAGAAGTCCCCGCGACGGCCCACCCGAGCTCCCTCCGACACCGCTCGACACGCGCCTGACCTGCGGCGCGGCACCCTCGCCCGATCGCGGCGGCTCAGCGACCGTGCGCCAGCCTACGGGCCAGCGCGACGGCGAGGTCACCCCCGATGCCGTCCGTCCCGAGGACGACCTCGGGCACGCCCGCCCAGCGGCCGACGAGCACGAGCTCGTCCACGAGCGCTGCCGCGACCTCGTCGTCGTCCGGCACGCGCGTCCCCCGCCCCGCCGCCCGGTCCCGGGCGCCGGGTGTGCGGTGCGCGGCCTGCACGACGAGCCGGCCCGAGGCCCGGTCAGCCTTGAGGTCGACGAGCGCCTCGACCGCCTCGTCCATGAGGAACGGCAGGACGTAGTAGCCCCACCGGCGCTGCGCCGCGGGTACGTAGATCTCGATCCGGTACCGCAGCCCGAACAGCTCCTCGAGCCGTCGACGCTCGAACACCAGCGGGTCGAACGGGCTGAGCAGCGCGCGCCCGGTCGCCCGCCGCGGCGTCGTCGCCTCGACGTGGCGGTACGCCTCGCGCCAGCCGTCGACCCGCACGGGCACGAGGACGCCGGCGTCCACGAGCTCCGCCACCGCCCGCCGGGTCGGTGCGGTGCGCAGCCGGAAGTAGTCCGCCAGGCAGCCGAGCGTGCCGATGCCGTGCGCGCGGGCCGAGATCTCGACGAGCGCGCGCACCGCCTCCTCGCCGTCCGGCGCCGGCAGGTCCGCGACCGGGCGCGGCAGCACCCGCGCGGGGACGTCGTACAGCCGCTCGAACGCCGCGTTCCGGCCGCTGACGGCCACGTCGCCGGCGAAGAACAGGTACTCCAGGGCGCTCTTCGCGACCGTCCAGTTCCACCCCCACGCGCCGGTGGGGCGCGGGAACCGCTCGGCGAACAGCGCGTGCACCTGCTGCGAGGTCACGGGACCCCGCTCCGCGACGACCGTGCGCACCTCCTCGAGCACGGGCGAGTCGCGCAGCGGGACACCCTCGACCAGGTGCCCGCCGAACCGCTCGCGGTCCTCCCGGCGGCGCCACTCGAGCAGGCGGTACGTCTCCGGGGGCACGTACGACGCCACGTGCGCCCACGACTCGACGAGGCGGCGCGGCGCACGGCCCGCCGCACGGTCGAGCAACGCGGTGTCGTAAGGCCCGAGCCGGGAGAACAACGGGACCTGGTGGGCGCGCGCGAGCACGTTGACCGAGTCGATCTGGAGCAGCCCGATGCGGTCGACGACCTGCTGGACCTGGCGCATCGTGACCGTGCGCCCCGCGCGGGGGCGGTGCAGCCCCTGGGCGGCCAGCGCGATCCGCCGCGCCTGCGCGAGCGTGTAGCGCTCGGGGGCGGCAGACGCCGCGCGGGCGCCGGCGGCTCGCGCCGCGGTCGGCTCTGTTCCGGTGCTCGTGACCACGCGGTCATCCTGCCGCCGGCCACCGACACGCCTCACCGGCGAGGCGGGACGACGCGACAGCGCCCGGCCGGGGGCGTGCCGCCGGCCGGGCGCGTCGGTCTCGGGAGCCGCCCGGCGGTCAGCCGACCGCCTGCGCGCGCTCGGTGCCCACGACGGGCGAGTCGAGCTTGATCACGCCGTAGCTCCAGCCGCGGCGCCGGTACGCGACCGCGGGCTGGGCGGTCTCGGCGTCGACGAACAGGAAGAAGTCGTGCCCGACGAGCTCCATCTCGTACAGCGCGTCGTCGATCGTCATGGGCTGCGCCTGGTGGGTCTTCTCACGGATGACCACCGGCGAGTCGCCGAGGGTGACCTCCACCGCGCCGTCGACCGCGACCGGGGTGTCGGCCGCGACGGGTTCCTCCTGGGGCGGCCGGACGTCCACGGGGGTCAGCGGAGTGTGGTTGCGGTGGTCCTTGCGTCGGTCGCGCATCCGGCGCAGCCGCTCGAGCAGCTTCGCGAGCGCGAGGTCGAGCGCGGCGTACCGGTCGTCGGCGCACGCCTCGGCGCGGATCACGGGCCCCTTGTCGACGACGGTGAGCTCGACGCGTTCCGAGCTGTCCGCCTGACGGGGGTTGACCTCGTGCGAGACGAGGACGTCGATCCGCTGGGCGCGGGGGGCCAGCTGCTCGACCTTCGCGAGCTTGTCCGTCAGGTGTGCCCGGAACTTCGGGGACACCTCGGTGTGCCGGCCTGCAACCACGATCTCCATGAGAGCCTCCTGGGAGGTGAGGGGCGGCGGGGCCGCCGCCCGATGTCTGCGGTCGTGGCCCTCGAGAGGGCCGCTGCGGGCATCACCTCCTCCACGCGCCCGAGGGTTCGCGAGGAACCCGTCCGTGCGGCGCCGTCGGCTCGGACTGCCACGCTAACGCCGCAGGGGGCACGTGACCACTGTGCGCGCCGGGAACGTCGCTCCCGCGGGCGGAAGGTCCCGGATTCACCCTGTCGGAGCAACCCCACCTGCGGCGACCAGGTGCGTCGGGCCGCGGCCCGCCCCGCGGTCGGCCGGGCCGGGCGTGGACGCGAGAGTGACGGCCGCGCGCGGCGACGCGCCTGCGACGACGAGCGCGCGCTGCGCGGCCGCGAGCGTCGCACCGCTCGTCAGCACGTCGTCGACGAGCACGACGACACGGCCGTGCAGCGCGTCGCGATGCCGCGCCGCGACGCGCACGTCGACCCGGGCGCGGTCGCGCACGCCCCGCCCGACCTGGTCGGCACGGTCACCGCGCCGGCGGCGCAGGACCCGCGCCACACGAGCCGGGCGTCCGGCGGCGCGCAGGCCCTCGACCACGCCGCGTGCGAGCTCGTCGACGTGCGCGAAGCCACGGCGCCGCCGCGCCACGGGTGTCGACGGCGCGGGGACGACGAGCACGGGCGCGGTCGGCCGCGAGCGGGGGCAGGGCTCCGCCGCGAGGGACTCGTCGAGCACCGCCACGCAGGCGACCCCGAGCCGTCGGGCGTGCCCGACGAGCGGACGCGTCAGGTCCCGCCGCCCGCGGTCCTTCCACGCGATCACGGCCGCGCGCACCGGGCCGGCACAGTCCGCCAGCGTGAGCACGGGCAGACCCCGCGCCCCCACGGGGTCGAGGCGACCGGCACGGTCCTCGCAGCGCCACGGGTCCTCGTCGAACGCCGAGCGGCAGGACGCGCACCACGCGACGTCGGCGAGGTCGCACCCCGCGCACCGCACGGGCAGGACCAGGTGCACGACCTGCGCCCACCAGGCGCGGACGAGCGCGGCCACCGCCGCGCCGCGCCGCGTCCCGTCGTCCCGCACTCCCCCAGGGTGACGCCGAAGGCGCCGCGCGGGACCGGCACGGCGTCCGGCTGGGGACGGGAGCGCCGGGCCGCGGGGCTGGGGTCGGGTGGCGGGGCGGATCGCGCCGGTCCCACCGACGCACCGCGCGCCCTTTTCGCACAGTTGCTCCCGTTCTGTACTGTGTGCGCCGTCCGGGACCGCACGCCGTGGTCGCGGATGACCGGCCGGACGACGACGTCTGCGGTGCCCAGCAGCCCTGACCACGCGACGACGAACGAGCCGGAGGGTCCGACCATGCCGCCGAGAGCGAAGAGCATCCTGATCTGGATCGTCGTGGTCTTCGTCATCTACGCCGTGGTGCGCAACCCGGACAAGGCCGCCGACGTCGTGCGGTCCGTGTGGGACTTCATCTACGGCGCGTTCGCGGGGTTCGCGCAGTTCTTCAGCAACCTGGCGGCCTGACGGGCTCGCCGGGGGCCGCTGCGCCGGTGAGGAGGTGACGGGTGTGGACGACGACGCGACCCGGATCGTCATGTCCCACCGGCTGCTGCGCCGTTACATCCTGCCGGGCGAGCGCGTGGTGCTCGCGGCGCGGCGGCACTGGGCGCAGCTCGTCGAGCCGGCGCTCACGGCGACGGGCGTGTTCGTCCTGTGCGGCTGGCTCACGGTCGCGCTGACCCCGACGCTGGGGGACGGTGCGCTGTGGGTCTGGTGGCTGTGGGCCGCGGCCGTGGCTCGGTTCGCCTGGCTGGCGCTCGTGTGGCGGGTCGAGTGGTTCGTCGCGACCGACAAGCGGATGCTCCTGCTGACCGGGCTCGTCACCCACCAGATCGGGATGATGCCGCTCATGAAGGTCACGGACATGCGGTACTCGCGGTCCGTGCTCGGCCAGCTGCTCGGCTACGGGCAGTTCCTGCTCGAGTCCGCCGGCCAGGACCAGGCGCTGCGGCAGATCAACTGGGTCGCCCGCCCCGACGCGACGTACCGGGACCTGTGTGCGCTGATCTTCACGCCGGGCGAGGCGCCGCCCCCGGACGGCAAGGACGACGCGGGTCCCCTGCCACCCGCAGTCCTGCCCGCGCGCCCGACCGGCCACGGCCGGCACTCGGCGGCGGCGCAGGACCCCGACGAGACGTCCGACGACGAGCTCGACGACGCGTACGCCGACTTCCCCGACGACGAGCCCGACGAGGACGACGGGCGCTACGAGCCGCACGACACGCAGCCGCTGCGCGTGCGACCGCGCGTCGGCCCCCAGCCCGTCGTCGAGACCGTCGTCGAGCGGTCGTGGGACGTCTCCGAGCCGACCACACGCTTCGTCGACCTGACCGGCCGCGGGCGGCGCCACGAGGACGACGAGCCCGACGCCCCGCCGTGGCCACCGCGTCCGGGCCGCGACGAGGGCCGCGGCCGGTAACCGTCAGGGCGCGTCGGATCCGCGGCCACCCGGCGGGCGTGCCTACCGTCAGCCCGGGTACGCCGGGTCCCGCACCCCCTCGACGTGCGTGACGGCCGCCCACGTCGAGCCGACCAGCCGGTGCAGCGTGCCGTCGGTCGTCGCGACGTACACGACGCGCCCGCCCGCGAGGCCCGCGAGGTCGGGGACCTCGGCCTCGGTGGTCGTGCGCCCCGCGACGGGCACCTTGTGCACGAGCACCGACGAGTCGCTCGACCCCACGACGCCGAGCACGGACTCGTCGAGCCACACGACGTCGCTCGCGTCCTGGAGCACCGCACCCGCGCGCACGGGCTCGCCGATGTTCTGCGGCGTGCCCTGCGCGTCGCGCACCACCGCCGCGACGTCGACGGACACCCCGTCCGAGCCGCGCGAGACCACCGCGAGGCGGGTCGCGTCGCGCGCCATGCGCAACGCGACCACCGTGCGCCCGTCGAGCCACTCGGCGGGGACCACGACCGGGTCGAGCCCCTGCTTGACCGCGATGACACCCTCGCCGGGCCGTGCGGTCCACACCCAGCCGAGCCGGTCGACCGACGGTGCGACGAGCCGCGGCCCGTCGAGCAGCACCTGCGAGGGGCTGTCCTCGAGCGGCACCGTCACGAGCGTGCCGGCCGGGTCGAGCATCACGCGGACGGTGCCGTCCTCGTCGCGCGCGGGCGAGCGGGCGCCCACCGGCAGCGGCGCGACGCCCTCGACCGGGCCCAGCCCGTCCTCGCCGAGCGTCACGAGCCGGTCGTCCTGGATCATCTCGACCGGTCCGTCCGGCAGGCCGCCGCGCTGCACCGACCGCGTGTCGACGATCGGCACGGAGCCCGCGGTGACCTTCACCTCGCGCACCCCGGGCACCTGCCGCAGCGTCGCGTCGAGCTGGGCGTACAGGCTCGCGGTGTCGCCCTTGAGCACGGTCGTGCCCATGTCGAGCGGCACGGTCGCGATGCCCGAGTCGTCGACGACGACGGTGTCGGCCTGCAGCTGCACGCCCTCGGGGACGGCCGTGGTCACGGCGTCCCGCAGCCACGGGGACGGGCCGGCGAGCAGCGCGCGCGCGACCCAGGTCTGCAGGTTGTGGGACTGCGAGGGGAACCAGCGCGTCTCGGGCACGAGGAACGTGCCGTCGGCGGACAGGAAGTACAGCGAGGTCGCGCGGAACTGCTTGTCGAAGACCGACTCCGACAGCACCAGGCCGTCGGGCGCGTCCGCGATCCGCCACTCCCCCGAGCGGTTGCGCACGAGCTCGTACGTCAGCGCCCGCTGCGCGTCCCGGGGCGCCTCGGTGAACCGCCCGTCCGCGTCGACGCGAGCGGTGAGCGGGATCGTGGCGATCACGGTCCCGGCCTGTGTCGAGGCGGGGATCACGGGGTCGTCGTACACGAGGACCTCGGCGAGCGGCTCCCACGACTGGAGCGCCGCCCCCGTGAGGTACTCGCGCGCCGTGGAGAACTCGCCGACGAAGCCCGCGGCGCCCGCGAGCTGGAAACCCTCGACGATCTGCTGCGGCGTGGCGCCGGCGCGGGGCCCCTCGGCGAGCACGTCGACGTCCCGGCTCTCCGAGACGACGCCGTCGCCCTCGCGCACCGCGCCCGACGTCGGGATCGCCGCGCACGCGCCCAGCGCGGCCGTCGCGACGAGCGCACCGAGCAGGCGCACCACGCGTGCTCCCCCGCGGCCGGCGGGAGCGCCGGCGGACCGGCGACGGGCCGTGCTCATCGCACCTCCTGACGTTCGCGCGGGTCGGTCGACGGCTCGTCCCCGAGGTCCGGCAGCGCCGCCGGGTCGGTCCGCGGGCGGCTGACGGTCCGCGTCACGGGGTCGGGCGGCACCGTGTCCTCCGGGACGAGCGGCAGCGGCGAGTCGGTCAGCCGGATGCCGGCACGACGCGGCAGCGTGAGCCGGAAGCTCGCCCCGCGGCCGGGGCGCCCCCACGCCTCGAGCCAGCCGCCGTGCAGGTGCGCGTCCTCGAGCGAGATCGCGAGCCCGAGGCCCGTGCCGCCCGTGGTGCGCGCGCGAGCGGGGTCGGCGCGCCAGAAGCGGTCGAACACGTGCTGGGCCTCGTCGGCGGTCATCCCGACGCCGTGGTCCCGCACGGTCACGGCGACCGCGTTGCGGTCCGCGGCGACGACGACCTCGACCGTGCTGGCCTCGGCGTGCTCGACCGCGTTGACGAGCAGGTTGCGCAGGACGCGCTCGACCCGGCGCGGGTCGATGTCCGCGACGCACTCCGACGCGGACAGGTCGACGCGCAGCCACGAGCCGCGTCGTCCCGCGAGCGGGAACGTGTGCTCGACCGCCGCGAGGACCACGTCCCGCACGTCGCGCGAGTCCGCGTCGAGCACGGCGGCGCCGGCGTCGAAGCGGCTGATCTCGAGCAGGTCCGCGAGCAGGTCCTCGAAGCGGTCGAGCTGGGTCTGCAGCAGCTCGGCGGACCGCTTGACCGCGGGGTCGAAGTCGTCGCGCGAGGCGTGGATGACCTCGCCCGCCATCCGGATCGTCGTGAGCGGGGTGCGCAGCTCGTGCGACACGTCGGACACGAACCGGCGCTGCACGGCCGACAGCTCCTCCATGCGGCGGATCTGGTCCTGCAGGCTCGCGGCCATCTCGTTGAACGAGGACGCCAGCGTCGCCATCTCGTCCTCGCCGCGCACCGGCATGCGCTCCGCGAGGTGGCCGTCCGCGAGCCGCTCGGCGACCTCGGCCGCGCGGCGCACGGGACGCACCGCCTGCCGGGTCACGAGCCACGTCATGCCGCCCAGGAGGACGACGAGCGCGGCCGCGGCGGCCGCCAGGGTCCGCAGCAGGAAGTCCAGCCGCTCCTGCTCGGCCTGCAGGCTGTAGAGGAAGAACAGGCCGTACTCGCCGGCCTGCGGCACGGTGACGTCCTGCCCGACGACGACCGCCGGCTCGACGCGTCCGCCGACCTCCCAGGCGACCGACTGCCAGTGCTGGCCGCCCTCGGCCGTCGCGTCCTGCAGCCGTTCGCTCACCAGGTCCGCGAGCGCCAGCTTGGAGCCCGCGACGCAGACCGACAGCGCAGACTCCTCCCCCGGCGCGCGCAGGAGGAACACCTCACGCTCGCCCGTGCCGCCGGACGCCTGCGCGGCGGCCACCTCGCGCAGGAGCCGCTGCACGTCGACCGCCGTCTGCGCGTTCGACGAGTCGAACGTCGTCTGCGCCTGCGCGGTGCTGCGCGCGCTCTCGGTGAGGAGCTGCTCGACGCGGCCCGTGTACAGCCCGTCCTTCATGCGCTCGCCGACGTACAGCCCGATCGCGCCGAGCGCCGCGAGGCCGAGCGCGAGCGTCGTCGTGATGACGCGGACCTGCAGCGACGAGCGCCACGCGTGCCCCCAGCGCCGCAGCCGACGGCCCGCGCGCGCCCGCAGCAGCCGCCCGGTCCCCCTCAGCCGCGGCATCGCGCGTGCCCCCCGGCGGTCCCGGCCGTCACGTGGGCGTCACACCTGCCTTGTACCCGACGCCCCGGACGGTCACGACGATCTCCGGCTGCTCGGGGTCGTTCTCGATCTTGCTGCGCAGGCGCTGGACGTGGACGTTGACGAGACGCGTGTCCGCGGCGTGCCGGTACCCCCAGACCTTCTCGAGCAGCACCTCGCGGGTGAACACCTGCCACGGCTTGCGCGCGAGCGCGACGAGGAGGTCGAACTCGAGCGGCGTGAGCGACACCGGGCGGCCGCCGCGCTCGACCCGGTGGCCGGGCACGTCGATCGTCACGTCGCCGATGGTCAGGTGCTCGGGCGCGGGCTCGTCGGACCGGCGCAGGCGGGCGCGCACGCGCGCGACGAGCTCCTTGGGCTTGAACGGCTTGGAGATGTAGTCGTCCGCGCCCGACTCGAGGCCCAGGACGACGTCGACCGTGTCGCTCTTGGCGGTGAGCATGACGATGGGCACGCCCGACTCGGCGCGGATCTGCCGGCACACCTCGTTGCCGTCCTTGCCGGGCAGCATGAGGTCGAGCAGGACGAGGTCCGGCTGGGTCTGGCGGAACACGCCCAGCGCCTCGTCGCCGTCCTCGCAGAACACCGGGTCGAAACCCTCCGACCGCAGCACGATCCCGATCATCTCGGCCAGGGCGGTGTCGTCGTCGACCACCAGCACGCGTCCCTTCATGGCGGCATTGTCGCACCGCGACCCGGCAGCTCCGGGTGATGCCGTGCCGCCGACCGGGTGGATCTGCCTCGCGGGACGCCCGACGTGGCACGATGAGGGCGCGCTCGGCCCCGACCGCGCGCTGCCACGACCGGGCGACCGACCCGGCCACCGACGCGAGGGAGCGACGCTCGATGACGGGCCCGCAGGACGCCGACCAGACGCCCACGTGGGCCGCGCCCGGATCGGCGCCGTCGACACCGCCGACGCCCCCCGCGCCGACCGTGCCCTCCGTGCCAGCCGTGCCCCCTGCGGCCCCCGCGGCGGACGGCTGGGGACCGGCGCCCGGTGCGCAGCCGCCCGCGCCCTACCCTCCCGCCGGCCAGCCGGCGCCCGGCTACGGCACGCCGCCGGGCTACGGTCCCCCGCCGGGCTACGGTCCCCCGCCCGGGTACGGGCCTCCGCCCGGGTACGGCACCACCGCTCCCGGCTACGGCCCCGCGGGCTGGCAGCCGCCCGCCGCGCGCCCGGGGATCATCCCGCTGCGCCCGCTGAACCTCGGCGAGATCCTCGACGGCGCGTTCCGGGCGGTGCGCGCCAACCCGGCGGTCATGTTCGGGCTGTCGTTCGCGGTCGTCGCGGTCGCCGTGCTGCTGCAGGGCGTCCTCACGTGGTACGTCGGCGGCCTGCTCGCGCAGGAGTGGTCCTCGGTCCTCGACGACCCGGTCCTCGTCGACTCGGGCCTGGCCGACGACGGCGCGAGCTCGCTCGGCGCCTCCAGCGCGATGCTGCTGACGCAGCCGGTCACCGCGCTCGCCACCACGATCCTCGTCGGCCTGCTCATCGTGAGCGTCAGCCGCTCGGTCATCGCACGCAAGGCGACCATGTCGCAGGTGCTGCGCTCGGGACGCGTGTGGCACGTCGTCGGCTTCTCGCTGCTGCAGGGCGTCGCGGTCACCCTGGTCGCCGCGGTCGCCATCGGGATCGGCGTGCTGATCGCGACGCAGACCTCGTGGGGCTGGGTGCTCGCGTACGCGCTCCTCGCGGGGCTCGCGTTCGTCGTCGCGGCGCTGTGGTTCGGCGTGCGCACGTTGCTCGTGCCGGCGGCGCTCATGCTCGAGCAGCGCAAGTTCTGGCCGACCGTGGCGCGCGCCTGGCGCCTCACGCGCGGCAGCTTCTGGCGCCTGCTCGGCATCCAGATCCTCACCTACCTCATCGCGAGCGTCGTCGCGTGGGTGGTGCAGTTCCCCGTCACGCTCGTGCTCACGTTCGTCGTCGGCTCGACCGACGCGCTGAGCGGCGGGGCGATCGCGGTGACGTCGGTCGGCAACGTGCTCGCGCTGACGCTCACGACCGTCTTCACGGCGACCGTCGTCGCACTGCTGTACATCGACACGCGCATGCGCCGCGAGGGCCTCGACATCGAGCTCGCGCGCGCGGCGGAGCAGGCCGCGTGACGCCAGGCGCGCTGCTCGCGCGGGTCCTCGGCGCGGTGGAGCCGCCCGTGACGCCCGACGCCGAGACCGCACGCCGCTGGGCCGTCGAGGAGCTCGCGAGCCCGGAGTACCAGGACCGGCGCTCGGTCCTCGAGCGGCTGCTGGAGTGGCTGCAGCGGCAGTTCTCGGACATGCAGGGCGTCTCGCTCGACGGGCCCGTGGTCGCGCTCGTGCTGGTGGGCGCGGTGGCGCTGGCGCTGCTGGTGGCGTGGTGGGTCGCCGGTCCGGTGCGCAGCGGGCGCGCGTCCGCGACCCGCACGGTGCTCGACCACGACGACACGCGCACCGCCGCGCAGCTGCGCGCCGCGGCGGACGCGGCCGCGCGTGCGGGTGACTGGACCACCGCGGTGCTCGAGCGGTTCCGCGCCGTCGTGCGCGACCTCGAGGAGCGCGCGGTGCTCGACGAGCGTCCCGGGCGCACCGCGCACGAGGCCACGCTCGACGCGGGCGCCCGGCTGCCCGACGTCGCCGCGGAGCTCGTCGCGGGTGGCACGCTGTTCGACGACGTGGCGTACGGCGGCCGGACCGCGACACGCGTCGACGACGACCGGCTCCGCGCGCTCGTCGTCGCGGTCGGCGCCGCGCGGCCGACCGCGCCCGCGGGCACCGCGCACCACGGCTCGGTGGCGGTGCCGCGATGAGCACCACGGACGTGCACGCCGGCAGCCACCCGGCCGGTGTGGTCGGCGACGGGACGACGACGCGCTCGCGCGCCGCCGGCCGCTGGCGGCGCCTGCGGGTCCCGCTCGCGCTCGTCGCGGCGCTCCTGGTGATCGGTCTGCTCGCCGCGCTGCCCGAGCCGCGCACCTCGACCACGCCGCTCGCACCGGACAACCCGGGACCGACGGGTGCGCGGGCCGTCGCGCAGATCCTCGGGCGGCACGGCGTGGACGTGCAGTACACGCGCCGGTTCGCCGACGTCGTCGCGGCCGACGCGCCGGGCGTGACCGTCGCGGTGCTCGGCGAGTCCGCGCTCGGTGACGCGCAGGTCGACGCGCTGCGCGGCCTCGGGGCGGACCTCGTGCTCGTCGGCACACCGTGGACGGCCGAGCAAGTCGCCGGGATCCGCGGCGGCTTCGGCGCCACGAGCGACGCCCCGCGGCCGGCCCGCTGCGACGACCCCGACGCGCGCGCCGCGGGCACGGTCGTCTCGACCGGTGCGCTGGTCGCCGCACCCGGCCAGGTCGGTTGCTTCCCCTCGGCCGGGGCGTCGGTCGCGTACGTCGTGGCGCAGGTCGACGGCCGCCGTGTCGCGGCGCTCGGCAGCGCGGACCTCCTGACGAACGACCACCTTCAGACCGCCGGCAACGCCGCGCTCGCGCTGCGGGTGCTGGGTCGCGGCGAACGCCTCGTCTGGTACCTGCCATCCTGGGACGACCCGTGGGACGGCACCGCGTCCGACGAGACGCTCGCGAGCACGATGCCCCCGTGGACCGGACCGCTGCTGTGGATGCTCGCGCTCGTCGTCGTGGTCGCGGGCGTGTGGCGCGGACGACGGTTCGGGCGGCTCGTCGTCGAGCCGCTGCCCGTCGTCGTGCGGGCCGGCGAGACGACGCGTGGCCGCGGACGGCTGTACCGCCGGGGCCGCGCGCACGGTCACGCGGCGGCCGCCCTGCGCGCCGCGACCGCGAGCCGGTGCGCCGCGCGGCTCGGCCTGCCGCGCTCGGCCGCCGCACCCGACGTGATCGACGCGGTCGCGCGCGCCACGGGACGCGACGCGGCCGGCGTCGAGGAACTGCTGTACGGCCCGCCACCGACCACCGACTCCGCGCTGGCCCAGCTGGCCGGCCGGCTCGACACCCTGGAGAGCGAGGTTCACCGATCGTGACCGACGACGTGACCGTCCCCCCGAGCAGCCCCCCGAGCAGCCCCCCGAGCAGCCCCCCGAGCCCCCCGGCCGGAGGGCAGCCCGCCGCACCCGCGGGGTTCGCGCCCAGCGTCGAGCTGCGCCAGGCGCTCGCCGACGTGCGCGCCCAGGTCGCGAAGGCCGTCGTGGGCCAGGACGCCGCGGTGTCCGGTCTGGTGATCGCACTGCTGTGCCGCGGGCACGTGCTGCTCGAGGGCGTCCCCGGCGTCGCCAAGACGCTGCTGGTGCGCACGCTCGCGGCGAGCCTCCAGCTCGAGACCAAGCGCGTGCAGTTCACGCCGGACCTCATGCCGGGCGACGTCACCGGGTCGCTCGTGTACGACGCCCGGACCGCGCAGTTCTCGTTCCGGGCCGGGCCGGTGTTCACCAACCTCCTGCTCGCGGACGAGATCAACCGCACGCCCCCCAAGACGCAGTCCTCGCTGCTCGAGGCGATGGAGGAGCGGCAGGTCTCGGTCGACGGCGAGCCGCGCCGCCTGCCCGACCCGTTCCTCGTGATCGCGACGCAGAACCCCGTGGAGTACGAGGGCACGTACCCGCTGCCGGAGGCCCAGCTCGACCGCTTCCTGCTCAAGCTCACGCTGCCGCTCCCGGAGCGCGAGGACGAGGTCGAGGTGCTCGCGCGGCACGCCGCGGGCTTCGACCCGCGCGACCTGGCGGCCGCGGGCGTGCGGCCCGTCGCGGACCAGGCGGTGCTCGACCGCGCGCGGGCCGAGGTGGCGCGCGTGCAGGTGGCGCGCGAGGTGCTCGGGTACGCCGTCGACGTGTGCCGCGGGACGCGGCGGTCCCCCTCGCTGTCGCTCGGCGTCTCGCCGCGTGGCGCCACGGCGCTGCTCGCGACGGCCCGCGCGTGGGCGTGGCTCTCGGGGCGGGCGTACGTGACGCCGGACGACGTCAAGGCGCTCGCGCACCCGACGCTGCGGCACCGCGTGCAGCTGCGGGCGGAGGCCGAGCTCGAGGGCGTGACGGCGGAGACCGTGCTCGACACGGTCCTCGCCTCGGTCCCCGTCCCGCGCTGACGACGTGGCGGTGACCTGGCGGGCCGTGCTGCTCGCCGCGCTCGGGATCCCCGTGGTCCTGCTCGTCCCGATGTCCGGGACGGTGATCGTGTGGGCCGTGCTCGTCGTGCTCGCGTGCGGCGTGGACGCGTGGCTCGCGGCGTCACCGCGCGAGGTCGCGGTGCGTCGCGAGGTGCCGGCGTCCGTGCGGCTCGGCGAGCCGGTCCGCTCGACGGTCACGCTCACGCACGTCGGCGGCCGTCGGCGGCTGCGTGCGCACGTGCGGGACGCCTGGCCGCCGTCGGCCGGTGCGACCCCGGGCGGCGACCCCGGCACCGGGGGGCGTGGCGCGCAGACGCACCCCGACCGGCACGCGGTGGACCTGGCCCCGGGCGACGCGCGCCGCGTCCGCACGCTGCTCGTCCCGACGCGCCGCGGCGACCTGCGGGGCGACCGCGTGACGATCCGCGCGTGGGGGCCGCTGGGACTCGCCGCGCGCCAGGCGTCCGTGGACGTGCCCACGCGGCTGCGCGTGCTGCCCGCGTTCCGCTCCCGGCGCCATCTCGCCTCGCGCCTCGCCCGGCTGCGCGAGCTCGACGGGCGCGCCGCGGTGCAGATCCGCGGTGCGGGGACCGAGTTCGACTCGCTCCGCGAGTACGTCATGGGCGACGACGTGCGCTCGATCGACTGGCGCGCGTCGGCGCGTCGTGCCGACGTCGTCGTGCGCACGTGGCGGCCCGAGCGGGACCGGCGCGTGATGATCGTGCTGGACACCGGCCGGACGTCGGCCGTGCGCGTGCAGGACGAGCCGCGGCTCGACGCGGGCATCGAGGCCGCGCTGCTGCTGTCCGCGCTCGCGCAGCACGCGGGCGACCGCGTCGAGCTGCTGGCCTACGACCGGCGCGTGCGCGCCCGGGTCGCCGGGACGTCCGGGCCGCGGCTCATGCCCGCCCTGGCGGACCAGCTCGCGGGCGTGACGCCCGCGCTCGTGGAGACGGACTGGCCCGGGGTCGTGGCGCAGGTGCGTGCCCGGATGTCGCAGCGCGCACTCGTCGTGCTCCTGACGACGCTGGAGCCCGTGGTCGTCGAGCACGGGCTGCTCGACGTCGTCGCCGGGCTGGCCGACCGGCACCAGGTGGTCGTCGCGTCGGTCGCCGACCCGGAGGTCGCGGAGCTGGCGCGCGGACGCGCGGACGCGACGGCCGTGTTCGACGCGGCCGCCGCCGAGCGCGCCGGCCTCGAGCGTGCGGCGGTCGCGGTGCGCCTGCGTCAGCGCGGCGCCGAGGTGGTCGAGGGGCTGCCCGACGACCTCGCGCCGCGGCTCGCGGACACGTACCTGGCGCTCAAGGCCGCCGGCCGGCTCTGAGCCGCGGCCCGGCGGCCCGTCTCAGCCCGCGGTCGCCAGGGCGTACCCGGCGCGGTCGTCGGTGAGGTCGCCCGTCTCCCCCGCCCGCACGGCGCGTCCACCCAGGACGATCGTGTACGTCCAGAACGCCGCGAGCGCGAGCGCGCCGATGACGATCTTCAGCCACCACCACAGGCCCGAGCCGGTCACGAAGCCCTCGACGAGCCCCGACAGCCCGAGGACACCGACCAGCCCGATCGCCGCGGTGAACAGCGCACGGGCCTCCTGCGACAGGGCGCGCCCGCGCGTGCGTGGCCCGGGCGCGACCCACGCCCAGAAGACCTTGAGCCCCGCGGCGCCGGCGACGAACACGGCCGTGAGCTCGAGCAGCCCGTGGGGGGCGATGAGCGTCAGGAACACGTCCAGCGCGCCGTGCGCGGACATCATGCCGCCGATGTTGCCGATCGCGACCGCGTTGGACCACAGGAAGTACACCGGCCCGACGCCGGTGACGCCCGTGCCCACGCAGATCGCCGCGAGCAGCGCGTTGTGGGTCCACACCGTGGCCGCGAAGCCCACGCCCGGGTCGTAGTAGGAGGCGAACGCGTCGTCGACGTACTCCTGCCGCGCCGCGGGCGTGCCCATCGCCGCGAGCGCGCCCGGGTCCGTCGCGACCCACACGCCCGCGACCAGCGCGACCGCGACGAACGCGACCATCACGGCCACGGTCCACCAGCGCAGGCGGTAGAACGCCGCGGGCACGGTCACGACGACGAACCGCACGACCTCGCGCCAGGACGGCTCGTGCGTGCCCGCGACCGCCGCCCGGGCCCGGGCGACGAGCTGCGAGAGCTGGGCGACGGTCTCCGGGTCGGGCGCGGCCGAGCGGATCGTCGACAGGTCGGTCGCGGCGGCCTGGTAGAGCCGCACGAGCTCGTCGGCCTCCGCTCCTGTACGCCGCCGGATGCGCGTGAGGTCGTCCAGCCGCTGCCAGGACGCGGCGTGCACCGCCTGGTAGGCGTCGAGGTCCATGCGGCACAGCCTGCCATCCCGCCCGACCCGCTAGGGTGCGGACGCGGGGTGAGCGGGTCGGGAGACGAGGGGGCCGGAGGTGAGCGGGCTGGACGTCGGGGCGGACACGATCGTCATCGGTGAGGCCGTCGAGCTCGACGCGCGGTCGGCGTCGGTGCTCTCGCGCCTGCTCGGCGCGCTCATCGACCTGGCCGTGCTGGTCGTCGTGCTGATCGCCGCCGCGATGCTGCTCGCGAACGTCGTGCGGATCACGGCGTCCGAGGCCGTCGCGAGCGTCGGCGGGACGGTGATGGTCGCGTTCCTGCTGATCGGGCTGCCGACGCTCGTCGACACGCTCACGCGCGGGCGCTCGCTCGGCAAGCTCGCGGTCGGCATCCGCATCGTGCGCGACGACGGTGGTCCGATCGTGTTCCGTCAGGCGCTCGTGCGCGCGCTCACCGGTGTCGTCGAGCTGTGGCTCACGTTCGGGTCGGTCGCGCTGATCACGTCGATGGTCCACCCGCGCGGCAAGCGGGTCGGTGACGTGCTGGCCGGGACGTACGCGGTGCGGGTGCGGGGTGGCTCACCCTCGCGGGCGCCGCTCGTCATGCCCCCGCACCTGGCCGCGTGGGCGCGCTCCGCGGACGTCGCGCGCCTGCCCGACGGTCTCGCGCTGTCGACGCGGCAGTTCCTCGGGCGCGCGCCGCGTCTGCACCTGGGCTCGCGCGTCGAGCTCGGCACGCGGCTCACGCAGGAGGTGCAGCGCTACGTGCACCCGCTGCCGCCTGCCGGGACGCATCCTGAGGCCTTCCTCGCCGCGGTCCTGGCCGAGCGACGGGACCGCGAGCTGGTCGCGGAGCACCGGGCCGCCGAGCGTCGCGACCGTGAGGCGGCGCTCCTGCACCGTCTGCCGCACGGCGTCCCGGACCCGCGGTCCTGACGCCCCGCCGGGTGCGGGGTGCGGCGCGGCGCTCAGAGCGCCGCGGCGATGCGGTCGAGCCGGTACGGCGCGAGCGTGCGGCTCATCGTCGCCGACAGGTGGTGCCGATCCCGGTACGCCATCACGTGCCCGACCACGGGCCGGCACACCGACGACGTGCACAGGAGCGACGTGGTGTCGACGAGCACGCTTCCGGGCACCAGCGCGTGGGCCTTGCGCAGCGGGTCGGGCGTCGCGAGCGCGACGTCGCGCGGCGTGCGGCAGGCGAGCGCGACGCGCACGGTCGTGGCGCCCGTGGCGCACGTGAGGGCCGACCGGCTCATGATGGGGTTGTCGACGATCGCGACGACGAGCGTGCCCGCCTCCTGCAGGCGGCGCCACGCGACGGCCATCGCGTCGGGCGTCGCGCCCGTCTCGCGGTAGCCCGTCACGACGACGACGTCGTACCGCCCGGCGACGAGCCGGCGCAGCAGGTCGGCGCGGCGCAGGTGGCACGCGTGCTCGGCCGGCCCCGGGTCGGCGAGCAGGCAGCCCTGCGCGACGTACGTGTCGAGCCGCCAGTTCAGCCGCGCCGCGGAGTCCCGCAGCCCGGGGAGCGTCATGGCCCCGTGCGAGTCGCCCGTGACCGCGACGCGCAGCGCATCCCGCGACCGGGACCCGTACGTGCACGAGCGCACGCGCTCCGTCACGGCGGCGACGTAGCAGGAGAACGCGCCCCCGGTGTCGTCCTGCCACCCGTCGCGGCGCGGGTCGGGGCGGATGCTGCCCGACAGGTCGGGGTTGGTGCACGGACGGTCGCGGGGGTCCATCGCGGCCGCGCCGAGGCACGGGACCCCCGTGCCCAGGACGCGCGTGAGGTCCCCGTACGCGCCCACGTCCAGCGCGCCGCTCGCGACCCACGGCCGCCCGTACCAGGCCGGGGCGACCACCCGGTACTGGCGGTTCCCGAGCGCGTCGGGCCGGACGCGCAGGTCGAACCCGCCGCCCGAGCCCGTGCGGGCGCGCGCCACGGTGACCCACGAGCCCGCGGTCCAGCGCTGCAGCACGACCGGTGCCTGGTCGGCCGCGGGCAGCACGCGGCCCGAGAACACGCGCAGCGTCCCCGGCCCGCCGGTCCCGCGGGCCGCGAAGCCGGTGACGCGCCGCGACGTCGTGGCGGCCGCCTCGGTGCCTGCTCGCGCGGCACCGCCCGTCGTCGCACGCGTGGACGAGCCTCCGGCAGGGCCGTCCGCTCGGGCCGCCGGAGCCGGCACCCCGACCGCGAGCAGCGCGACGAGCGCGACGAGCGCGGCGAGGGCACCGGGCAGGCGCGTGCGGCGCAGGGCGCTCATGAGGTCCTCCTGGGCGGTACGGGGTCGCGTCGGGTCCGGCGGCTGGGGAGGCCTCATCCGACGATGCCGCGCTCCCCCGCGGCGCGCGCGTCGAGCGCCGCCACCACCGGCCCCAGACGGTACGCGAGGATCGAGCGGCCGAACGTCGCCGACAGGTGGTGCAGGTCCCGGTACGCCATGACGTGCCCGACGACGGGCCGGCAGTCGGCGGCGCCGCACATGAGGTCGACGGTGTCGACGAGCACCGTGCCGGGCGCCTGCGCGTGCGCGGCGAGCAGCGGGTCGGGCGGCTGGAGCGCCGCCGCGCGCGGCATCGCGCACGCGACCACCTGCGCGACCGTGGCGGCCGGGTTCGTGGCGCACGCGAGCGTGGCGTCGTCGAGCTTCGGGCCGTCACCGATCACCGTGACCACCGCGCCGGTGCCGAGCAGCCGCCGCAGCGCCAGCGCGATCGCGTCCGGCGCCGCCGCGGTCTGCCGGTATCCGGTGAGGATGACGACGTCGTACCGCCCGCCCAGCAACCGGCGCAGCAGGTCGCCGCGGCGGAAGTGGCACTCGTCGTCGACCGGCCCGGGGTCGGCGAGCAGGCAGCGCGCCGCCGCGTAGCTGTGCAGCCGCCAGTTGAGCCGCTCGGCCTGGTCCCGCAGCCCGGGCAGCACCATCGCCGCGTGCGAGTCGCCGACGAGAGCGACCCGCAGCGCGTCGGGACGCGTGGACCCGTAGTCGCACCGCTCCACGGGGACGTCGGTCTCGCCGTGGAAGCACGTGAACGCGCCGTTGGTGTCCCGGTGCCAGCCCACGCCGCGGCGCGGGTCGGGCATCAGCCGGCCCGCGAGGTCGGGGTTCTCGCACCCGGGCTCGGCGAACGCGACCGCGCCCTGGCACGGCTCGTCGGGCGGCAGGACCGCACGCAGGTCGCCGTAGGCGCCCACGTCGATCGCGTCGCTCGCGACCCGGGGCTGCCCGAGCCAGTGCGGCGCGACGACCCGGTACTGCGCGTTGCCGAGCCCGCCCGTCACGAGCCGCAGCGTGAACGCACCGTCGACGCCTGCCCGTCCGCGGTCGACCGTGCGCCACCCGGCGGGGGTCCACCGCTGCAGCGCGACGGGCGCCCCGGCGGCGGCGGGCCGCACGTGCCCGGCGACGTCACGCGCGCTCCCCGGCCCGCCCGTGCCCGTCACGACGACGTCCGCGACCGCCCGACCGGCGCCCGCGGCGAGCGGCACGAACGGCTGACCGACCGCCCACGGCCCCGTCACCGTCCGCGCGGCCCCGGTCGCCACGACCGGGGCGCCGGCCGCGGGCGCGAGGGCGCGTGCGGCGACGGGCAGGGACGGTGCGTGCGCGGCGGCCTGGTCGCGGGCGTCCGTGCGGTCGCCGCCCGCGCGCGAGCCCGTCGCGCCGGCCACCGCCGGCACCGCACCGACCGGCACCGCACCGACCGGCATCGCACCGACCGGCATCGCACCGATCAGCACAGCACCGATCAGCACCGCACCGATCACGACCGCCGCGAGCAGGACCGCGGCGAGCTGCGTGAGCGTCGGCGTCCGGGCGCCGGGCGTCGTCGTCAGCGCGCCGGCAGCGGCGTCGCGGCGGACTCCAGCAGGACGGGGATGCCGTCGCGCACGGGGTACCGCAGCGGACGCTGCGGGTCCGTGGAGTCCAGGCACGGTGCGCCCTCCTCGTCCGTCGCGTCCACCAGAGTCGCGCCCGTCACGGGGCAGCGCAGCAGGTCGCGAGCCCACGCCTCGATCCCGCCGCTCGCGGCGGTCAGGTCGGGGCTCACGCCGCACCACCGGCGTACGCGGGCTCGCCCTGCCGCACGAGCGCGAGCACGTCGTCGCGCACCTTCTCCATGATGTCGGCGTCCGCGGCCTCGACGTTGAGCCGCAGGAGCGGCTCGGTGTTGGACGCGCGCAGGTTGAACCACCAGCGCGGGTGGGAGTCCCAGTGCGAGACCGTCAGGCCGTCGAGCTCGTCGACCGTCACCGGGCCGGCGCCCTGACGCGTCACGTACGCGTCGACGACGCGCGCACGCGCGTCGGGCACGGACACGACGCGCGAGTTGATCTCGCCCGACGCGACGTACGGCTGGTAGGAGTCCGCGAGCGCGGACAGCGGGTGCGGCTGGCCACCGAGCGCCGCGAGCACGTGCAGCGCGGCGAGCATGCCGGTGTCGGCGAAGAAGAAGTCGCGGAAGTAGTAGTGCGCGCTGTGCTCGCCGCCGAACACCGCCTCGTGCTCGGCCATCTGCGCCTTGATGAACGAGTGGCCGACGCGGGTGCGCACGGTGCGCGCTCCCGCGGCCTGCAGCAGGTCGGGGACGACCTGCGACGTGATGAGGTTGTGGATCACGGTCGACTCGCGGCCCGCCGCCTGCTCCCGCGCGACCTCGCGCAGCCCGACGAGCGCGGTGATCGCCGACGGGGAGACCGGTTCGCCCTGCTCGTCGACGACGAAGCAGCGGTCGGCGTCGCCGTCGAACGCGAGGCCGATGTCCGCCCCGTGCTCGACGACGGCCTTCTGCAGGTCCACGAGGTTCGCGGGCTCGAGGGGGTTCGCCTCGTGGTTCGGGAACGTGCCGTCGAGCTCGAAGTACAGCGGGACGACGTCGAGCGGCAGCTCGGGCAGGCCCGCGGCCGTGCCCAGGACCGCGGGGGCCGTGTACCCGCCCATGCCGTTGCCCGCGTCAACCACGACCTTCAGGGGCCGGATGCCCGACAGGTCGACGAGCGACCGCAGGAACGCCGCGTAGTCCGCGAGCATCTCCCGCCCGGTGACCGTGCCGCGCTCGTCGTCGGCGACCTGCGGCACCTCGCCCCCGAGGTAGTCGCCCGCGAGGTCCCGGACCGCGGCGAGTCCCGTGTCCTGGCCCACCGGGCGCGCACCCGCGCGGCACAGCTTGATGCCGTTGTACCGGGCCGGGTTGTGGCTCGCGGTGAACATCGCCCCCGGGACGCCGAGGCTGCCCGACGCGAAGTACAGGCCGTCGGTCGAGCACAGCCCGATCGTCACGACGTCGACGCCGCGACCTGCGAGGCCGTCGGCGAAACCGGCCACGAGCTCGGGGCCCGAGGGGCGCATGTCGTTGCCCACGACCACGGTCGGCCGGGATCCCGCCGGCGTCTCGGGGATCACGACGACGTCGGCGAACGCCGCGCCGATCGCTCGCGTGACGCGCGCGTCGAGCTCGTCGGGGACGACCCCTCGCACGTCGTACGCCTTGATGAACGCGGACAGGTCGACTCGTTCGGCACTCACCGGGGCATCGTATCGGGGAACGGTCGAACCGCCGGACGTCGGACGCGCTGCGGCGCACGCCCCGCGCACACGGGGCGGGACGTCGCGCGCCGCCCGTCACCTCGTCGCGGGACAGCGGCGTCCCGTCACCCTCCAGGGCGAACCAGTTGGTCACCTCGCACGACGGGCAGGAGACGAACGTCGCCTGACGCGTGTCCGGCAGCGCCATGCGGATGCGGGTCAAGCGGGTCTCGCCGCACCCGAGGCACTCCTGCGTCCCGGGCGGTAGCGCGCCCCGCGGCTGGCTGATGGAGCCCAGCGGCTCCGGTGCCGCGGCCGCGCGCGCGTGCGGCGTCCCCCTGCGACGTGCCACTGCTAGACCGTCCCCTCGCCCACGTCCGCGCCTGCCCCTCGCAGCACCCGCAGGTGCCCACGGCGCGGGGCGTCGGCGAGCGCCGCCGGCTCGGGCACGCCCGGTGCCACCACCGGCTCGGGCGCGCGCCCTGCCTCGCGCACGGCGTCCGCGAGCGCGAGCAGGTCGTCGCGGCTCGGCGCGAGCGGCTCGAACTCCGGGAGCAGCCGGACGACCTCCCACCCGCGGGGCGCGGTGAGGCGCTCGGCGTGCGGGACGCACAGGTCGTAGGAGTGCGGCTCGGCGTGCTGGGCGAGCGGGCCGAGCACGGCTGTCGAGTCCGCGTACACGTAGGTCAGCGTCGCGACGGCCGGGCGGCCGCACGCGGTGCGCGAGCACTGCCGGACGGATCTCACGGGCTGAACCTACCCCGCCGCGCGCGGGGCGTCGCGCGTCCACGCCGCTCGTCGCCGCGCAGCGCCCCGCCACGACCACGACCGGCCGCCGTCCTGTCGCGCCTGGCCCGCCTCCCCCGCCCGCCGCGGCGGTCCCGTGCTCGTCCAGCGACTATCGTGCGGAGCGTGAGCACGTCTTCGCCCGACCGTGCCGGACGCCGCGCGCTCGGCCCGCGCGAGGCGCCGGCGGTCCAGCCCGTACGGCGCCGTGACCGGCGCGGCCGCGGGCTGCGCGGACCCCTGATGCCGACCACGATGCCCGCGTACCGCACGCGTGCGCAGCGGTTCGACGACCTCGTGCTCGACGCCGTCGAGCACCTCGAGCGGCGCTGGGCACGCCAGCTCGAGGGCACCGAGTTCGCGGTCGAGGACGTCCCGCCGTCCAACCCGGCGCCATGGGAGCACGGCGGTGTCCCGCTCGGTCGCTACTTCCCCGCCGACGCGGGGCTGCCCGCGCGGGTCGTCGTGTACCGCCGGCCGGTCGAGGGGCGGGCGCACGACCCGCTCGACCTCGCGGACCTGGTGCGCGACGTCGTCGTCGAGCAGGTCGCGCACATGCTGGGCCGCGCGCCCGAGGACGTGGACCCGACGTACGGCGACGACGCGCGCTGACGCGTCAGCGGGTCCCGAGGCGCGGGTCCTCGCGCACCTCGGTCGCGCCGGACACGAGGTCCGCCGGGACCGGGACGAGCACCGAGAGCAGCGTGCCGTCCGGCCGGTCGACCTGGGCGACGAGCCCACCGGCGAGCCACGCACCGCCGTCCGGCACGACCTGCACACCGCGCACGCGCGTGCCTGCGGGGACGAGCTGCGTCAGGTCCCACGCGGCGGTCCGGCCGAGCGCCAGCTCGACCCGCTCGCGCACGACGGGCTCCCCGTCCGGGCCGAGCACGCGCACCTCGGCGGTCGCGGTGCCGTCGGCGTCGAGCGCACCCGAGCGTGCCACCGCGCCCAGCACGAGCGTGCCCGTGGCGCGGTCCGGCACGGCCACCACCTGCGCGTCGGTGGCCGCCGCGGCGTCGGGCGCCGGCACCGAGGGGACCCACGCCCGCTCGCGCGTCGCGACGTCCGGGTCCTGCTGCGTCGGGGCACCCGGCCGAGCAAGCATCGCGCTCGCGACGACCGCACGGTCCGCCTCGACGACGAGCGTGTACGCGCCGGCGGGCAGTCCGCCGAGCGGCACGTCGGTCACCACGCCCGGCTCGAGCACGAGCTCGCCCGCGCCCGGCAGGTCCTCGACCCCGTCGGGGCCCAGCAGTCGCACGCGCGCCGTCGTCGTCCCACCGCCCGGCGCGAGCAGCCGCACCGCCCCCGCGTCGGGGTCGTCGACCTCGGTGGCCAGGACCGCCACGCCGGGCACGACCTGGCGCCGCGACGGCGGCGCGCTCGCGACCACGAGGTCCGTGCCCGTCGGGGTGAAGCCGTCGAGCGTGGAGTCCTGCACGTGCGCCGTGACCCGCCCGCCCGTCGCGGTGACGTGGACCGCGACCCGCCGCTCCTGCGGCGCGAGACCGCCGAGCACGACGACGCGCTCGGCCCCGGGCGCGACCAGGTACTGCTCGGTGTCGAGGTCGACCGGACCCGTGGCGCCGTACACGTCGATGTGCACGACCGCCGCGGTCGACCCGGCGTTCTGCAGGACGAGCAGCGCCGTCGCGCCCAGCTCGGTCGAGCCGCCGAGGAGCCACGCGTCGGTCGTCGGCGCCTGGCACGACGCGGCGGCGAGGCCGCGCAGGTCGCCCGCGGTCACGTAGGCCGACGTCGCGGCGGCGACGGACGCGGGGTCGTCGGTCGGCTCCGCCTGCACGACGAGGGGCTCGGTCACCCAGCGCGACGTCGTCGAGCTCGCGCCCGCGCCGAACCGCTCGGCCACGACGCCGCCCCCGAGGTCGGTCACCGCACCGCCGCCGCTCGACGTCGCGACCGCGACGAGCGAGGTCAGCGGTGTCACCGGGACCGGGTCGAACGCGTCTCCCGCGTCCCGCTCCTGCGGCAGCACGAGCGGTCCCGCGCACACCAGGCGCGTCGGGGAGAACGGCACGTCGACGAGCGCGCCCGGGACCGTCACCTCGTCGGTCGCCGGGGACGGCAGCCCGGAGCCGAGGACGGCGACCCCGGCGACCAGCGCCGCCACCGCCGCCCCGGACACGAGCCGCACCGCGGTCACCGCCGTCACCCGCGCGCCCATCAGCCCGCCCTCCGTCGTCGTACCGGCATCGCGAGCAGCACCGTCAGGGCCAGGACGACCACCTGGACGACGAGCCACGTGGTGCGCTGCGGGGCGTCGTGCCCGACCTCGAGGTGACCACCCTGCGGACCGAGCTCGAACGTCTGGCGCCAGCCGTTGTCGACCGAGCGCAGCGGGACGCCGTCGAGGGTCGCGTGCCAGTGGGGGTCGGCACGCTCGGCCAGGACGAGGAGGCGGCCGGGGTCACCGTCGGCGACGCGCGTGTCGACCGAGCGTCCGCGCGCGGGCACCGCGACCGCGTCCGTCGCCGGGTCCCGCACGTCGCCTCCCGGGACGGTGCGCGCCCACGCGGTGACCACGTCGACGGCCTCGCCGCCACCGGCGGGTGCCGCCGGCTGCACGCGCCACAGGATCCCGGAGGCGTTCTGGGTGACGCGCTCGAGACCGGCGGTCGAGTCGAGCTCCGCGACGAGCGCGTCCCGCTCGCGCTCCGCGGCGGCCTCGCCCTCCTCGGACAGGCCGTCGGGCAGCACCGGCACGAGCACGTCGCCGACCGCGAGCGCCGCGAGGGGCCCGGCGACGTCGCCGCTCGCACCCGCCGCGAGGCGCGCGACGAGCGCGTCGACCTCGTCGGTCGCCGCGTCCGTCCCGGCGCCGTGCGGCGCGTCCGCCGGGCCCGCGACCGCGCGCGTCTCGACCGCGGCCGCGACGTCCACGAGCTGCGGGCCGTCCGCGCGCAGGAGCTGCCACGTGACCGCGCCGTCGGCCGCCCGCGCGATCGCCAGCACGCGGGACGCGTTCGCCGAGCCCTGCGCCTGCCGCCCGACCGCGGGCACGACCGTGCGCTCGGTGGCCGTCACGGCGAGCGCCGAGCCGTCGCGCGCCTGCACACCCCACCCCGCGAGCCACACCACCGGGACGGCGAGCGCGACGACCGCGACCAGCCCGACCCCGGCCTGCCGCCAGCCGAACGCGTACCGCGAGAGCCGCGCGAGCATCCCGTCGGCGCCCAGCAGCGCCGCGAGCACCAGGCCCAGCAGCGCGAGCGACAGCGCCGGGCCCGTCCAGCCGTAGGCGACCACGCCGTCCTGCACGCCCACGGGCAGCAGCGCGACGGCGGTCGCGGCCGCGAGCGCGACCGCCGCGACCGCCCAGCCGAGCCGCACGCCGCGCGCGACCCGACCGCGCAGCAGCGCTAGGACCGCGAGGCCGAGCACGACCGCGCCGAGCGCGAGCGGCCAGGCACGCGTGACCGCTCCGTCCGGCACGCTCTGCGGCACCAGCGCACCCGCGGCGCTCGGCAACCCCAGCAGGCGCTCGAACGACCCCTCGGGGCGGGTCGCGACGCTCAGGCCGGGGTCCGCGACGAGCAGCCGCAGGCCGGCGGCGCCGCGCGTGAACGCCTCGACGAGCACGGGTCCCGACACGACCAGCGCGGGCACGACGACGAACGCGACCCGGCGCCGGTGCCGCGGTGCGCACGCCGCCGCGACGAGGACCGCGAGCACACCGGGGACCAGCAGCGCCGGGGCACCCGCGACCACGCCGGCGAACGCGAGCGCGGCCGCGGCCGCGGCGGTCACCGATCCCGTCGGGCGGGCGGCGGCACCCACCCAGTCGGCGGGGTCGGCGGACGTCACGGGTCGCGGGCGGGTCCCCCGCGAGCGGTCGGCGCGCGCCTCGGCACGCTCGTCGCGGCGCGAGCGACGGGTCGCGTTGGTGACCGGCGCTCGGACGGCGGCCGTCCCGTCCTCGGCCGTGTCATCGGACCGCTCGTCGTCGGACCGCTCGTCGTCGGACCGCTCGTCGGCTCGCTCGTCGGCTCGCTCGTCGGACCGCTCGTCGGGTCGCTGCTCCCCGTCGGACCCCTCGTCCGCTGCCCGTCCGCCCGCGCGCTCGTCGTCCCGGCGGCGCGCGGTCGCCAGACCGGACAGCACCAGGTCCACGCGCTGCACGCCGACCGCGCGCGCGATCCCGAGCGCGACCCACGGCAGCAGCACGTGCGCCAGGACCGGCCCGAGCCGGCCGTCACCGACCGCGAGCAGCAGCGCAGGCG
The DNA here is from genome assembly GCF_006538705.1 of Cellulomonas uda. GTDB lineage: Bacteria > Actinomycetota > Actinomycetes > Actinomycetales > Cellulomonadaceae > Cellulomonas > Cellulomonas uda. The sequence continues at coordinate 84,333 of NZ_BJLP01000002.1, forward strand.
CTCCCGCCCACACGACCGCGGCCCACGCGCGCGACGTCACCGCGCGCGTCGCGGCACCCGCGGCAGCCCACGCGCCCAGACCCGCGAGCAGCACCGAACCGAGCACGACGAGCGCCACGCCCACCGACGGGCGTCCGCCCGCGAGGGTCGTCGGCACGACGAGCGCGCCCAGCAGCGGGTCCACGGGCCCCGGCTCACCCAGCCCGCCGGACACCCAGCTCGACGTCGCGGCGGCCCACAGGCCACCCAGACCGTCGGCGAGCGGCAGCAGCCCGCCGCCGACCAGCCGCGCCCCACGGCCGACCGCCGCGACCAGCGGGCCGAACGCGACGGCGGACACCGCGACGAGCGCGACCGCGACGGTCGCGAGGCCCGCACGGCGGCGCGTCGCGAGCGCCGCGAGCTCGCGCAGCTCGAGCTCCGAGGGCGCCTGCACCACGCGCCGCGCCTCGCGCCGGGCGAGCCGGCGGTCGCGCGCCTGGCGCCAGACGTCGCGCCACGTCGCCTGCAGGGGCCGCAGCGCGCGACGCGGCAGCCGGCGCGTGCGGCGGGCACGCCGGCGCGCGGCGGCGACCGCCGCCGGACGCGCGAGCGCCTCGAGCGGGCCGCGCAGCTCGTCGACCGCCAGCCCGGGCTGCTTCGCGGCGACCTGCACGAGCGATCGCACCACCGCACTGACGAGCGCGAGCACGACGACGACCGGGACGAACACCAGCGGCGCGGTGACCAGTCTCTGGTGGGTCAGCGCCCGGCGGCGGGCCGCGAACGAGCGGCGCGGGTCCGCGCTGTCGTCCTCGCCGTCGCCGTCCGCGTCGCGCCCGGACGGGCCCGTCCCGCGCAGGCCCAGGTAGGACGCCTGCGCGTGCCGCACCACGGCGCTCGGCACGACGACGACGCGGTGCCCCGCGAGCCGCGCCCGGCGGGACAGGTCGAACCCGTCGCCGAACGGCCCGAGCGCGGGGTCGGGTCCACCGAGCTCGTCCCACGCGTCGCGGCGCACGAGCGCACCCGCGGTGCCGACGCCGAGGACGTCGTCGCGCGCGTCGTGCTGGCCCTGGTCGAGCTCCCCCGGCTCGACGTCCGTCATGCGCCGCCCGGACCGGTCGGTGCGCACCCCCAGCTCGAGCAGCCGGACGGGGTCGGTCCACGTGTGCTGCTTGGCCCCCGCGATCACGACCGACGGCGCGCGGGCGACCGCGCGCGCGAGCTCGGCGAGCGCGGTCGGCTCGGGCGCGCTGTCGTCGTGCAGGAGCCACAGCCACGTGGTGCGTGCCCCGTCGTCGGACGCGAGCGCGTCGCGGACCGCCTGCCCGAACGTGCGGGCGTGCGGGGCCTGCAGGACCCGCACCTGCGGGAGCGGGCCGGTGTGCGCGGACGCCGCGACCGCGAACGCGCGCTCGACCGTGAGGGGCAGCGGGCCCTGCGGGTCGTCGGTGCGCGGTGCGACGTCGACGACGAGCACGCGGGACGGCCGACGGGACTGACCCGCGAGCGCGTCGAGCGTCGCTGCCAGGTACGGCGTGCGCCCGCGGGTGACGAGGACCGCGGTCACCGACGTCGTCGTCGGGATCGAGCTCGTCGTCGTCGAGCTCGTCGTCGGGGTCGAGCTCGTCGGGGTCGCAGCGCTTGCCGCTGCGCCGAGGTCGACGGCGGGTGCGCCCGGGCCGGTCGTCGGGTCAGGCGTCGTCGCGGGGTGCGCCGCGGGGTCGTGCGGCGGGCGGGTGGAGTTCATGCTCGGGCCATGATGCACGCCGGGGCCGTGGGTGCCGGGACCGACTCGCCACGCTCCCCCGACCGGCCGCCGCACGCTCGGGGCGCGGCGCGGGACAGGACCCGCACCCGCACCGAGGCGCTCGGGCGGTCAGACGACGCGACGCTTGAGCTTGCGGCGCTCGCGCTCGGACAGGCCGCCCCAGATGCCGAAGCGCTCGTCGTTCTCGAGGGCGTACTCGAGGCACTCCGCTCGCACGTCGCAGCCCGAGCACACCTTCTTGGCCTCGCGCGTCGAACCGCCCTTCTCGGGGAAGAACGCCTCCGGGTCGGTCTGGGCGCACAGTGCGCGCTCCTGCCAGCCCATCGGGCCGTCGTCGTCCGGCGTGCCGAACAGCGACAGGACGTTCGACGCCGCGACGGGCGCCTGGCGGTGCGCGTCGGAGGGGAACTCGGACGTGGCCCCGTCATCGTCGAGCAGGTTCCACATGCGTGCCTCCGGTGGTGCTTGGATCTGATGATCGACTGGTCGAGGCTCGACCTGTGCGGCCCCTGCGGCGGGCCGCCGTCGACGGCCGTGTCCACCGGTGCTGCGCCAGTTGGTTCTCGGACAATCCGAATTACACGCGTGTCGTTCCTAGGCGTCAACCGGGGGCGTGGTAGTTGTCCCGGTTTGTCGGGTGAACTTTCACATTCTGGCCACGCGGTCGGCGCGCCGCGGCTCCGGCGAGCCCCCTCTAGGGTGACGAGCATGCCCTCGCACACCCCCGCGCCGCGTGACCCGGCCGCACTCCTGCAGCTCCTGACGGCCGACCCGGGACGGCCTCGGCTCACGTGGTACGGCGACGACGGCGAGCGCGTCGAGCTGTCCGGGGCGGTGCTCGCGAACTGGGTCGCCAAGACCACCAACCTGCTCGTCGAGGAGCTCGACGCGGGCCCGGGGACCGGCGTCGGCAGCGACCTGCCACCGCACTGGCGCACCGTGCTGTGGGCGCTCGCGACCTGGCGTGCGGGTGCCACGCTCGTCGTCCCCGGCGACGCGACCGCGCGCGTGGGCGACGACGTCGACGTCCTGCTCACGACGAGCCCGCCGGAGCCCGCCCCGCGCGCCGCGCTCGTCGTCGTGACCCTCGCCGCGCTCGCGCGGCGCGCCGACGGACCGCTGCCCGCCGGCGCCGTGGACGCCGCGGCCGCCGTCATGACGTACGCCGACCAGCTCGGCTGGGTGCCCCCCGCGGACCCGGCGCGCGCGGCACTCGCCACGGACCCGCAGGACCCGGCCGCCACGGTGCGGCACGCCGAGCTCGCGGCCTGGTGGTCCGGCGAGGACGCGGACCGCCCCCGCGTGCTGCTCGCGCCGCGCCCGGACGTCGCCGGCTGGCTGCGCGACGTGCTGCGGGTGCTCGCGGCCGACGGCTCCGTGGTCCTGCTCTCCCCCGCGCGCGCCGCGGGCCTCGCGCAGGACGCCGCCGCGTTCGAGCGGCTCGTCGCCACCGAGCGGGTCACCCGCACGCAAGCGTGACCGTGACCGTGACCGTGACCGTGACCCCACGGAACCGTGACCGCACGGAACCATGACCGCACCCGCGTGCCTGGGACCTCCCGTCCCCGGCGGGCGGCCCCGCGTCGGTACGCTGTGCGAGGTCTCGGCGCCCCGCCGGGACCGTCCCGACCCGCTGCCCCGACCGGAGAACTGCCTGGTGAACGTGCGCATCGTGGCGTCCGCTGACGTCGATCCCACCGCGACGATCGGCGACGGGACGTCCGTCTGGCACCTCGCGCAGGTCCGTGACGGGGCGACGCTCGGTGCGGGCTGCGTCGTCGGACGCGGCGCCTACATCGGCTCCGGCGTGCGGATCGGCGAGAACTGCAAGGTGCAGAACTACGCGCTCGTGTACGAGCCCGCGGTGCTCGAGGACGGCGTGTTCGTCGGGCCCGCAGCGGTGCTGACCAACGACGAGTTCCCGCGTGCGGTGAACCCCGACGGCACGGCCAAGAGCGCGCACGACTGGACGGCGGTGGGCGTCACGCTGCGCGAGGGCGCGTCGGTCGGCGCGCGCGCCGTGTGCGTCGCGCCCGTGACGGTCGGACGCTGGGCCACGGTCGCCGCCGGTGCGGTCGTGACGAGGGACGTGCCGGACTACGCGCTCGTCGCGGGTGTCCCGGCGCGCCGGCTCAAGTGGGTGGGACGCGCGGGGGTCCCGCTCGAGGACGCCGGCGGCGGCGTGTTCCGCTGCCCCACCACGGGCGAGGTCTACGACGAGCACGACGGCGTGCTGACGCGACGTGCGTCGGCGGACGAGGAGCAGGACGCATGAGCGCAACGACGCCCACCACGATCCCGGCGGCCAAGCCGCTCATCGGTGACGAGGAGCGCGCCGCGGTCGACCGCGTGCTGCGCTCCGGGATGATCGCGCAGGGACCCGAGGTCGCCGCGTTCGAGAAGGAGTTCGGCGAGGCGCTCGTCGGCGGCCGCGCGTGCGTCGCGGTCAGCTCCGGCACCACCGGCCTGCACCTCGGCCTGCTGGCCGCGGGCATCGGCCCGGGCGACGAGGTGATCGTCCCGTCGTTCACGTTCGCCGCGACCGCGAACTCGGTCGCGCTCACGGGCGCGACCCCGGTGTTCGCCGACATCGACCCGCGGACCTACTGCCTGGACCCGGCGTCGGTCGAGGCCGCGATCACCGAGCGCACCGCCGCGATCATGCCGGTGCACCTGTACGGCCATCCCGCGGACGTCACGGCCCTCGGCGCGCTCGCGCAGGCGCACGGCCTGCAGCTGTTCGAGGACGCCGCGCAGGCGCACGGCGCGACGTGGCAGGGCGCGCCGGTCGGCTCGTTCGGCACGTTCGCGATGTTCTCGCTCTACCCGACGAAGAACATGACGTCCGGCGAGGGCGGCATGGTCTCGTGCGCGACGCCCGAGGTCGTGCGCCAGGTCCAGCTCCTGCGCAACCAGGGCATGGAGCGCCGCTACGAGAACGAGGTCGTCGGGTTCAACGCGCGCATGACCGACGTGCACGCCGCGATCGGCCGCGTGCAGCTCGGCAAGCTGCCCGGCTGGACCGCGCAGCGCCAGGCGAACGCCGCGTTCCTGTCCGAGCACCTCGAGGGTGTCGGCGTCCCGTACGTCGCGCCGGGCGCGACGCACGTCTGGCACCAGTACACGATCCGTGTCCCGCACGACCGCGACGGGTTCGCGAAGGCCCTGCTCGCCGAGCACGGCGTCGGCTCGGGCGTGTACTACCCGATCCCGAACCACCAGCTCCCCTCGTTCGGCCTCGAGTTCGACCTGCCGGTCACCCGCGAGGCGTGCGAGCAGGTGCTGTCCCTGCCGGTGCACCCGGCGCTGAGCGCCGAGGACCTCGAGCGCGTCGTCGCGGGCGTCAACGCGGTCGCGAAGGCGGGTGCGTGATGGCGAACCTGCGCGCCGGGCTCATCGGCCTGGGGATGATGGGGCGCCACCACGCGCGGGTCCTGCGCTCGCTGGACGGCGTCGACCTCGTGGCGGTCGCGGACCCGAGCGGCGACCGGCACGGCGTCGCGGGCGGGCTGCCCGTGGGCCGCTCCGTCGAGGACCTCATCGCCGCGGGCGTCGACTACGTCACCGCCGCGGTCCCGACGACGCTGCACGAGCAGGTCGCCATCACGCTCGCCGAGGCGGGCGTGCACTGCCTCGTCGAGAAGCCGCTCGCCCCCGACACCGCGGCCGCGCAGCGCGTCGCTGACGCGTTCGCCTCACGCGGGCTCGTCGGCGCCGTCGGGCACATCGAGCGCTACAACCCCGCGCTCCAGCACCTGCGCGAGCGGCTCGCCGGGGGCGAGCTCGGCGAGGTGTACCAGGTGGTCACGCGTCGGCAGGGCCCGTTCCCGGCCCGGATCGCCGACGTCGGCGTGGTCAAGGACCTGGCGACGCACGACATCGACCTCACCGCGTGGGTCACGCAGTCGTCGTTCGTGTCCGTCGCGGCGCAGACCTCGCTGCAGAGCGGCCGCGAGCACGAGGACCTCGTCGCGGTCGTCGGCAAGCTCGCCGACGGGACCGTCACCAGCCACCTCGTGAACTGGCTGTCGCCGTTCAAGGAGCGCGTCACCGTCGTGACCGGCGAGCGGGGGGCGTTCGTCGCCGACACGCTCACCGCCGACCTGACGTTCTACGCCAACGGCACGGTCCCGACGACGTGGGAGTCGATCGCGAAGTTCCGCGGCGTGAGCGAGGGCGACGTCGTGCGGTTCGCGATCCCGAAGCCCGAGCCGCTGCGCACCGAGCACGAGGCGTTCCGCGACGCGGTGCTCGGCAAGGAGGTCGACATCGTCACGATGCAGGACGGCCTGGCAACGGTCCGCGTCGCCGAGGCGGTGCTGCGCTCGGCCGCGACGGGCACCACGCAGCTCCTCGACTGATCCCGCACCGGACGACGACGCGCGCGGTCCCCACCACGGGGGCCGCGCGCGTCGTCGTCGGGCGTCAGGACCCGACCGACACCGTGAACAGCGTCGAGCGCAGGCCGAGCGCGATGCGGAACGCGTCGCCCGTGAGGGTCTTGGAGCCCGCCGTCCCCGTGACCGTCACGGACGTGGCACGGCCGCCGTACGCACCCTTGCCGTCGCGCGTCACGGCGACCTTGGTGACCCGGCCGACGCCGAAGACGCTCTCGGCCGTCGCGCGGCTGACCGTCACCTGCCACGCGGGGTACGCGTCGTACGTGTCGGCCCGCGCCTTGAGGTACGGATAACCGCTGCGCGCGACGGTGTATCCCCCGTTGGACGCGCTGAACTGCGTGAACGCGAGCTTGCCGCCGTACGTCCGGACCAGTCCCGCAGTCGCCTTGACGGCCTCGGTGGTGCTCGCGGCCGTGAACGTCTGCAGCCGGGTGCCCTTGAGGTCGTACTCGGCGAGGCCCTTGAACACCTGGCACGCGGCGGTGTCGCACGTGTCGTACCACCACGGGCGGCTCGAGTACCCGGCGTCGAACGCGGCGTACGTGCGGGCCGCGACGGCCTGCGCGCGCAGCGCCTGCTGGTGCCAGTAGGACGGCATCTCCGAGGGCACGACGGACACGAGGTACGAGGTGTACGTCGTGCCGGCCGTGACGGTCACCGAGCTCGCGGACGTCCCCGTGAGGTTCGCGGCGAGGGTGCCGCGGTACTCGCGCGCCTTGGAGCCGTTGACGTTGCGCAGCGTGCTGTCCTTGGCGCGCACGGTCACCTTGGTCGACCCGGCGAGGGCGGTGCGCACGCGGCTGCTGGTGTACGGGTACCAGGTGCCGTTCGCCTTGGCCTGCAGCGCCCACGACGAACCCGAGCGGCGGACCTGCCAGAACGTCACCGTGAGGCGCTTGCCGCCCTGCACGACCGTCTCCGGCAGCGGCGTCGCGGCGTTCGACGTGCCCGCGACGGGGTTGCTGCCCGCGACCGTCAGGCCCGGCTCCGCGACGAACGTGAGCAGGTGGTCGGTGTCGTCACGCAGCCAGACCTTGAGAGCGCGCGAGTCCGACCGCGTGGTCGACCCGGTGCCCGGGTAGTAGAACGCGAGGATCGTGCTCGCGGTGCGGCCCGCCTTCGCCTGGCCCTGCGCGCCGTACTGCGACAACCCGATGCCGTGGCCGAACCCGCGCCCGTCGATCGTCAGGTCGCCGGCAGCCGCCGGCCGGGCGTCCACGAGCGGCCGCGCGGTGGCGGCGGCGACCGCGCTGTCCGCGGTCCCGCCCAGCGCACCCGGCCGTTCGAGGCTCGAGTCGTCCGCCCAGGCCCCGGGAGCGGCCGTGCCGACGACGACCGCGGCGACCAGCGCCGCGAGCGCGCCGCGACGCACGCGCGCGCTCACGGCCGACCCTCGAGCGCGTCCTGCAGCACTCGCACCACCCGGTCGGCGGCGTCACCCGACCCGTACGGCGTCGCCTGCGGCAGCGCACCCGGTCCTCGCAGCGCCACCTGCGCGAGCCGCGCGAGGTCGGCCTCGTCCGGAAGCAGCACGTTCCATCCCCCCTCGAGCGTCTCGACCCATTCCGTCTCGGTTCGCAGTGTGGCGCACGCGCGCCCCAGGAGGAAGGCCTCCTTCTGCAGGCCGCCGGAGTCGGTGACCACGCCGACCGAGCCCATCACGGCCGCGACCATCTCCGGGTACGGCAGCGGGTCGGCGACCACGACCGACCCCTGCGCGAGGTCGATCCCGTGCTCGGCGCAGCGGGCGCGCAGGCGCGGGTGCGCGAGCAGCACGAGCGGCACGGGCAGGGCGGCGAGCGCGGCGACGATCGCGCGCAGGCGCGCCGGGTCGTCGGTGTTCTCCGCGCGGTGGATCGTCGCGACGAGGTACTCGCCGTCGGGGACGCCGGCCGGGCGGGTCCCCGACGCGGCGACCGCGTCACGCACCCGGAAGCACACGTCCGTCATCACGTCGCCCACGAGCACCGACCGCTCGGCCAGCCCCTCGTGCGCGAGGTGGTCCATCGCGACCTGCGTGGGCGCGAGCAGCAGGTCCGCGGCGTGGTCGGTGAGCACGCGGTTGTGCTCCTCGGGCATGCGCCGGTTGAACGAGCGCAGTCCCGCCTCGAGGTGCGCGAGCGGCAGGTGGATCTTCACCGCGGCGACCGCGGCCGCGAGCGTCGAGTTGGTGTCGCCGTAGACCAGCACCCAGTCCGGCCGGTGCTCGTCCATGACCGCCTCGAGCGGGCCGAGCATGGCGCCGGTCTGCGCACCGTGCGAACCGGACCCGACCGCGAGGTGCACGTCCGGTGCGGGGATGCGCAGGTCGGCGAAGAACACGTCGGACATCCCCGGGTCGTAGTGCTGACCCGTGTGGACGATCACGTGCTCGGCGCCCGCGCGGCCCAGGGCCTCGGCGATCGGGGCGAGCTTGACGAACTGCGGACGAGCGCCGACGACGCTCAGGACCTTCAACGCACTGCCTCCACCGCGGAGTCCGGGACCGCGCCCGTGCCGCCGAGCACCTGCAGCAGCGACACCTCCCGCGCGGCGAACCACCGGTCGGTCGCGGCGGGGACCCCCGCACCCGCGGTGAGCAGGGTCAGCCGACCCAGCACGCCGCCCGTGAGGGAGTCGACGAGGTTCGCGTCCAGACCGGACGCGAGGACCACCGTACCGGCCTTGAGCGAGGGCTCGTAGGCGTCGGCGACCGCCGCGGCGGTCGCGTACCGGTCGGTGCCCGACAGGCGCGTGAGCCGCAGGCCGTCCGCGCGCAGGGCGTCCGCCACGCCGCTCGTCACGACGCCCGTGCCGCCGACGATGGTCGCGCTGCGCGCACCGAGCGCCGTGATCGTCGCGCGGGTCGCGGCCGGGACGCTCGAGCGCGGCACCAGCAGCACGGGCTGGCCGGACGCCGCAGCGGGTCCGCCCGCGGCGGCCGCGTCGACGAGGTTGGCCGTGACGCCCGACGCGACGACGACGGAGCCCGCGGAGCCGAACGCCCGCGCGACCGCGGCGGCGGTCGCGTACCGGTCCGCCCCCGACAGGCGCGTGACGGACAGCCCCGCGGCGCGCAGCTGCGCGGACACGTCCGTGGTGAGCACACCCGTGCCGCCGACGAGCACGGCGCTCGTGGCGCCGCGACGCGTGATCTCGGCCATCGACGCCTCGGGCACGGAGCTGCGTGTCGAGAGGAGCACCGGCGCCTTGATCGAGCGCGCGTACGGCGCGGCGACGAGCCCGTCGACGAGCGAGGCCTGCTGGCCGGAGACGACCACGACCGTGCGGCCCGTGGGGAACGCGGCGCGACCGATGGCCGCCGCCGTGGCGAACCGGTCGTCGCCCGAGAGCCGCTGGACGTCCGACCTCGGGTCGGGCGCCGGGGGCGCCTCGAGGCTGAGGTAGGCGGACATGATCCCGAGCCGCGACCCCAGCGCGGTGCGCACACCGTCGGTCGTCGGCTTGGCCAGGAGGTACTGCACCGAGCCGGCGGTGGACGTCGCCTTGAGCTGCATGGCCGCGCCCGAGCTCGCGCGCTGCGAGACCTCGAGGCGCGCCACGTCCGACAGCCGCGGGAACTTCGCGCGGATCTGCGCCTGCGTGATCGTCGTGGTCCAGGTCGCGTACGGGTTGCGCACGCGCGGGTCGACGGACCAGTGGTCGTCGCGGCTGCGCAGGTAGGGGATCGTCGCGCTCCCCCACACGTCCTCGGAGTTGGTCGTCCGACCGCCGGTCGACGACGAGTAGTACGTCTCGGCGAGCCGGCCGTCCGGCGCCTGGATCACGCGCGCGTTGCCCGACGCGCGGGTCGCGTCCACGGCCGCGACCCAGTACTTGCCGTACCCCGCCTCGGCCTCCTTGTTGTACGCCGTGTACTTCTGGTCGGTCGTCTCGTCGGTGAGGTGCGCGTTGATCGACGAGCGCACGCCCGCCTGGTACTTGCGGTAGGCGTACGTGCGCGCCGCGATCGCCTGCGCCTGCAGCGCGGACGCCGGCCACGACGACGGCATCTCCGCGATGCCGTAGAGGTACTCGCTGTTGAGCCGCACGACGCTGACGGTGTTCACCGCGCCGCTCAGCGGGCCGAACGCGAGGCTCCCGCGCTTGTAGCGCACGGTGCCCGACCCACCGTTGGCGCCGGGCACGCTGACCACACCGCCCTTCCAGGTGAGCGTGAGCTCCGGCCACGTCGACGGGTTGGTGCGGTACTGGGTGCCGTCGACGGTCGTCGAGACGCGGGCGGTCCCGCTCGCGGTGGAGTACGTGAACGTGAGCGAGGACGCGGCGACCGACACGGTGGTGCCCGGCGCGGTGCCGAGCGTCCACGTCACGCCCGAGTCCCGGCTGACGGTGACCGAGGTGACGCCCGCACGGACCTGCACGCGGATCGTCGGGTCGTCGGTGCGCGTCGTGACCTTCGCGGGCGCGTAGTAGTGCTCGAGGATGTTCGTCGCCGAGCGACCGTCGAGCGCCATGCCGTACGCGCCGAACTGCGACATCCCCAGGCCGTGGCCCCAGCCGCTGCCGTGCACCGTGAAGGACGCGGGCGCGGCCGCCGGGAGGTCGACGGACGCGGCCGCACGCTCGGTGCGACCGCTCTGCGTCGGGCTCACGGGCGGGTCCGTCGCGGCCGCCGGGGTCACGACGAGCGTGCTGGTGACGAGCGCCGCGAGCAGCGGCGTGAGGGCTCGGCGCATCAGATCGCCGCCACCAGGCTCCGCAGCGTGCCGGGCGTCACCGCACCGGCGCCGCCCGCGACGTCCAGCCGGTCCGTGCCGGCGGCCTTGAGCCACTTCTGCACGCCGCCGTGGCTCGCGTTCCCCGGCACCAGCACGACGAGGCGCGCGAGGGCACCGGCCGTGACCGAGTCGATCAGGTGGTCGTCGGAGCCCGCCGCGACGACGACGCGCGACGTCCCGACCGCCGACGCGAACCCCTTCGCGACCGCGAGCGCGGTGGCGTAGCGGTCGTCACCTCCGAACCGCACGACCTGTCCCTTCGTCACGGAGCGCACGGACGACGTGACGGCGAGCGACACCGCGCCGGTGCCGCCCACCACCGTCGTCGTGCGCACCCCTCGCGCCTGCATGGCGTTCTTCGTCGCCGTGGGCAGCGTGCCCGGCGCCGTGAGCAGCACGGGCTGCTCGGTCGCGGCCGCCGCCCCGCCGGCCGCCGCGGCGTCCACGAGGTTCGCCTGCGCACCGGACGCGAGCACGACCGAGCGGCCGGCCGGCATCCGCGCCGCGACCGCCGCCGCCGTGCCGTACCGGTCCGCCCCCGCCAGCCGGCGCACGTCCCGGACGCCGAGCGCCTCGAGCTGCGACTCGACGGCCCGGCCCAGCACGCCCGTCCCGCCGACGAGCCACACCCGCTCGGGGGCGCGGTGCCGGATCTCCGTCCGGGTGGCCTCCGGCAGCCCGTCGACCGCGCCGAGCAGCACGGGCGCGTCGAGCGACGCCGCGAACGGGCCGGCGACGAGCCCGTCGACGACCGAGGACTGCGTGCCGGCGACCAGCACGATGTCGTCGACCTGCTGCGAGCCACCGGTCGCGGCGCGGCCGAGCGCGACCGCCGTCGCGTACCGGTCGGCGCCACCCCAGCGCGAGATGCCGCACGACTCGTCGCCGTACCCGCCCTTCGGCAGCGCCTCGACGTACACCGTGTCGACGAGCCCGTGCCGCGTGGTCGTGATCGAGTACAGCCCTGGCGGTGCCGTCGAGCCGTCCGCGAGCTTCTGGCCCCACCGCACCGGCATCCACCCGCGGCTCTTGCCCGACAGGCTCGCGACGACCGTGCCGGTGCACACCGAGCGCACCGACGCCGACCACGTCGACCACCTCTTCGCGTACGCCTCGGCCACGACGTTGCGGCCGGGCGTGCTCGCGGCCGTCGCGACGCGCGACGTCACCCGGTTCACCTGGTCGGCCGCGTAGGAGCGGATCGTCGAGAGCCGGTTGTAGACCATCTGGCCCGGGCACGCGGTGGACCCGACGTCGCGGTGACCCATGATGACGGGCAGCTCACCGCGCCAGCCCGGCTTGCGCTTGGGGTGCGTGCTCCCGCTGCGGGCGGTCAGGACGGTGGTGCCGAGCGGGTCACGCCCGTACGACGCGAGCTTCCACGACGCGACCTGCGCGACGGCGCGCAGCACGGTCGTCGACGGGACCTTGCTCGTGAACTCGCCGATGATCGCGATGCCGATGGTGTTGGTGTTGAAGCCGCCCGAGTGGACGCCGAGCGGCACCTTGTCGAGCGACCCCTTGCGCCCCTCGTACACCGTCCCGAACCGGTCGACGAGGAAGTGGTAGCCGACGTCGCTCCAGCCGCGTCCCTTGATGTGGTACTCGTAGATGCCCCGCACGAGCGCCGGTGCCTGCGCGCGCGTGTAGTCGTTCGCGTTGACCGTGTGGTGGACGACGGCCGCCTGGATGGTCGAGCTCCAGTCGATGGGCTTGCGCAGCCGCTCGTTCGCGCGCCACTGCGCGCGCGTGACGATCGCGGGCCGCAGCGCGGCGGGGCTCACGCCGGCCACGGCGGTCGCGGTGTCGAGCGCGGTGGTGCCGGGCGTGGCGCCCGCCGTCGCGTCGGTGACCTGCGTGACCTGGGCGTCGGCGAGGTCCTCGACGCCCGCGTCGACGAGGGTCGCGGAGAGCCGCGCGGGCGCGGCTCCGGTCGCGGTCTCGAGCCGCACCTGCAGCCCGTCGGAGCCCGTGCGGACGAACGGCGCGGTGCCGCCGCGCGCACCCTCGGCCTCGGCGGTCCCGGCCTCGGGCGTCGCGGGGTCGACCTCGAGCTCCTGCCACGTCGACCACGCGCCGGCGTGCCGCGTGCGCACGAGCACGCGCGTGACCTGCGCCCCCGCGGCCCACGTCACGCCGACGAGGTCGAAGTCGGCGGTGCCGCGCGCCGCGGTGAGCACGGCGAGCCGGGAGGTCGCCGGAACCTCGTGGTCGTGGTACGCGTCCACCGGCAGGTCGAGCGTGCGCCGGCTCGGGCCGTCGACGCCGCCGGCGAGCGGCACGGTGGCGGTGCGGACCGGTGCGTCCGGCGCGACGGGGACGCTGGTCGCGCCCGTCACGCCGCCGGGGTCCGCGCCCGCCGCCGGGAGGGCGTCGCGCGCCGGGGCCGCCACGGCCGCGGGGGCCGCCGTCACGGTCAGCGCGCCGACGAGAGCGCACACCAGGGCGAGGTGTCGGCGTCGTCGCATGGTGGTGCCCCTCGCTGCTCGCGGTCCAAGCCGCGGTCACAGTAGTTCACACCTGTCACACATGCACGCATGCCGCGGGGACCGGCGAGGCGTGGCGCGCCACGTCCCGCCGGAGCCCGCGGTCGGCCGTCAGTCGGTGTCGCGCGTGCCCGACGCGCCCGCCAGCACGTCGACGAGCAGGTCGTGGTGCGCGGTCCGCACGACGTGCGCGTCGGGGTTCGCGCGTGCGAGCCGCGTCGCCAGCGGGATGCCGCGCGGGTCGCCCCACGTCACCAGCACGAGGTCGACGAGCAGGTCACCCCACGTCCGCTCGACGTAGCGCGCGAGCACGAGCGGGTCGACGTGCGCGTGCACGCCCTTCTCCCCCACGGTGCGCTTGAGCCGCGTGCTCAGCTCCTGCTGCCGGGCGGCGAGCGCGTCCAGGGCGTCCGCGCGGCCCAGGCCGCGCGCCAGCGGGCGCGCCGCGCCGAGCAGGACACGCGGCACGCCGTCGACCGTCCACCGCTCGAGACGGTGCGTGATCACCCGGTAACGCGCGGGCGAGACGTCCAGGACGGTCACGCGGTCGTCGACGTCGACGGCGTGCGAGCCGTCCGTCACGAGGTACGCCCGCGCCCCGCGCCGCGCCGCGTCCCGCACGACGCGCGTCGCGGCGGCGACGACCGCGCGGTGCAGCGCGATCGCCACGACGACCGGCGCGTCGGCCGGCAGCTCGGGCTCCGGCTCGCCGCGCAGCGTGCGTCCGAGCGTCGCCGCGACCGTCTGCGGGCCGAACCGCAGCGCGAGGTCCTCGCGCACGAGCCCCGGCCGGGCCGAGCGGTGCCGCGCCTCGAGGCCCTCGACGGCGGCCAGCACGTCGTCCACCTCGTCGCCGACCTCGACGAGCCACGCCATCCACAGGTCCTGGGCGACGTCGAGGTTGCGCTGCGCGCCGCGCGTCGCGGTCGCCACGACGGGCAGCCCGGTCGCGAGCGCCTCCACGGCGGACAGCCCGAACGTCTCCGAGACCGACAGGTGCACGAGCACGTCCGCGTCGCGGTAGACCGCGGCGATCCCGGTGGGGTCGACGCGGCCGAGGAACCGCACCGCGTCCGCCACGCCGAGCTCGTCGGCGAGCGCGAGCGCGCGGTCGGTGTCGGCGCCGCCGCCCGCGACCGTGAGCGTCGCGTCGGGGCGGCGCGCGCGCCACGCCGCGAACGCGCGCACGAGCCGCAGCACGCCCTTGGCCTCGAGCACGTTGCCGACGTACAGCCACCGGTCGAGCCGGCCCGGCACGTCCTCGCGCAGCTCGAACCGCGTGACGTCGACCGGGTTGTGCACGGTGTGGACCGACTCGGCGACGTCCGGGTACCGACGGCGCAGGGCGCGCGAGGTGTCCTCGCCGACGCTCGTGAACCGTGCGGCCCCGCGCACCGTCTCGGCGTACATCGCGGACGTGCGCTCGTCGGCCCACAACCGGTTGAGGTAGGAGGCGTGCTCGCTCACGACGACGCGCGTGCGCTCCCCGACGAGGTCGACGACCGCCCAGCCGGTCGGCATGCCGACGTGCGCGTGCACGACCTGCGCGGCCGCGAGCTCGTCGGCGTACGGCGCGAGCGCGTCACGCGTGAGCTCAGCGACGCGGGCGCGGGACGTGGCGGGCGCCACGACGAACGGCACGCGCAGCACCTCGATCCCGTCGACCACCTCGCGCGTCGTCGCGAGCGCCGGGGCGTCCGGGACGCGCGCCTCGACGTGCACGACGAGCGGGTCCGGGAACTGCTCGTCCAGCGCGAGCGTCGTGGCCCGCACGAACGCGCCCCAGTACGGGTTCTCCGGCGTCGGGTACCAGGGGGTGACGACGACGAGCCGGCCCGGCCGGCCGGCCGCGGTCCGATCCTGCGTGGGCTCAGGCACCGGCCACCTCCGCGACCTCGGCGACGAACGGCTCGAGCAACGCGTCGCGCCGGTAGGTGCGGGCGTGCACCAGCGCGTCGACGTGCTGGCCGGCGGTCTGCTCGCGCGCGCCGCGGGCGGTCGCGACGAGCGCGTCGGCGACGCCCTGCGGCGTGAGCTCGGCCGCCGACCACGCGAGCGGGTAGCCGGCGAGCGGCTCGGCGATCGCGGTCGTCGGGGAGAACACGCCCGTGATCGGCTTGCCCGACGCCATGCACTCGAACACCTTGCCCGAGGTGACGTAGCGCGAGTCCGCCGCCATCAGCAGGATCGCGTCGAGGTCGTCGTACACCTTCCCGATGGTGGCCTTCGAGACCGGGCCCTCGTACGTGACCCCGACGTTCTCGTCGAGCGGCAGCAGCGCGCGGATGCGGTCCGCCTGGCCGGCGAAGAACCCGAGGTGCCCGTAGACGTGCGCGGTCGCGCCCGCCATCGCGGGGTCGCGGCGGGCGAGCTTCCATCCCTCCCACATCGCGTCGTGCGGGTGCCGGTCGGTGACCGTGCCGATGAACCCGAAGCGCAGCGGTGCGCCGGGCTCCGGCGAGCGGAACCCCGGCTCGCCGAGCAGGTCCGCGTCGTACCCGTTGGGCAGCACACGCATCCGGTCCGCGGCCGCGGGGTAGCGCTCGGCGTGCCAGTGCCGCAGCGCCTCGTTGACGAACGTCACGCGCGCGGCCGAGCCGATCAACCGGCTCTCCCAGCGCCTCGCGAGGTGCCCGGGCGGGAACGCGTCGGTCTCCTCGAACAGGTCGAGGGTCCACGAGTCGCGGTAGTCCATGACGTACGGGATGCGGTGGCGCACGTGCGCCGCGTACGCCGCGGCGAAGTCCGACCACGGGTTCCCCGTCGCGACGACGACGTCGACCGGGTGGTGCCGGTGCACGCGGCCGATCGCGTTCGCGACGGGCAGGACCCACGAGCCGTACTGCTCGGGGAACACGTACTTCTGTCCCGCGATCGTCAGCGCGCGGTGCACGAACGGCAGCGTCGTCGCGAGACGCCCGCGGTGGCGCAGGTCGGGGTCGAGGTGCGACATCGGCAGCGGCACGCGCACGACGTGCACGCGCGGGTCGACGGTCGCGAGCAACGAGTCGTCGCGCGAGCCGACGACCCGGTCGAAGAAGTCCTCCGTCACCGTCACGACCGTCACGTCCCAGCCCGACGCGGCGAAGTGGTTCGCCATCGCCAGCGGTCGGAACACCCCGCTCGCGCGGGACGGCGGGTAGTACAGCGCGACCAGCAGGACGTGCGGGCGTCGCCCGTCGTGGACCACTCGACCTCCTCGGGCGCGCCGGGCGCGCCGCGTCGACAAGGGAAGACCTCCGCGTGGGTCCCGGTGGGTCCCGGGGACAGCGCGAAGGCCGTCGTTAGTATAGGGAGGCCGTTTCGCGCGGTTCCTGTCGACGTCCGTCAGCCCCGCCCCCGCACCCTCGAGGATCCTGTGAAGATCGCTGTCGTCGCCCTTGGCAAGATCGGCCTCCCGCTGGCCGTCCAGTTCGCGTCGAAGGGGCACGACGTCGTCGGTGTCGACGTGAACCCGCAGGTCGTGGAGCTGGTGAACGCGGCGACGGAGCCCTTCCCCGGCGAGGCGCACCTGCAGGACAAGCTCACCGAGCTGGTACCCGCGGGCCGGCTGCGCGCGACCACGGACTACGCCGACGCGATCCCCGGGGCGGACGCCGTCGTGCTCGTCGTGCCGCTGTTCGTCGACGACGAGACGTGGCAGCCGGACTTCGGCTGGATGGACGCCGCGACGCGCTCGCTCGGTGCGCACCTGACCCCGGGCACGCTCGTGTCCTACGAGACGACGCTGCCGGTGGGCACCACGCGCACCCGTTGGAAGCCGCTGCTCGAGGAGGTCTCCGGCCTGACCGAGGGCGTGGACTTCGACCTGGTGTTCTCCCCCGAGCGGGTCCTGACGGGCCGCGTGTTCGCGGACCTGCGGCGCTACCCCAAGCTGGTCGGCGGACTGTCGCCGCGCGGCGCGCAGCGCGCGGTGGAGTTCTACGAGCAGGTGCTCGACTTCGACGAGCGGCCCGACCTGGCCCGCCCGAACGGCGTGTGGGACCTCGGCTCGGCCGAGGCGTCCGAGCTCGCCAAGCTCGCGGAGACGACGTACCGCGACGTCAACATCGGCCTGGCCAACCAGTTCGGCCGGTTCGCCGAGAAGAACGGCATCGACGTGCACGCCGTGATCGAGGCCTCGAACTCGCAGCCGTACTCGCACATCCACCGGCCCGGCATCGCGGTCGGCGGGCACTGCATCCCCGTCTACCCGCGGCTCTACCTGTTCAACGACCCGGACGCGACGATCGTGCGCGCGGCCCGCGAGGCCAACGCCGCGATGCCGTCGCACGCGGTCGACCTGGCGCGCGCCGCCGCGGGCGGCTCGCTGTCGGGGCTGCGCGTGGTCGTGCTCGGCGCGGCGTACCGCGGCGGCGTCAAGGAGACCGCGTTCTCGGGCGTGTTCGCGACCGTCGACGCCGCGCGCGCCGCGGGCGCGCAGGTGCTCGTGCACGACCCGCTGTACTCCGACGAGGAGCTCGGCTCGCTCGGCTGGGACGCCTACCACCTCGGCGAGCCGGTCGACGTCGCCGTCGTGCAGGCCGACCACGACGAGTACCGCACGCTGTCCGCACAGCAGCTGCCCGGCGTGCGCGTGCTGGTCGACGGCCGCCGCGTCACCGGCGAGCCCGGCTGGGACGGCGTCACGCGCATCGTGCTCGGCGCGGCCACGGCGTGACGCGGCCCGAGGGCGGCGAGCGGCGGCTCGTCGTGCTGACGCCGTGGTACCCCACGGCCGACGCGCCGTACCACGGCTCGTTCGTCGAGCAGTCGGTCGCCGCGCTCGCGCACCCCGCGAGCGCGACGACGATCGTGCAGGTCACCTCCGTGGCGCCCGACGAGACCGCCTCGCTCACGCGCGAGGACTCGCCGCACGGGACCGTCGTGCGTCTGCGTGTGCCGCTCGACCCGATGACGCCGCGCGTCGCGACCGCGCTCGCGCACCGCGAGGCGATCGTCGCCGCCCAGGCCGCGGGCGACCTGCCCGAGCTCGCGGCGGCCGACGTCGTGCACGCGCACGTCGGCATGCCGTCGGGGTTCGCGGTCGCGCCGCTGCTGCGCGCGGGGCAGCGGCTCGTGACGACCGAGCACGCGACCTACCTCGAGACCGTCCTGCGCACGCCGGACGGGCTCGCCGCGTACCGCTCGATGCTCGAGCGCGGGCACGTGCACCTGACCGTGTCCCGCGCGCAGGCGCGCGACCTGCGCCGCCGGGTGCCGGACCTGCGCACGCGCGTCGACGTGATCGGCAACCCGGTCGACGACGCGCGGTTCGTGCCCGTCCCCGCGCCGCACGGGCCGCTGCTGCGCTGGGTCTACGTCGGCAACCTCGTCGAGCGCAAGAACGTGCGCACGGTGCTCGAGGCGCTCGCCGTCGCGGACCCCGCCACGCGGCTCACACTCGTCGGGGACGGTCCGCAGCGCGACGAGCTGGCGGTGCTGGCCGACCGCCTCGGCGTGGCCGACCGCGTCACGTGGCACGGCCCCGCACACCCCGACGAGCTGCCCGGGCTGCTCGCCGCGGCCGACGTGCTCGTCCACCTGTCCGACTACGAGACGTTCGGGCTCACGGTCGTCGAGGCGGCGATGGCGGGGCTGCCCGTCGTCGTGACCCGCAGCGCGGGCCCGCCCGAGACGCTGTCCGACGCCGCCGAGCAGGGGCTCGTCGCGTTCGTGCCCGTGCGTCCTGCGCCCCGCGAGGTCGTCGCGGCGGTCACCGCGCTCGCCGCACGCGCTGAGACGTGCGACCGTGCGGCGGTGCGGGACGTGCTCGTCGCGCGCTACGGCACCGCCGCCTACCGCGACGCGCTGCGCCACCACCTGTTCGACGCCCAGCTCCCGACCGCCGCGTCCGCGGCCCGCGTCGTGCTGCTCGCGACGAGCGAGGCGGGCGCGGGTGCGCTCGTGCCCGTGCAGGCCGAGGCCGTCCGCGCCGGCGCGCATGTCCGGCTCGTGACGCAGCTCGCGACCGAGGCCGTCGCGGCCGAGCCGGTCGTCGAGGTCGTCGACCTGTCGTCCGGGGTCGCTCGGCTGCCGTGGCGTGTCGCGTGGCGCGGGCTCGAGCTCGCGCCCGACCTCGTGCTGCGGGCGGTGCGGCGCGCGTGCGCGCTCGTCGCGCGCGTGCCCGGCCCCACCTCGGCCCTCGCGTCGCGCGGCGAGCGCGCCACGAGCGCGGTGCTCGCCCGCTGGCGCCGCGCCGCGGCCCGCGCGCGCCGCGGTGCGGACCGGGCGCTGTTCGCACGGGTCGAGGGCCGCGTGCTGCCGGACGCCGCCGACCGGCTCGCACCGGGGTGGGCCGACGAGCGCGCCGACCTCGTCGTGCTCGGCGACCGCAGCGCCAACGCGCTCGCCGCCGTGCTGCGCGAGCGGCACCCCGACGCCCGCGTCGTGCGACCGCCGAGCGACGCGACGCTGCGCCGGCTCCTGGGGGTCTGACCGCCCGCTGTCCGGGCGCCCCGGTCAGCCGTCGAGCAGGACCTCGCGCAGGACCGCGGCGCTGCGACGCCCGTCGTGCAGCTCCGCCACGAGCGCGGGACCCGCGGCGGCCGTCGCGCGCGCCGTGTCGCGGTCCGCGAGCACCGTGCGCAGCGTGCCGCCCAGCGCGTCGCCGGCGGACTCGAGCACGGGCAGGTCCCGCCCGGTCGCGGCGCGGACCTCGGCCCGGACCTGCGCGTCGACGTGGCTCACGACGAGCCGTCCCGCGGCCATCGCCTCGCACGCCGCGACGCCGTAGATGCCGAGCCGGAACTGGTCGAGCACGACGTCCGCGTCCCGGTACAGCGCGCGCACCTCCTCGGCGGGCACCCCGGCGACGACGCGCCGCTCCACGAGCCCCTCGGCGACGAGCGGCGCGAGCGCGCGCCCGACGAGGTCCGCGCCCTTGAGCACACCGTTGCTCGGCGCGAACACCACCCGCGGCACCGCGCGCTCCAGCACGGGCGCGTCGCTCGCCCACGCGTCCGCGTCGACGACCACCGGGCACCACCGTGCGCCCGGCCAACCCGGCAGCAGGTCGGGCGTGGAGATGAGCACGGGGCCGTCGAACCCCGAGGCGCGGCGCCGGTTGCGCAGCGCGACCGACTCGAGCGCGCGCGTGCGCGGGTCACCACCGGGCCCCGCGCGGAACGGCGAAGCCTGGTGGGTCGCGGCGTGCCGGCTCGGCACGCGCACGTCCGTGCCGTGCCACAGCAGCGCGACGCGCACACCCCGGGCCTGCAGCGCACGCGCCTCGGCGACCGGGTCGAAGCCGTGCAGCCGCCCGAACAACGGCCGGCCCGCCTCGATCACGACCGCCTCGACGCCGGCGACGACCGCGTCGAACACGCGCTGCTGGTACGCGCGCGACGCGCGGTGCACCACGGCCAGCGGCGCGGTGTGGTCGGCGCCGTGCCGGAACCTCGGGTCCGCCGTGAACGCCCACGCCACGGCGGGCACGCCCGAGCGGTCGAGCGCGGCCGCCCACGCGAGCCCCTGGCCCGCGAAGTTCGCCGGTCCGAGCAGCACGCGCGCCGGGCGACCCGACCGGGGCGAGACCAGCGTCGGCACCGCGCCCGGGTCGGCCGTCCACGGCGCGCGCGCCCACTTCACCGCGTCCAGCGCGCGGTCCACGGCCGGGGGGAGCGCGTGCCGGCGTGTCGTGAGGACGGACGCCGCACCGGCGGCGAGCGCGCGGGCTCGTCGAACCACGGGTCCTCCTCGTGTCTCGGCGGTGCTCCGCCGGTGCCGTGCGCGTCGCGTCGCGCCGACCCATTGTGACGGCCCGCGCGCCTCGCCGAGCACGCACGCGCGGCCCCGTCGGGCAGGCACCGCGTACCCTCGGGGGCGGCCCGCACCCGCTCTCCCGAGGGACGATGACCACACCGAAGCACCTGCTCCACCTCGCGTGGGGCTTCCCGCCGTCGCGCGCGGGTGGCGTGTACCGCGCGCTCGCGACCGTCAACGCCTTCGCCGCTGCGGGCTGGGACGTCACCGTCGTCACCGCGAGCCGCGAGACGTTCGAGCGGTACACGGGTGCGGACACGTCGCTCGAGGCGCTCGTCGACCCCCGCGTCACGGTCCGGCGCGTGCCGTTCGACTGGCCCGCGCAGGACA
This sequence comes from Cellulomonas uda, assembly GCF_006538705.1. Taxonomy (GTDB): domain Bacteria; phylum Actinomycetota; class Actinomycetes; order Actinomycetales; family Cellulomonadaceae; genus Cellulomonas; species Cellulomonas uda. The sequence goes on from NZ_BJLP01000002.1 coordinate 105,766, forward strand.
CCGACATCCGCGGCTACTCGGCGCTGCGCGTCGCGCTCCCGCCCGTGTGGGCGCGCCTGCGCCGCCTCGCCGACGAGGTCCCCTTTCCCGAGGCGTCCTACGGCCCGTGGCGCGCCCGGCTCGCCGCGGCCGCGCGCGCCGTACACGCCGAGCACCCGGTCGACCTGACCCTCGCGACCGCGAACCCGCACGTGACGTTCGCCGCGGCGCACGACCTGCGGCGCGCCGCGGGCGTCCCGTACGTCATGGACTACCGCGACGCGTGGCGGCTCGACGTGTTCTCGGGTGCGACGACGGCCTCCGCGCACTCCCGCGTGGGTCGCTGGGAGCGTCGGCTCGTCGCCGACGCCCACGAGGTGTGGTTCGTCAACGAGCCGATCCGCGCGTGGCACCGGGAGCAGTACCCGCACGCCGCGGACCGGATGCACGTCGTCGCGAACGGCTGGGACCCGTCCCTGCTCGAGGTCCCGCTGGTGCACACGCCGCGCCCCGGCCCGGGCCTGCGGCTCGCGTACCTCGGGACGGTCACGCCCAAGGTCCCGCTGGCCGAGCTGATCGCGGGCTGGCGCCTCGCGCTGGCCGACGGACGCCTGCCCGCCGGGTCCACGCTCACGCTCGGCGGCCACCTGGGCTACTTCGCCGTCCCCCAGGGGACGCTGGCGCAGGCCGTCGCCGACGCCGCGGCCGACGGCGTGCGGTACGTCGGTCCCGTCGCGAAGGCCGACGTCTCACGGTTCTACGCCGACGCCGACGCGCTCGTCCTCGCGCTCGGGTCCGGCCGCTACGTGAGCAGCGGCAAGGTCTACGAGTACGTCGCCGCGGGCCGCCCCGTCGTCGCGGTGCACGACCCGCGCAACGCGACCACCGACGTCCTCGCGGGGCACCCGCTCGTCGCGCGCGTGGAGCAGGTGACGCCCGCCGAGGTCGCGCGCGCCCTCGGCGAGGTCCCCGCGCTCGTCGCGGCCGCACCCGAGCACGCCGACACCCTCGCCCGCCTGGGCCTCGCGTACCGGCGCGACGCCCAGCTCGCCCCGCGCGTCGCCGCGCTCGGCGCCGCCCTCGACGGAAAGCACGCATGAGCACCCGCACCGTCCTCGTGGTCGCCTCGCCCGACACCTCGGACCAGGCCGTCGAGTCCCTGGCCGCCCCGCTGCGCGCCGCGGGCGGCGACGTCACGGTCGTCGACCTGCGCGCGCCCGGCACCCGCACCGCGACCGGCCGGCTCGCCGCAGCCCTGTCCGGGACCACCGCCTCGTGGTCCGCGGCCCGCCGCGTCACCGCGGCGCAGCGCGCACAGCTCCGGGACGCCGAGCTCGTCGTCGCCGCCGACCGCACGGCCGTCCCCGCCGTGTGGCGCACGCGGCGTACCAACCCGAGCGCGGCACTGGTCAACGGCGTCCCCGCGGGGCAGCGCGTGCTCGCCGGGCGGCGGTGACGCTCAGACCCCGGCGGCCACCGGCGTCTTGACGAGGGCGGCCACCGCGTCGGCGAACGCCGACAGGTCGTCCTCGGCCACGTACGCGCCGCCCGCGGCGACGGCCGCGTCACGCACGCGCGCGAACCGGACCTCGTCACGCTGCCACTCCCGCAGGGCCTCGGCGGCGCCCGCGGCGTCGTCGACCACGACGCCCGCCGCGCTCTCGCGCACGACGCGCGCGCTGCGCGGCAGGTCGGTGGCCACCACCGCGAGGCCGCACGCGAGGTACTCGTAGAGCTTGCTGGGGATCGCGTCGCGGAACGCGGGAGTCTGGTCGAGCAGCAGCAGCCCGACCCATGCGCCGCGCGCGAGCGTCCACGCCTCGCGCGGGGGCTGGCGGCCGTGCCACCGCACGCACTCCGCGAGCACGGGCGACGCGAGGCGCTCGAGGAACTCCTCGCGGTCCGCGGGGGCGATGGGCCCGACGAGGTCGAGCTCCCACCCGGGAGCCGCCTCGACCGCGTCGAGCATGGCGAACAGACCGCGGCTGCGCCGCAGGTCACCGATGTACAGCGCGCGCGGGGTCGGCCCCGGCGCGGTCGGCCCCGGGAGCATCGAGGTGTCGGCGAGGTTGCGCACCACGAGGCGTCGCTCGACGTCCGTCATGAGGTGCTGGTCGGCGACGACGAGCAGGTCCGCACGCTGCGCGGCACGGATGCCGAGGCGCGCCCACACCGACGCGAGCGCACCGCGCACCCCCGACGCCCACGGGCGGTCCTGCAGCAGCAGCTCGTAGTCCTCGTGCACGTCGGTCACCACCGCGATCCGGCGGCCGGTGAGCCGGCGCAGGCCGCGCGCGAGCCACACGCCCGCCGCCGAGTCGGGGTCGAGCGCGACGAGCACGTCACCGCGGGCACGCAGGGGCAGCGTGAGCGCGTGCCACGAGCGGCGCACTCCCCCGCCCCGTCGCCACGAGCGGGTCGACGCCTCGGGCGGGCCGGCGGCGGCCTGGCCCAGCCCGAGCACCTCGACCTCGAGCCCGCGCCGGCTCAGCGCCGCGACCTCGCGGTGCAGGCGGGCGTCCGCGACGTCGTGGCCCGACGTCACGATGCTCACCTGCGGCCTCATCGCGCGCACCCCGCTCAGAAGTCTTCGAGCGTGAACGCGGTCTCGCCGACCTCGAGGAACTTGGTGTACGCCGCGCCGCACTCCTCCGGGGTGCCGCGCATCATGAGCTTGCCCTTGTGGATCCAGATCGCGTCGTTGCACAGCTGACGGATCGACCCGAGCGAGTGCGAGACGAGGAACATCGCGCGCGCCGAGGACATCAGCTCGTCCATCTTCGCGGCGGCCTTGTTCTTGAACTTCGCGTCACCCGCGGACAGTGCCTCGTCGATCAGCAGGATGTCCGGTTCCATGTGGACCGACACCGCGAACGCGAGCCGCTGCGACATGCCCGACGAGTACGTGCGCATCGGCATGTCCATGAACTCGCCGATCTCGGCGAAGTCCGCGATCTCGTCGGCGCGCTCCGCGACCTGCTCGCGCGTCAGGCCCTGCGCGAGCCCGCCGAGCACCACGTTCTCCCGCCCCGTGAGGGCCGAGTTGAACCCGACGCCGAGCGACAGCAGCGAGCTGATCTTCCCGCGCACCTCGATGCGGCCCGACGTGGGCGGGAGCACGCCCGCGAGCGCTCGCATGAGCGTCGACTTGCCCGCGCCGTTCGCGCCGAGGATGCCCAGCGCCGTCCCCACCGGGACGTCGAACGACATGTTCTGGATCGCCTCGACCTCGCGCACCGCGCGCTCGCCGCGCCCGAAGCGCACGATCGCGCTCTTCAGGGTCGGCACCTTCTCGAACGTCGTGCGGTACGTGATCGACACGTCCTGGACGCTGACCGCGGGCGGGACGCTCGTGTCGACCTGGTACTTGCGCTCGATGCGCGGCTCGACCGTGGCGGCGGGCTTCTTGGCCGCGGGCTTCTTGCCCGCCGGCTTCTTGGCCTTCGGCTTCGGGGCCGCCTCCTCGCCCGCGGGTGCCGTCTGGTCGGCGGGCGCGTCGGGCGCGGACGGCGCCGCGGGCGCGTCGGGCTGCTGCGGGTCGGCGGGCTGCGCGGGCGCGTTCGCGCCCGTCGCGGTGCCGGACGGTCGTCGGGAGTCGCCCGACGTGCTCACCTCAGAGGCGGACAGCGAACTCACGCTCCCTCGACATGAAGAACAGGCTCCCGACGACGGTCATGCCGACTGCCCACGAGGCCGCGGCGAGCCACATCGACGGCGACGGGATCTGTGCGTTCAGCACCAGCTCCGTCCAGCCACCGACCATCGAGAACAGGGGGTTCACGACAACCATGAGGTCGACGTACTTCGCGACCGGGCTCGTGTCGAGCGAGTCGATCGACCAGAGGATCGGAGACATGTAGAGCCAGATGCGCGTGAAGAACGGCAAGAAGCTCGACGTGTCGCGGAAGTACACCTGCAGGGTCGCCAACACCGCGGCGATACCGATCGAGAAGAGCGTCATGAAACCGAGGAACACCAGCGCAAGCAGCATCTGGGGGCCCCACGGCTCATCCGTGAACGCCTTGAGGATCAGCACGACGGGAAGGGTCGGCAGGAACCGGAAGAACGCCGTGCGGACCGCGGACATCGGCATGAGGAGCCGCGGGAACGCCATGTTCATGATGAGCCGCCCGCCGCCCGTCACGGAGCTGGCGCCCGCTGACATCGACCCTGACACGAGGTGGAAGACGAAGAGGCCGCTGACGATGTGGGCCAGGGTGTCCGCGCCCCCCGATCCGCGCAGGATCACGACGAGGATGTAGTACACGAGCGCCATGAGCAGCGGGTTCAGGATCAGCCAGAGCTGGCCGAACACCGTCTGCGAGTGAGCGGCACGGATGCTGGCCTTCGACGACTCCGCCGCGAACGGCAGTCGCGCGCGCAGGTCGCGGAAGTACGGTCCGAACCTCGGCAGGCCCGCCCGGTGGGGCGAGTAGACCTGCAGGTCCGCGTCGGCATCGCGCACGACGTCCTTGGTCGACATGTGGTGGTCAGTCCTCCGTCACGTGACGGTCAGGCCCCGGGCCTTCGGTCGGGGCCGGACGGGGCGCATTCGCCGCAACAGGATAGACGACGCCCGTCGTCGCCCCCGCCGGGGAGGCAGCGGCGGTCGTCCCGGGAGCGACCGCCGGTGCTCCCGCACGCGGAAGTCCGCGCAGGAAGCCGGAGCCCCACGCGAGGTGCATCGTGGCGACGACGCCGGGCAGGCGGCGGCGTGCCGCGGGGGGCAGGTCGCGGCCGACGACGGCGCAGCCCGCGACGACGGCCGCGGCGTACCCCACGGGCGCGGCGAGCCCGACGAGGAGCCAGCGCGGGCCGGCGGTCGCACCGACGGCCGCGACCGCGGTCCCCAGGGCGATCCCGGCGACCGCGGCGGGGGGCGCGAGGTAGCGCAGCCCGGCGGTCTGCGGGTGGTGCTTGATGACCTGGCGCCGCCACTGCCCCGTGCGGAAGAACTGCCGGGCGAGCGCGCGCACGTCGCCGCGCGGCCGGTACGTCACGCCGAGGTCGGGCACGAACCAGACGACCTCGCCGGCCTCCCGCAGCCGGTGGTTGAGCTCCCAGTCCTGCGCGCGCACGAAGTGCTCGTCGTACCCGCCGACCCGCTCGAGCGCGTCGCGCCGGAAGACCCCCAGGTACACGGTCGGTGCGGGCCCGGGCTCGCCCCCGGTGTGGAACGCGGCGGAGCCGATGCCGAGCGGGCTGCTCATCGCCCGCGCGACGGCGTCCTCGAACGACGTGGTCCCCACGGGCACCATGCGTCCGCCGACGTTGGCGGCGCCGGTCTCGAGCAGGGCATCGACGGCGCGCCGCACGTAGTCCGGCTCGAGCTCGCTGTGGCCGTCGACGCGCACGAGCACGTCGTGCCGCGCGGCGGCGACCGCGAGGTTGAGCCCGTCGGGCGTGCGTCCGGTCGGGTTGTCGATGACCCGCACGCGGGCGTCGCGCCCGGCCAGCTCCTGCGCGATCTCCAGCGTCCGGTCGTGGCTCGGTCCGACGGCCAGCACGACCTCGAGCTCGCCGGCGTAGTCCTGGCCCAGGACCCGCTCGATCGCGGCCGTCAGGTGCCGCTCCTCGTCGCGCACCGTGAGGAACACGGAGACCGGAGGCAGGTGGCTGGTGCCGTCGGGCTCCGACGGGCTCTTCGCGGGGGACATCGCCGACAAGGCTAGCCCAGGCGACGACGTGCGCAGGCTCGCGCGCGACGCCCGTCAGGGCGATCCGGGACGGTTGCCTCGGCGCCCGGCGCGACTGCGCGACCCGCCGCTGTGACCTGCGACGTCACCCGTTCGCCGGGTGTGCGCGCATCTCCACAATCTCTCCACCGGGCACCTGCGAGCACTCCCCCTCTCACGCCGAGGGGGCTCCCTAGGATCGACCGCGTGACCAGCACCCCTGCCTCCTCGGCCCGCCACGCCTCCGCCGCGCGTCCGTCAACGGTGCGCCACGCCCGTCACCACCGCACCGGCCACATCCTGCGCGGGACCGCGCTGGCGACGGTCGCGCTGCTCGCGTTCGGCGGCACCGCGGCGTACGCGGTCTACGCCAGGCTCAACGGCAACATCAACCACGTCGACGTCTCGGGCCTCATCGGCCCGCGGCCGACGGGCGGCGCGCAGGTCGGCGAGGACCCGAACGCCGGCAAGGACGTCAACATCCTCCTGATCGGCTCGGACTCGCGCGAGGGTGCCAACGGGGAGATCGGCGGTCGCGTCGCGGGCGGCATGCGTTCCGACACGACGATCGTCATGCACATCTCGGCGGACCGGGACCGCGTCGAGATGGTCTCCATCCCGCGTGACTCGATGGTCGAGATCCCCTCGTGCCAGACGACGAACGGGGCGACCGGCGCGAGCAGCTACGCGATGTTCAACGAGGCGTTCGCGCGCGGCTGGGACCTGGGGCTGGACCTGCAGTCGGCGGCCGCGTGCACGTGGCGCACGGTCGAGGCGAACACGGGCATCACCATCCACGACTTCATGCTGGTCGACTTCGCCGGGTTCCAGACGATGGTCGACGCGATCGGCGGCGTGGACATCTGCATCCCGCAGGACATGGACGACAAGAAGGCGAAGCTGCACGTCGAGGCCGGCAACAAGACGTTGGACGGCAAGACCGCGCTGGCGTTCGCGCGCTCGCGGCACAGCCAGGTGAGCGACGGCTCGGACATCGGCCGCATCGGCAACCAGCAGCGGCTGCTCGCCGCGATGGCCTCGCAGACGCTGTCGAAGAACGTCCTGACGGACTGGACGGACCTGCTGGGCCTGCTCAACGCCGCGACCAAGTCGCTCACGACGTCGATGCACACGCCCGACATGGCCGGCCTCGCCTACAGCGCCCGGAGCATCCGCACTGGCAACATCACGTTCATGACGATCCCGTGGGGCGCGGCGCCCGACGACAAGAACCGTGTGGTGTGGACCGACGAGGCCGACATCATCTGGTCGAACATCGCTGCGGACACGCCGCTGCTCACCGGCACGTCCCAGGACCCGGGCGCGAAGGCCACGGACAAGCCGTCCGCGACCGCGACGCCCACGCAGGGCCAGACCGCCGAGCCGACCAAGGCGCCCACGCCGAAGGCCACGCGCAAGGCCGGCCGCGAGGCGTTCACGCTCGACGACAACACGGGCAGCTGCTGAGCATGGCGCGCGACGAGCGGGGCACGCCGCCGAGCTTCGCCCCGGGGTCCGGCGGGAGCCGGCCCACGGGGCAGGACGCGGTCGTCGTCGGCTCGTCGAGGTCACCCGGTGGTGCCGGGACGCCGCCCCCGCCGCCCGCGCCTCCTCGCACCGCCGCACCTCCTCGCACCGCCGCGCCCCGGGCCGCCACGAGCCGGCGCCCCACGGCGCCCCGCGGCACCGGCGGCACTCCCCCGTCGTTCACGCCGGGCGACGAGACCGCGCGGACCGCGCCGCGTCGCACGGCCGCCCCGTCGGGTCGCACCGCGGCCTCGTCGGGTCGCACCGCGGCACCGTCGGGTCGCGCGCCGGGCAGGCCGACGACCGGCGGCGCCACGGCCGGCCGACCCGTCCCGCCCGCCGGGCGCGCTCCGGCGGGCCGCGGTCCCGGCGGTCCCACGGGTCCCGGCGGCGCCGCCGTCGCGGGCCCGGACCAGGCTCCCCCGCGTCGCCGCCGCGGCCGGATCGCCCTCGCGGTCGTCGCGCTCGTCCTGGTCCTGCTGCTCGCGTGGCCCATCGGGCTGCTCGTGTGGGCCAACGGCAAGATCCAGCGCACGGAGGCGCTCTCCGGCGCGGACGGCACGCCCGGCACCACCTACCTGATCACCGGGTCCGACTCGCGCGCCGACGGCGGGGTCAAGGACGACGGCACGCAGGGCCAGCGCTCCGACACGATCCTGGTGCTGCACGTGCCGGACAGCGGCCCCACCGCCCTCATCTCCCTGCCGCGCGACACGTACGTCCAGATCCCGGGGCACGACCCGAACAAGATCAACGCGGCGTTCGCGTTCGGCGGGGCACCGCTGCTCGTGGAGACGGTCGAGGAGCTCACGGGGCTGACGGTCGACCACTACGCCGAGATCGGCATGGCGGGTGTCAAGGACGTGGTCGACGCGGTCGGCGGTGTGCGCCTGTGCTACGACCACGACGTCGACGACCGTGACTCGCACATGAAGTGGTCGGCGGGCTGCCACTCCGTGGGCGGCCAGAAGGCGCTGCAGTTCGCCCGCATGCGCAAGGCCGACCCGCTGGGCGACATCGGCCGCGGTCAGCGTCAGCGTCAGCTCGTCGGCGCGGTGCTCGACAAGGTCGACCCGAAGTCCCTCGCGCTGCACCCGTCGCAGCAGGTCTCGCTCGTGTCCGCCGCGACGGACGCGCTCACGGTCGACGAGTCGAGCGACGTCGTCGACCTCGCCCGGCTCGCGCTCGCGTTCAAGGCCGCCAACGGCAAGGGCGGCATCACGGGGACACCGCCCATCGCGAGCATGGACTACCGTCCCGGCGGCGTCGGCTCGACCGTCCAGCTCGACCCGGAGCGGACACCCCCGTTCTGGAAGGCGATCCGCGAGGGCACGCTCGAGCCGGGCACCGTCGGGGGCGACTGACTCCCCGGCGTCCCGGCCGCACCGGTCAGTCGCGCGCCGCCGTGACGATCCCCGCGCCGACGGTCCGCAACGTCGACTCGTCGACGAGGATGAACGACCCGGTCTCGCGGTTCAGCTCGTACTGGTCGACGAGCACGGGGGTCGCGGTGCGCAGCCGCACGCGGCCGATGTCGTTGAGCTCGAGGGTGTCGGCACCCGGGTCGCGGTGCAGCGTGTTGATGTCGATCCGGTAGTCCACCGCCGTGACCTTCGCGCGCGTCGAGCGCGTCGTGTGCTTGAGCCCGTAGACGACGCCGGGCCGCAGCGGCGCGGTCTCGTCCATCCAGCACACCTGCACGTCGAGGTCCTGCGTCGCGTGCGGCGTGTTCGCCGGGCGGCACAGCATGTCGCCCCGGCTGATGTCGAGCTCGTCGGCGAGCCGCACGACGACCGACATCGGCGGGAACGCGACGTCGACGGGCTCGCCGGCCTGGTCGATCGAGGCGATCGTCGAGGTGAACCCGCTGGGCAGCACGACCACGGGGTCGCCCGGCCGCATGACGCCGCTGGCGACCCGGCCCGCGTACCCCCGGTAGTCGCGCGCGGAGCTCGACTGCGGGCGGATCACGTACTGCACCGGGAAGCGCACGTCGATGAGGTTGCGGTCGCTCGCGACGTGCAGGTGCTCGAGATGCCCGAGCAGCGTCGCGCCGTCGTACCAGGGCGTGCGCGCGCTGCGGTCCACGACGTTGTCCCCGAGCAGCGCGGACACCGGGATGAACGTCAGGTCGTGCGTGCGCAGCCGCGCCGCGAAGTCGGCGAAGTCGGCGCGGATCTCGTCGAACACGTCCTGCGACCAGTCGACGAGGTCCATCTTGTTCACGCACACGACGAGGTGCGGCACGCCCAGGAGCGTCGCGAGGAACGCGTGGCGGCGGCTCTGCTCCGTCATGCCCTTGCGCGCGTCGACGAGGATCAGCGCCGCGTCCGCGGTCGAGGCCCCAGTGACCATGTTCCGCGTGTACTGGATGTGCCCCGGGGTGTCCGCGATGATGAACTTGCGCCGCGGCGTGGAGAAGTAGCGGTACGCGACGTCGATGGTGATGCCCTGCTCGCGCTCGGCGCGCAGGCCGTCGGTGAGCAGCGCGAGGTCGGTGTAGTCGTCGCCCCGGTCGGCGCTGACCCGCTCGACCGCCTCGACCTGGTCGGTGAACAGCGACTTGCTGTCGTACAGCAGGCGTCCGATCAGCGTCGACTTCCCGTCGTCGACGGAGCCGGCGGTCGCGAACCTCAGCAGATCGCTCATGTCTAGAAGTACCCCTCGCGCTTGCGGTCCTCCATCGCGGCCTCGCTCACCCGGTCGTCGCCGCGCGTCGCGCCGCGCTCCGTGAGCCGGGCGGCCGCGATCTCGTCGATCACGTCCTGCACGGTCGCGGCGGTCGACTCGACCGCCGCGGTCAGGTTCGCGTCGCCCATCGTGCGGTAGCGCACGCTGCGGCGCGTGACGGTCTCGCCCTCCCGGGGCTCGACGAACGCGTTGACCGCGTAGAGCATCCCGTCGCGCTCGACGACGTCGCGCTCCGCGGCCAGGTACAGGTCGGGGATCGCGACGTCCTGCGCACCGATGTACGACCAGATGTCGAGCTCGGTCCAGTTGGACAGCGGGAACACCCGGATCGACTCGCCCGGGTGCACGCGGCCGTTGTAGAGCGACCAGAGCTCCGGGCGCTGGTTCTTCGGGTCCCACTGGCCGAACTCGTCACGGAACGAGAACACCCGCTCCTTGGCGCGTGCCTTCTCCTCGTCGCGCCGCGCCCCGCCGAACAGCGCGTCGAAGCCGTGCTGCTCCGCGGCCTCGAGCAGCACGGGCGTCTGGATGCGGTTGCGCGAGCCGCTCCGCTCCTCGCGGACCAGCCCGCGATCGATCGCCTCCTGGACCGACGCGACGACGAGCCGCAGCCCGAGCTCGTCGACGACCGCGTCGCGGAACTCGATGACCTCGGGGAAGTTCAGCCCGGTGTCGACGTGCATCACCGGGAACGGGATGCGCGCGGGCGCGAACGCCTTCACCGCGAGGTGCAGCATGACGATCGAGTCCTTGCCGCCCGAGAACAGCAGGCAGGGCCGGCGCATCTCGGCCGCGACCTCGCGCATCACGTGGATGCTCTCGGACTCGAGGGCCTCGAGGTGGCTCAGCTGGTAGTGCGGCTGGTGGTGCGGTCGGCTCGTGGTCACGGGGCACCATCCTCCCGGGTCGGCGGGGCGTCGGGTGCGACGAGCGCCTGCGCGCGGGCGACGAGACCCAGGAGCTCGTCCGCGCGCTCGGGCTCGCACACGAGCAGGTCGGGCAGCCACGGGCTGCGCCGGTTGTACTCGAGCGCGGCGCCGTCGACGCGCGAGCAGTGCAGACCGGCCGCGGTCGCGACCGCGACCGGCGCGGCCGAGTCCCACTCGTACTGGCCGCCCGCGTGGACGTACGCGTCGGTCCGGCCCGTCACGACCGAGGCGACCTTGACCCCCGCCGAGCCCATGGGCACGAGCTCGACGTCGGCCAGCGTCGCGAGCGCGTCGACGAGCGCGGGCGGGCGCGAGCGGCTCACCGCGAGCCGCAGCGGGCCGGGCCGGCGCGCGGGCCGTTCGACGCGCGCGTCGGTGCGCAGCACCGTCCCTCGTCCGGGCAGCGCCACGGCGCCCGCGACGAGCCCCCGCCCGCGCTGCCAGAGCGCGACGTGCACCGCCCAGTCGTCCCGCCACGAGCCGTCGTCGTGCCGTTCGGCGTACTCGCGGGTGCCGTCGAGCGGGTCGACCACCCACACGCGGTCGGCGGACAGGCGTGCGCCGTCGTCGGCGGCCTCCTCCGACAGCACCGCGTCGTGCGGGCGCGCCCGCGTCAGCTCGCGCGCGAGGTATGCCTGGGCGGCCGCGTCGCCCCGCGCGCGCAGATCGGTCGTGTCGCCCTGGTCACGCTCGGCGAGCAGCACCCGGCCCGCGCCCTGCGCGAGCGCGGCGGCCAGCTCGTGGTCGGTCATGCGTCGTCCTCCTTGAGGGTCAGCGTCGAGCGCAGCGCGCGAGCCGCACCCACGAGCCGCGGCGCCGACGCGTCGACCACGTCGTCGTCCGCGGCGGTGCGCGGCGGCCGCAGCACGGTCCCCAGCCCGCCGACGACCGCGACGCCCGACGCGGTCACGCGCGCCACGAGGAGCTCGCCGAGCTCCGCGACCTGCGGCTGCAGGTCCTCCGGCACGCCGAGCGCAGGCTCGTCGGGACCCGTGGACCACCGCGAGAGCGCCGTGCGCACCTGGGCCGGGGTGAGGCCCGACGCGCGTCGACCCAGCGCGCCCGTGTTGCGCAGCCGCAGCACCGCGGCCTCGCGGTCGCTCATCGCCCGGACCACGCGACCCGCCCGCACCACGCGCGTCGGGAGGTCCAGCATGCGCACGGGTGCGTCGACCAGCAGCGCACCGTCGGACGGTCGCGGCACCAGCACCGTGACTCCCTCCACGCCCACGCGGCGCGTCCACACCTCGAGGAGGTCCTCGCGGTCGGCCGCCGCGAGCGGCACGCGGCCCGGCCCGCCGGCCGCGAGCGCGGCGGTCAGCCACGACCGCAGGGTCTGCGTCCCGCCCGCGAGCAGGTGGTCGGCGTAGCAGCCGAGCAGGACGTCCCCGAGCGGGCGGAGCGTGACGAGCACGCGCGCGTCCCGCAGGTCCGAGTCGGGCACCGCACCGGGGTCCAGGGCCCAGGCGTCGTCGCTCACGAACGTCCGGCGGCCCGCGGCGGGCGCGTCGGGCGACAGGTCGACCCCGTGCGCGCTCAGCGCGTCGGCGGACGCGGCGAACGCCGCGCGCAGGCGATGCCCGCCCGTGTGCGGCGGCCCGACGTGCACGAGCCGGCCGGGCGCGGGCACGAGGTTCACCCCGTCGAGGCGGTGCCGGCGCTGCGTCCCCGCCTGCGCCTCGGCGACGAGCTCCTCCGCCCGCTCGAGCAGACCTGCGAGCGCGATCGTCGCGACGTCCAGCGGCACGCTCGTCGTCGTGTTCGACGCGGGCGGGTCCGCCGGGACGCGCGCGAGCTCGTCGAGCGAGCCAACCACGCGCACACCCGACGCGCGGACCTCGTCGGCGACCTGCCGGCCGAGCGCGGCGACACCCGCGACGAGCGGCGCCGGGATGGTCGGCCGCACCGTCCCCGGAGGCGGCTCCCACCCGTGCAGCATGGGCGTGACCGCCCCGCGGTAGACCAGCGCGCGACGGCGCGCGGCGGGCACCCGCAGCCGGCGCGTGCGGACGTTGAGCTGCCGCACGAGCTCGCTCTCGGGCAGGGTCATGCCGCGGTTGCGCTCGCTCACCGCGAGCGTGCCGGCCGGGATCGCGAGCAGCTGCTCGAACACCGAGAACAGCCGCTCGGGCGCGGAGCGCTGCAGCACGACGACCGTCACGTGCTCGGCACCGAACACCCGCGCCCACCGGTGCGTGAGCCACGTGTCGTCCGCGCGGTGGAACGTGCGCACGCGCTCGGGCCGGCGCAGCCGCGCGGCGAGCCAGTCGTCGAACGGTGTGGGCTCGCCGTTGCGGACCGCCTGCTGCCACATCGAGGGCAGGAAGCCACCCATGTCCCGCAGCGTGAGGACGACGTGCGAGCGCGGGCCGACGAGCTCGCGGACGCGACGCACCTCGTCGAGGTCGGACCAGGTGAGCTCCTCGGAGCTCAGCAGCACCCGGCTCGTCGTGTCCGCCGCGAGCGCCGCCCGCAGGTCCCCCAGCCGGTGCTGCCCGGCCGTCTGCGTCTCGACGCTCGCCCACCGAACAGCGCGCGGAACGCGAGCGCGTGGTTGACGTCCGCGCCCGGGTACTGCACACCGGCCGCCTGCAGCTCGGCGCGCTGGTCGTGGAACGCGCCCTGCACCGACGACGTGCCGGTCTTGTGCGCGCCGATGTGCACGAGCCGCGTGCCCTCCGGGAGCGGCTCGAGGACGAGGTCAGCCACGGGCCACCTCCGCGCGCGCCTCGTCGACGAGCGCGAGCGTGCGCACGAACACCCCCGCGAGGAGCTCGCCGACGAGCTCCGCGTCGACCTCGTCGGCCGCCCCGGAGGCGTGCGTCGTGCCCATCCCGTGCGCCGTGCCCGTCCCGTCCGCCGCGAGCCGCAGCACGTCGGCGACGACGTCCGCACGCAGGCGGTCCCGCAGCGTCCCGGGCTCCGTCGGGGCCAGCGCCGCGGTGACCCGGCGGACGAGCTCGAGCGCCGCGTCGGACGGGAGCGGGCGGTCGTCCTCGGCCCCGGCCTCGGACCCGGCCTCGGACCCGGCGTCGGCCCCGCCGTCGGCCCCGCCGTCGGTCTGGACCGCGGGCTCGGCGGCCCACTCGTCGAAGGTCCGCACGTCCCCCGCGAGCACGGCCCGCGCCCAGGCACGACGCTTCGCCGCGGCCCTCTCGTCGTCGAGCCGCACCGTCGCGGTCGTCCGGTCGTCGTGCTGGGCGTCGTGACCTGCGGTGATGCCGGGACGTTCGGGGGACGTCAGTGCACTGCCTTTCCTCACGGTCCCGCACAGGCGGGCCGACGGGCTCTCCGGCGCCCGTGGGGGACGCCGGAGGTCCGGCGGCGGGCACCGACCCATACGGTAGCGTTCAGCCTCGGCCGGGCCGCGCCACGTCTCGTCGTGCCCGGGACCGAGTCTTCAGGAGGACATCCCCCATGGGTCGACTGCGATCGACAGCTGGCCGCGCCAAGCGCTCTCTCAAGCGGAGGGTGCGCAACGTCGTCGCACCGGCCGTCGCCTCGGACGCGAAGAAGGCCAGCAAGGCCGCGCGCGACGCGGCGACGTCCGCGGACCTCGCCGAGAGCGCGCTCGCGGAGGTCCGCCGCCTCGTCGGCGGCCTGCCCGGTGGCGTCACCGTCACGGCGGCGCGCCCGACGACCGCGAAGGTCTCCGGCCGCAAGCCCGTCGTGGGCCTCGCCGGGTTCTTCGGCGACGGCAACTACGGCGACGAGCTGTTCCTCGAGGTGTTCAAGCAGCACCTCGGCCCGCACTTCGAGCTCAAGGTCCTCGCGGACCTGCCGAGCACGCCGTACTTCTCGCGCGACGTCAAGGACGTGGTCGCGGACGTCGACGCGATCGTCATCGGCGGCGGCGACATCCTGCAGCCGTGGAACCAGGACCCGCGCTACTTCAACCACGCGTTCCTGGCCAAGCCGGTGTTCGTCGTCGGCATCGGCGTGCCCCAGTACACGGGCCCCAACGCGCCCGAGGAGAAGGAGCACATCGTCGCGCGGCACCGCCGCTTCATGGCGCACCCGAACGTGCGCCGGATCGGCGTCCGCGACGACCAGGCCGCCCTGTGGATCCGCGACCGGCTCGACCCGCCGGGCGAGATCCTCGTCGCGCCGGACATCGTCTCGAGCCTCGACCTGCCCCCGGCGACGAAGCCCGCGGGTGCGCCGATCCTGGGCGTCGTGACCCGCTTCCGCCCCAACCGCGCGAAGCCGGACGACTACTCCGAGGTCGTCAAGCTCGCGCAGCACGTGACCGAGCAGGGATGGCGCGTGCGCCAGATCATCCTGGGCACGAACAACGTGGGCAAGCGTGACCTCGCGAACGCGGAGGACTTCGTGTTCGAGGGCAAGGAGGTCGTGTACTCCGAGGACCTCGACGACCTGTCGCGCGCGATCGGCGAGTGCACCACGCTCGCGTCGATGAAGTTCCACGGCACCGTGGTCGCGACGATGTACGGCGTGCCGTCGATCGTCATGATCCCGACGAACAAGAACATCAACTTCATGCACCGCATCGGGCTCGACGCGCTCGTGTCGAGCTTCGACTCGCCGCAGCTGATCGAGAAGTTCGACGGCCGGCCCGAGGTCGACCCGACGGACCTCGCGCGGATCCGCCGCCAGGCGACGGAGCACATGCGCGGGCTCGCGAACGCGATCGCCGAGGCGGTCGTCGCGCGCTGACCGCAGCACCGCACCCCGCAGCGGGGGTCGACGCCTCAGAGGCCGTCGACCCCCGCTGCGCGTAGGGCCGCCAGGACGGTCGCGACCGCGCCGCCGATGTCGTCGCGCGACGTGTCCAGCACGACGTCCGCGTCGTGCGGCACCTCGTACGGCGAGGACACCCCCGTGAACTCCGGCAGGTCCCCCGCCCGGGCGCGCGCGTACAGGTGCTTGCGGTCACGCGCCTCGCAGACCTCGAGGGGCGTGGCGACGTGCACGAGCACGAACCCCGCGACCGCCTCCGTGCGGCGGCGCACGTCCGCGCGGTCCTCCTCGAACGGCGCGATCGCCGCGACGAGCACGATGCCGCCCGCGCCCGCGACGAGCGAGGCGACGTAGCCGATGCGCCGCACGTTCTGCGAGCGGGACTCGCGGTCGAACCCGAGGCCCGCGGACAGCATGTGCCGCACCTCGTCGCCGTCGAGCACGGTGACCTGCCGGGACACGGACGTCTGCAGGCGCTGCGCGACGGCCTTGGCGACGGTCGACTTCCCGGAGCCCGACAGCCCCGTGAACAGCACGACCGCGCCGGGCCCCGCGCCCGCGTCGCGCGACGACGCCAGCTCCCGCACCGAGGCGGCCGGGAACCGTGCCTCGAGCACGGCCGCGCGGCGCTGCTCGGCCTCGGCGTACGCCACCCGCGCTCCGCTGGGCGCCGCCGTGAGGTCGAGGACGTCGGTCGCGCCGTACGCGCGGGCGAGCTCGTCGAGCGTGGGCTCGCCGCCCGGCCACGCGAGGCGCTCGAGGCGCGCGCCGCGCGCCCACGGGACCGCCACGACCTCGACGGGCACCGCGACCCGGCCCGAGCGCGTCAGCTCGTCGCGCAGCGCGGCGGTCGCCCGCACGACGCCCGCCGCCGTCACGTCCAGCGCGTGCGCGGGGCGCGGCGGTGCGACGAGGCAGAGCAGGAGGACGGTGCGTACGTCCCGGGCCCGCTCGACGAGCCCGTCGACCTGGTCCAGACCGACCACGTCGTCGACCAGGACGCCCAGCGCGGGTCCGTCGCCCACGCGGTCCCGGACGGCGTGCGCGGCCACGCGGGCACGCGGGTCCGCGTCCTCGCCGCCCCGCAGCCCGCGGGGGCGCAGCGCCGCCAGCGGGTGGCCGCCGCGCTCGCGGACCGCGACGGGCGTGTTCTCGTCGTCCAGCAGGACGACGGCGCCGTCCGGGGCGGCCGCGACCACCGGGTGCCGGTCGGCCGGGATCGCCCCGCCGAGCGCGAGCTCGACGGCGTCGGCGTCCGTCGCGCCGAGGACCAGCTGGGGTAGACCGCTCCAGCGGGTCCAGTCGTCGCTCATGATCGCCCAGGTTATCTCGACCCCGGAGGTCGACAACGCGTCCCGGCGCGGGCCGTCACCCGTCCGCGGCGGTCCCGCTCGGGTGCGGCTCGGGGCTGCCCGTGCGGTCCCGCGCGTCGTCGTCGCGCTCGTCCAGACCCGTGGCGGCGAGGATCCGGTCGGCGACGAGCGGGCCCAGCGAGCGCGCGTACGTCGCCGTGATGTGCCCCGCCGTGTCCCGGTACGCGAGCACGCCGCCGATGACCACGGGGCACCCGGTGTCCGTGCAGTACAGGTCCTGGATGTCGACGTAGTGCGCCCGGGGCACGCGTTCCACCGCGAGCTGCAGCAGGTCGACCACGGCGAAGCCCTCGTCGAGCGGGATGGTGCAGCCCGCGGGGTCCTGCCCGATGCGCGCGACGCACGCCAGGGCCGCGTCGCTCACGATCGGACCGTCCGAGACGGCGACGACCTGCGAGCCGCGGCGCGCGACGTCGCGCATCATCGCCGCCATGCCGGGCACGCGCGAGAGCTTCTCGGCGCCGACCGCCGACCGGCTGCCCGACGTGATGACCAGGTCGTAGGGCTCGCCGTCGAGCAGCTTCGAGCGGATCTCCTCGGACGTCTCGACGCAGTTCTCGTTCACGTCGCGGCTCAGGGAGCACCCGTTGCCCACCATGACGGTGACGCGCCAGCCGCGCTCGTCGGCCTGCTCGAGCAGCCCGGGCAGCAGGGCCGCGGCGTGCGAGTTGCCGACGACCGCGACCCGCAGCGAGCCGTCCGGGTCGCCGTCCTCGCACGTGCGGGCGCCGGACGTGGGGGTCGAGTAGCAGTCGTACGCGCGCTCGGTGTCGTGCTCCGCGTCCTGCGGCGAGGGCACCATGCCGGCGAACGTGACGCCCGCGCACGCCTCGCGGTGCTCGAGCGCGAGCGCGCCGCGGCAGTCCGCCTGCACCACGGGGGGTGCGGTGGCCGTCGGCGTCGCGTTCTGCTCGAGCGCACGCACCCCGGCCGCGGCGCCCGCGACGACGAGCACCGTGATCGCGCTCGCCGCGACCAGCGGGGTGCGCAGCCGTCGCGCCGTCTCGCGCCGCGGCAGCCCGCCCACGTGCCGCACCGGGTTCTCGACGAGGTGGTAGGCCGGGAGCGCGAGCGCCACGCCCCCGGCGAGCGCCACGGGCACGAACCACGGCGAGTCCTCGGCGAGCAGCGTGGGCAGCAGCACGACGACGGGCCAGTGCCACAGGTACAGCGAGTAGGACGCGTCGCCCACGTAGTTCGCGAACCGGTTGGTGAGCGGCCACGGGCCGCGCACGCCCGCGCCCTCGCCCGCGGCGATCACGAGCGCGGTGGACAGCACCGGCAGCACGGCCCACGGTGCGGGGAAGCCCGCGTCCTCCCGCACGACCAGGAGCGAGACGACGATCCCCGCGAGCCCCACCCAGGCGAGGACGGGCCGTGCACGCCCGAGCGTCATGCCCAGGCGCGCCGCGGCGATCGCGACGAGCGCACCGATGCCCAGCTCCCACACCCGCGTGAGCGTCGAGAAGAACGCGTAGGTCGGCTGCGCCGAGGTCTGGACGACCGCCCACACGAACGAGGCACCGACGACGACGCTCATCGCGGCGAACAGCGCACGGCCGTGCCGCGCCGCGCGCTCGCGCCCCGCCGCGCGGCGCGCCGTCAGGACGAGCAGGCCGAGCATGAGCCACGGCCACACGAAGTAGAACTGCTCCTCGACGGAGAGCGACCAGAAGTGCTGCACGGGCGAGGGCGGCAGCCCCTGCGCGAAGTAGTCGGTGCCCTCGCGCGCGAACCGCCAGTTGACGACCGTGAGCGCCGCGGCGACGGCGTCGCGCACCGTGCTCGCCAGGCGGCTGCCGCCCACGAGCACGGCCGTGAGCCCCACGGTCACGGCGAGCGTCAGGAGCGCGTTGGGCAGGATGCGGCGCACGCGGCGCGCGTAGAACCCGCGGAACGAGATGGTGCCGCTGCGGCGGTGCTCGCGCAGGAGGAGTCCGGTGATCAGGTAGCCGCTGATGACGAAGAACACGTCGACACCGACGAACCCGCCGTGCGGCCAGCCGACCACGTGGTCGGCCATCACGGCGATCACCGCGACGGCACGCAGCCCCTGGACGTCCCTCCGGCGCACTGCCGGCGTCGGGCGTTCGGCCGACGCCGCCACGGCCTCCGCGGTCGCCGACGTCATGCGGCGGCCTCGATCGTCCTGGCCATCGTCCTGGGGGCTCCTTCTGCCACGGCCCGCCTCCTGACGGCGGGCCTGAGCGCTCCGGAAAGATACCGCCCTGCCCCGGCACCCGACGACGCCGCAGGTGAGCCGCTCCGGCGTGCCGCGCGCGCACGCCGCCCGCCCGCGCTCCGGTACCCTCGGCCCGGTGGACGAGCCTGGCGACTACCTGCGGCGCGTCGGTGGCGTGCACGCCTTCCAGTGGAACCCGCTGCGCGAGGTCGACGGCGAGACGCAGCTGCTGAACAACTTCGGCGACCTGCTCGGCCCTGTCGTGGTCGAGCTGGTGCTCGAGTCGATCGCCCCCGGCACCCGGCTCGAGCAGACGCCCGAGCGGCGCGTCGTGTCCGTCGGCTCGGTCATGCACTTCGCCCGCCCGCGTGACGTGGTGTGGGGCACGGGCATCAACGGCAAGGTGACGAACGCGCGCGTGCACGGCGAGCGCAAGCTCGACGTCCGCGCCGTGCGCGGCCCGCTGTCCGCCGCGTACATGACCGCGCGCGGCATCGACGTGCCCGAGGTCTACGGCGACCCGGCAATGCTCCTGCCCATGCTCATGCCCGAGCTGTCGCTCTGGACGCGCCACCAGGTCACCGACCTGCTGGTCGCCCCGAACCTCAACGACCTGCGCTCGGGGCCGTCGTGGCCGGTCGACCCCGAGGCGGGGCAGCGCCTGCTGGTCCCGACCGACCCGCTGCGCACGGTCCTGCGGACCATCGCGCAGTCCCGGTTCGTCGTCGGGTCCTCCCTGCACGCCGTGATCATCGCGGACGCGCTCGGCATCCCCGCGCGGTTCGTGGCCTCCGCGAACGAGTCCGTGTTCAAGTACCGCGACTACCTGGCGGGCACCGGCCGGCCCCTGGCGCGGATCGCGGACTCGGTCGACCAGGCCCTCGAGCTCGGGCCGCACGAGCCCCCGGTGATCGACCTCGAGCGCCTGCTCGCGGCCTTCCCCCGGGACGTCTGGGCGCTCGGCTCCCGGCAGACCGGGTGGGCGGGGCGGGAGTTCGGGGTCGCGCGGTTCCCGCGCGTCGTCACGAGCGACCTGCTGCGGGCGACCCGCGACGAGCTGTCGGCCGACGACCTGCGCGCGCGCTGGCTCGAGCAGCTCGTGCCGCGCGCGGTGAGTGCGGCGACGGGCGAGGAGGTCGCGCCGCTGGTGCTCGAGCCGACCGACCGGGCCACGGAAGACCAGGCCACCGCAGACCAGGCCACCGCGGACGAGGCCACCGCAGACGAGGCGCAGGCCGACGACGCGCCCGCCCTCGCCTCGGGCGCCTCGTCCGACGACGCGTCCGACGAGGCGCCCGACGACCCGCTCGAGGTCGCGGCGACGTACCGCGCGCTCGTCGTGCCCGGCCTGGACACCACGACGCTGGAGGACGACCAGCGCGACCTCGCCGAGCTCGTGCAGCACCGCGACGCGGCACGGCTCGCGGTCGCGGCCC
>NZ_BJLP01000003.1 GCF_006538705.1 Cellulomonas uda
GCGCGGCGGCGGGGACGACGACGGGCGCGTCCCGGGTGGTGACCCGGGACGCGCCCGTCGCGGTGCTGCTCAGCCCTCGAACGGCTTCGCGGCGACGATCGTCACCTCGATCTCGCGCCCGTTCGGCGCGGCGTAGCTCGTCGTGTCGCCCACGGACTTGCCGTGGATCGACGCACCGAGCGGCGAGGTGGGGGAGAAGACCTGGATGCCCGTCGTGCCGGCCATCTCGCGCGAGCCCAGGAGGAAGACCTCCTCGTCGCCCGCGACCACGGCCGTCACGACCATGCCCGGCTCGACGACGCCGTCGTCGGGCGGCGTGCCGATCTGCACGGTGCGGAGCTTCGCCTCGAGCTCGCGGATGCGGGCCTCGTTCTTCGCCTGCTCCTCGCGCGCGGCGTGATAGCCGCCGTTCTCCTTGAGGTCGCCCTCGTCACGCGCCGCGGCGATGCGCTGCGTGATCTCGTCCCGGCGGGGGCCCTTGAGGTCCTCGAGCTCGGCGCTCAGGCGGTCGTAGGCCTCCTGCGTCAGCCAAGTGGCCGCGGTCGTGTCGGTCACGATCGCTCCTTCCTGCTTCCTGGTGCGTCCCGTCGGCGGCCCTCCGTGACCCCACGGCTCGAGGCCGCAGGCATCACCGGTCGGCGGTGTCTGGGGCGGGGTGTCGCCGTTCCGTCCGGTCGCGTCGACCGTCCGGTCCCGGTTCGTCGTGCCGTGCCGCGCTGGGAGCGGGCCGGACGCGACGAGGCGTGGGCGGCGTGCGAAACGCCCAGGATAGCAAGCGGTCGCGTCAGGGGGCGCCCGGCGCGTCCTCGACGGGGTCGCACGTCTGCACGCTCGCGCTCACGGCGAGCTCCGCGGTGGGGATGACGACGGTGACGCGCTGGGTGCGGGCGCCCGGGCCGATCTGCACGTCCTTGACGCCGACCTCGGCGTACGACTGCGACAGCGCACGCACACGGCACGACGCGGTGCTCTCCGGGTCCTTGGTGACCTCGAACGTCAGGTCGACCGTGTCCGCGCCGTGCACCGAGAACCCGATGGTCTTCCACTGCACGGGGTCGCGCAGCGCGCTGATGCCGATCCAGCCCACCACGACCGCGCCGACGAGGGCGGCGAGCACGACCGTGACGAGCCACGGGACGCGCGAGCGCTCGTCGGGGTCGTCGCCGTAGCGTCCCGCGGGCGGCGTGGGGCTCGCGGCGGGCGTGCTGGCCACGGGGGTTCCTCCTGTGTGGTCGGCGGACCGGTTCCGGGTTCGTGGGTGCCGTGCGCGATCATTGTCCCGTGCCCGAGCTGCCCGCCGAACCACGGCGCCCCCAGAACGTGACCGACACCTCGTCCCCGAGCGCTCCCGCCGGGTCGGCGTTCGTGCGCCGCACCGACGCCGCGGGTGAGCCGCTGCGCCTGATGGCGGTGCACGCGCACCCGGACGACGAGTCGAGCAAGGGTGCGGCGACCACCGCACGGTACGCCGCCGAGGGCGTCGAGGTGCTCGTCGTGACGTGCACCGGCGGCGAGCGCGGCGACGTGCTCAACGAGCGCTACGGCGAGGTGCCGGGCGGCATCGAGGGCATGCGTGAGGTGCGCCGGCACGAGATGGCCGCGGCCGCGGCCGCGCTCGGTGTGCAGCAGCGCTGGCTCGGCTTCGTCGACTCGGGGCTGCCCGAGGGGGACCCGCTGCCGCCGCTGCCCGAGGGGTGCTTCGCGCTCGTGGGCCTCGAGGACGCGAGCGCGCCGCTGGTCGAGGTGGTGCGCGAGTTCCGGCCGCACGTGATGACGACGTACGACCCGACGGGTGGCTACCCCCACCCCGACCACGTGATGTGCCACCGGGTCGCCGCCGAGGCGTTCGCGGCCGCGGGCGACCCCGAGCGCTACCGGGGCCACGGCGAGCCCTGGGCGCCGCTCAAGCTGTACTACAACCACGGTTTCTCGCTCGCGCGTCTGCGCGCGATGCACGAGGCGATCCTCGAGGCGGGCGGCGAGTCCCCGTTCGGGGACTGGATCGAGTCCCGCCAGGCGCGGGAGATCCCCGAGCGCGAGGTGACGACGCGCATCGAGTGCGCGGCGTACTTCGACCGGCGGGACGCGGCGCTGCGCGCCCACGCCACGCAGATCGACCCCGAGGGCTTCTTCTTCGCGGTCCCGCGCGAGGTCGAGCTCGCGCACTGGACGACCGAGGAGTACGAGCTCGCGGAGTCGCGCGTGCCGGTCACGCTCCCCGAGCACGACCTGTTCGCGGGGATCGCGGTGCAGCCGCTCGGCTCGCTCGCGCCGGCCGACGAGACGACGGGGACGGATCGATGAACGCGCTGGCGCTGGTCCTGGCCGCCACGCCCGCACCGAGCCCCAGCCCCACCGTCACGGCGGCCACCGGGGGCTCGCCGGGCTTCCTGGGCTTCGTGTTCACGTTCGGGCTCGCGGCGGTCGCGGTGCTGCTGTTCCTGTCCCTCACCCGCCACCTGCGGGTCGTCGACCGGCGCGCCAAGCAGCTCGAGGCCGACGAGGCCGCCGAGGCCGAGGCGCAGGAGCGCGGTGCGGACGGCGCGAGCGAGCCGGACGACGCGACCGACGGCACGCGGTGAGCGAGCGCCCCGAACCGCCGCGGCGGCCCGCGGTCCGTGTGACGATCGCCCAGGTCGCGGCGTCGGCGGACGCGGCGGCGAACGTCGTGGTCCTGCGTGACGCGTTCGCGCAGGCGCACCACGTCCGGGCCGACGTGCTGGTGCTGCCCGAGTACGCCTCGGCGTTCGACCCGGGCGGCGTGGGCGCCGAGCACGCCCAGCCACTCGACGGCCCGTACGTGACCACGCTGCGGGAGCGGGCGGCAGCCACGGGCGTCGCGGCGCTCGCGGGCGTGACGGTCCCGGGCGACGACGAGGACCCGCGCGCGGCGAACGTCGTCGTCGCGGTGGACGGCACGGGCGCGCTCGTCGGGACGTACCGCAAGGTGCACCTGTACGACGCGTTCGGCAGCCGCGAGTCCGACCGGCTGCGGCCGGGCCCGGCGGACGCGCCCCCGCTCGTCCTCGACGTCGCGGGCGTGCGGTTCGGCGTGCTGACGTGCTACGACCTGCGGTTCCCGGAGTCGGCCCGGCGGGTGGTGGACGCGGGTGCGGACGTGCTCGTCGTGCCCGCGGCGTGGGCGGACGGTGCGCTCAAGGCGATGCACTGGCGCACGCTCGCGACGGCGCGTGCGATCGAGAACACGGCCGCGGTCGTCGCGGTGGGCATGGCGGGCAAGGGCGTCGTCGGGCGCTCGCTCGTCGTGGGGCCGGACGGCGTGGTGGGCCTCGAGCTCGACGACGAGCCGTCGATCCGCACGGTCGACCTCGACCCGGTCGAGCTGCGCGGCGTGCGCGAGGCGAACCCGTCGCTCGCCAACCGGCGGTACGCGGTGGTGCCGGCGGGTCAGCGCAGCGAGTAGCTCGCGATCGACACGGCGATGTAGTGGCACGCGAAGCCGATGACGGTCAGCGCGTGGAAGATCTCGTGGAACCCGAAGTACCGCGGGCTGGGGTTGGGGCGCTTGGTGCCGTAGACGACCGCCCCCACGGTGTAGGCCAGGCCGCCGGCGGCGATGAGCCACAGGATCGCCGCGCCGCCCTCGCGGTAGAACTGCGGCAGGAACGCGACCGCGACCCATCCGAGGATCACGTACACCGGCACGTAGACCCATCGGGGTGCGGAGAGCCAGAACACGCGGGCGAGCAGCCCGACGAGCGCGCCGGCCCAGACGGCGATGAGCAGGTTCCGGGCGGTCGTGGCGGGCAGCAGGAGCACGGCCAGGGGCGTGTAGGTGCCCGCGATGATGAGGAAGATGTTGGTGTGGTCGAGGCGGCGCAGCACGCCCGCGACGCGCGGCGACCAGGTGCCGCGGTGGTAGACCGCGCTGGTGCCGAACAGCATGACGGCCGACAGGCCGAAGACCGCGGTGGACCACCGCGCGGCGGGCGTGGGGGAGAGCGCGACGAGCACGATCGACGCGGCGAGCACGAACGGTGAGACGCCGGCGTGGATCCAGCCCCGCAGGAGCGGCTTGACGCTCGCGGCGACCTGCTCGACCGCGCGTACGACGCCCGAGGTGCCGCTGGGGGCGGGGGTGCTGGCCATGGTGCCTCGCGTTCGTCGTCGGGAACCTACGACCCCGTAGGTTACGGCACCGTAGGTAGCGGTGTCGACCGCCTGCGCCGCACGGACGATCCTGCCTCACGCACATCGGCGGACGAGTACGGTTGACCGCGCCGGCACACCACGCCGCACCCGCCGGGCGCGAGCCCGGCCGGTACCGATCGCGACAGGAGAGCGCGTGCGCCTGCCCCATCCGCTGTACGGGCTGTACGAGCGCCGCCTCGCCGCGTCGCTGCCCTCGGACCGGATGCCGCGGCACGTCGGCGTGATCCTCGACGGCAACCGCCGCTGGGCGCGGTCCACCGGCAAGTCCACGCACGGCGGGTACCGCGCGGGCGCGGACAAGATCAGCGAGGTGCTCGCCTGGAGCGAGGACGTCGGCGTCGAGGTCGTCACGCTGTGGATGCTGTCCACCGACAACCTCAACCGCCCCGCCGACGAGCTCGAGGGCCTGCTCGTCGTGATCGACGACGCGGTGCGCGAGCTCGCCGCGACCCGCCGCTGGCGCGTGCAAGCGGTCGGCTCGCTCGAGCTGCTGCCCGAGCACACGGCCCAGGCGCTGCGCGACGCGCAGGAGGCGACGCGCGACGTCGTCGGGCTGCACGTCAACGTGGCCGTGGGCTACGGGGGCCGCCGCGAGATCGCCGACGCGGTGCGCGCCTACCTGCGGGACGCGGCCGACAAGGGCCTCGGGCTCGACGAGATGGCGGAGTCGTTCGACGTCGAGCACATCGCCGCGCACCTGTACACCAAAGGGCAGCCGGACCCGGACCTCGTCATCCGCACCTCGGGCGAGCAGCGGCTCGGCGGTTTCCTGCTGTGGCAGTCGGCGCACTCGGAGTTCTACTTCTGCGAGGCGTACTGGCCGGACTTCCGGCGCGTGGACTTCCTGCGCGCGGTGCGCGACTACGCCGTCCGGGAACGGCGGCTCGGGCGCTGACGCGCGCTCGCGGTTGCCCCGGACGACCCGCCACGAGCGGACCTCCCGCGGCGCCGTCACCCCGCCGGGTGGACGCCCGGCGAGGTGCAGGTGAACTTCGTGTTTCGGACGGCGCGTCGAGCCTGCGACCCGCGCGCGGCCGGGGTTAGCGTCACCACAAGGACGTCGCCCCGGCGTCCCCGGGAGGCCTAGCCCATGGAGCATCCGCTCCGGGAGGAGGGCCGGACCCGGCCCTTCGCAGGGTCGGACCGCCCTCGTCCCGCCGCCGCGAGCCGGCCCCCGCACCCCCGCGTGCGGGACACCGGAGCGCGACGCCTTCTGCGGCGCACGTAGCGCCGGAGGGAGCACGCCGTGGTCAGCAGCGCAGCTCAGCAGGGCCCCACCGGACCCGAGCCGGCCGGGCAGGACGACGCCCGCCGGACCCACGTCCTCGACACGTCCGTCCTGCTGTCCGACCCCAGGGCGATGTACCGCTTCGCGGAGCACGACGTGGTCCTGCCGGTCGTCGTCATCACCGAGCTCGAGGGCAAGCGGCACCACGCGGAGCTCGGGTACTTCGCCCGCTCGGCGCTGCGCCTGCTCGACGACCTGCGCGTCCAGCACGGCCGCCTCGACGAGCCGCTGCCCATCGGCGACCTCGGCGGGACGCTGCGCGTCGAGCTCAACCACACCGACCCGACGGTGCTGCCCGCGGGCTTCCGGCTCGGCGACAACGACACGCGGATCCTCGCGGTCGCGGCGAACCTCGCCGCCGAGGGTCGAGACGTGACCGTGGTCTCCAAGGACCTGCCCATGCGGGTGAAGGCCTCCGCGGTGGGGCTGCGCGCCGAGGAGTACCGGCACGAGCTCGCGGTCGAGTCCGGCTGGACGGGGATGGACGCGCTCGACCTCACCGAGCAGCAGATGGCCCAGCTGTGGGAGCACGAGTCGCTCCCGCTCGCGGACGTCGTCCCCTCCTCGTCGGAGCCGGGGTTCGGCACGGCCGCCCCGGGGGACCTGCCGTGCCACACCGGCCTCGTGCTGCACTCGCCCCGGGGGTCCGCGCTCGGGCGCGTGACCGCGGACAAGCACGTCGCGCTCGTGCGCGGCGACCGGGACGTGTTCGGCGTGCACGGCCGCTCCGCCGAGCAGCGCATCGCGATCGACCTGCTGCTCGACGAGGAGATCGGGATCGTCTCGCTCGGCGGTCGCGCCGGGACGGGCAAGTCCGCGCTCGCGCTGTGCGCGGGGCTCGAGGCCGTCCTCGAGCGCCGGCAGCACCGCAAGGTCATGGTGTTCCGACCGCTGTACGCCGTCGGCGGTCAGGAGCTCGGCTACCTGCCCGGCTCCGAGGCCGAGAAGATGAACCCCTGGGCGCAGGCGGTGTTCGACACGCTCGGCGCGCTCGTCTCGCGCGAGGTCGTCGAGGAGGTCATGGACCGCGACCTGCTCGAGGTCCTGCCGCTCACGCACATCCGCGGCCGGTCGCTGCACGACGCGTTCGTGATCGTGGACGAGGCGCAGTCGCTCGAGCGCAACGTGCTGCTCACCGTCCTGTCGCGCATCGGGCAGAGCTCGCGCGTGGTCCTGACGCACGACGTCGCGCAGCGCGACAACCTGCGCGTGGGCCGGCACGACGGTGTCGCGGCGGTCATCGAGGCGCTCAAGGGCCACCCGCTGTTCGCGCACGTGACGCTCACCCGCTCGGAGCGGTCGCCCGTCGCGGCGCTGGTCACGGAGCTGCTCGAGGGCATCGAGGTCTGAGCCCGGCGCCCGACCCCGGGCGCAGACCTGTGCTCAGTCCTGTGCTCAGACCTGTGCTCAGACCTGTGCTCAGTCCTGCGTGAGCACGCCGTCCTGCAGGCGCACGACCCGGTCGGCCAGCGACATCATGACCGGGTCGTGCGTCGCGACGAGGGCCGTGGTGCGCTCGTGCTCGACGACCGCGCGCAGCAGCCCCATGATCGCGACGCCCGTGGCCGAGTCGAGCTGGCCGGTGGGCTCGTCCGCGACGAGCAGGCGCGGCGAGTTCGCGAGCGCACGCGCGATCGCGACGCGCTGCTGCTGACCACCCGACAGCTCCCCGGGCCGCTGGTTGGCGTGCCCGCCGAGCCCGACGAGGTCGAGCAGCAGCGCCACGCGCTCGTCGCGGACCTTCGGCGGGACCTTGCGCAGCCGCAGGGGGACGCCGACGTTCTCGGCCGCCGACAGCACGGGCACGAGCCCGAACGTCTGGAACACGAACGACACGACGTCGCGCCGCAGCGCGACGAGCCCGCGCTCACCGAGCCGGGACACCTCTCGGCCGTCGACGACGACACGGCCCTCGTCGGGGCGGTCGAGCCCGCCGACGACGTTCAGCAGCGTCGTCTTGCCCGAGCCGGAGCGTCCGACGAGCACCACGAGCTCACCGGGGGAGATCGACAGCGAGACGTCCCGCAGCGCGTGCACCGCGGCGTCCCCGCTGCCGTACGTGCGCGAGACGTGGTCGACCAGCACCATCGGCTCGGACGTGCTCGCGGCGTGCTTGCCCTGCTGCGCGGTCTCGACGCTCATCGGTGGGGTCCTCCCTCGTGCGTGCCGTCCTGGGGCGCGGCGGTGGGCTGCGTGGGGGCCACGCGCGGGCGGTCGGGCCACACGGACACGTGCGACGCCTCGAGCGCGAGCCGCACGCGGCCCGACAGCTCGAGGGCCTCGCGGTACTCGGCGGGCAGCTGGACCCGCCCCGCGCGGTCGAGCACGGCGAACTCCTCGGCCACCACGTGCTCGGTGCCGTCGTCGCGCAGGTGCGTGCGGCGGACCGTCTCCGACGACGTGCGCCCGTCGCGGATGGCGACCGTGCGCTGCACGTGCTCGCTCACGCCCGGGTCGTGCGTCACGACGACGACCGTGGTGCCGAGCTCGCGGTTGACCATCCGCAGGCTCTCGAGCACCAGGTCGGACGTCGCGGAGTCGAGCTCGCCGGTCGGCTCGTCGGCGAACACCACCTGCGGCGAGGTGGCGAGCGCGACGCCGATCGCGACGCGCTGCTGCTCGCCGCCCGACAGCTGGCCGGGCCTGCGGTCCGCGCAGTAGCCCACGCCGAGCAGCTCGAGGAGCTCGGCCGCGCGGGCCTCGCGCTCGCGCCGGCCGCTGCCCGCGAGCGCGAGGGGCAGCGTCACGTTCTCGGTCGCGCTGAGGTACGGCACGAGGTTGCGGGCCGTCTGCTGCCACACGAACCCGACCATCTGGCGGCGGTACGCCACACGCTGCGCGGAGGTCATGGCCATGAGGTCCCAGTCGCCGACGCGCACCCGCCCGGCGGTCGGCACGTCGAGGCCCGACAGGACGGCGAGCAGCGTCGACTTCCCGGAGCCGGACGCGCCGACGATCGCGACGAGCTCGCCGGGCTCGACGAGCAGGTCGAGGCCCTGCAGCGCCTGCACCTCGATGCCCTCGGACTGGTAGATGCGCACGAGCGAGTCGCACACGATGAGCGCGTCCCGCCCGAACGCCGGGGCGCCGGCCTCCTGCGTGAGCCGGTCGAGCGTCGTCGTCATCGCGCCTCCTTCGTCGTGGTCATCGTTCCGCCTCCCGGATGCCGAGGGCCAGGTCGTCGTCGCGCCGCGTGCGGGCCTCGACCTCGACCGCGACCGCGAGGCCCAGCGCGAGCGCCCCCGCCGCGAGCACGAACGGGACCCAGGTCGTCGCGACGCGCGTGCCGTCGGGCTCGCCCGTGAGCGTCGACAGGCCGAGCGCGCCGGTGAGCAGCCACGGCACCGCGACGCCGATCGCGCAGCCCGCGAGCAGGCCGGCGACGGCGACGGGCGCGGCCTCGCCCGCGGACAGCCGGCGTGCGGTGCCCGCGTCGAGCCCGAGCGTGCGCAGGACGTGCAGCGTGCGTCGCCGGTCGCGCGCGGTCGCCACGACGGTCAGGACGAGCGCGACGACGGCGAGCACCGCGAGCGCGCCCTGCGCGACGCGCAGCAGCGTGCGCAGCCCCGTGGTCAGCGGCGAGGTGTTCCACGCGTCGAGCCAGTCGGTGCGGCTCAGCACGCGCACGTTCGGCAGGCCCTCGACGGCCGTCGCGGTGACGGCGGCGTCGGCTCCGGGCCCCAGCAGCCACGTCGTCTCGGCGGGGATCTCGACCCCCATCGCGGCGGCGAGCGCGGCGCGGTCGACGACGACGGTCGGCGCACCGTCGACCCGCAGGTCGGTGGTGCCGCGCGGGTCCAGCGCGACGAACGACTCGGTGACCCAGACCTGCGGGTCGGTGGTCTCGGCGATGGGCTCCAGGTCCGCCGTCACGAGCGCGGGCACCCCGGTCCCCGGCGCGCCGTCCGCCAGCCGCGCGAGGCCCGCGTCGCTCTCGCCGCGGGCGGCGCGCAGCGCCTCGAACGGTGCCGTGTCGACGGCGAGCAGTGTGACGTCCACGCCCGAGCCCACGCCGAACGTGCGGCTCACCCACGTGCGCGAGCCCGTGACGCTCGTCAGGCCGTCCTGCTCGCGCAGCGCGGCCAACGCGTCGTCCCCGACCGGCCCGTCGATCCGCACGTCGCCGCCCACCACGAGGTCCGCGGCACGCACCTGCCCGCGGTCCACGGTGGCGACCATGATGCCGCTGAACACCATGAGCGCCACCGCGACCGTCACGCTGAGCAGCGGGATCGCGGTGCGGCTCGCGCGCTCGGCACGTGCCGTGGCGACCAGCCCGGCGAGCGCGGGGCCGCGCGAGGCGACGGCCCGCAGCCGGCGCAGCACGGGCGGCAGGGCGTGCGCGGTCAGGACGGTCGCGGCGCCGGCCAGCAGCACGGGGGTCGCCGCGAGGAGCCAGTCGACGTCGCCGACGCTGCTCGACAGCAGACCGCGCGCGCGGACGGACAGCAGCGCGCCGGTGGCGACCGCGAGCAGCGTGAGCTCCGCGACGAGCCGTCGCGTGCGGCGACGTGACGCGAGCCGGTCGCGGTCGGCGCGGTTGGCGGGCACGCGTCGGCCGGTCCACGACCGTCGGACCAGGGCCCCCGCGAGCAGCGCGGGCGCGACCACGCCCACGGTCGCGACCGCGACGCCCGGCCACCACGCGCCCTGCGGCGGCATGACGAGCAGGAGCGCGGCGACCGCGAGCGCCGTCGCGGCGAGCGTGACGGGCACGGACTCGAGCAGCGCGCGCCAGCCCACGGACGTGACCGACGCCCCGCGTGCGCGCTCGAGCGTGAGGCCGCTGGAGCGGCGCTCGACCATGAGCCGCGCGGCGAGCAGGACGGTGAGGCCTCCGACCGCGACGATCCCCATGAGCAGGACGCTCGCCTGCGCGGTCGCACCGGCCAGGCGGTCGCGGTAGGCGAGCAGCTCGTCGTCGAGCGACGTCAGGAGCGTGGGCTGGCGCGCGTCGAGCAGCTGGAGCGGGCGCGGGTCGGTGCGCAGCGCCGCGACCTCGGCGGCGATGACCCGTGCCCGCGCCGCCGTGATGCGGTCGGGGACCGAGACGAAGCGCACGTCGGTGGTCACCGCCGACGGCTGGACGGCGACGAGCAGGTCGGGCAGCGACGCGTCCGTCACGAGCAGCCCGACGGCGGCGAGGTCCGCGGACCCGCCCGGGGCGGGCATGGCCCGGACGAGCTCGGGCAGCGTGGTCCACACCGGGTCGTCGGCGTCGGTCACCTCGTACGTGCCGACGACGACGGCGGTCAGCCGGGACACCATCGCGGTGGTCACGCGCACCTCGTCGCCCGGCTCGAGGCCGAGCGCTCGGGCGCCGTCGACGCTCACGCCCACCTCGACGCGGCGCTCGACGTTCGCGAGCGACTGGTCCTCGGTGACGACCACGTCGTCGAGCTGCTCGGGTGCGCGGCCGGTGACCCAGCGGACCGGGTCGGCGCCGTCCGCGGGCAGGACGTAGCCCGCGCGTGCGACGAACTGGCCGCTGGGGAGGTTCCCGGTCCACGCGGACGTGAACGTCGACAGCGACGGTCCCGCGAGGTCGCGGAGCATCGCGGCGGGCACGCCGGCGGCGACCGTCTTCGCCGCACTGCGCTGGTCGTCGGGTGCGTGGTCCGGGCGGACGCCCGCCTTGGGCGGTACGGCGCCGGAGACGCGTGCGACGACGTCGGTGGCCGGACGGCCCCGCTCGACGACGTCGCGCGCGCCCTCGTCGGCGACGCTCGTGACCAGCCGCGGCGCGAGGAGCGCGACGAGCACGAGCGCGGCGACGAGCGCACCCGTGAGCGCGAGCAGGCCCGCATCGGTGCGCGCGCGGCGGCGCACGAGCAGCGGGGCGCCCCCGACGACCGTCCGCACGCGAGTCGAGACGTTCATCCCTCGTCCCCCAGTCGCAGGAGCGCGCCGGAGGTGCGGCGCAGGAGTGCGCGCGTGGTCACGACCACCGCGAGCGTGGCACCGAGGCCGATCATCGTGACGACCGCCGCGAGCGCGGGCCACGGCCACTGCACGAGCACGCCCGGCACGGGTGCCAGACCGCGCGGCGAGACCGTCACGAGCGGGCCGACGACGCGCACGAGGGCGGCGCCCACGAGCACGCCCGCCACGGTGCCGAGCAGCCCCAGCAGCGCGTACTCGCCGAGCACCGCGCGGGACAGCGCGCCGCGCGACGCGCCGAGCGCCTGCAGGCGGGCCAGCTCGAGCCGTCGTGTGCGCACCGCGACGGTCGCGCTGAGCGCGACGCCGGTGACCGCGAGCGCGACGGCGGCGAGCGTGACGCTCCACAGCGCGGCGGGGATCCCGACCCGCAGGGGACCGTCGGTCGCCTCGACGACGGCTGCCGCGCGCGTGCTGGCGGTCCCGAGCTCCGAGCGGGCGACCGCCGCGGCGGCGGCCGGTGCGGCCGCGTCGTCGACCATGGCCCACCACTCGTCGGCGAGCGCGTCCCGACCGCCGGCGACGAGGGTCGCGCGGGTGAGCGCGTCCCGGTCCACGAGCAGGGCGTCTCCGTCGGGCACCGACGGCAGGTAGGGCACGACGGCGTCGACGCGCACCTGCACGTCGATCCCGTCGACCTGGACGACGAGCGTCTCGTCCGGCTCGGCGGTGAGCGTGCTCAGCAGGCCGGGCGTGACGATCGCGTGCACGATCGGCTCGCGCTCGAACGCGGTGGTGTACAGCGCGCTGTACCCCTGCAGCACCAGCCCCATGTTGGTCGCGGCGGTCACGTGCAGCGCGCCGGCCTCGACCCACGTGGCGCCCAGGCGGTTGCCCTCCGCGAGCGGGTTCCACGTCGACGGGGACGTCGTGCGCCACTGCGCGCGTGCCAGGTCGACGGGCGTCGGCTCGCCGTCCGCGTCGAGCGCCTGCATGCGCGACACGATGCCGTGGACCGTGACCTCCCAGTTCTCGGGCGTGAGGAGGTCGACCGCGAGCGGGTCGAGGCGGATGTCCATGGTGACGCCGAGGAGCTGCAGGGCTCCGACGCCCTCGGGCACGTCGAGCGTGAACGTCGTGGGGACGGCCTCCTCGACGGGACGCCCCGACGTGGGCTCGAGCATGCCGACGTCCAGCGTGGTGCGCAGGCCGCGCTCGTCGGCGAGGAGGACCGACACGCGCAGTTCGGCGCCCTTGATGCGCTTGGCGAGCCAGCCCTGCACGTCGAACGAGATCGACCGCGTGCCCGCGGGGAGCGGTGCCCCGCGGACGACGGACGCGGGCGCGAGGTCCCGCGTCACCGCGGGCCACCCGCCGTCGAGCCGGCCGCGCAGCAGGTCGCCCGCGTGCCGCGTGTCGAGCGCGACGAGCGTGGCCGGGACCCCGGTGCTCAGCGCGCTCGCACCGGTCGCGATGCCGACCTGCGCCTGGCGCCGGGCGACGGGTGACGTGATGGGCACCTCGGGCAGCCCCGCGAGCAGCGCCGACTGCTCGAGCGGGGAGCCGCCGAGCTCGTCGACGCGCAGGTCGGTGCCCACCACGAGCTCGGCCTGCTCACGCTGCGAGAGGTGCCACGTCGCGAGCCAGCCCTGCGCGAACGTGCCGACCGCGACCGCGAGCGTGACGAGCAGGACGGCGCCCGCGGCCCGGTGCGGGCGACGGCTGACCTGCCAGGCGGCCAGCGGGGCGACGAGCGACCGGCTGTGTCGCGCGACGTCCTCGCCCGTGCGTGCCACGACGGGCAGGACGCGGCCCGCGAGCACGCCGCCGGCGAGCAGGACGAGCGCGGGGGCGGCGACGAGCAGGGGGTCCAGACCGCGCGAGCCCGCGAGACCCGTGGCGCCGTGCCGGACGAGCTGCCACAGCGCGACGCCGGCGACGACCACGACCGCCAGGTCGACGCCCGAGCGGGCGAACATCTGGCGACGGTCCTGGCGGACCTCCTGCTGCTCGGAGTCGACCGCCGAGACCCGTCGCCGGAGCGTGGGCGCGAGCAGCACGGCGGCGAGCAGCGTGGCGGCGACCGCGCACGTGAGCCAGAGCGTCGTCGGTGTGCCGGGGTCGGTCGCCAGCCCCGCGTCGCGCAGCAGGCGGGCGCGCGTGAGGGCGCCGTACGCGAGACGTGCGAGCCACGGGGCGAGCAGCGCGGCGGCCAGCGCGACGCCGAGCGCCTCGAGCGCGGCGAGGCCGACGAGCTGCGGTGCGGACGCCCCGCGTGAGGTGAGCAGCGTCTGCTCCGCGGTCCGCCGCTCGGCGAGCAGGCGCGCGGCGATGAGCAGGACCGTGACGGCGACGACGAGCAGCAGGAGCCCGACGACGACCACGCCCGCCCGCGTGACCGCGAGCGTGGCCGCGATCTCGTCGAGCGTGCGGTCGAGCGTCGTGCTGACCTGCACGCTCGCGGCCGGGATGGACGCGTACGCGTCGGTCTGGGCGGTCTCGAGCCGGTCGCGCAGCCCGGCGCGCTGCGCGGGTGTCGCAGACCCGAGGTCGGGCCTGGCGACGAGCGTGAGGGTGCCCGGGACGATCGCGTCCACGTCGTGCGCGACGACGATCGGGCCCCACGCCTCGGTGACGACCGAGCCGAACGAGCCGGGCACCGGGAAGTACGGCTCGTGGCCGCGGCCCGAGAGCAGGTCGCGCTGCCACAGCGCGCGCGGGGGCTCGGCGCGGAACACGCCGACGACCCGCATGCGCAGGTCGGCGCCGAGCTCGACGCCCTCGAGCGCGACCTCGTCGCCGAGCTCCCAGCCGTAGCGCGCGGCCGCGTCCTGCGGCACGGCGACGGGGATGGCGTACGAGCCGGGTACGGACGCGGTCGTCGGCCACTCGCCGGCGAGCAGGGTCGTGTGCTCGGGCACGACGGGGTAGTCGGCGAGGTACACGATCGGGTCCACCGGGTCCGCGGTGCCGGGTACGGACAGCCACGGCGACGACGCCCACACGTCCCGCTCCTGCGCGACGTCGCCGACGATGGCGTCCATCGCGGCGTGCGCGGCGGCGGCCACGCTTGTCCCGTCCTTGCCGCCGACGACCGAGCGCAGGTCGATCGTCGTGTCCCCCGGGTCGACCCGCTCGAGGGCGACCTGCGGCGCCCGCGTCTCGCTCGCCGTGAGCAGCAGCGCGAACGTGCCGAGCAGCGTCGTCGCCACGAGGGTCACGGTCAGCACCGCGAGCAGCAGGGTGCCCTGCGCCGTCGCCCGGCGCAGCAGCAGCCGTGACCTCCAGCCCACGCGTCGACCTCCCGACCTCGTCGTCACCGGTCCGCAGCGGGCCGGGCGGGGCGACAGTAACCCAGCGCGCAGGGGCCCCGGGAGCGGTCCCACGAACGCCGCGAGGGTTCTGTCCGGGTGAGTGCGGGGTACCGGGGAGTTCTGTCGGGTTCCCACAGCAACTTCCTCGGGTTGTCACCCGTTCGGGTGGCTCTGGCGGTCGCGCGCATGTGTGGGTCCTTGGTCCTACGCTCGACGACGGGCCCCGACGAGCGCGCGTCGCCGCCCCGAGCGTCGTCCACCGTCCGCGCGCTGTCCGAGAGGCCCCCATGACGCACGACCCCAGCCCCGCGCGGCCCACCGCCGCGCCGGCCCCCGGCCAGGTCGACCTGCACGGGCGCTCCCCGTGGAGCGTGCTGCCCGCGCTGTGCCTCGGGTTCTTCATGATCATGCTCGACACGACCATCGTGAACATCGCGGTGCCCACGCTCGGGCGCGAGCTGGACGCGAGCATCACGCAGGTCGGCTGGGTGAACAGCGCCTACCTGCTCTCGTTCGCGGTGCTCCTGCTGGTCACGGGGCGGCTCGGGGACCGGTTCGGGCCGCGGCCGGTGTTCATCGCCGGGCTCGTCCTGTTCACCGTGACGTCGGCGGTCTGCGGGCTCGCCGACTCGGTCGCCCTGCTCGTCGCCGCGCGCGCGGTGCAGGGCGTCGGGGCGGCGCTCATGACGCCGCAGACCATGTCGATGATCACGCGCGTGTTCCCCCCCGAGCGGCGCGGCGCCGCGATGGGCGTGTGGGGTGCGGTCGCGGGCGTCGCCACGATCACCGGCCCGGTGCTCGGCGGCGTGCTCGTCGAGACCGTGGGCTGGGAGTACATCTTCTTCATCAACATCCCGGTCGGCGTCGTGGCGCTGTGGTTCGCGGTGCGGACGCTGCCGTCGCTGCCGACGCACGCGCGCTCGTTCGACGTCGTCGGCGTCCTGCTCTCCGTGGTCGGCATGTTCCTGCTGGTGTTCGGGCTGCAGGAGGGCGAGTCCTACGACTGGGGCACCATCCGGGGGCCCGTCTCGGTGTGGCTGGTGATCGGTGCGGGAGTGCTGGTCCTCGCGGCGTTCGTCTGGTGGCAGAACCGGATCGGCGACCGCGCGCTGCTGCCGCTGCGGCTCTTCCACGTGCGCAACTTCTCGCTCGCGAACGTGTCCGGCGCCGCCGTGACGTTCTCGATGACCGGCATCTTCTTCCCGTTCATCATCTACCTGCAGCTCGTGCTGGGGCTCTCGCCGCTGCGGGCCGCGCTCGTCGGGGCGGGCGGCTCGCTCGTGTCCGGCGTCGTCGCGCCGCTCGCGGGACGGCTGTCCGACCGGGTGCCGGCGAAGTGGGTGGTCGCGGCCGGGTTCGCGACCCTCGCCGTGGTCGTCGCGTGGCTGGCCGCCGCGGTGCGGCCGGACGCGCCGGTCTGGACGCTGGTCGTGCCCATGACGGTGTTCGGCATCGGCACCGGCCTGGTGTTCTCGCCGCTGGCGGCGGCCGCGACCGCGGGGCTCGACCAGCGCACCGCGGGTGCGGGAGCGGGCGCCTTCAACACCACGCGGCAGATGGGCGGCGTGGTCGGCTCGGCGGCCGTCGTCGCGATGCTCACGTCACGCCTGTCGGTCGAGGTCCCCGCCGCGGCCGCCGACGCCGCCCGGGACCTCCCCGAGGCGGTGCGTGCGCCCTTCCTCGAGGGGTTCGCGCGGCTCGACCCGTCCGCGCTCTCGAACGGCGCGGCCGGGTTCGCCCCGCCCGACGGGGTCCCGGCCGCGCTCGCCGAGCAGGTGCGCGTGGCCGCGCTCGACGCGGTCCACACGGGCTTCGCCGCCGCGACCGCGCAGACGCTCCTGCTCACCGCGGGCGCGCTCGTGCTCGGGCTCGTGGCCGCGCTCGGGATGCACGCGGTGCGACCCCACGCGCGGCCGGTGACGACGGACACCGCTCGGGAGGTGTCCGGCGCGCGTTGACGAGGACCGACGGGGGCCGGCCCCCGTCGACGCGGGGTGGGTCGCGCCAGGGCGAGCGTCAGCCCTGCGGCGGGCGCGTCATGCTCAGCACGTCGAGCGCCGCGTCGAGCTGCGCCTCGGTGACCTCGCCGCGCTCGACGTAGCCGAGGTCCACGACGGCCTGGCGGATCGTGAGCCCCCGCTTGACCGCGTGCTTCGCGATGGCCGCCGCGGCCTCGTAGCCGATGACGCGGTTGAGCGGCGTGACGATCGACGGCGAGGACTCGGCGTACGCCCGCGCGCGGTCGGCGTTCGCGACGAGACCCGCCACGGTCTTGTCGGCCAGCACCCGGCTCGCGTTGGCGAGCAGGCGGATCGACTCCAGGACCGCCGACGCGATGACCGGGATCTGCACGTTGAGCTCGAACGACCCGGACGCGCCGGCCCACGCGACCGTCGCGTCGTTCCCGACGACGCGCGCCGCGACCATGAGCACCGCCTCGGGCACCACGGGGTTCACCTTGCCCGGCATGATCGACGAGCCCGGCTGCAGGTCGGGGATCGCGATCTCGGACAGGCCGGTGTTCGGGCCGGAGCCCATCCAGCGCAGGTCGTTGCAGATCTTGGTGAGCGACACCGCGATCGTGCGCAGCGCGCCCGAGAGCTCGACCAGCCCGTCGCGCGAGGACTGCGCCTCGAAGTGGTCGCGCGCCTCGGTCAGCGGCAGGCCGGTGTCCTCGCGCAGCAGCTCGATGACGCGCTGCGGGAAGCCGGCGGGCGTGTTGATGCCCGTGCCCACGGCCGTGCCCCCGAGCGGGACCTCCGCCGCGCGGGGGAGGGCCGCCTGCAGGCGCTCGACGCCGTAGCGCACCGCGGCGGCGTACCCGCCGAACTCCTGGCCGAGCGTCACGGGCGTGGCGTCCATGAGGTGCGTGCGCCCGGACTTCACGACCCCGGCCCACTCGTCGGCCTTCGCGCCGAGCGCGCCCGCGAGGTGCTCGAGCGCGGGGACCAGGTCGCGCACGACGCCCGCGGTGGCGGCCACGTGCACGCTCGTCGGGAACACGTCGTTGGACGACTGCGACGCGTTGACGTGGTCGTTGGGGTGCACGGGAGCGCCGAGCGCGAGGGTCGCGAGCGTCGCGAGCACCTCGTTGGTGTTCATGTTCGACGACGTGCCCGAGCCCGTCTGGTAGACGTCGACCGGGAAGTGCGCGTCGTGCAGGCCGGAGGCGACCTCGTCGGCGGCCGCGGCGATCGCCTCGGCGACGTCGCCGGGCAGCACACCGAGCTCGGCGTTGGCCCGCGCGGCGGCCTTCTTGATGCGCGCGAGGGCCTCGATGTGCCCGCGCTCGAGCCGCGAGCCCGAGATCGGGAAGTTCTCGACCGCGCGCTGCGTCTGGGCGCGGTACAGGGCGGTGGCCGGGACCCGGACCTCGCCCATCGTGTCGTGCTCGATCCGGTACTCGACCGCGTCGTCGGGAAGCGCAGAAGTCATGCGCCCATCCTGCCGCACGCGGGACCGGCCGCGGCGCTCCCCGGGCCCGCTCGAGGCGCCCGGGAGCGCGCGGCGCTCAGAGCTCGCCGACGTCGCCGACGACCTCGGCGACCCGCACGCGGCCGTCCGTGAGCGTGTACTCCAGGCCGATGATCGCGCACCGGCCCTGCTCGACGGCGTCCGCGAGCGAGACGGAGTACCCCTGCAGCATGCGCACGGTGTGCTTGACGTGCTCGTGGCCCAGCGTGGCGGCGTCGAGCGACTCGGCGCCCTCGCCCCGGCGCGTGAGGCCGACGACGCTGGGGATCACCCGGTCGACGACCGCCCGCACGAACCCGGGGGGCAGCGTGCCGTCGTTGAGCGCGGACGTCGCGGCGGCCACCGCACCGCAGGAGTCGTGGCCCAGCACGACGACGAGCGGGGTGCCCAGGACCTCGACGCCGTACTCGATCGAGCCGATCACGGTGGTGTCGAGCACGTGCCCGGCGGTGCGCACCACGAACAGGTCGCCGAGCCCGCGGTCGAAGATGATCTCGGCGGCGACGCGCGAGTCGGAGCAGCCGAACAGCACCGCGAACGGGTGCTGGGACTGCGTCACCTCGGCGCGTCGGTCGACGCCTTGCGAGGGGTGCAGCATCTCGCCTGCCACGAACCGGTTGTTGCCGTCCTTGAGCGCGGACCAGGCCTCGGCGGGAGTCATCCGTGTCGTCACGGCGGTCATCGTCGCAAAACCGCGCGGTCCCCGCTCGCCGGTCTCACGCCCGGGCGGTCAGCCGATCATCGCGAGCGTCAGCAGCTTGCCGAGCATCGCGCCCGCGTCGCGGGGCGACTCGCCGTTGTCGACCAGCCGCTCGCGAGCCCGCTTGAGAACCCGCCCGTACGAGGGACGCACCGCGGGGTGCTCGACGGACTCGTGGCCGCGCTCCGCGAGGCGCATGAGGTGCTCGGTCGACATCTCCACCGCCATCCCCGCATGCTCCGCGACGCCGAGGCCCAGGGCCGAGGGGCCCGCGGGGACGTCCGACGGCGACCCGTGCACGGGCAGCTCGGTCTTCGCCTCGGGTCCGAGCGGGCCGCCGAGGTCCGCGAGCCGCTGCGCGACCAGGTCGGGTGCGAGCGTCTTGTCGGGTCGGTCGTACGGCATCGCGGCGAGCTGGGTGTCCATGAGCGCGAGCAGCCCCGCCATGACGTTCTCGCCCTGGCCGCGCAGGCGTGCGCGGTCGCGGCGCTCGCGCGGCGGCAGGCCGTCGACGCGCTGGTGGCCGAGCGCGGCGAGCGCGACCTGGTGCAGGGGCCGCAGACCGGTCATCGACAGCGCGATGGAGTTGCCGGCGCCGTGGATGCCGTTGCGGAAGCCGCAGTAGAGCAGCTCGCTCGCGTCGGCCCACCGGGGGTCGCCGCCGGTGGCGCGGATGCCCTTGGCGGCCTGCGCACGCATGGCCCCGAGCTGCACCGCGCGCTGGTTGGTCTGCTCGAACATCTGGCGCTCGGTGCGCCACTTCCAGTTCCCCTTGTAGATCTCGGCGCCCACGCCGTTGATGGTGATCGCACCGCGCCGGACGGTGCTCAGCGGCGAGAGGGTGTCGTAGAAGCCGAGCGTCGTGGAGGCGAGCAGCGCGAGCGGCGCGCCGGCGTCCTGCGACGGGGTGCTCCTGAGACGCGGCGCGTTCAGGCGCAGCCGGTAGTGCTCCGCGATCGGCGCGACCGCGCGCGCGTCCAGGTCGTGGCTGCCCGAGCCGCCGCGCGTGTGCACGGCGAGCCGGTGCGCGGCGCCGCCGTGCACCGCACCGCCCAGGAGCACGCGCGAGTCGTACCCGCCGGACAGCATGAGACGCACGTCGAGGTCGTCGCGCAGCGCGAGCGTGGTCATCGTGCGGGCGACGAAGGTCGCGACGCCCCGCATCGTCTCGACGGGGTCGAGGTCGACGTCGACGACCCGCGACGCGAGCAGCGGACCGTCCGGCTCGGCGCGCAGCGTACGCAGCGGGATGCGCACCCCCCGCCCGGCGGCGGCGTACGCGACCTCGACGACGTGCGTCTCCTCGCTGATCTGCTGCGAGGCGA
The DNA here is from genome assembly GCF_006538705.1 of Cellulomonas uda. Lineage (GTDB taxonomy): Bacteria > Actinomycetota > Actinomycetes > Actinomycetales > Cellulomonadaceae > Cellulomonas > Cellulomonas uda. The sequence continues at coordinate 20,155 of NZ_BJLP01000003.1, forward strand.
AGTTGTTCGGGAACGTGCGCGCGAGCAGCACCTCGGTGCGTTGGGTGACGCCCTGGCCCAACCAGCGCCGCAGGTCGACGAGCACGAGCAGCGAGTCGCTCACCGCGGCGAACCCGTCGCCCGTCGTCGAGGCGAGCGCGACCGAGCCGAGCACGTCGCGACGGGCCACGACGGCGTCGTCGTCCCACTCCAGCAGCACGAACTCGCCCGAGACGCCGTGCGGGTCGGCGTGCGCGCCCGCGGGCATGGCCTGCCAGCCGGCGAGCCCGAAGCCGATCGCGCCGTGCTCGGGCGAGACGGCGGTGCCGCGGAAGAACCGGCCGGGGGCGAGGCTCGCGCCGAGGTCCCGGCTCACCAGGAGCAGGACCGTGCGCTCGTCGAGGTCGACGAACCGGTGCTCGGACCCCACGGACCCGCGGACCGTGAGCCACTCGCGGACGCGGGGGACGACGTCACGGCGCAGCACTGCGCCGAGGTAGTTCGACACAGCAGGACGGTAGCGCTCGCGCCGGGCGCACCGGGCGGAACGCGCACAGCGCGACGAACGTGCACAAGACGTCCACGAACCCTCCCGCGCGCTCTCGACGTGCGGCGGCCCCGCGCGGGGTGTACCCAGGACCCAGCACGACGAGGCGCAACGGACGGAGGCCACCGTGGGTCGACGCACCCGCCACCTCGCGGCGGTCGCCGCGGTCGCGGTCGCACTGCCCCTCGCGGCGTGCGCGGCCGAGTCCGGGCCACCGACGCTCACGTGGTACATCAACCCGGACAACGGCGGCCAGGTCGAGATCGCGGCGCGCTGCACCCAGGAGGCGGACGGCAGGTACCGGCTGGCGACGGAGGTCCTGCCGCGCGACGCGGCGTCGCAGCGGGAGCAGCTCGCGCGGCGGCTCGCGGCGAAGGACTCGTCGATCGACATCATGAGCCTCGACCCGCCGTTCATCCCCGAGCTCGCGGAGCCCGGGTTCCTCGCGCCGATCCCGAAGGACGTGGCCCAGAAGGTCACGACCGACGTGGTGCAGGGTGCGCTGGACGGCGCGACGTGGAAGGACGAGCTCGTCGCGATCCCGTTCTGGGCGAACACGCAGCTGCTCTGGTACCGCAAGTCGGTCGCCGAGGCCGCGGGGCTGGACCCCGCCAAGGAGCCGGTGACGTGGCAGCAGATCATGGACGCCGCCAAGGAGCAGGGGAAGGTCCTCGGTGTGCAGGGCGCGAAGGCCGAGTCGCTCACGGTGTGGGTGAACGCGCTGGTCGAGTCCGCGGGCGGGCACGTGCTGGAGAACCCCGAGGCCCCGGCCGACGAGCTGCGCCTCGGGCTCGAGTCCGACGCGGGCCGCGCCGCGGCCGAGATCATCGGCACGATCGGGCGCGAAGGGCTGGGCGGTGCGGGCCTGCCCACCGCCGACGAGAACGCGACCATGACGGTCTTCCAGCGGGACAGCGGCTCGTTCATGGTGAACTGGCCGTTCGTGTGGTCGGCGACCAACGCCGCGGTCGAGGACGGCACGCTGGACGCGTCGCTCGTCGACGACATCGGCTGGGCGCTGTACCCGCGCGTCGACGCGGACACCGAGTCCCGCCCGCCGTACGGCGGCATCAGCCTGGGCATCGGCGCGTTCAGCGAGCACGTCGACCTCGCGCTCGAGGCGGCGCAGTGCATCGTCACTCCCGAGAACCAGGCCGAGTACTTCGCGACGAACGGCAACCCGCCCGCGTCGACGAAGGCGTACGACGACCCCGCGGTCCGCAAGGCGTTCCCCATGGCGGACGTCATCCGCGAGTCGCTCGAGCAGGCCGCGCCGCGGCCGCAGACGCCGTACTACAACGAGGTGTCCACCGGCCTGCAGGAGACGTGGCACCCGCCGGCCGACGTGGACCCCGACACCACACCGCGCCGGTCCACCGACTTCATCACCGCCGTCCTGCGAGGGGAGGCGCTGCTGTGACCACGTCCATCCCGCCGGGGGCCGGAGCGGACGCCCGGTCCCGGACCACCCCCGAACCGGACCCGGACCCGGGCACGGGCACGACCAGGCGCGGGCGGCCGCGCCTGAGCGACCGTGCGCGCGACGAGGCGCGGCTCGGCTGGTGGCTCGCCGGCCCCGCGTTCGTCGTGATGGTCGCGGTGACCATCTACCCGATCCTGCAGGCGTTCTACGACTCGCTGTTCTCCTACCGGCTGACCGCACCCGACGAGCGTGCGTTCAACGGCGGTGAGAACTACGTCGTCGTGCTGAGCGACCCGGTGTGGTGGCAGGCGTTCGCGGTGACCGCGCTCATCACGGTCGTCACCGTGCTCGTCGAGCTCGTGCTGGGCTTCCTGCTCGCGCTCGTCATGCACCGCGCGATCCAGCGGCTGCGCGGCGTCCTGCGCACCGCGATCCTCGTGCCCTACGGGATCATCACGGTCGTCTCCGCGTTCGCGTGGTTCTACGCGTTCGACATCAGCTCCGGGTTCGTCAACCACTGGTTCGACTGGGTGCCGGGCGTCGACCCGGACCTCAACTGGTTCGCCCACCAGGGCACGAGCCTGGCCGTCATCATGGCGTCCGAGATCTGGAAGACCACGCCGTTCATCTCGCTCCTGCTGCTCGCGGGGCTCTCGCAGGTCCCCGGTGAGCTCGAGGAGGCGGCGGAGGTCGACGGCGCGACGTGGGCGCAGCGGCTGCAGCGCGTGGTCCTGCCGAACATGAAGGCCGCGATCATGGTCGCGGTCCTGTTCCGGGCGCTGGACGCGTTCCGCATCTTCGACAACGTCTTCATCATGACGAACGGCGCGAACGGCACGACGGTGCTGTCCCTGCTGGCCTACCGCACGTCGATCGGGCGCCTCGAGATCGGCCTCGGCTCCGCGATCTCCGTGCTGCTGTTCTTCTGCGTCATCGGGATCTGCTTCATCGCGATCAAGCTGTTCAAGGTGGACCTGGCCAGCGCGAGGGGGGAGGGCTGATGCGCACGCTCACGACCCGCATGAAGGTCGGGTGGGCCGTCATCACCGTCGTCGTCATGGTGTGGGCGCTCCTGCCCGTCGTGTCGATCATCGCGACCTCGTTCAAGCTGCCCAGCCAGCTCAACCTCGGCACGTTCTGGCCCAAGACGTGGACGACGACGAACTACGAGCAGATCTTCGTCGGCTCCGCGAAGGACCTGTTCCTGCCCGCGCTGCGCAACTCCATCGGCATCTCGCTGATCGCCACGTTCGTCGCCGTGGTCCTCGCGACCCTGGCGGCGTACGCGATCGCGCGGCTCGACTTCCGCGGCAAGCGGCTCATCCTCACCACCGCGCTCGGCGTCTCGATCTTCCCCGTCATCTCGATCGTCACGCCGCTGTTCAACCTGTGGCGCAGCATCGGCCTGTACGACACGTGGCTGGGCCTGATCATCCCGTACCTGTCGCTCACGCTGCCGATCTCCATCTGGACCCTCGCCGCGTTCTTCCGGCAGATCCCGTGGGAGCTCGAGCAGGCCGCGCAGGTGGACGGCGCGACGCCGTGGCAGGCGTTCCGCAAGGCGATCGTGCCGCTCGCCGCGCCCGGGGTGTTCACGACCGCGCTCATCGCGTTCTTCATCGCGTGGAACGACTTCGTCTACGGCATCTCGCTGACCTCGACGTCCGCCGCGCGGCCGGTCCCCGCCGCGCTCGCGTTCTTCACCGGCGCGTCGCAGTTCGAGGAGCCGACGGGCGCGATCTCCGCCGCCGCGGTCGTCGTGACCGTCCCCGTCGTCATCCTGGTGCTGCTGTTCCAGCGCCAGATCGTGTCCGGCCTGACCCAGGGCGCCGTCAAGGGCTGAACAAGGAGACTTCCGATGGCCGCCATCACCCTCAAGGACATCGTCAAGCGCTACGGCGACGGGTTCCTCGCCGTCAAGGGCGTGAGCCTCGACATCGCGGACGGCGAGTTCGTGATCCTCGTCGGGCCGTCCGGCTGCGGGAAGTCCACGCTGCTGCGCATGATCGTCGGGCTCGAGGACATCACGTCCGGCGAGCTGCGCATCGGCGACGAGGTCGTCAACGACAAGGCGCCCCGCGAGCGGCACCTCGCGATGGTGTTCCAGAACTACGCGCTGTACCCGCACCTGACGGTGTTCGAGAACATCGCGTTCCCGCTGCGCCTCACCAAGGGCCAGTTCACCGAGGACGAGATCCGCGCGAAGGTCGAGCACGCCGCGTCCACCCTCGAGCTCCAGGACCACCTGCAGCGCAAGCCCGCGAACCTCTCGGGCGGCCAGCGGCAGCGCGTCGCGATGGGCCGGGCGATCGTGCGTGACGCGAACGCGTTCCTGTTCGACGAGCCGCTGTCGAACCTCGACGCGAAGCTGCGCGGCCAGATGCGCACCGAGATCGCCCGCATGCAACGCCGGCTCGGCACGACGACCGTGTACGTCACGCACGACCAGACCGAGGCCATGACCCTCGGCGACCGCGTCGCGGTGCTGCGCAAGGGCGAGCTCCAGCAGGTCGCGTCACCGCGCGGGCTGTACGAGCAGCCCGTGAACCTGTTCGTCGCCGGGTTCATCGGCTCGCCGCCCATGAACTTCCTGCCGGGCGAGGTCGTCGACGGCGAGCTGCGCCTGCCGTTCGCGCAGGTCCCGCTGTCCGACGACCTGCGCTCGCGGATCGGTGAGCGGGGCGTCGTCATCGTCGGGCTGCGCCCCGAGCACTTCGCGGACGCCGCGCTGCTCGAGGACGGCAAGCGCGACGCCGGCCACACGTTCGACACCGAGGTCGACGTCACCGAGTGGCTCGGCTCCGACCTGTACGCCTACGTGCCGTTCGAGACGAGCCACGAGGTCGCGGGCACGCTCGAGGAGCTCGACCGCGACCTCGACGGCGAGGGGCTGCGCACGCAGCTCGTCGTCGCGCTCGACTCGGAGTCCCGGATCCGGGACGGCGACACCGCGACGCTGTGGTTCGACCCCGCCAAGCTCCTCGTCTTCGACCCGGAGACCGGCGAGAACCTCACGTTCGACGCCGACCGTGCGCGCGAGATCGACGAGCAGAACGAGGCCGACCGCAAGGCGTCGCTCGAGCGGGCGCAGGCACGCGAGAAGAAGGAGAGCGCCGCGGCCGGTCGGTGACCTCGGGTCAGTCCAGCTCGTGCGCGCGCGGCGGGTTGGCGCCCGCACGCGAGACCGTGACCGCCGCGATGCGCGCGCACCGTCGCAGCACCGCCTCGACGGTCGGTGCCGCGACGTCCCGCAGCGCGGCGCGCCGGTCGGCACCCAGCAGGCCCGCCGACCACAGCCCGTCGACCAGTCCGCCCATGAACGAGTCGCCCGCACCCACGGTGTCGACGACCGTCACGTGCGGGGCCGCGACGCGCAGGCGCGCCCCCGCGGCGGTGGCCGCGAACGCACCGTCCCCGCCGTGGGTCACGACGACGAGCGCGGGCCCCCGCTGCGCCCACTCCTCGGCGATCTCCGCGGGCGCGACGCCCGGGTGCAGCCACGCGAGGTCCTCGTCGCTGACCTTCACGACGTCGGACAGCGCGACCATCGCCTCGACGTACGGCAGCGCGTGCTGCGGCGTCCCCATGAGCGCGGGCCGCAGGTTCGGGTCGTACGTGACCGTGGAGGTGGGGCGCAGCCGCGTCACCTCGTGCGCGACGCGCGCCGCGCCCGGCTCCAGCACGGCCGCGATCGACCCCGTGTGCACCACGAGCGGCGGGACGTCGTCACCGTCCCACGCGTGCGGCAGGTCCCACTCGAGCTCGAACTCGTAGGTCGCGACCCCCGCGGCGTCCAGGTGCGCGGTCGCGAGCGGCGTGCGCACCGCACCGCGGTCCCCGCGCAGGACGCGCACGCCCGACGCGGCCAGGTGGCGGCGCACCAGGTCGCCCTCGGCGTCCACCCCGAGCCACGTGAGCAGGTCGACCGCGCGGCCCAGGCGGCCGAGCCCGAGCGCCACGTTCGCGGGGCTGCCGCCCGGGTGCTCCTCGCGCGTGCCGTCGGCGCGCGCCACGACGTCGATCAGCGCCTCGCCGACGACGAGCGCGCGCTCGTGCGGCGTGCCCGGGCCCACGGGCTGCGCGCTCACGCCTCCCCCTCCTCGTCGTTCGTCCCGCGCGCGGCGGCGAGGCGCTCCCGCGCCCCGTCGAGCCACTGCTGGCACCGCGCCGCGAGCGCCTCGCCGCGCTCCCACAGCGCGAGCGACTCCTCGAGCGACTCGGCGCCGCTCTCGAGCCGCGTCACCACCGCGACGAGCTCGTCGCGCGCCTGCTCGTAGGTCAGCCCGGGGACGTCGTCGTTCGCGGCCTGCGCCGCGGGCGCGGGTGAGGTCTGCTTCGGCACGTCCGCCAGTCAACCAGACCCCGCCCACGCCCGGACCATGGCCCGGCCCGTGCGCCCGGTCTCAGGTGTGCGTGACCTGCGCCGCGAGCTCACCGCGCGCGACCCGCACGCGCAGCGCGTCGCCCACCGCGACCTCGTCGGGGTCCCGCACGACCGCGCCGTCCGCGCGCTGCACCACCGCGTACCCGCGGTCGAGCGTCGCCGCGGGGGACAACGCCCGCACGTGGCCCGCGAGGCCCCGCACCTCGGTCTGCGCCCGGTCGAGCAGGTGCTCGAGCGTGCGCCGGGCCGACTCGCGCAGCGCGAGCACGCGGGTCTCGTGCGCGTCGACGAGCGTGCCGGGCCGCGCGAGCGCGGGGCGGCTGCGCCAGTGCTCGAGCGCCGTCTGCTCCCGGGCCAGGCGCTGCGTGAGCGCCGCGCGGGACCGCAGCCGGGCCTGCGCGATCCGCGCGCGCTCCTCGGCCACGTCCGGCACGACGCGCTTGGCCGCGTCCGTCGGGGTCGACGCGCGCAGGTCGGCGACGAGGTCGAGCAGCGGTGCGTCGAGGTGGTGCCCGATCGCGCTGACCAGCGGGGTCCGGCACGCCGCGGCCGCACGCACGAGCGCCTCGTTGCTGAACGGGAGCAGGTCCTCGAACGAGCCGCCGCCGCGGGCGACCACGATCACCTCGACCTCGGGCCGCGCGTCGAGCTCCGCGATCGCGGCGCTCACCTCCGGTACCGCGCGCGGACCCTGCACCGTCACGCGGCGGATCTCGAAGCGCACCGCGGGCCACCGGCCGCGCGCGTTCGACACGACGTCGTGCTCCGCGTCGCCCTGCTGCGCGCACACCAGCCCCACGACGGCCGGCAGGAACGGCAGCCGCTTCTTGCGCGACTCGTCGAACAGCCCTTCGGCACCCAGCACGCGCCGCAGGTGCTCGATGCGCTCCAGCAGCTCCCCGAGCCCGACGAGCCGTACGTCGTCCGCCGCGAACGACAGGCTCCCGCGCTTGAGGTGGTACGTGGGCCGCGCGTGCACGACGAGGTGCGCACCGTCACCGACCCCCTTGCCGAGGCGCGCCACGCTCGCCGCGCTCGTCGTCACCGAGATCGACATGTCGACGTCGGTGTCCCGCAGCGTGAGGAAGCACGTGGTGTTCCAGCGCTTGAGGTCGAGCACCTGCCCCTCGATCCAGACCGGCGGCATGCGCTGCACGTAGTCGGCGATCTTGGGCGCGAGGTGGCGCACGGGCCACGGCCGGTCCGGCGTCGTGTCCGCCGCCCGCAGGGGCAGCGGCTCGCGTGGTGTCGTCTCGCTCACGCCCCCAGCCTGCCGCACGCGGCCCACACACCCTCGTCCCGGGCGCGTCCGACGTGCCCACCTGCGGCCCCGGCGCGCCGGGGTGACGACGCGCCGGTCGGGCGTTCCCCCGCACGGGGCGAGCGGTTATGGTCTGCGCGTGCATCGCCGACGGACCCGCCACCCAGCGCGTCATCTGGCGGTCATCTCGGTCCTGGTGCTCGCCGTCCTGCTCGGCGGTGCGACCGCGACGACGTCCGTCGCGCGCGCCCAGGCCGCCTCCGCGGCCCTCTCGCAGGGCGAGTCCGCGGCCCGCCGCGTGAGCGCGTTCTCCGCCGAGCGGCTCTCGCTGCTCGCGGCGCGCAAGGCCCACGAGCTCGAGGTCGCGATCGAGCGTGACCGGGTGCGCCGGCAGATCGAGCTCGACCGGATGGTCGCGGCCTCGCGCCCGCAGCGCTCGGGCGAGGTCGTCGCGACGTTCTCCGGCAACCGGGTCGACGTCGCCCGCACGCCGCCCGAGAGCGGCTCGCCGCCCATGCAGGTGCTGCGCCGCAGCACCGTCGAGGTCGCGATCGCGTCGGCCGGCGAGAAGCGCCTCGTCACGCTCCAGGTCCCGTCCGTCCTGCGCCCCGGACCAGGGTCCAACCGGCAGGTCATGGGGCAGTGGCGCGTCGTGTGCGCGCCGGGCGAGGGCGAGCCCGGCCGCGTCGTCACGAGCGAGGCCGACGACGGCGACGCGACGAGCTCGAAGAGCACCACGCGCAACCTCCTGGCGTGGGACGCGTCGACCGTGACCGTGCGCTCGCTGTTCACGTTCACGCTCCCCGGGACGTACGCGTGCCACGGCAGCTGGGGCGCGCGCAGCTCCGTCGCGGTGCAGGACGACCGCGTCACGCAGATCAGCGCGCAGCCCGGCACGCTCACCGTCTCCGACGTGCTGAACGACGACGTCGACGCCAAGCAGTGCTTCTGGACCCCCCGGTTCGGCACGTCCGGGGCGCTGCCGACGAGCTGCGCGTACAGCTCGCCCCTCCAGGGCGACCAGGCGCGCCTCGTGCCCGGCGGTCCGTCCGCGCACGTCAACCGGATGACCGCGTTCGTCGCGGCCCCCACCGACACCGAGCCCGGCCGGTGGATGCGTGCCTCGGCCACGATCCACGTGACCAGCTGCGCCGCCGAGCAGTACCGCGGCACCTGCCGCCCCGAGGACCGCAAGAAGGGCACGTTCACCCGGTTCCTCGGCAAGCTCCTGCTGCGCGACGCGAACGGCGACCCGTACCCCGCCTCGTGCGTGCAGCTCGCGGGCGGTGTCCGGGGGTGGCAGAAGCTCGACGTGTCGGGCAAGGTCCACCACGACCAGCTGCAGTTCGACCTGCGTTTCCGCGTGCTGCCCGGGTGCTCGCCCGAGGTCCTGCTGCTCTCGACGGTGAGCGCGCAGAAGATGAAGGGCGCGACCGCCGGCGAGGTCCACGACCTGTCCTCCCAGATCCTGGTCGTCGTCGACGAGCACGTAGGATCGGGCAGGTGACCAACCGACGCGTGCTCCTCGCCGCCCCCCGCGGCTACTGCGCGGGCGTCGACCGCGCCGTCATCGCGGTGGAGAAGGCGCTCGAGCACTACGGCGCCCCCGTGTACGTGCGCAAGGAGATCGTCCACAACAAGTACGTCGTGGAGACGCTCGCCGCGCGCGGCGCGGTGTTCGTGGACGAGACCGACGAGGTGCCGCAGGGCGCGCGGGTCGTGTTCTCGGCCCACGGTGTCTCGCCCGCCGTGCACGCGGCTGCGGCGGCACGCTCGCTGCAGACCATCGACGCGACGTGCCCGCTGGTGACGAAGGTGCACAAGGAGGCCGTCCGCTTCGCCTCCGACGACTACGACATCCTGCTCATCGGCCACACCGGCCACGAGGAGGTCGAGGGCACGCAGGGTGAGGCGCCGGAGCACATCCAGGTCGTGAACTCCCCGGACGACGTGGACGACGTCGTGGTGCGCGACCCCGCCAAGGTCGTGTGGATCTCGCAGACCACCCTGTCGGTCGACGAGACCATGGAGACGGTGCGCCGGCTGCGTGAGCGGTTCCCGTCGCTCCAGGACCCGCCCAGCGACGACATCTGCTACGCGACGCAGAACCGCCAGGTCGCGGTGAAGAAGATCGCGCCGCACTGCGACGTGGTCGTCACGGTCGGCTCGGCGAACTCGTCGAACTCCGTGCGGCTGGTCGAGGTGGCGCTCGAGAACGGGGCGCGCGCGTCCTACCGGATCGACCAGGCGTCCGAGATGGACCCGGAGTGGTTCGTGGGCGCGACGACCGTGGGCGTCACCTCGGGCGCGTCCGTGCCGGAGATCCTCGTGCGCGACGTGCTCGACCGGCTCGCGTCGTTCGGGTTCGCGGACGTCGAGGAGGTCCGCACGGCGACCGAGGACCTCATGTTCTCGCTGCCGCGCGAGCTGCGCGCCGACCTCAAGGCGTCCGGCAACGCGCCGGCCCGCCCGCGCCGCGGCACGCGTCGCTCGCTCGACGTCACGCCGGCCTGACCGACGCCTCGCCCGGCTCGTCCTCGCCCCGCGTGCGGGGCGCCTGATCGGCGAGCGCCCGCTCGTCGCGCTGGGCGCTCGTGTCGAAGCCGTCGACGTCGTCGACCTCGTCGGGCCGACCACCGGCCCGGTCGCTGCCGTCGAGCCCGTCGAGGCTCACGAGCTGGTCGCTCGCGGACGCCAGCAGCTCGGGGGCGCTGAGCGCCGACAGGCGCGGGTCCGCCGGGGGCGGGCTCACCAGGTCCTCGCTCACCACCCCGAGCTCGGCGAACCGCCGCGCGCTCACCAGGACGCGCGTCTCGAGCGAGCCGACCGTCTTGTTGTAGGCCTCGGCCGCGGCGTCGATCGAGCGCCCCAGGCGCGTCAGGTGCCCGCCGAGCGTGGCGATCCGGCCGTGCAGCTCCTTGCCGAGCGACAGCACCCGCTGGGCGTTCGCGGCGAGCGCGTCCTGGCGCCACGCGTACGCGACCGTGCGCAGCAGCGCGAGCAACGTGGCGGGCGTCGCGACGACGACGTTGCGGTCCGCCGCGTACTCCCACAGCGTCGGGTCCTCCTCGACAGCGGCGTGCCAGAACGCCTCGGTGGGGACGAACATCACGACGAACTCGGGCGCGGGCGCGAACTGGTCCCAGTACCGCTTCGCCGCCAGCGAGTCGACGTGCGCGCGCATGTGCCGTGCGTGCGCCGCGAGCCGCTGGGCCCGCACGCCCTCGTCGGTCGCCTCGTGCGCCTCGAGGAAGCCGAGGAACGCGACCTTCGCGTCCACGACGAGGTGCTTGCCGCCCGCCAGGTGCACCACCATGTCCGGGCGCTGCAGGCCCTCGTCCGTGCGCACCTGCTCCTGCTCGACGAAGTCGACGTGCGCGAGCATCCCGGCGGACTCGACGACCCGGCGCAGCTGCGTCTCGCCCCAGCGCCCGCGGACCTGCGAGGACCGCAGCGCGGTGACGAGCTGCGCGGTCTCGGTGCGCACGCGCTCGGACGCCACCCGCATCGTCTCGACCTGCTCCCGCAGCGCGGCGTCGCTGGCCGCGCGCGCCCGGTCCGCCGCGGCGACCTGGCCCCGCACCTCGTCGAGCGTGCGGGTCAGCGGCTCCACGAGCTCGCGGACCGCCTGCTCGCGCTGCGCGAGCTCGCCCACCTGCGTCTGCCGGTCGGCGGCGAACCGCTGCGACGCGAGCGCGAGGAACTGCTCGGAGGACTGCGCGAGCGCGTCGGACGCGAGCGCGCGGAACTGCTCGGCCGAGCGCGCGGACGCCTCGATCGCGGCGGCCCGCTCCGACTCGAGGCGCGCGCCCGCCGCCGCGGCGGCGACCTCCGCGCGCCGCACCGCGGCCTCGGACCGGCGCGACGCGCCCGCCCACGCCACGGCGCCCCCGGCGACCACGCCGACGACCAGCCCCACGAGCACCCCGAGCAGCAGCTGTCCCATGCGCCGAACCGTGCCAGACACCACCGACACGCGCCCCGGCCGCAGGTCAGCGGCCCCGTGCGGGACCACGGACCGCCGACGGTGTCGGCGCACGTCCGTATGCTGACCGCGTGCCCGACGACGTGACGACCTCGCCACCCGCCTCACAGCCCGCCTCTCAGCCCGCATCCCCGTCCCAGTCCCCGTCCCCGTCCGCCGGGACCGGCGTGCCGACGGCGCGGACCGGTGTGCCCGCGCTCGAGCTACGCGGGCTCTGGCGCCGGTTCGGCGAGAAGGTCGCGGTCGCGGGCATCGACCTCGTCGTGCCGGCCGGGTCGTTCTACGGCCTCGTCGGCCCCAACGGCGCGGGCAAGACGACGACGCTGTCGATGGCCACGGGCCTGCTCGTCCCGGACGCGGGGCAGGTGCTCGTGCACGGCCAGGACCTGTGGGCCGACCCGGTCGCCGGCAAGGCGCTCATCGGGATCCTGCCCGACGGCGTGAAGCTCTTCGACCGGCTCACGGGCGAGCAGCTCATCACGTACGCGGGCCTGCTGCGCGGGCTCGACCGGGACACGGTCACGCAGCGCGCCCGCGACCTGCTCGTCGCGATGGACCTCGTCGCGGACGCACGCACGCTCGTCGTCGACTACTCGGCGGGCATGACCAAGAAGGTCGCGCTGGCGTGCGCGATGGTGCACGCCCCGCGCCTGCTCGTCCTCGACGAGCCGTTCGAGGCGGTCGACCCGGTGTCCGCCGCGAACATCCGCGACATCCTCGCGCAGTACGTCGCCTCGGGCGGGACGGTCATCGTCTCGTCGCACGTCATGGACCTCGTGCAGCGCATGTGCGACCACGTGGCGGTCGTCGCGGGCGGGCACGTGCTCGCGGCGGGGACGGTCGACGAGGTGCGCGGCGGCATGAGCCTGGAGGACCGGTTCGTCGAGCTCGTCGGCGGGCGCGTCGCGGGGGAGGGGCTCGCGTGGTTGCGCACCTCGTCCGACTGAAGCTCGCGCTCGTCGCGAACGGTCTGCGGCGCAGCGTCTGGCAGGTCGTGGGGTTCGCGTTCGCCGTGCTGTACGGGCTGGGCATCCTCGCGATCGTCGTCGCGGGGATGGTCGCGGTCGGCACGCAGGACGTCGCGCTGCAGCGGACCGTCACCGTGCTGGTCGGCTCCGCGCTGGTGATCGGCTGGTGGTTCATCCCGCTGCTCGCGTTCGGCGTCGACGCCACGCTCGACCCGGAGCGGTTCGCGACGTTCGCGATCCCGCGGCGCGTGCTCGTCGTCGGGCTCGCGGTCGCGGCGCTCGTGGGCGTGCCGGGTGTGCTCAGCGCGGTCGCGGCGCTGTCGACCAGCCTCGCGTGGTTCCGGCACCCGGGTGCGCTCCTCGTCGGGGTCGTCGCCGCGGTGCTGGGCCTGGCGGTCGCGGTCGTCGGCGGGCGCGCGGTGGTCGCGCTCGCGGCGCCGCTGGTCGCGCGCCGCCGCGCGCGTGAGCTGACGGCGGTCGTGACGCTGCTGCTCGTCGTGAGCATCGGGCCGACGCTCGGCACGCTCACCAACGGCCGTGAGATCAGCCGCGAGACGTTCGACGACCTGGTCGGCGTGCTCGCATGGACGCCGTTCGGTGCCGCGTGGGCGGCGCCCGCCGACGTCGCCGCGGGGGACCCGGCGCTCGCCGTGGCCCGGCTCGCGATCGCGGGTGTGACGCTCGCGATCGCGCTGCGGCTCTGGGAGGGCGCGCTCGCGCGCACGCTCGTGCAGCCCGTGCACGCCGGCTCCGGCGGCGCACGGCCCGCGGGGCTCGGGGTGCTCAGCCGCGTGCCCGCGACGCCGCTCGGCGCGGTCGTCGGCCGCTGCCTCGTCTACTGGTTCCGCGACCCGCGCTACGCGATGGCCCTCGCGATCGTGCCGTTCACGCCCGTGATCCTGTGGGTCGTCGGGCGTGGCGGCAACGCGGACCTGGTGCTGGCCTCGGGTGTGCTCGCGGCGTTCGTGTGCGGGTGGGGCGTCAGCTCCGACGTGTCGTACGACGGCTCCGCGTTCTGGATGCACGTGAGCGCGGGCGTGCGCGGCGTGGTCGACCGGCTGGGGCGCGTCGTCGCGTCGGGCATCATCGCGGTCCCGCTCGTCACGACGATCGTCGTCGTGACCGCCGCGGTCACGGACCGCCTCGACGCGGTGCCCGCGCTGCTCGGCGCCGCCGCGGGCGTCATGCTCACGTCCTACGGCGGCGCGAGCATCGTCTCGGCGCTGTTCGTGCAGCCCGTGCAGCAGCCGGGCGAGAACCCGTTCCAGACCCGCCAGGGCGCGTCGATGGCCACGGTGCTCTCGCAGACCGCCGGGTGGGCGCTCGTGCTCGTCGCCGCGTCGCCGCCCGCGCTGCTCGCGTGGTTCGCGGTGTCCCGCTCGTCGGCCGCGCTCGGCTGGGCGACGCTCGCCCTGGGGGTCGTGCTCGGCGCGGTGTGGCTGACGGTCGGGGTGCGCGTCGGTGGGCGGCTGCTCGACCGCCGTGCGCCCGTCCTGCTGCAGCGCGTCATCGCGTTCGAGTAGCGCCCGGTCGGGCGGGCGCGGGTACCCCCGTAGACTTGCCGCCCGTGGCACTCACCATCGGCATCGTCGGCCTGCCCAACGTCGGCAAGTCCACCCTCTTCAACGCCCTGACCCGCGCGCAGGTGCTCGCCGCGAACTATCCGTTCGCGACGATCGAGCCCAACGTCGGCGTCGTGCCGCTCCCGGACGAGCGCCTCACGAAGCTCGCCGAGGTGTTCGGCTCGGAGCGGATCGTGCCCGCCACGGTGTCGTTCGTCGACATCGCGGGCATCGTCAAGGGCGCGTCCGAGGGTGAGGGCCTGGGCAACAAGTTCCTCGCGAACATCCGCGAGGCCGACGCGATCTGCCAGGTCACGCGCGCGTTCGCGGACCCCGACGTCGTGCACGTCTCCGGTCAGGTGAACCCGAAGGACGACATCGAGATCATCTCGACCGAGCTGATCCTCGCGGACCTGCAGACGCTCGAGAACGCGATCCCGCGGCTCGAGAAGGAGGTCCGCGGCAAGAAGACGGACCCCGAGGTGCTCGCCGCGGCGCAGCGCGCCAAGGAGGTCCTCGAGACCGGCACCACGCTGTTCGCCGCGGGTCTGCGCGACGACGAGCACGTGCGCGCGCTGCAGCTCATGACCTCGAAGCCGTTCATCTACGTCTTCAACACCGACGACGAGGGCCTCGCGGACACCGCGATGCAGGACGAGCTGCGCGCGCTCGTCGCGCCCGCCGACGCGATCTTCCTCGACGCGAAGTTCGAGTCGGAGCTCGTCGAGCTCGACGAGGCCGAGGCGCGCGAGATGCTCGAGGCGAACGGCCAGGACGAGGCGGGCCTCGACCAGCTCGCCCGTGTCGGGTTCCACACGCTCGGCCTGCAGACCTACCTCACGGCCGGCCCCAAGGAGGCCCGCGCCTGGACGATCCGCCAGGGCTGGACCGCCCCGCAGGCGGCCGGCGTGATCCACACGGACTTCCAGAAGGGCTTCATCAAGGCCGAGGTCATCTCGTTCGAGGACCTCGTCGAGGCCGGCTCCGTCGCGGCGGCTCGCTCGGCGGGCAAGGCCCGTGTCGAGGGCAAGGACTACGTCATGGTCGACGGCGACGTCGTGGAGTTCCGCCACAGTTAGCCATCAGGGCCTCCACTGACCGGGCTGGGAAGCGCGCGCTGGAGCGGTTGGCTCGTCGATACGGCCCTGCAAGATCGGCTCGCTGTTCTAGCCTGTGCCGCATGGCGCTGCCGTCCGCATACCTCACGTCATTCAAGAACACCCCGGACATCTTCCGTGCGATCCAGGGCGCTCAGGCTCCCGAGCGGTTCACTCAGAAGTTCTTGGAGGGCCTCGGCTTCCCCAGCAGCAATGACCGCACCATGATCAACGTCCTTAAGGCGCTGGGCTTCCTGGACGACTCTGGCGTGCCCCAGCGCCGGTACCACGAGTTCTTGGACCAGACGCGCTCGGCTGTCGTGCTCGCCGAGGGCATGCGCGCGGCGTATGCGGATCTGTTCAAGGTCAACAAGAACGCCCACACCATGACGACCGCCGAAGTCAAGAACAAGATGAAGACCCTCTCCGAGGGTGCCTTCACCGAACGTGTGCTGTCGCAGATGGCCGGTACGTTCACGACCCTCGCGAAGGAGGCCGACTTCAGCGCGGCGCCGGTTGATCGCGGTGGCGACGCAGACCCAGGCGACACGGACGACACGTCGACAGAGGAGCCTGTCCGCGACGAGCCCGTCGCTCGCGGCGGTGGACTGCGGTTCGGCTCGCTTGCCTACAACATCAACATCGTCCTGCCCGAGTCTCGCGATCCGGCCGTGTACGACGCACTCTTCCGGGCCTTGCGGGAACACCTGCAGTGAAGCGACCACTCGTCGACTCGGCGATCTACGAGTTCGTCTTTCGCGGCCAACTCACGGAGGTCGCGCTCGACGCGGCGGGCCGGGTGCGCCGGTTCCAGGACCTTGACTCCGTCGACGAGATCGCAGCTGCGCTCTCCTTGGAGCTCCTGGACGCCGAGGAAGTCACCGCCTCCCGCGGTATGGCTGTCGTATACACGGCGATTGCGGCCTTTGAGATGTCTGTGCGCCGCTACGTGAAGCGCGTCCTTGTGGACGCCTACGGCGAAGACTGGTGGGAGAAGGGCGTCTCCCAGAACATCCGTAGGTTCGCTGAGGCTCGGCGCGAAGATGAGGAGAAGACCCGGTGGCACGGTGTCCGGGGTGAGGACTTGCTGAGCTACACCGAGCTGGGTCACCTGCCTCAGATCATCCAGCAGAACTGGCAGCAATTCGAGCCGATGGTGCGCCGCATTGACTGGGCCACGGCCATCTTCGGGACGCTCGAGCGCTCGCGGAACGTGATTATGCACAGTGGGGTGCTGGCGATGCCCGACGTCGAGCGCGTTGGCATGAACATGCGCGACTGGATCAAGCAGGTCGGTGTCTAGGTCCACATGCGGTCCGGTCGGGCGGTTGGCCCCTGGAAGCCCGGCGCCTCGGCCCGGCTCCGAGGGGTAGGTCCTTCCCAGGGGCGTGAGCACGCCGGATCACCGTTATCGGTCGACATCTCGATTTGACGCTAGTGTTCGTAGTGCCGGGCGCGAGCCGGGCTTAGCGGGGCCGGAACACCCCGCCGGACCTACAGCGTCGAGCACTTCCTCTCCGATGAGAGGGCGTAGGGCATAGCGGTCCACCGCCTACCCGCCCCGTTCCGGGGGCGCTGGCCTCCAGGTCGAGCTGAGGCGTGATGTAGGGGAGCCAGGACCAGTACCTCCAGTGGAGGTTGCTGTGCCTGACCCGGTTCTCTCCGCCCGTGGGCGTCTCGCCTACGCGTCTCGCCAAGGTGGCGACCCCGACCAGCGTGATGCCGCGGGCCGCATCTGATCGCTGCCAAGTTGGAGCGGCACATCCAGCGCGCTCTGGCAGCTGCCCCGCCCCTCACGGATGAGCAGCGCGAGCGGTTGGCCGCTCTGCTGCGCGCACCGAAGGGCGGTGCGCGCGCATGAGCCGAAAGAGGAGTCGCCGCCCCGGCGAGGGAGCGGCGACCAGCAGCTTGGCATCTGCTACCCGAACGGTACCGTCCACAAGGCCGGGCGCCGCGTTCGTGCCGCCCGCCTTGCAGTGTCCGGACTGCGGCGCGATCGCCGTGGGGTCGCAGATGGCCCACGCCGACACCTGCCCGCTGAACCGCGGCGTGAACCGGGTGCTGGACGAGGACCGCGAGTGGTTCGAGGCGCACCCCGAGGTGTCCGTCCGTATCCGGCCGGTGACGCCTCCCGAGGTCGCGGACCTCCTGGCCGCTGGCGCCGCCCGCCCCACGGGCGACGTCATCGTGCTGAACCTGGCGCCCGGCCTCCGGATGCGGCGGTTCACGTTCGCCGGGGGTGCCCGATGAGCGCGCAGCTGCTGGACATCGCTACCGCGGCACGGGCCGGGGCCAAGACGTGGAAGCGCGGGCGGACCACCTGGGACGAGGTCTGCTCCTGGGCTGCCGAGCCGCGCGACGGCGGCAAGGACGGTCCGGGCTACGTGCTCGGCAAGCTGTCGTCGCCGCGCCGCACGAAGGAGACCATCGTGTCTCGCGGCGTGCTGACGCTCGACGCCGATCACCTGACGCCCGCGACCCGGGATGCCCTGCTCGTGCGGGTGCGCGCGCTGGGGTGCGCGGTCGTGGTGCACAGCACCTACCGCAGCACGCCGCAGGCACCGCGGCTCCGGCTGCTCGTGCTGGCGTCGCGACCGGTCACGCCGGAGGAGTACCGGGCGCTCGTCCGGTGGCTCATGGAGCAGCTGGGCGCAGACCACCCTGGACCTCATGCGTGAGGACGGCGCCACGGGTGGGTTCCTGATGAACTCCGCCGCTGCCGACACCGTGTTCGGGCCGGGCATCCGCCGGGTGCCGTCGCTGGCCGTGCCCGCGGGGACGGCTCTCCTGGCCGACTGGTCGCAGGTGCGTCTCCGTGTCCGCGAGGACGCCCAGACGCTCGCCTTCCACCAGAGCGGCGAGCTGTTCAAGTACAACCTCGTGCAGCTGCGGACCGAGGGCCGCTACGGCATCGAGATCCGCAGGCCCCAGGCGTTCGCGGTCGTGGACCTGACCGCCTGACCCTGCGGTGCACCGCGCCCGCCCTGTCTTCCTCTCCGGGGCGAGCGCGGGAGCGGGCCGAAGGGCTTGGTGGCACCGGAGGCCTGCGCCGCACCGCTCACCGTTCGCCCCCGTTCCCCGTCCTGCTGCCGGGGAGCGGGGGCGAACGAGTGCCAGAAGACGATCACGGTGTCGCAGGGCGCTCGTAGACTCCGCCGCATGGCGAACCTCAACGCGGACATCCGCACCGTTCAGTCGCCGGTGAACCAGTACGGACTGGACGATTCCACGTTCTGGTTGGCGGCCACCTGCCCGCACTGCGGTCCGTCGTCGTTCCTTATGGTGGCCGCGACGGTCTCGTCGGGGTCGCCCCAGAAGCCCAACGGACATGTGCAGTACCTCCGGTGTGTCGCGTGCCGTCGCGGCGCTGTGATGAACAACGGAGTCCTGTCGCCAGGCACGACGCCCCTTCCGGCTGTCGACGGGTGCCCGGACGACGTCGACGTTGCGTGGACGGAGGTCCGTTCCGACCTCTCCGCGGGCGCCGCGACCTCGGCGGTCATGATGTGCCGGAAGCTGCTCTTCCACATTGCCGTGGAGCAGGGACTCGCCCCCGAGAACGACAAGGGGCGCGCACCGACGTTCGAGCAGTGCCTCGCCCAGCTCCGCGAGAAGGGTCTCCTGACGCCCCCGCTGGAGCCGTGGGTTCAGCACATCAAGGACGTCGGCAACAAGGCCAACCATGATCTCTCGGTCATCACGCCCGAGGACGCGCTGCGGGTGGCGACCTTCACCAGGCAGCTGTTGGTTACCACGTATGAGATGCCCTTCCGAATGCGGGAGGCGCTGGGCGAGCCGGAGGAGCCTCTCGACGGCGCAACCACCATCTCCGTGTAGCTGTCACTCGGGTGCTATCCGGCCCGCCAGTCAAGGATGACGGTGGCGGGATCGAGGTTGCGCGAGCCGCGCCGCCCTGGAAGCAGCGTCACTCTGACGAGGGCGTCGATGACCTGGCGACGGATGGCGAGCGGTGCGGCATCGAATGCGGCAACGGGGTTGTCCGCGCTGAGCACAGCGTCAGGCGCAGAGTTACCCATCACCTGCGCCTGCCGCGACCGCACCTCCTGAAGGCGTGCCTGTGTCTTCTCGGTCGCGGACCGGAGGCGACGGCCGTCGATAAGGCCGTCGTCGTAGTCGGCCTCGAACTTCTTCAGGCGCAGCCGGAGGTCCTTCTGCTCGTCCGCGAGTTGCGCGAGTTCGGCCTCATCCGCCGGTGCCACGAGGAGGCCCCGGAGGTCCGGCATTGCGAGGCGGCCACGGATCACGCCAACCACGTACTCGTCTATCGGTCGGGCGCTCCGGTAGTGGCACGCGTTCCTGCAGGTGTACCGGTTGAGCCCGTTGCCCATGCCTGAACTCGACCGGACCCTCAAGCCGCACGAGCAGTAGTAGAGGCCCGAGCCAAGGTGCTTGCGAGCGGTGTCCTCGCCGCGCGTCTTCCGTCGAGGGTCGTCAAGGCGCGACTGCACGGCGGCGAACTGCGCCTCGCTGACCAAGGGGAGCCAGGTGCCCGTGCCGACATCCTGGCCCTTGTAGATGGACCGGCCCGCGTAGCGGGCGTTGCGCAGGATGGAGGCCACGGAGGACGAACTCCACTGTCCGCCGCGGCGCGTGACGACGCCTTCCGCCGAGAGATCAGCCGCGATGCCTTTGAGGGTGTCGCCTGCGGTGAAGCGGTCGAAGATCCGCCTCACGATGGCTGCCTCGTCCTCGATGACGTCGCCCGCAAGCGTGTACCCCGTTGGCCTGATCCCCTTCGGCGGGCGCCCCTTCTCGGCGCGCTGCAGCTGCGCCCGGCTTTGGCGCTCGCCCTTCCTTCTGACCTCGAACCGGGCGAGCGCGGCGAACATGGTCGCGCGGAACTCGCCGTCCGCCGTAGTCAGGTCGATCTCGCCGTCCACGGTGATGACGCTGAGGCCGTGGTCGATCAGGGTGTTCAGGTCTCGCGTCGCACGCAGGAGGCGGTCGATGTCAACCGCGACGACCACGTCGACCTTGCCCGCCGTCGCGTCGGCGAGGAGCTTTGCCCACGCCGTGCCGTCACCTCGCGGCTTGGACGCCGTGATGTCGTCGTCCACGTATGCACCGGCGTCCACCCAGCCGCGCGCTGCGAGCAGTGCACGTGTGCGCTCGTCCTGGCGGTCCACGCCTTCAAGGTCAGACCTGCTCTGCCGGAGGTATCTCGCCGCGCGACGTGTGCTCACGAGCGAACAGTACGCCTATATGAGACTAGATGCGGTGAAGTTCCGCTTCAACGTCTGAGCAAGGCGGTCGCGCGGCAGGCCGGTTGCCGGCAGGGCCGGCATCTGGGCGTGCGGGGAACCCGGTCGGGCCGCCGGGCGTCAGTTCGTGCGCTGCTCGTCGCCGACGGGGTCGTCGGCGCGCTCGTCGGGCGCCGGTGTCGCGGACGCGGGCGTGCCGCCCAGCCGCCGGGTCGTGAGGAAGCCGACGACGAGGGCGACGACCCCGACCCATGCCGCGACGGAGACGCCCTGCGTGAGTGCCTGGCGGGCGGCGTCCGCGACGAACGCCGTGGCCGGGTCCTGCGAGAGCGGTGCGATGAGGGCACCCGCGGAGTGGGACACGGCGTCGACGAGGCCGCCGATGCCCGGGTCGGCCGCGATCTGGTCGCTCAGGCGGGACTCGGTGCTCGCGCGCAGGGTCGTGAACAGCGCGGTGCCGAGGATGGCGATGCCGAGCGCGGAGCCGACCTGCCAGGCGGTGGACTGCGTGGACGACGCCTGGCCGGACTTCTCGACCGGGATGTCGGCCAGGATCAGCTGCGTGAGCTGTGCGGTCGCGAAGCCCACGCCCATGCCGTAGACGAACAGCGGCACGCCCGTGACCCACGTCGACGAGCCGGGTCGGATGAGCAGCGCCAGGGACGCGAGGGCCGCGATCTCGAGGCCGAGGCCGAGCCGGACGATCTGGACCGGCGACATGCGCTGGGACAGCGAGTGCACGCCGCCGCTGGCGAGGAACGAGCTGATGGCGAGGGGCAGGAGCGCGAGGCCCGCGTCCAGCGCGTCCATGCCGCGCACGTTCTGGAACCTCAGCGGCAGGGACAGGATCAGGCCGGACTCGCCGAGCGAGACGGTGAGGGCGGTGATGTTGCCGTTGGCGAACGAGCGGGTGCGGAACAGGGCGACGTCGAGACTTCCAGCCCGCGCTCCTCGAGCCGGGCGACGAGTCCGTCGAACGTCATCGCGGGCTTGACGTAAGTCAGCGTGCCCCGCGGTCGTATGTCCCTGCGAGGCAAGTGGACGCCCCGGACGGCAGAGAAAAATCCCCCAAGTGCGCTTCTGCGAGAGGCGTGGGGGATCTAGTGCAGCGAGGCTGGCACGGGCGGCCAGCCCTGCGGGACCGGTGCGCGGCTATCGTCGGTGGGTGACCGTCGGAGGAGCGAGATGAGTGGCGATCGGGTGTTCCGGATGACGTTCGCGAGCATCTACCCGCTGTACGTGACGAAAGTCGAGCGCAAGGGGCGCACGGTCGAGGAGCTGCGCACGGTTCTCACCTGGCTCACGGGCTACGACGAGGCAGCCCTGCACCGGGCCGTCGACTCCGGGGTGGACCTCGCGACGTTCTTCGCGCTGGCACCCGCGATGAACCCGGACGCGCGCCTCATCACGGGCGTGGTCTGCGGGCACCGGGTCGAGGAGATCGCCGACCCGCTCATGCAGCAGGTTCGCTGGATGGACAAGCTCGTCGACGAGCTGGCGCGCGGCAAGCGGCTGACGTCGGTCCTGCGCACGGAGAAGGTCGGCTGACGTGTGTCCGCGGGCGCCCCGCCAGGTCGGCCGGGGCTCCCGTGGTGGTCAGCCCGCCGCGCGCTGGAGCAGGTCCGCGACCCGCGCCTCGACGTCGGGTGTCAGGGCGGTGATCGCGAACGTCGTCGCCCACATCGGGCCGTCGTCGAGGGCGGCGGGGTCGTTGAACCCGAGCGTCCCGTAGCGCGCCTTGAACTTGGACGCGGGCTGGTAGAACGCGAGCACCTTGCCGCCCTTGGCGTACGCGGGCATCCCGTACCAGGTGCGTGCGGTGAGCTCCGGCGCGTTCTCCCGGACGAGCCGGTGGATCGCCTCGGCGATCGCACGGTCGTCGTCGGGGAGCTCGGCGATCTTCGCGAGCACCTCTGCCTCGGCCTGCTCGGGGGTCATCTTCTTCGCGGCGCGCGCCTCCTTGGCGCGTTCCTTCACCGCGGCTTTCTCCTCGTCGGTGAAGCCCGTGCCCTGCTCGTCGCGTCCGGCCATCGTGCCGTCCTCCCTCGTCGCTGGTCCGTGGTGTCGCCTCCAGGCTAGGGACGACGAGGGAGGCGGGGCTTCTCGAATCCTGACCGGTTCCCGGGGCGGCGTCAGGCGACGCCGTAGACGTGGGCTCGGTGCGCCGCGAACCGTCGCCGTCCGACGAGGCGCCACAGCACGCGCGCGGGGAGCGGCAGGTTGGCCCGCAGCCAGCCCGCGCGCTCGTCGGCGGGCACGACCTCGAGGATCCAGCCGAGCTGCAGCAGGAGGCGCTCGCGCGGCACGGCGGCCATGCCGCGCTCGTGCAGCGCGCCCCACTCGCGCTGGGTCATCACGGTCGACGCGGTCGGCAGGACCGCGGTCTCCTCGTCGCCGAGGTGCGTCAGCAGCGTGTCGCGCACGGCCTCCAGGTGCTCGGCGAGGCGGTCACGGTCGGCGGCGCTCGCGGACGACCGCCACGCGGGGACCGCGGCGTGCAGCGCGTGCAGCTGCTCGGCGGTCGCGGCGTGCTGCGCGCGCATGCGTCCCACGTGCAGCGCGCACGCGGGCGCGCGCTGCTCGAGCCTGTCCCACAGGAGCTCGTCCTCGCCGGTGTGGTGGTGGTGCAGCGCGTCCGCGACCTCGAGAGCGTGCGCGGCGACGGTCGTGGCACGCGCGGTGTCACCGTCGTCGACGCCGCGGACGAGGCCGGGCAGGTCGGTGAACGCGCGTCGGAACAGTGCGTGGATCGTCAGCATGTCGGACGTGTCGCAGCCGGGTCGCTCCGCGTGCGGTCGGGGGTCGCGGTCGGTCGTCGCGCTCGTCGTCGGGGGCGTCATGGCAGGCTCCTTGCATCACCAGTCAACATTGGACAGTGGTGACGACTATCGTGTCGACCGTGCCTGACGTCAACACCCTCGAGCAGTGGATCACCCTCGGCGTCGAGCCCGGCGTCGCCCCCGGCCCCCTCGAGCGCGTCCGGGCGCTGCTCAACACCGACGACCGGTTCCACGGCGTCGACCGCCTGGCGGACGCCCCCGCCGCCTGGCGAGCACTGCGCGACGCCCTGCGCGCGTTCGTCGTCGAGGGGTCCGCGCGTGCGCTCGACGACGAGTCCGCGCGGCACCCGCTCGTCGTCCGGGTGGGACCCGACGGACCCTGGCTCGCGCCCGCCGACGAGCACGACGAGGTCGCCGCCGTGCTCGCGACCGTCCTCGAGGAGCACCGCGCCGGCCGGCTGCAGCGGCTCAAGGCGTGCGCCAACCCCGACTGCCAGTGGGTCTACCACGACGCCTCCCGCAACCGCTCCGGCCGCTGGTGCTCCATGGGCGAGTGCGGGGACGTGATGAAGGCGCGCGCCTACCGCGCCCGCGCCCGCGCCTGACCAGCGCGTCCGGCCCACCCGCTGCGCGTGTCGTACCCCGGGGTCAGCATGGGGCCATGGACAAGCTCACCGGACAGCAGATCGCCGACGCCGGCCTGACGGGCTGGGTGTACCTGCCCGGCGGGCTGCACACCCGGATCGCCACGGGAGACTTCGCCGCGGGGCTCGCGCTCGTGGACCGGATCGGCGCGGCCGCGCAGGAGCAGGACCACCACCCGGACCTCGACCTGCGCTACGCGTTCGTCGACGTGCGTCTCACGAGCCACGACGCGGGCGGCGTCACGGACGCGGACGTGCGGCTCGCGCGCGACATCAGCCGCTTCGCGGCGGACGCCGGCCACCAGCTGCGCGGCGCCGAGCGCAGCCTCGTCGAGCTGGCGCTCGACAGCCCCGACCACGCCGAGGTGCGCGGCTTCTACACCGCCGCGCTCGCGTACACGGGCGAGGACGACCTGAGCGACCCCGCGGGCGCGCTCCCCACGGTGTGGTTCCAGTGGTCGGGCACGCAGGAGCCGCGCCAGCGGTGGCACCTGGACGTGTGGGTGGACCCCGGCGAGGTGCAGCCACGCATCGACGCGGCGCTCGCGGCCGGCGGGCGGCTCGTCGACGACTCGCACGCGCCCAGCTTCTGGGTGCTCGCGGACGCGCAGGGCAACCGCCTGTGCCTGTGCACGTGGCAGGAGCGGTAGCTCACGCCCGGAGCCGGCCCGGCCGGCGCGCGCCGCTCAGCCGACGAGCCGCTGCTTGAGCTCGTCGTCGTCCGCGACGAACCACACGTGGCGGCCCCGGTTGGACTCGTGCACGTAGCCCGCGAGCGCCTCGCTCGACGCCACGTGCCCGCTGACGTCACCCACCACGACGAGGTGCAGGTGGTAGTTCACGAGCTTCTGCGCGATCTCGCCGGCGACTCGCGTGCTCAGCCGGAAGAAGTCGGGGTCGAGCCGCTGCGCGGGGACCGCCACGACCGACGCGTCGAACCCCCAGGCGTCGCCGACGAGATCCGTCGCCTGTGCCGCACCGATCGCGGGACCCTCCGCGGGCAGCATGAGCACCCGACGGTCGCCGATGACCCGAACCTGCATGGCGTCACCGTAGCCGGTGGAACCGGTTCCGGCGACGTCCGTCACCACCTCGTGACCCGCCCGTGACCCGCCTGACGTCCAGGCGGGTCACGAACGGGCCGTGAACCGGACATCGCGTCACGCGGTGATGGTGAACCCCGCGACGAGCTGCTGCTCGCGCACCGAGGACGGCCCGACGCGCAGCTCGAACGCACCCGGCTCGACGACGCGGCGCGCCTGGGCGTCGACGATCGAGCACGCGGACGCCGGCAGCGTGAGCTCGACGACGACGCTCTGGCCGGGCGCGACCTCCACCTGGCGGTACGCCTTGAGCTCGCTCTCGGCCCACATCGTCGTGGTGACGAGGTCGGACACGTAGACCTGGACGGTCTCGAGCGCGGGGCGCGTGCCGGTGTTGCGGAGGGTGACCCGCGCGTGCACCTCGTCGGCCGCCGTGACCGACGGCGTGAGCACCTCGAGGTCGGCGTACTCGATCGTGGTGTAGCTCAGCCCGGCGCCGAACGCGAACGCCGGACGCTGCGTGAGGTCCGCGTACCGGGTGCCGTGCTGGCCGCGGAGCTGGTTGTAGAACGTCGGCTGCTGCCCCACGTGCCGTGCGAACGTGATGGGCAGCCGCCCCGACGGCTCGACCAGGCCGAGCAGGATCTCCGCGACCGCCTGCCCGCCGCGCATGCCGGGGTTGGCGGCCCACACGACGGCCGCCGCGTCGAGCGCCGAGTCCGGCAGCACGTGCGGCTTGGAGGCGACCACGACGACGACGAGCGGCGTGCCGGTCGCGGCGAGCGCGTCGAGCAGCGCGACCTGACCGCCGATGAGCTCGAGCGTCGCGGTCGAGCGTCCCTCGCCGACGAGCTCGATGCG
This sequence comes from Cellulomonas uda, assembly GCF_006538705.1. GTDB lineage: Bacteria > Actinomycetota > Actinomycetes > Actinomycetales > Cellulomonadaceae > Cellulomonas > Cellulomonas uda. The sequence continues at coordinate 45,911 of NZ_BJLP01000003.1, forward strand.
GTCGCCCACCACGGCGACGACGTAGTCGGCGTCCCGCGCCGCGGCGACGGCCTCGGCGATGAGCTCCGGGTCGGGCTCGCACGGCGCCACGACCTGCGGGCGCGGCTGGCCGTCGGGGAAGTACTCGCCCTCGGGGTCCGGCGTCAGCGTGAGGATGTCGGCGCCGCGCGCGTACGTGACCTCCCAGCCCTCGGGCGAGCGGCGGCGCAGGCCGTCGAGCACGGTCTCGATCATGTGGCGCGGGTGGCCGTCGGGCAGCCAGTCCACCTGGCCCGAGCGGCCGGCCCAGTCGCCCAGCTGCGCGTCGGTGTCGTCGGCGTTCGGGCCGACGACGAGCACGCGCCGGCGCTCGGCGCCCGCGGGGGCGACGGCGCGCTCGTCGTCGCCCGCCGTGCAGCCGCCGGCCAGCGGCAGGACGCCCTCGTTGCGCAGCAGGACGATCGAGCGGCGCGTGAGCTCCAGGTTGAGCGCCTCGTGCTCGGGGGTGCCGAGCACCTGCGCGATGCGCGCGTCGTCGGGGCGGCGCGGGTCCTCGAACAGCCCGAGCTCGAACTTCAGGGTGAGGATGCGGGACACCGCGGCGTCGATCGCGGCCTCGTCGAGCATGCCGGCCGCGACGGCCTCCTGGGCGCCGTCGAAGAACTGCGGCGTCGTCATGATGACGTCGTTGCCCGCCTTCACGGCGGCTGCGGCCGCGTGCGCGTGGTCGGGCTGGATCTGCTGCTCCCAGACCATGCGGCCGACGTTGTCCCAGTCCGTGACGAGCGTGCCGGTGTAGCCCCACTCGCCGCGCAGGACGTCGGTCAGCAGCCAGTCGTTCACGGTGATCGGCGTGCCGTCCATCGACTGGTAGCCGAGCATGAACGTCGCGCAGCCCTCGCGGGCGACGCGCTCGAACGGCGGCAGGAACCAGGCGGTGAGCTTGCGGCGCGAGATGTCCGCCTCGGTCGCGTCCCGCCCGCCCTGCGTCTCGGAGTAGCCGGCGAAGTGCTTGGCGGTCGCGAGGATCGCCGTCGGGTCGGTCAGGCCGTCGCCCTGGTAGCCCTTGACCATCGCGGACGCGAGCTCGCCGATGAGGAACGGGTCCTCGCCGAACGTCTCGGAGACCCGGCCCCAGCGCAGGTCGCGTGCGATGCACAGCACGGGGGAGAAGGTCCAGTGGATGCCGGTCGCGGCGACCTCGACGGCCGTGACGCGCGCGGCGCGCTCGACCAGGCCGGGGTTCCACGAGGCGGCCATGCCGAGCTGCGTGGGGAAGATCGTCGCGCCCTCGAAGAACGAGTGGCCGTGGATGCAGTCCTCGGCGATGAGCAGCGGGATGCGCAGCCGCGTGCCGGCGGTGATCTCGTGCGCCTCGCGCACCAGGGCGGGGGAGGTGTGCAGGATCGAGCCGACGTGCTGGTCCTCGATGAGGCCGCGCACGGAGCCGCGCGAGTCGAGCTGCATCATCTGCCCGACCTTCTCCGCCAGCGTCATGCGGCCGACGAGGTCGGCGACGCGCTCGGCGACGGGGAGCGTCGCGTCGAGGTAGGGCGCCGTGCCCGTCTCGGTGCGGCCGGCGGTCTCGAGGGGTGGGGTCACGACAGGTCCTTTACGACGGGGATCACGACGGCGGCGGCGCGAGCCGGTGGGTCCCGTAGCCGCACGACGAGCGTGCGGGAGCGATCCCACGCGGGCGAGCCTAACCGAAAAGACTTACCGCGTGGTAGGTGTGCGCACGCCTACCGGACGGGCTCGAGGACGAACAGGTGCAGGTCGCGGCCGGCGCGCTGCTCGTACGCCTCGTAGCCCGGCCAGGTCTCCCGCAGGCGGGGCAGGAGCACCCGTGACTCGGCAGGCGTGGCGAGACGCGCGGCCACCTCGTGCGTGGCCCCCTCGACGGTGACCCGGGCCCGCGGGTCGGCCAGCAGGTTGAGCGCCCACGCGGGGTGGTGGGCCTGGCCCCAGTTGGAGCCGAGCACCACCCAGGCGTCCTCGTGCCGCACGTGGAGCAGCACCACCTCGCGCGGCTCGCCCGAGCGGCGGCCGGTGGTCGTGAGCACGAGCTGCGGCAGGCGCGCGCGGCCGAGGACCGTCCACCGCCCGCCGGTCGCCCGCTGCAGGCGTCGGTCGAGCCGCGACGTCGCGCGGCCGAGCCGCGCGAACCAGCGGGTGCGTCCCGCGCGGCGGGCGAGGTCGGTGAGGTCCACGCCCGCATTGTGCCGTCCTGCCGAGGCGTCGGCGGTCGGTCGTGTTGCCGGGACGTGTCCGGCAGGTGGCCGGTGTGTAACGGGGCTTTAACACATCGCGCGTGGGACCGTCGCCGATTTGACGGATGGTGGACAGCCTTCCCGCTGGAGAGAGGTGATTTTTCGGCATGAATCGCCGCCGCTGTCTCGAAAGTTGAGACGTACTGGTCAGTATCAATCGGGTAACGATCAGGGGTCGGCCGGGTCCCAGCCCGCTTTGCCCGAAAACGCTTGACTAACGTTGCGCCAAACCCTGGCGGTCTGCCTCACAGCCGTACCTCGTACGAGCGGTCCTGCGGACCTCCACCTTCCCTGGAGGAACATTGAAGATCAGGCGATCCCTGGCCGGTGTCGCGGCTCTCGCGACCACCGCGCTCGTGCTCACCGCGTGCTCCAACGCGCCTGGCGACTCGGACGACGACGCCACCGGCGCTCCGTCGGCCTCCGAGGCGGCCACCACCGGCGGCACGCTCACCGTTGCCGAGACGAACCAGTTCTTCTCGTTCAACCCGAACACGAGCAACGGCAACACGGACATCAACGCGAAGGTCACGACCTACCCGACGCGCGCGTGGTTCAACTACGTCGACGGGTCGAGCTTCGCCGCGGGCAACCCCGGTGTCGCCAAGGACGAGTCGTTCGGCACGTACGAGGTCGTCTCCGAGGACCCGCTGACCGTCAAGTACACGATCAACGAGGGTGTCGTCTGGTCGGACGGCGAGCCCGTCGACGCGGACGACCTGCTCCTGTCGTGGGCGGTCGACTCGGGCCACTACAACTCGGCCGACGGCAAGGTCTCCTACTTCGACTACGCCGGTGACACGGGCACGCTCGCGCTGACCGACTTCCCGGAGCTGGGTGAGGACGGTCGCTCGATGACCCTCACCTTCTCCGAGCCGGCCGCCGACTGGGAGTACGCGCTCGCCGCCGAGGCGCCCGCGCACGTCGTCGCCAAGAAGGCCGGCCTCGCGGACGGTCAGGCGCTGATCGACCTGTTCACCAAGCTCGCGCCGACCGCCAAGGACGCGACGGCCGACGACCCGGAGCTGCGCAAGGTCGCGGACTTCTGGAACACCGGCTTCGACTCCACGGTCCTCCCGAGCGACCCGGAGCTGTACCTCTCGTCCGGCCCGTACATCGTCTCCGAGGTCGTCGAGAACCAGTCCGTCACGCTCGTCCCGAACGAGAAGTACTCGGGCGACCTGACGCCGAAGCTGGACTCGATCGTCATGCGCACCATCCCGGACGCCACGGCGGCCGTGCAGGCGCTCAAGAACGGCGAGGTGGACGTCATCTCCCCGCAGCCGTCCGCTGACACGCTCGCGGCGCTCGAGGGCATCGACGGCATCACGGTCCACGAGGGCGACCAGCTCGCGTACGACCACGTCGACCTGACCTTCAACAACGGTGGTCCGTTCGACCCCGCGACCTACGGTGGCGACGAGGCCAAGGCCCTCAAGGTCCGCCAGGCGTTCCTCAAGGTCATCCCGCGCCAGGCGATCCTCGAGGCGATCGTCACGCCGCTCAAGGCGGACGCGTCGATCCTCAACTCGCAGCTCTTCGTCCCGGCCCAGGCCTCGTACGAGGACTCGGTCGCGAACAACGGCTCGGCCGACTTCCCGGGTGAGCCCGACGTCGCCGGCGCCAAGGCGCTGCTCGAGGAGGTCGGTGTCACGCCGACCGTGCGCATCCTCTACAACATCAACAACCCGAACCGCGTCAACGCCTACACGCTGATCGCGGCGCAGGCCACGGCCGCCGGCTTCAAGGTCGACGACCAGGGTGACGCCGAGTGGGGCTCGCGCCTCGCCGACGGCTCGTACGACGTCGCCATCTTCGGCTGGATCAACTCGGGTGTCGGCGTCTCCGGCGTCCCGCAGATCTTCTCCAGCACCGGTGGTGGCAACTACAACGGCTACAAGAACGCCGAGGTCGACCAGCTCGCCGCGACGCTCGTGAAGACGCTGGACCTCGACGAGCAGGCGAACATCCAGGAGCAGATCGACCCGCTCCTGTTCGCCGACGCGTACGGCCTGCCCCTGTTCCAGTCGGTCGGCATCGACGCGGTCGCCGACCGCGTGGGTGGCATCGAGGCCTACAACCCGAGCCAGTCGGGTGTCTGGTGGAACGTGTGGGACTGGACGGTCACCGACTGAGTCGGCTGACCTCCCCGGTATGACAGCCACCGGTGCCGGGACCCGGTCGTTCGGGTCCCGGCACCGGTGCGTCCCGGGGTCGTCGACGCACCGTCGACGACGGACCGGCGCGCGACGCGCGCTAGAGTCCCTCCTCAGAACGTCGTACTGACCAGTACGGCGGACCCGCCTTGAACGCGTCGCCCACGAGGCGCGGCGTTCCCGACCTTTGCGTCGCGACAGCGCGACGCCGACGCGGAGGCGTGCACCTCACCCGCGCACGCTCCCCACGCCCGAGAAGCGAGAATTGATGGCTTCCTACGTCTTGCGACGCCTCGGTGTGTCGCTGCTCATCCTGCTCGGGGCGTCGTTCCTCGTGTACCAGCTGGTCGCCGTGTCCGGTGACCCGCTGAGGGAGTACCGCGAGTCGAACCGCCCCAACAAAGAGGCCCTGATGCAGGCCCGCATCGACCTGCTCGACCTCGACACCCCCGCACCCCTGCGCTACTTCTCGTGGCTCAGCGGAGCCGTCAAGTGCGTGATCCCCGGTCAGTGCGACCTCGGCAAGACGCTCCAGGGCCAGGAGGTCACCGACGCGCTGAGCGCCGCGATCCCCTCGACGATCCAGCTGGTGCTCACCGCGACGATCCTCGCGGTCGTCATCGGCATCACGATCGGCATCGTCGTCGCGCTGCGCCAGTACTCGGTGCTCGACTACAGCGTCACGTTCATGACGTTCCTGTTCTTCTCGCTGCCGGTGTTCTGGGTCGCGGTGCTCCTCAAGGAGTTCGGCGCGATCGGCTTCAACGACTTCCTCCGGGACCCCTCGGTGAGCGTGACCGTCGCTCTCGCCGTCGGGCTGGTCGCCGGTGTCATCTGGACGGTCCTCATCGGCGGCTCGTGGAAGCGCCGCGGCATCGTGTTCGCGGGGTCCACGCTCCTCACCGCCGGCATCCTGTGGTACCTCGGCTGGTCGCAGTGGTTCAGCTACCCGGGTCTCGGGCCGGGCATCGTCGCCGGGCTCGGCGTCGGCATCGCGTTCGCGCTCACCGCGCTGCTCGCGGGCCTGCGCAACCGCAAGGCGCTGTACTCCGCGCTCATCATGGTCGGGCTCGCCGTCGTCGCGATGTTCGCGCTGCAGCCGCTGCTCGAGGACCCGTCGGTCTGGCTCGTCATCCTCCTCGGCATCGCCGCGGTCGGCGGCGGCCTGCTCGTCGGGCGCCTCATGGGCGGCTACGACCGCGGCCAGTCGATGAAGGTCGCGGCCCTCACCTCGTTCCTCGTCGCGGGCCTCGTGCTGCTCGACGGGTTCATGCAGGCGTGGCCCGAGTACTTCAAGCTCACGCGCGGCCGCCCGATCGCGACGATCGGCTCGGAGACGCCGAACCTCAACGGCGACTTCTGGATCACGGGCGTCGACAAGTACACGCACCTCGTCCTCCCGACGATCTCGCTCATCCTCATCTCGCTCGCCTCGTACACGCGCTACTCGCGTGCGTCGATGCTCGAGGTGATGGGTCAGGACTACGTCCGCACCGGCCGCGCCAAGGGCCTGCCGGAGCGCACGGTCGTCGTCCGGCACGCGTTCCGCAACGCGCTGATCCCGCTCGCGACGATCGTCGCGTTCGACATCGGCGGCCTGCTGGGTGGCGCCGTCATCACCGAGAACGTGTTCTCGTTCAAGGGCATGGGCCAGCTCTTCATCCAAGGCCTCGACCACCAGGACCCGAACCCCGTCATGGGCGTGTTCCTCGTCGTCGGCGTCACCGCGGTGACGTTCAACCTGGTCGCGGACCTCCTGTACTCCGCACTCGACCCGCGCGTGAGGGTGAAGGCATGACCGAGCAGACCACGGAGCGGATGACCGACTCCCTCGACTCCGGCGAGGTCGCGGCCGACCTCAAGGGCAAGAGCCAGGGCGCGCTGGTCCGCAAGCGCTTCTTCGGCCACACGGGCGCGATCGTCTCGCTCGTCGTCCTCGCGCTCGTCGTGATCCTCGCGCTCACCTCGGTGGGCATCGGCGGCTGGCACGGCTGGTGGAAGTTCCGCTGGACGGACACCCCGCCGCTGCAGAACGGCGGGCGACCCACGCTGAGCCTGTTCCCGTTCTCCCTGGGTGAGCACCCGTTCGGGCAGGACTCGGTCGGGCGCGACTACTTCGCGATGACGATGCGCGGCACCCAGATCTCGCTGCTCGTGACGTTCGTCGTCGGCGTCATCGCCGCGTTCGTCGGCGTCGTGTTCGGCGCGCTGTCGGGGTACTTCCGCGGCTGGGTCGAGGCGGTGCTCATGCGCCTGACCGACATGGTGATCATCATCCCGGTGCTGCTCATCGGCGCCGTGATCGGCTACAACACCAAGTCCGGTGTCGTCGTGCTCGGCCTGCTGCTCGGCCTGACGTACTGGACCGGCATGGCGCGGCTCGTCCGCGGTGACTTCCTGTCGCTGCGCGAGCGCGAGTTCGTCGACGCGGCCCGCCTCGCGGGCGCGTCCGACAAGCGGATCATCTTCAAGCACATCCTGCCGAACGCGGTCGGCGTCATCACGGTCAACACGACCCTGCTGATGTCCTCGGCGATCCTGCTGGAGACGTCGCTGTCCTACCTGAACATGGGCGTCAAGGCGCCGGACACGTCCCTGGGCCTGCTCATCAGCCAGAACCAGGCCGCGTTCGCCACGCGCCCCTGGCTGTTCTGGTGGCCCGGCCTGTTCATCGTCCTCATCTGCCTCTGCATCAACTTCATCGGCGACGGCCTGCGCGACGCGTTCGACCCGCGCCAGCGCAAGATCTCCCTGCGTCGCATGAAGGAGACGCCGCGCGAGGAGATCGACAACCGCCTCGAGGGCAGCCTGCTCGCGGCGAACGTCGCGACGCTCGACGGCGCACGCAGCGGCTGGGAGGACGGCGCACCGGGCGTCGGGCACGACCCGGACCCCCGGGACGAGACCAAGTGACGCCCCGCACGCACGCGCGGTCGGCGCGGTGCTCAGCCGACGAGCTGCAGCACCGCGCCCAGCGCGACGAGCGCGCCCACCGCGGCCAGGGCGGCCGTGTGCACCTCGCGGCGCACCGGGACCTCGTCCGCGACACCGAGCTCGAGCGCACCGTCCTCGACGAGGCGCTCCCAGCGGCGGCGCGCCTCGGTCGCGACGACCGCGGACGGCGAGTGCCCGATCTCGCCGATGCTCACGGAGCGGGCGGGGTCGAAGGCCCCCGCCTGCACGTGGCGCAGGTCGACGGACACCGCACGCGTCGCGGCGTGCCGGCCCGGGCCCGGGGCGGCGAACGCCTCGACGCTGCGGCCGGGCGTCACGAACGTGCACGTGAAGCGCGTCCGGATCTCGATGAGCGCGGTCCACGGCACGTGGTGCGTCACGAAGGGGTTCACCACGTGGACGCCCTCGTCGTCGAGCCGCACGTGCGGCCGGTAGGCCACCAGCCAGGTGAGCAGCACGGCCGCCGCGGTGAACGGCACCGCGGTGAGCAGCGTCCGCGCACCCCCCTCGGCGACCGCGGCACCCGCGAAGCCCGCGACCACGAGCCACGTACCCCCCGTGATCCACGCCGCGCTGCGGGGCCGGAAGGTCCAGGTCTCGTCGTCGTCTCGCACGACCCCATGATCCCAGGAGCTCTGTCATGACCACGCCCACCACGACCCGCGAGCCCGTGCTGGAGGTGCGCGACCTGTCGGTCGACTTCGCGGTCGACCGCACGTGGGTGCCCGCGGCGATCAAGCTCAACTACTCCGTCGCCCCCGGCGAGGTCCTCGCGATCGTCGGCGAGTCCGGCTCGGGCAAGTCCGTGTCCTCGATGGCGATCCTCGACCTGCTGCCGCGCAACGCGCGCATCTCGGGCTCGATCAAGCTGCGTGGCACCGAGCTGCGCGGGCTGCCGAGCAAGCGCATGCGCGCGATCCGCGGCAACGACGTCGCGATGATCTTCCAGGAGCCGATGACCGCGCTGAACCCGGCGTACACGGTCGGCTCGCAGATCATCGAGACGCTGCGCCTGCACAGCGAGATGTCGCCCGCGCAGGCCCGCGAGCGCGCGCTCGAGCTGCTGTCGATGGTCGAGCTGCCGGACCCGGACAAGGCGTTCCGGTCGTACCCGCACCAGCTCTCGGGCGGCCAGCGCCAGCGCGCGATGATCGCGCAGTCGCTGTCCTGCGACCCGGCCCTGCTCATCGCCGACGAGCCGACGACCGCGCTCGACGTCACGGTGCAGGCCGAGATCCTCGACCTCATGCGCAACCTGCGCGACCGCCTCGACTCCGCGGTCATCCTCATCACGCACGACATGGGCGTGGTCGCGGACCTCGCGGACCGCATCGCCGTCATGCGGCGCGGCGTGATCGTCGAGATGGGCACGTCCGAGCAGATCTTCTCCGACCCGCAGCACCAGTACACGCAGGAGCTGCTCGCCGCGGTCCCGCACCTCGGCGGCCCGGAGATCGACCTGACGGCCGCGCTCGCGAGCGCGACCCACGCGGAGGACCTCGTCGTCGACGTGTCGCGCGAGGAGCTCGCGCGCCGCGAGGCCGAGAACGCGGCCAAGCTCGAGGCCGCGCGTCGCGAGGAGCGCGCCCGCGAGATGGCCGGCACCGAGCCGATCCTGCAGCTCAAGGACGTCGCGATCGAGTACCCCAAGCAGGGGCGCATGCCGGCGTTCCGCGCGGTCGAGGGCGCGAACCTCGTCGTGCGGCCCGGTGAGGTCGTGGGCCTCGTCGGCGAGTCCGGTTCCGGCAAGACCACGATCGGCCGCGCCGCGGTCGGCCTGCTGCCGGTGGCCGAGGGCACGCTCACGGTCGGCGACATCGACGTCTCGTCGAACGACCGCAAGACGATCGCGCGCCTGCGCCGCAAGGTCGGCATGGTGTTCCAGGACCCGTCGTCGAGCCTCAACCCGCGCCTGCCGATCGGTGAGTCGATCGGTGAGCCGCTGTACCTCGCGAAGATCGCCAAGGGTGGCGAGCTGCAGCGTCGCATCGAGGAGCTGCTCGACCAGGTCGAGCTGCCCCGCGCGTACCGCAACCGCTACCCGCACGAGCTGTCGGGCGGTCAGAAGCAGCGCGTCGGCATCGCGCGTGCGCTCGCGCTGTCGCCCGAGCTGCTCGTGGCCGACGAGCCGACGTCCGCGCTGGACGTGTCGGTGCAGGCCCACGTGCTCGAGCTGCTGCAGGAGCTGCAGGAGCGCCTGAAGTTCGCGTGCCTGTTCGTCACGCACGACCTCGCGGTGGTGGACCTGCTCGCGGACCGCATCGTCGTGATGCAGCGCGGCCGGATCGTCGAGCAGGGCTCGCGCGACGCGATCCTGCGCAACCCGCAGGACCCGTACACGCAGCGCCTCATCGCGGCCGTGCCGCTGCCCAACCCGGAGAAGCAGCGCGAGCGTCGCGAGCTGCGGGCGCTGCTGATCGACCGCACGTGACCCACGCGGCGCAGGGGCGTGCGGCCGGTCGCCGTGGAGGCGGCCGCCGCACGCTCCTCGCTGCGCTCCTGGGTGGCACGGTCGCGCTCGTGCCGCTCGCGTGCTCGTCGTCGCCCGAGCCGGGCCCGGACCGGTCGCGGGACGTGGTGGTGAGCGTCGGCGCGCCGTTCGGCTCGCTGAACGCCGGGACGTCGCAGGGCCGGCTGCCCGGGTCGGTGCTCGTCCGCGGGCTCGTGCAGGACGGCTTCGTCTCGCTCGACGCCGCGGGCGTCGCGGTCCCGGACGCCGCGTTCGGCACGGTCGAGAAGACGGCCGACGACCCGCTGACCGTCCGCTACACGATCGGCCCGGACGCCCGCTGGTCCGACGGGACGCCCGTGACGGCGGCTGACCTGCTGCTCGAGTGGGCCGCGCGTTCGGGTGCGCTCGACGAGGTCGCGCCCGAGCTGGGCGACGACGGCGAGATCGTCAACGGGGACGCGCTCGACGCGGGCGTGGCGTTCGCCGCGACCTCGCGGGCACTCGTGCACGTTCAGGCCGTCCCAGCCGTCGACGACGAGGGTCGCGTCACGCTCGTGTACGCGCAGCCGGTCGCGGACTGGCAGGTCGCGCTCGACGTCAACCTGCCCGCGCACGTGCTGGGCCGCACGGCGCTGGGTGTGGAGGACGCGCAGGAGGCGGCCGCGGCGGTCGTCGCGGCCGTGACCGCACCCGCCGGGCATCACGACGACCTGGTGGCGGTCTCCCGCGCGTGGCGTACCGGCTTCGACACGGACGCGTTGGCGGCGAGCACCGCCGACGCCGTCACGACCGGGCCGTACGCGCTCGCGTCGGTGACGGCCTCGGCCGTGGAGCTGGTGCGCAACGAGCGGTACGCGGGCTCGCGGCCCGCGCGCTTCGACTCGGTGCGCGTGCGCACCGACCAGCACCCGCTGGACCAGGTCTCCTCGCTCGAGGCCGGCGACGTCGACGTCGTCGCGCCCGTCGCGACGCCGGACGTGCGTGACGCGCTCGTCGATGCCGAGGCGCGGGTGGTGACGGGCGGTGACGCCGCGTGGCAGCTCGTCGCGCGGGCGGGCGGCACGGGTCCGTTCGCGGGTGACGACGCGCCGACGGTGCGGGGCGCGCTGTGGTCGACGGTGCCGCGCGAGCAGGTGGTCGACGAGGTCGTCGCGCCGCTGTGGCCCGAGGCGGTCGTGGACACCGCGGTGCTCGCGACGGTCGGGGACGGTGCGGGCGGCCCGGTCGCGACCGCGCAGCCCGACGCGCCCGCCGCGGCCGCGCGGCTCGCCGACGCGGGGGTGCGCACACCGGTGGCCGTGCGTGTGCTCGTCTCCACCACCGACCCGCTGCGCGAGCAGACGCTCGCGCTGCTCACGGACTCCGCCCGCACGGCCGGCTTCGAGGTCACGGCCTCGACGGCCGACCCGGCGACCGCGCTGTGGGCCGAGCCCGACGCGTGGGACGTCGCGCTGGTCCCGACCGTCCAGGACGAGCTCCCCGTCGCGTCGCTCGTCGGCCGGTGGGGGACCGACGGGACCGCGAACGTGACCGCGTGGTCCGACGCGGCGACCGACGCGGCGCTCGCGGCGCTCGCCGCCCAGACCGACCCCGCGCGCCTCGCCGCCGGGCAGGCGACGCTCGCCGCGAGGCTCGTCGAGGCCGGTGCCGTGCTGCCGCTGGTGCACGCCCCCGCGCTCACGGCCACGCGCTCCGCGCCCGTCGCGCGCACGCCGCAGGTGGGCGAGGTTCCGCTGCTGCGGCTCTCGCGCGCCGACCTCACCGACTGGTGGTCCTGGGCCGCACAGGGCTGAGCCCGGGCGTGGGCCCGAGTCGTGCGGGCGGCCCGGCGCGGCGCAGGTCACGTGTGGCGAGGGCCACGCGGCCACCGGTGATTGGCCCGGACCGGGTAAGATCGACCGGCGCCGCCGTCGGCGTCACCCCCCTTTCCTCCACTCGAGAAGAGCTCGCATGCCCTCGTCCGTCACCGGAACTGCCGTTCGCGGCGACCTGCGCAACGTCGCGATCGTCGCGCACGTCGACCACGGCAAGACCACGCTGGTCGACGCCATGCTCTGGCAGTCGGGCGCGTTCGGCGCGCACGACCACGTCGACGAGCGCGCGATGGACTCGGGCGACCTCGAGCGCGAGAAGGGCATCACGATCCTCGCGAAGAACACCGCGGTCCGGTACCTGGGCCCCGCGGCGGCCGCGGCGGGTCAGCCCGAGGGCATCACGATCAACGTCATCGACACCCCCGGCCACGCGGACTTCGGCGGCGAGGTCGAGCGCGGCCTGTCGATGGTCGACGGCGTCGTGCTGCTCGTCGACGCGTCCGAGGGCCCGCTCCCGCAGACCCGCTTCGTGCTGCGCAAGGCGCTCGCCGCGAAGCTGCCCGTGATCCTCGTCGTGAACAAGGTCGACCGTCCCGACGCGCGCATCACCGAGGTCGTCCACGAGGCGACCGACCTGCTGCTCGGCCTCGCGTCCGACCTGCACGAGGACGTCCCGGACCTCGACCTCGACGCGATCCTCGACGTCCCCGTGGTGTACGCGTCCGCGAAGGCCGGCCGCGCGTCGCTCGAGCAGCCCGCCGACGGCGCGCTCCCGGACAGCGAGAACCTCGAGCCGCTGTTCGCGACCATCCTCGAGAAGATCCCCGCGCCGACGTACGACGAGTCCGCGCCGCTGCAGGCGCACGTCACCAACCTCGACGCGTCGCCGTTCCTCGGCCGGCTCGCGCTCCTGCGCGTCTTCAACGGCACGCTGCGCAAGGGCCAGACGGTCGCGTGGGTGCGCAACGACGGCTCGCAGCAGAGCGTGCGCATCACCGAGCTGCTGGAGACCAAGGCGCTCGAGCGCGTGCCCACCGACGCGGCGGGCCCCGGCGACATCGTCGCCGTCGCGGGCATCGAGAACATCACGATCGGCGAGACGCTCACCGACCCGGACGACCCGCGCCCGCTGCCGCCCATCACGGTCGACGACCCCGCGATCTCGATGACGATCGGCATCAACACCAGCCCGCTCGCGGGCAAGGGCGGCAAGGGCCACAAGGTCACCGCGCGCCAGGTCAAGGACCGCCTCGACAAGGAGCTCGTCGGCAACGTCTCGCTGCGCGTGGTCCCCACGGACCGCCCCGACGCGTGGGAGGTGCAGGGCCGCGGCGAGCTGGCCCTGGCGATCCTCGTCGAGCAGATGCGCCGCGAGGGCTTCGAGCTGACCGTCGGCAAGCCGCAGGTCGTCACCAGGACGATCGACGGCAAGGTCCACGAGCCGATGGAGCGCATGACGATCGACGTGCCCGAGGAGTACCTCGGCGCGGTCACGCAGCTCCTCGCGCAGCGCAAGGGCCGCATGGAGACCATGAGCAACCACGGCACCGGCTGGGTGCGCATGGAGTTCCTGGTGCCCGCGCGCGGCCTCATCGGCTTCCGCACGCGGTTCCTCACCGAGACGCGCGGCACGGGCATCGCGTCCTCGATCGCCGAGGGCTTCGAGCCGTGGGCGGGCGTCATCGAGACGCGCATGACGGGCTCGCTCGTCGCCGACCGCGCGGGTGTGGCCACACCGTTCGCGATGCTCAACCTCCAGGACCGCGGCACGTTCTTCGTCGAGCCGACCGCCGAGGTGTACGAGGGCATGGTCGTCGGCGAGAACTCCCGCAACGAGGACATGGACGTCAACATCGCCAAGGAGAAGAAGCTCAACAACATCCGCTCCTCCACGGCCGAGTCGTTCGAGAACGTCGTGCCGCCGCGCAAGCTCACGCTCGAGGAGTCGCTGGAGTTCGCGCGCGAGGACGAGTGCGTCGAGGTGACGCCCGAGATCGTGCGCATCCGCAAGGTCGTGCTCGACCAGACCGAGCGCGCGCGCATCTGGTCCCGCACCAAGAAGGGCTGAGCCGTGCCGGGGCCGGGCCGGCCCGGCGGCCTGCTCGCGGTGCACGCGCACCCCGACGACGAGACGCTCGCGACGGGTGCGCTGCTCGCGACGTGGGCCGCGGCCGGGCTGCCCGTGACCCTGGTGACGTGCACGCGCGGTGAGCGCGGCGAGGTGATCGGGGACGCGCTCGCGCACCTCGAGGGCGACGGCCCGGCGCTCGCGGCGCACCGCGAGACCGAGCTCGCCGGCGCCCTCGCGGCGCTGGGCGTGGCCGACCACGTGTTCCTCGACGCCCTGACCGGGGCGCGGTACGAGGACTCGGGCATGGCCTGGGCCGACGAGGGCCGCCGCGCGGTCGCGGCTCCCGAGGCGGTCGCCGCGGGGACGGCGCTGGCCGCGCAGCCGCTCGACGACCTCGCCGCCCCGCTCGCCACGCTTGTCGCCGACCGGGCGCCGGCCGTCGTCGTGACGTACGAGCCGGGCGGGGGGTACGGCCACCCGGACCACGTGCGTGCGCACGACGTGACGTCCCGCGCGCTCGAGCTCGCGGCGCGGGCCGGGCACCGCGTGCCCGTGGTGCTGTGGGCCGCGCAGGGGCGCCGGCGGGCGCGCGCCGCGCGTGCCGCGCTGCGCCGCCTCGTCGGACCGGGTGACGCGCTGACCCCGCCCGCGGACGACGACGTGTTCGCCTCGGTCGTCGTCGACGACGAGCGTGTGGCGGTCGAGGTCGACACGCGCCCGGTGCGCGACACCGTGCTCGACGCGCTGCGCGCCCACGCGACGCAGGTGCAGCACGTGGCCGCCGTCGACGACGAGCCCGCGCTCGTCGGCCGGTACGGCCTCAGCCTCGGCCTGGCCGAGCCGGTCCTGCCCGTCGAGCAGTACCGCCTCGCACCCGGCTCGAGCCCCGGCGGTCTCGCGTGGCCCGCAGGGGTCCGGCCGGTAGCCTGACCGCGTGCAGCCGCTGACCCCGCAGACCCTCGTGCGGGCCCTCCTGTCGTTCGTCCTCGGCCTCCTGATCGGGGCGCTCGGGACCGTCGTCCACCGCGGTGCGATGCCGTGGGGCCTGCTCGCCGGGCTCGCCCTGGTGCTCGCCGCGAGCGTCATGGTGCGCGCGTGGGCCGGGTGGCCCGCGTACGTCGGGCTCGTCGGTGGTGTGTTCCTCGCCGTCGTCGTGCTCGCGCGGACCGGACCCGGCGGTGACGTGCTCCTGCCCGGCGGCGACCGCGTGAACGCACCGTGGCTCGGCCTCGCCTGGCTCGGCGGGGTCGTGGTCGCGCTCGCCCTCGGTGCGCTCGCCCCGCGCCGCTGGTTCGACGACACCCCGCGCGCACCGGCCGCACCGGCCGCACCGCCGAGCGACGGCGCGGCGTGAGCGCCCGGCCCGACGACTTCCGCACCGCCGTCGCGGCGCTCCCCGCGGGCGTCGCCGTCGTCACCACGACGTGGCGGCGCACGGTCTGGGCCATGACCGTCAGCTCGGTCGCGTCCGTGTCCCTCGACCCCCCGCTGCTGCTGTTCTGCGTGCACGCCGACGCGCGCCTGCGCGACGCGCTCGACGAGGCCGACACCTGGACGGTCTCCGTGCTCGGCGCCGACCAGGCGCCCGTCGCCGACTGGCTCGCGTCCGCCGGGCGCCCCGCCGTCGACCAGCTCACCCGCGTCCCGCACCACGCACCCGACGTCGCCGCGGGCATCCGCGTCGACGGGGCCGCCGCCTGGTTCGAGTGCCGCACGAGTGCCATCCACGCCGCGGGTGACCACGACGTCGTCGTCGGCGAGGTGCTCGTCGCGGAACGCGCCGGACCCGAGGTCGGGGGCCTCGTGCACGTCGAGGGACGCCTGCGCGGCCTGCGCTGAGGTCACGATCTCGTCACAGGTCGTCCGCGTGCGTCGAGGCGCGCGTGGGCCTGCGCCGCCCTCACGGCACCGCGACGTAGACTCGCCGGGCGTAACACGACCGAGCAGGGGAAGCGATGACCGACCGTACCGACGCCGACAGCCCCGCGCCCCAGGAGCCGTCGAACGGGAGCTCGGCCGACGATGTCGTCTGGCCCGTCTGGGGTGCGACCACGCGCCGCCCCGCCCTCGGGGACGACACACGTCCGAACCCGGTCGTCCCTGCCGGGGACGCGCCCGCCGAGCCGGCTGACCCGCACGAGGCCCCCGCGGAGGACGTCGTGACCGACGAGCCCTCTGCCGACGACGTCGCCCCCGACGAGCCCGTCGCCACCGATGCGTCGCCCGACGAGGACGTGCCCGACGAGGACGTGCCCGACGAGGACGGGTCGGACGAGGACGGGTCGAACGAGGACGGGTCGGACGAGGACGTGCCCGACGAGGACGGGTCGGACGAGGGCGGGTCGGACGAGGACGTGCCCGACGAGGACGAGCCCGACGAGGCGCCCACTGCCGACACGGAGCCCACTGCCGACGCGGAGCCCACTGACGAGCCCGTCGAGGCCGAGGCGCAGGCCGCTGTCGCGCAGACCGTCCGGCCTGAGGAGCCCGAGAACGAGGGCCCGCGCGAGGACGAGGCCACCGTCGAGGACGAGGACGAGGACGACGCCGAGGACGAGGGCGCCGTCGAGGTCGTGGACGACGAGGACGTGGACGACGACGACGGCGCGGCGGAGGAACCGGCGCCGACGGTCGTCGTGCCCGCGATCTTCACCGAGACCGCCGCGTCGACGCCCGCGGCAGAGGAACCTGTCGCAAGCGCTGCCGGCGGCACAGAGCCGACGTCCGCGCCGACGTCCGAGCCGGTCGACGAGCCGGAGGCCGACGAGGCCGCGGACGAGTCCGACGCGAGCGAGCCCGATGCCGGAGAGCCGTCCGACGACGAGCGCACGGCCGCTGCGGAGGCCACGGCCGACGAGCCCGCTGCCGACGAGGCCGCTGCCGACGAGGCCGCTGCCGACGAGGCCGCTGCCGCCGACGCCGCCGCCCCCGACGTGGCCGCTGCCGAGGAGCCTGCCGCCGACGAGCCGGTCGCCGACGCGCCTGCGGCCGCCGTGCGCACGAGCGCGCCCCGCGACTCCGAGACGGTCGTCCTGCCTGCCACGCCGGCCGCGCCCGCGGAGCCGACCGCGGCGACCGAGCCCGCGCCGCCCGCGGACCCTGCCGCGGCCGCCGCCGTGGCTCCGACGCGGGAGTCCGTGTTCCCCCGGCGCGAGGCGCAGCCGACGACGCAGACGTCCCGACCGGCGGACGCCAGGGGTGACGAGACGGTCGTCCTGCCCGCGTCGGCACCCACCACCCCGCCGTCCGCGACCTCGACGTCCGCGCCCCCGACGTCCACCGCCCCGACGTCCACAGGCTCGACGCCGGGCGGTCCGGCGCGCGTGACGGCCGGTCCGGTGCCGACCACGCCGCGCGACCCGTCGCCGTTCGACGACTTCGAGCCCGAGGAGCACGTGCGCCGCTGGCCGCGGCGCCTGGCGGTCGGTGCGGGCGTCGTCGTGCTGCTCGGCGCGGCGTACGTCGGCGCGAGCTACGCGACGGCGGACCGCGTCCCGCGGGGGGCGACGGTCGCGGGCGTGGACATCGGCGGGCTCTCGGCGGACGCCGCGGTCGCGCGGCTGGACGAGGAGCTCGCGCCGACGACGCAGGACGCGGTCGAGGTGCTCGCGAACGACGTGCAGGCGACGCTCGAGCCGCAGGCCGCGGGCCTGTCGTTCGACGCGGCGGCGACGGTCGACCGGCTCACGGGCGTGGACCTGGCGCAGCCGCGCCGGCTGTGGGACCAGATCGTCGGCGTGGGTGCGCAGGAGCCCGTGACGCAGGTGGACGAGGCGAAGCTGACGGCCGCGCTCGAGGCGCTGGGGACGTCGCTGTCGCTCGCACCGGTCGACGGTGCGGTGCTGTTCGTCGACGGTGCCGCGGTGCTGACGGACGCGTCCGAGGGCTGGAGCCTCGACCAGGACGCGGCGGCGGACCTCGTGTCCCGCGACTGGCTGGTCGCGGCGCAGCCGCTGGCGCTGCCGACGTCGGTGGTCGAGCCCGAGATCACCCAGGCGGAGGCGCAGGCGGCGCTGGACGACGTGGCGGAGCCGCTCGTGTCCGCCCCGATCTCGGTCGTCGTGTCCGAGAAGCTCGCGGTGCTGCAGCCGGCCACGCTCGCGGCGGCTGCAGCGATGCAGCCGGTCGACGGGGACCTCGAGCTGCAGCTCGACGGTGAGGCGCTCGCGGACGCGGTCGTCGAGCAGCTGCCCGAGGGTGTGCTGACGTCGGCGGCGGACGCGCACTTCGAGTTCCAGGACGGCAAGCCGGTGCTCGTGCCGGGCGAGCCGGGCACCACGGTGGCGCCGGAGGACGTCGCGGACGCGGTCGCGGCCGTCGCCGACGCGCAGGACCGCACCGCGACGGTGGAGCTGACGCAGACCGACCCGAGCGAGTCCACCGAGGCGCTCGAGGAGCTCGGCGTCAAGGAAGTCGTCTCGGAGTTCTCGACGCCGCTGACGAGCGAGCCGCGCCGCACGCAGAACATCCGTCAGGGGCTGGAGAACATCACGGGCGTGCTCATCCGGCCGGGCGAGACGTTCAGCCTCACCGACGCGCTCGGGCCGATCGACGCGGCCCACGGGTTCGTGCAGGCCGGCGCGATCGTCAACGGCGAGCACTCGGACGCGTGGGGCGGTGGCCTGTCGCAGGTGTCGACGACGACGTTCAACGCCGCGTACCTCGCGGGCATGGAGGACGTCGAGCACACGCCGCACAGCGAGTGGTTCGCGCGGTACCCGGAGGGGCGCGAGGCGACGATCTTCACCGGCGTGATCGACATGAAGTGGAAGAACTCGACGCCGTACGGCGCACTCGTGCAGGGCTGGGTCGCGGACGGGCGCGCGTACGTGCGCCTCTGGGGGACCAAGTACTGGACGGTCGAGTCGTCGACGAGCGGGCGCTCGGGTGTGGTGCAGCCGTCCACGGTGTACTCCACGTCGCGCACGTGCTCGCCGCAGTCCGCCGGAAACCCGGGCTTCTCGGTGACGGTGACGCGCCGGTTGCTGCTGGACGGCGAGCTGAAGGACACGACGTCGAACACCTGGCGGTACAAGCCGCAGAACCGCGTGGTGTGCGGCTCGCCGCCCGACAAGGACAAGGAGAAGGACAAGGACAAGGAGTCCGCCGCTCCCTGAGCCGACCTCGACCGCAGCGTCGACCTCCACCGCAGTGCCGACCTCGACCGCAGCGGGTCAGTGCCGCCGGGCGCGTCGCTCGGGGGGCGGGGGGATCGGCTTCCAGAGCACGACGTCCGCGCCCAGGATCCGGGCGGGGCCGCGCGAGGTGTCGAGCGTCAGGCCCTCGTCGTCGACGCGCAGCACCACGCCGAGCACGTCGGTGAGGTGCGGCCCGTCCGGCGGGGCCGGCACGAGGCGGCGTCGGACGACGACGCGCGTGCCGGCGGCGGCCTCGCGCCACGGCCGGGCAGGAGGGGCGCTCACCGTCCGGGCCTCGTGGCGGCGGGCGGAGGGTCGGGGAGTGGACACCGGAGCGTGCGCGTGCGCATGTGGGGAATACTAGGGACGACCCGTCAAGTGGAGGACCGACCGTGACGTATGTGATCGCCGAGCCCTGCGTGGACGTCAAGGACAAGGCGTGCATCGAGGAATGTCCCGTGGACTGCATCTACGAGGGCAAGCGGTCGCTGTACATCCATCCGGACGAGTGCGTCGACTGCGGGGCGTGCGAGCCGGTGTGCCCGGTCGAGGCCATCTACTACGAGGACGACGTCCCCGAGCAGTGGAGCGAGTACTACAAGGCCAACGTCGAGTTCTTCGACGACCTGGGCTCGCCGGGTGGCGCCGCCAAGATGGGGCAGATCGACAAGGACCACCCGATCATCGCGACGCTGCCGCTGCGCGTGCACGGCGACTGACCTTCGTCACCGGTGGGACTGCTGACCGGCGCGCTGCCGGACTTCCCGTGGGACACGCTGGTGCCGTTCGCGCAGCAGGCGCGCGCGCACGAGCGGGGCATCGTCGACCTGTCGGTCGGCACGCCGGTGGACCCGACGCCGGCGGTGGTGCGCGACGCGCTCGTCGCGGCGGCGGACTCGCCGGGGTACCCGACGACGTGGGGGACCGCGGACCTGCGTGAGGCGGTCGTGCGGTGGTTCGCGCGGCGTCGCGGTGTGCCGGGCCTGGACCCGGCGGGGGTGCTGCCGACCGTCGGCTCGAAGGAGCTGGTCGCGCTGCTGCCGGCGCTGCTCGGGCTGGGGGAGGGCGACACCGTGCTGCACCCGGCGGTCGCGTACCCGACGTACGACGTGGGGGCCCGGCTCGCGGGCGCGGCGCCGGAGCCGTGCGCCGACCCCGCGGAGCGGCTCGCGCGCGGGCGCGGCGACGTGCGGCTGGTGTGGCTGAACTCGCCCGCCAACCCGCACGGCGCGGTGCTGGGCGTCGACGAGCTCGCGGCCGTGGTGGCCGCCGCGCGTGATGCCGCGCGGCGGGACGGCCGCCCGGTCGTCGTGGCGTCCGACGAGTGCTACGCGGAGCTCGCGTGGGACGAGCCGTGGGCGAGCGACGGGGTGCCGAGCGTGCTCGACCCTCGCGTGTCGGGCGGCGACGTGACCGGCCTGCTCGCGGTGTACTCGCTGTCGAAGCAGTCGAACCTCGCGGGGTACCGCGCGGCGTTCGTCGCGGGGGACCCGGCGCTGGTCGCGGGGCTGCTCGAGACGCGCAAGCACGCGGGCATGATCGTGCCGGGTCCGGTGCAGGCGGCCATGACGGTCGCGCTCGACGACGACGCGCACGTGGCGGCGCAGCGTGAGCGGTACCGCGCGCGCCGCGCCGTGCTGCGCGCGGCGTTCGAGGAGGCCGGGTACGCGGTCGACGAGTCCGCGGCGGGCCTCTACCTGTGGGTGCGGCCCGCGGGCGGCGAGCAGGACTGCTGGCAGACGGTCGCCGACCTCGCGGGGCTGGGCGTCCTCGTCGCGCCGGGTGCGTTCTACGGCCCGGCCGGCCGGGGGCACGTACGGGTCGCGCTGACCGCGTCCGACGAGGCGGTCGCGGAGGCCGCGGCGCGGCTGCGCGGCGCGTGACCGACCTGCTGTGACTTGTTTCACAGCGGGTCAGGTCGTCCCAGGATTCGTCACCGCGCGCCGGGCGCAGGTACCGTCGTCGGCAGGCCAACGGAGGCCACCGCTGCGGCCGCAGGGCCGACGTCGGCGACGACCAGAGCGCGATCCGCGCAGGTCGTGGCAGGAAGGAACGCCATGTCCGAGACCCTCACCTCCCCGGTCCAGCTGGTCGTGAGTGGCCAGGCCAAGGACCTGCCGGTCGTCACCGCGACCGAGGGGAACGACGGAGTGGTGGTCTCGACCCTGCTGCGCGACACCGGTCTGGTGACCGTGGACCCCGGCTTCATGAACACCGCGTCGTGCGAGTCGAAGATCACGTACATCGACGGCGACGAGGGGATCCTGCGCTACCGGGGCTACCCGATCGAGCAGCTGGCGGCGTCGTCGACGTTCCTCGAGGTCGCGTACCTGCTGATCCACGGCGAGCTGCCGACGCCGGCCGAGCTGGACGCGTTCAGCGAGCGCGTCAACCGGCACACGCTCGTGCACGAGGACTTCCGCACGTTCATGGGGACGTTCCCGCGCGGCGCGCACCCGATGGCCGTGATGTCGTCGGCGATCAACGCGCTGTCGACGTTCTACCCCGAGTCGCTCGACCCGTTCGACCCGGACACGGTCGAGCTCGCGACGGTGCTCATCCTCGCCAAGACGCGCACCATCACGTCCTACGTGCACCGCACGTCCAAGGGCGAGCCGCTGCTGTACCCGGACTACAGCCGCGGGTACGTCGAGGACTTCCTGCGCATGACGTTCGCGGTGCCGTACCAGCAGTACGAGCCGGACCCGGTCGTCGTCGAGGCGCTCGACAAGCTGCTGATCCTGCACGCGGACCACGAGCAGAACTGCTCGACGTCCACGGTCCGCATCGTCGGCTCGTCGCACGCCAACCTGTACGCGTCGGTCGCGGCCGGCATCAACGCGCTGTCGGGCCCGCTGCACGGCGGCGCGAACGAGGCCGTGCTCACGATGCTCGACGAGATCAAGGCGAACGGCGGCGACGCCACGGACTTCATGCGCCGCGTGAAGAACAAGGAGCAAGGTGTCCGGCTCATGGGCTTCGGGCACCGGGTCTACAAGAACTACGACCCGCGCGCGGCGATCGTCAAGGAGAGCGCGCACGCGGTGCTCGAGGCGCTGGGCGCGGCCGACGAGCTGCTCGACATCGCGATGACGCTCGAGGAGATCGCGCTCAACGACGACTACTTCATCTCGCGCAAGCTGTACCCGAACGTCGACTTCTACACGGGTCTGATCTACAAGGCCATGGGCTTCGACCGGGCGATGTTCACGCCGCTGTTCGCGCTGGGCCGCATGCCCGGCTGGATCGCGCAGTGGCGCGAGATGATGACGGACCCCGCGACCAAGATCGGCCGGCCGCGCCAGGTCTACACCGGCGAGGTCGCGCGCGACTACGTCTCCGCCGACAAGCGCTGACGTGACCAGCACCGGCGGCCCCGACGCGCGGCGCGCCGGTGCGCTCCCGCCCGGGGTGGCCGGGCCGCTGTCCGTGGTCGCGTTCGTCTGCGAGCTCGGGCTGCTCGTCCTCGCCGGGGTGACGGGGTGGCGCCTCGGGCAGCGGATCGACGTGCCTGCGCAGGACGCGCTCGCGGCCGTGCTGGCGGTGCTGCACGTCGCGGTCGTCGTGATCGTGTGGGCGCGGTGGAACGCGCCGCGCTCACCGTCGCGACTGCCGTGGCCGTGGCGCTACCTCACGCAGCTCGCGCCGTTCGTCGCCGTCGCGCTCCTCGCCGGCCTGGTCGGGCTCGGGTGGTGGGGCGCGGTGCTGACGGTTCTGGCCGCGGTCGCGTTCGGGTTCTCGCGCGGCGGTCAGGACGCCGCGACGACGAGGGGTGCGGCCCCTCGTCCGTGAGCGGGGCTCACGAGTCGATGCGCACCGTGCCCGCGGCGCGCGCGCCCCGGTCGTTCGCCGTCCACGTGCCGCCCTCACGCGTCCACGAGCGGTCCGCGACGTCGACCCGTCGCGTGCCGAGCTCGTCGGCGGTCGCCACGGCCCACGCCGCGACTGCCCACGCAGACCGTGCGGCGTCGTCGCCCAGACCGCGCGCGTCGACCACGACGCCCGCCGGCTCGTCGCCGCCGCCGAACGCCCGCGCGGGGACGTCGCCGAGGTCGCGCCGCACGCGGGTCAGCACCGCGTCCGGGTCCCCGCCGTCGCCGGCCGGCAGCGTGCACGCGATCGTCGCGGGGGAGTGCCCGGTCAGGCCGGACGCCCACGCGCGCGCCCGGACCTCGTGCTGCGCGTACGCCTTCGGGAACGCGGACCGTTGCACCGCCTGCGCGGCGTCGGTGACCTCCATGTCCTCGTAGCCCGGGACCTTCACGAGCCCGTCGTAGAACTTCCCGACCGAGTAGACCGGGTCCATGATCTGCTCGACCGTGCCCCAGCCTTGCGAGGGTCGCTGCTGGAACAGCCCGATCGAGTCCCGGTCGCCGTAGTCGATGTTCTCGAGGCGGGACTCCTGCAACGCGGTCGCGATCGCGATCGTCACGGCGCGCGCGGGCAGCCCGCGGCGCTGAGCGACCGCGGCGAACAGCGCGGCGTGCTGCGCCTGGTCGGCGCTCAGGCTCCA
The DNA here is from genome assembly GCF_006538705.1 of Cellulomonas uda. GTDB lineage: Bacteria > Actinomycetota > Actinomycetes > Actinomycetales > Cellulomonadaceae > Cellulomonas > Cellulomonas uda. The sequence continues at coordinate 69,259 of NZ_BJLP01000003.1, forward strand.
CGCGGTGCCGTCGAGGGTCGCCGTGCACCGCGCGACCACGGGGACCTCGGGCTCGAGGCGCTCGAGCGCGGTCACGACGAGCGCGACGGCACCGGCCAGGACCCCGACGAGCACCAGCAGCGCGACGAGCGTGCGCGCGGCGCGCCGGCCGCGCCGGGCGCGTGGTCGGCGCCGGCGGTCGGTCACCGCGCTCAGTTGGCGTGCAGCGACGCGTTGAGCCGCACGCCCGTCCCCGTGCGCGCGACCGCCTCGACCCCGCCCGTGAGCGAGTTGCGGCGGAACAGGACGCCGTCGGCGCCCGACAACGTGCGGGCCTTGACGACCGTGCCGTCGTCGTCGCCGAAGCCGACGAGCGTGACCTTGGTGCCCGCGGTGACGTACAGGCCGGCCTCGACCACGCAGTCGTCGCCGAGGGCGATGCCCAGACCCGCGTTGGCGCCGAGCAGCGTGCGCCGCCCGATCGAGACGACCTCGCGGCCCCCGCCGGACAGCGTGCCCATGATCGACGCGCCGCCGCCGACGTCCGAGCCGTCGCCGACGACGACGCCCTGGGAGATGCGGCCCTCGACCATCGAGGTGCCGAGCGTGCCGGCGTTGAAGTTCACGAAGCCCTCGTGCATGACGGTCGTCCCGGCCGCCAGGTGCGCGCCGAGGCGCACGCGGTCGGCGTCGGCGATTCGCACGCCCGACGGGAGCACGTAGTCGACCATGCGCGGGAACTTGTCGACGCCGTAGACGGTCGGTGCGACCTGGTTCGCGGCGCGCAGGCGAGCGCGCGTGACCTCGAAGCCCTCGACCGCGCACGGGCCGCGGTCGGTCCACACGACGTTCGGCAGCGCACCGAAGATGCCCTCGAGGTTGACGTCGTTGGGCCGCACGAGCCGGTGCGACAGCAGGTGCAGGCGCAGGTACGCGTCGGCGGTCCCGGCGGGCGGGGCGTCCAGGTCGACGACGGTGCGCACGACGTGCACGCGCACGCGGCGCGCCTCGTCGACGTGCTCGTGCAGGTCGGCGGGCGCCTCGGCGTCGTCGTCGGGCGTGCCGAGCGCGGGAGCGGGGTACCAGGTGTCGAGAGTGGTGCCGTCGAGGGTCGTGGTCGCGAGACCGAACCCCCAGGCGGGGCGAGAGCTCATGGTGGCCAGCCTACGGGCGGCTGAATCGTTACCGGTCGGTAACCGATCGCGGCGTGGCTCGCGCGCCCTAGGCTCGGGGACCGTGACGCACCCCGCCCTCGACCCTCGCGGCGACCTGGTCGCCCTCACCCGCGCGATCTGCGACGTCCCGTCCGTCAGCGGAGACGAGCGCGCGCTCGCCGACCTGGTCGAGGACGCGCTGCGCAGCGCCGCGCACCTCGAGGTCCTGCGCGACGGCGACGCCGTCGTCGCGCGCACCCACCTCGGCCGGGCCCAGCGCGTCGTCGTCGCCGGGCACCTCGACACCGTGCCGGTCGCGGACAACCTGCCGACGCGCGTCGTCGGCGACGAGCTGTGGGGGCGCGGGACGGTCGACATGAAGGGGGGCGTCGCGGTCGCGCTCGCGCTCGCGGTGGCGCTCGACGCGCCGACGCGCGACGTGACCTGGGTGTTCTACGACCACGAGGAGGTCGCCGCCGACCTCAACGGGCTCGGCCGGCTCGTGCGGAACCACCCGGACTGGCTCGCGTGCGACTTCGCGGTGCTCGGCGAGCCGTCGAACGGCGGCCTCGAGGGCGGGTGCAACGGGACGCTGCGGGCGGAGGTCCGCCTCGCCGGCGTCGCCGCGCACTCGGCGCGTGCGTGGGCGGGCGTCAACGCCGTGCACGCCGCGGGGGAGGTGCTGCGCCGGCTCGAGGCCTACGAGCCGCGGTCCGTCGACGTCGACGGGCTGGTCTATCGCGAGAGCCTCAACGCGGTCCTCATCAGCGGCGGGACCGCGACGAACGTCATCCCGGACGGCTGCGTGGTGACGGTCAACTACCGGTTCGCGCCGTCGTCGTCGGTCGCCGACGCGCAGGCGCACGTGCGCGAGCTGTTCGACGGCTACGACGTCGTCGTCACCGACGCGGCCCCCGGCGCGCGACCGGGGCTCGACGCACCCGCCGCGCAGGAGTTCGCGGCCGCGGTGCTCGCGGTGACGGGCGGTGCCCCCGCACCCAAGTACGGCTGGACGGACGTCGCCCGGTTCTCCGAGCTGGGGGTCCCCGCGGTGAACTTCGGCCCCGGCGACCCGATGCTCGCGCACAAGGACGACGAACGCTGCCCGCTCGCGCAGCTGCGCACGTCGTACGAGGCCCTGCGCGTCTGGCTCACCTCCTAGGCTGCGGGCATGAGCGACGACGGACAGCCCGCACCCGGCCGCGGCTACCGCAAGGGCCCGGTGCTCCTGCGCGGGCGGCAGATCCCGACGACGACGTCGGACCAACGGCTGCTGAGCGGGCCCTCGGGCGGTGCGGCCTGGCTGCACGACGACCCGTGGCGCGTGATGCGCATCCAGTCGGAGTTCGTCGAGGGGTTCGGGGCGCTCGCGGAGGTGGGGCCCGCGGTGAGCGTGTTCGGCTCGGCGCGCACCCGCCCCGGCTCACCGGAGTACGTGGTCGCGACCGAGGTGGCGCGCCGGCTCGTCGAGGCCGGGTACGCGGTCATCACGGGCGGCGGCCCCGGGATCATGGAGGCCGCCAACCGCGGCGCCAAGGAGGCGGGCGGCGTCTCGATCGGGCTCGGCATCGAGCTCCCGTTCGAGCAGGGCATGAACGACTGGGTCGACCTCGGGGTCAACTTCCGCTACTTCTTCGCCCGCAAGACGATGTTCGTGAAGTACTCCGAGGGGTTCATCGTGCTGCCCGGCGGGTTCGGGACGCTCGACGAGCTGTTCGAGGCCCTCACGCTCGTGCAGACGCACAAGGTCATCGAGTTCCCCATCGTGCTCGTCGGGCGCGCGCACTGGCAGGGGCTGCTCGACTGGATCACCGGGCCCGTGGTCGCCGCCGGGCTCATCTCGCCCGTCGACCGCGAGCTGATCCAGGTGGTCGACACCGCCGAGGACGCCGTGCGGGTCGTGCTCGAGCGCGGCGCGGAGCTGCGCGCCGCCGAGGAGGCCGCGACCGCGCAGGCCGAGGCCGCGCAGGAGGCCGCCGACGCGGCGTCCGACGAGCCGTGACGGGCGCTCCCGGCACGGCCGGACCCGCCGGGAGCGAGCCCGGCGGCCTCGCGGGAGTGCCCGCAGCGGGCGCCACGCTGCGCCTGCGGGACCGCGTGCTGGGGCCCGACCACCCCGTCGTCATGGCGGTCGTCAACCGCACGCCGGACTCGTTCTACGCACCCGCCCGGTACGACGAGGCGGGTGCCGACGCGGCGGTCGCGCGTGCCGAGGAGGAGGGCGCGGACATCGTCGACCTCGGCGGCGTGCGGGCGGGGCGCGGACCGCGGGTCGAGCCCGACGAGGAGCTCGCGCGCGTGATCCCGCTGGTCGAGCGCGTGCGCCGGCGGCACCCCGGTCTGCTCGTGAGCGTCGACACGTGGCGCTCGTCGGTGGCACGGGCGGCCGCGCTCGCGGGTGCCGACCTGGTGAACGACACGTGGGCGGGGCACGACCCGGAGCTCGTCGCCGTGGCCGCCGAGCACGGGATGGGCGTCGTGTGCTCGCACACGGGCGGCGCTCGCCCGCGCACCGACCCGTTCCGCGTCGCGTACCCGCACGGACCCGGGAGCGACGCGACAGACCCGCTCGACGGCGTCGTCGAGGACGTGGTGGCGACGCTCGCCGCGGCCGCCCGGCGGGCCGTCGACCTCGGGATCGACCCCGCGAGCGTGCTCGTCGACCCGACGCACGACTTCGGCAAGAACACGTGGCACTCGCTGCACCTGGTGCGCCGCACCTCCGCGCTCGTCGCGCTCGGGTACCCGGTGCTCATGGCGTTCTCGCGCAAGGACTTCGTCGGCGAGACGCTCGGCCTGCCCACCGAGGAGCGGCTCGAGGGCACCCTCGCCGCGACCGCGGTGGCGGCGTGGCTCGGCGCGCGCGTGTTCCGCGCGCACGACGTGCGGGCGACGCGCCGCACGCTCGACATGGTCGCCGCGATCCGCGCCGACCGCGCACCCGAGCACGCGGTGCGGGGGCTGGCGTGACCGCGGCCGTGCAGGGGCCCGCGCAGGGGTCCGCACAGGGGGCCGCACAGGGGTCCGCGCAGCCCACCGGCGAGCACGACGTCGTGCGGCCGGCGCGCCGGTGGTGGGACCCGCGCACGTGGGCGTGGTGGGTGCAGGTGCTCGCGGTGTACGCGCTCGCGCGCGGCCTCACCGCGGTGCTGGTCCTGCAGGCCGCCGCGCACCAGGGGGCCACGCCCTGGGCGGACGCGCACCCGTCGTACGCGCAGATGACCGGGCTGTTCTGGGACGCGGGCTGGTACCACCGCATCGCCGACGAGGGCTACCCGGACACCCTGCCCGTCGACGAGGCGGGCCGCGTGCAGCAGAGCGCGTGGGCCTTCTTCCCGCTGTACCCGATGCTCGTGCGCGGGCTCATGGCCGTCACGACCCTCGGGTGGGAGGTCGTGGCGCCGACGACGTCGTTGCTGCTCGGCGCGGCCGCGATGCTCCTGGTGCACCGCGCCGTGGCGCACGGCGCGCCGCGCGCGTGCGCCGCGTGGCCCGGGCTGCCGCTCGCGACCGTCGTGCTCGTGGCGGTGTTCCCCACCTCGCCCGTGCTGCAGGTCGCGTACACCGAGTCGCTCGCGCTCCTGCTCGTCGCCGCCGCGCTGCTGCTGCTGGTGCGCCGGCACTACCTCGAGTGCGCGGGTGTGCTCGTCCTGCTCGGGCTGACCCGTGCGGTCGCGCTGCCGATGGCCGTCGTCGTCGGCGTGCACCTGCTGGCGCGGTGGGTGGCGGCGCGGCGCGGTCGTGAGGCGTTCCCGGGCCGGGACGTCGCACAGGTGCTGGGGCTCGGCGTCGTCGCGGTCGTCTCGGGCTTCGCGTGGCCCGCGGTGTGCGGCTGGGTCACGGGTGTGCCCGAGGGGTACCTGCGCACGCAGGAGGCGTGGCGCGGGGTCCGTGAGGTCACGCCGTTCGGCGGTTGGGACTACGTGCTCCGGTTCTGGTTCGGCGACGCCGGCTGGTGGGTGCTCGCCGCGGCCGCGGTGTTCGTCGTCGCGCTGCTCGTCGTGCCCGCCGCCCGGCGGCTGGGACCCGAGCTGCACGCGTGGCCCGCCGCGTACCTGCTCTACCTCGCGGCGGCGATCGAGCCCGGCAGCAGCCTCGCGCGGTTCCTCGTCCTCGCCTTCCCCGCGGGGGCGATCACGGCCGGCGTGGTGCGCCGGCCGGGGGCCGCGCGGTGGGCGTGGTTCGCGGGTGTCGTGGTGCTCATGCTGGTCCTGCAGGCGGTCTGGGTGTGGCGGTTCTGGCGCCTGACGAGCGGCTGGCCGCCGTGATGTCCGGCCTGTGAACTAGGATGGCCCACGGACATCCGGCACCACGGGATCGCAGGTGGTGCGGGCACGAGCGGCGCGCTAGCGCTGCACGGCGACCGCACCGGGGCACCCGGTCGGGACGCACGAGGCGAAGGAGAGGCCACGCATGGCCGCGATGAAGCCGAGGACCGGAGACGGACCGCTCGAGGTGACGAAGGAAGGACGCGGGATCGTCATGCGCGTCCCGCTCGAGGGTGGTGGTCGTCTCGTGGTCGAGCTGAACGCGACCGAGGCCGCCGAGCTGGGCGAGGCACTGACCTCCGTCGCAGGCTGACGTGGCCGCTGGTCGTCCCCTGACGATCGGCCGGAGCCTGCCGGCCGTCTCGCTCGTCGGCGGCGTCGTGGCGGACAGCCCGCTGCTGACCGAGCCCGACGTCGACGCGGTCGCCGTCCCCGTCGCCCCGGCCGTCGCGGGCGACGAGGACGAGGGTCCTCAGCCGCGCCGCGGCGCGGCGTCGACCGCGGCGCGGTACGGCATCGACCTGGCCGAGCTCGCCGAGCGGGCCGGGCTGAGCGGTGCCGCGGGCGAGGCGTCCGTGGTGCAGCTGCCCCGGCCGGCGGGGTCCGGCGTGACGCTGCCGTGGGCCGGTCTGCCGCCGCGGATCGTGCTGGTCGGCATCGGTGCGAGCACCGACACCGACCTGCGCCGCGCGGGCGCCGCGCTCGCCCGCGCCACGCGTGGCCTGCGGCGCGTCGTGACGACCATCGGCGACGACGCGGGCTACAGCGCGTCCCAGGCCGCACGTGCGGCACGCGCGCTCGTCGAGGGCTACCTGCTCGCCGCCTACGTGCCGATCAGCCTGGCCCGGACACCGTCGGTCAAGCCGTCGGCCGACCTGGTGCTGCTCGGGCGTGACGGCACGCGCGCGGGTGCCGCGGTCGACGCGGCGCGCACCGCCGCGTCGGCGACGTGGCTCGTGCGCGAGCTCGCGTCCACCCCGTCGAGCATCAAGAACCCCGCGTGGCTCGCGGACCAGGCGCGCCGCCTGGCGACCGAGGCCGGGCTCCAGGTCACCGTGCGCGGACCCCGCGAGCTCGCGGCCGAGGGCTTCGGCGGCATCCTCGCGGTCGGCTCGGGCTCGGCGTCGCCCCCGCGACTCGTCACCGTGTCCTACACGCCCCCGACGTTCGCGGCGGACGGCAAGCACGTCGTGCTCGTCGGCAAGGGCATCACGTACGACACCGGCGGCCTGTCGATCAAGCCGCGCGAGGCGATGGTCCCCATGAAGACCGACATGGCGGGGGCCGCGGTCGCGCTCGCGACCGTGCTCGGCGCCGCGAAGGCCGGCGTGCTGCACAAGGTCACCGCCGTGCTGCCGCTCGCCGAGAACCACTTCGGTGCCGCGTCCTACCGTCCCGGTGACGTGCTGACGATGTTCGGCGGCACCACCGTCGAGATCGCCAACACCGACGCCGAGGGCCGGCTCGTCCTGGCCGACGCGCTCGCGTGGGCGGACGCCGAGCTGGACCCCGACGTGCTCGTCGACGTCGCGACCCTCACGGGCGCGGCGACCGTCGGGCTCGGCCGGCAGTACGCCGCGCTGTACGGCACGGACGACGCGCTCGTCGCCGCGCTCGAGCGGGCCGGCGCGGAGTCGGGCGAGCGCGCGTGGCCCATGCCGCTGGTCGGCGAGTACGAGGGCGCCGCGCGCAGCTCGGTCGCGGACCTGCGGCACGTGCCCGAGGACGGCAAGACCGGCGCGGGGTCGGTGACCGCCGCGCTGTTCCTGCGGCGGTTCGCGGGTGAGCGGGCCTGGGCGCACCTGGACATCGCGGGCACCGCGCGTGCCACCGCCGACAAGCACGAGGTGACCGAGGGCGCGACCGGCTACGGGGCGCGGCTGCTGCTGCGCTACCTCACCGACCTGCGCTGACCTCGGTCAGCGGCGGACCGCGACGAGCAGGCCGTCGCCGACCGGCAGCAGCGCGGGCTGCAGGCGCTCGTCGGTGCGCACGGCGCGGCCGAGCTCGCGCACGGTCGTCGTCGCCTCGTCGCGGCGCGCCGGGTCCGCCACCCGGTCGTGCCACAGCGCGTGGTCGACGACCAGGACGCCGCCGGGGCGCAGCAGCCGCACGGCCTGCGCGAGGTACTCGGGCGCGGACTCGAGCAGTCCGCCGACGCTCGTCAGGCCCAGGAGCACCAGGTCGTACGCGCCGTCGGTGAGCCGGGGCAGGACCTCGAGCGGCCGGCCCGAGATGGTGCGGGTCCGCGTCGAGCGGATCCCCGCGTCGGCGAACGACTCCTTGGCGGCACGGTGGTGCTCGGCCTCGGAGTCGATCGTCGTCAGCACGCCGTCGTCGGGCATACCGCGCAGGAGGAACAGCGACGCCACACCCGTGCCCGTGCCGATCTCGACCACGGCGCGCGCCTTGGCGGCGGCCGCGAGCAGGGTCAGCGCCGCTCCGGTGCCGGGGGTCACGGCGCTCGCGCCGAGCTGGGCGGCGCGCTCGCGCGCGGCGAGCACCACGTCGTCCTCCGGGAGGAACTCCTCGGCGTAGACCCAGCTGCTGGCCTTGTCGGCGGAGATGATGGACCTCCCGGCGGTGGCGCGTCGGACGCGCGTCGTGCGCCCACGGTCGCGGGCTCGCCCCAGCCTAGTGCGGCACGGCCCCCGGGCCAGCGCGGGGAACGAATCGTGCGGGTGCGGCGTTGGCACTCACGTCACGGACCTCCACGGGTCGCGGGCACCGTGCGGCGCCTGGGACACTGGGCGGTCGGCCGCGGCACACGTCGCGGGCGACCGGGCCACCACCGGTCCGACCACCGAGCGATGAGGGAGCGCGTGCCGAGCGACCAGGCCACCCCCAGCACCCCCACGTGGCAGCCGCCGTCGTGGGAGGAGATCGTGCGCGAGCACTCCGCGCGCGTGTACCGGCTCGCGTACCGCCTGACCGGCAACCAGCACGACGCCGAGGACCTGACGCAGGAGACGTTCGTGCGCGTGTTCCGCTCGCTGCACACGTACTCGCCCGGCACGTTCGAGGGCTGGCTGCACCGCATCACGACGAACCTGTTCCTCGACCAGGCGCGCCGCCGGCAGCGCATCCGCATGGACGCGATGGGCGACGACGACGAGCGCTACGAGAACACGGACCGCCTCGCGACGCCCGAGCGTGCGTTCGAGCACGGGAACCTGGACCACGACGTGCAGCGCGCGCTCGACGACCTGCCGCCCGAGTACCGCGCCGCCGTGGTGCTCTGCGACATCGAGGGGCTGTCCTACGAGGAGATCGCGGTCACGCTCGGCGTGAAGATCGGCACGGTCCGCTCGCGCATCCACCGCGCCCGCGCGCGGCTGCGCGAGTCGCTCGAGCATCGGGCCCCCTCGTCGTCCGCCGCGTCGAGCTCGACGTCCGTGGTGGCGTCGGCGCCGGTCGGGTCCCGCGTGGCCGACGAGGTCGGGGTCGCGCCGTGACGTACCACGTGGGGTCCCAGCTCAGCGCGCTCGTCGACGGGCGGCTCTCGGCCGTCGCGACCGAGCGGGTGCTCACGCACGTCGCCGGCTGCCCGCAGTGCGCCGACGAGCTCGCGGCGGCACGGCTGGCCCGGCGTGCGCTGGCCGCCGCGGCGCACGACGACGTGCCCCTCGCCCCGGACCTCACGGCCCGGCTGATGTCGCTCGCGGGGTCCGTCCCGGCGCCCGCCGCCGTGCCCGCGGCCGCTCCGCGGGACCCGTTCGCCCAGCCGGCGCTCGGGGTCCCGCACCTGCACGGCCGCCGGGCGCGCGCGCTGCGCGGCGAGGTCGGGCCGCGGCGGCAGGTCTCGCGGCTCGCGGCCGGGTCGCTCGCGGGGGTCGGTGCGATCGCCGCGATGCTGTTCGTGCTGGGTGACCGGCCCGCGGTCGCGCCCGTCGGGCACCCGGGGGAGGACCTCGGGCTGCTGGGCAGCGCGTCGGCCGCGAGCGTGCTGGCCGCCGCGGCGCAGGAGGCCGGCACCCCGGACGGCGAGCCCGGCCTCGCCCAGTCGCTGCGGGCGCGCGGGTGGACGTTCCCCGACACGCTGCCGGTCGGCTGGAGCGTGACGGGCACGCGGTGGGACGACGACGAGCGCGTGCTCGAGATCGACCTCGCCGGTCCGCAGGGCACGCTCGTCGTGACCGAGCAGGAGGGGCGGCTCGACACGACCGCGCTGCGCGGTGCGGAGCGCGTGACGATCGGCGAGCACGAGGCGTACGTGCTCTCGTACGCGCCGTGGCACGTCGTGTGGCAGTGCGACTCGACCGTCGTGCAGGTGGTCTCCGGCGGCGACGCCTCCGCGATCGTCGAGGCGTTCCCCGCGAAGGCGTTCGACGGTGGGGTGCCCGCGCGGATCTCGCGCGGGTGGTCGACCGTGGCCGGGGCGATCAGCCGCCCATGACGACGCCCGACGAGCCCGCGCGCCCCGCCGACGCGCACCCCGAGCCCGCCCTGGACCGGCCCGAGGTGGGACCACCCGTGCCACCCGCACCCCCGGGACCGCCGGCCGCCGCGACGCCACCGGCCGGCACGCCCACGCCTGCCGCGTCGCCCGCGGGCGGGCTGTTCGCCGAGCCGTACGGACGTCCCGCCAACCCGTACGGCCCGCCCGGGACGTACCCGCAGCTCGGCCACTCGCAGCCGCCCACCGCGCACCCGCAGGCGGTGCACGTCGGCGCGCAGCCGCACGGGCTCACGCCGCCCGGACCGCAGGCCGCACCCGCACCCGTCCCCGTCGCGGGTGCCCCGAGCCCCGCGCCCTGGTACGCGCCGTACGGCGCGGCAGGACCGTACGCGCGGCCGGGTGCGCCCGCTGCGCAGCCCGGCCCGGTCCCCGGACCGCCGGGCGCTCCCGGACCGTCGCCGACGGACGAGCGGGGACGCCGGACGCGCCGCGGGCTGTCGGCCGGCTGGGTCGCGGGGCTGGTCGCGCTCGCGCTCGGTGCGGGCCTCGTCGGCGGGGTCGCGGGTGCGCGGCTGCTCGGCGGCGACGACCGCCTCGCCGACGCCGGGCTGCCCGCGGTGGTCACGCGGCCGACGGACGCCGCGGGGAACCCCGTGGGCGGGGCCATGGTCGAGGGCTCGGTCGCCGAGATCGCGGCGGCCGTGCTGCCGAGCGTCGTCTCGATCCAGTCGTCGGGCTCGTCGGGCGCGGCCACCGGGTCGGGCTTCGTGCTGCGGCAGGACGGCTACCTGCTGACCAACAACCACGTGGTCGCGGGTGGCACGGGCGCGGGCGGGTCGCTCGTCGTGACGTTCGCGGACGGCCGCGAGGCGCCTGCGGAGCTCGTCGGGAGCACGGCTGACTACGACCTCGCGGTCCTCAAGGTCGACGTCGACGGCCTCGTGCCGCTCGCCCTCGGCGACTCCGACGCGGTGCGCGTGGGAGACCCGGTCGTCGCGATCGGCGCGCCGCTCGGGCTCGAGGGAACCGTCACGACGGGCATCGTCTCGGCGCTCAACCGGCCGGTCTCGGCGGGCGACGAGGCGGAGACCGCGTTCATCAACGCGATCCAGACCGATGCGGCCATCAACCCGGGCAACTCCGGAGGGCCGCTGGTGAACGCGGCCGGCGAGGTCATCGGCATCAACTCCGCGATCGCGCAGCCGCCCGGCCAGACCGCGCAGACCGGCGGGAGCATCGGGCTCGGGTTCGCGATCGGCTCCAACCAGGCCCGACGCACCGCGACCCAGATCATCGAGACCGGACGCGCGACGTACCCGATCATCGGCGTGCTGCTCGATCGGCAGTACTCGGGCGAGGGCGTGCGCGTCGCGTCGGAGGCGCAGCAGGGGCAGGAGCCGGTGAGCCCCGGCGGGCCCGCGCAGGATGCGGGCATCCGGCCGGGCGACGTGATCGTCGCGATCGACGGCCGGCCCGTCACGGACCCCGACGAGCTCATCGTCGCGATCCGCGCGCACGAGCCCGGCGAGGTCGTCGAGCTGACCGTGCGGTCGGACGGCGAGGACCGCACGCTGCAGGTGGAGCTCGACGAGTCGCAGTGACGTGGGTCCGACGATCGCGTCGGTGGGCCGGTGCGACCGGGGTAGCCTGAGCCGGTGTTCGACATCAACGGCGGCGAGCTGATCGTGCTCCTCGTCGTCGCGGCCCTCGTCATCGGGCCGCAACGGCTGCCGGCGTACGCCGAGCAGCTCGGCGTCCTCGTGCGCCGCGGCCGCGACTGGATCACGCAGGCGCGCACCCGGCTCGACGAGGAGACCGCCGACCTCGGTGTCGACTGGGAGGCCCTCGACCCCCGCAAGTACGACCCGCGACGCATCGTGCGCGACGCGCTCCTCGACGAGCCGGCAGCGCCCGCGCGTCGTGGCGCGGCGCCCGCCGCCGGTGCCGCCGTGCCCCGCCCGGCCCCGCTCGTCGGGCCGCCCCCGTTCGACGACCAGGCCACCTGAGCGTCGACGCCGCCGACCCACAGCCCCGCCGGCACCCGCCGGCACCCGCCCGCACCCGTCCACGCTCGTCGCCGACGAGCCGCACAGATCGGACCCGCAGTGTCACACCCCGCGCGCATCTTCTCCGGCATGCAGCCCACGTCGGACTCGCTCCACCTCGGCAACTACCTGGGTGCGCTGACGCAGTGGGTGGCGCTGCAGGACGGCAACGAGGCGATCTACTGCGTGGTCGACCTGCACGCGCTCACGGTCGGTCCCGACCCGGCGGTGCTGCGCGAGCGCACCCGCCGCACGGCCGCGCAGTACCTCGCGGCGGGCGTCGACCCGGAGCGCTCCACGCTGTTCGTGCAGTCGCACGTCGCGGAGCACGCGGAGCTCGCGTGGATCCTGTCCTGCCACACGGGCTTCGGCGAGGCCTCGCGCATGACGCAGTTCAAGGACAAGTCCGCCAAGCAGGGCGCCGAGGGCACGACGGTCGGGCTGTTCACCTACCCGGTGCTCATGGCCGCGGACATCCTGCTGTACGACACGGCGAAGGTGCCCGTGGGCGAGGACCAGCGCCAGCACCTCGAGCTCACGCGTGACCTCGCGCAGCGCCTCAACTCGCGGTTCGGTGCGGGCACGTTCGTCGTGCCCGAGCCGCACATCGTCAAGGAGACGGCCAAGATCTACGACCTGCAGGACCCGACGGCGAAGATGAGCAAGTCGGCGGGCTCGCCCAACGGCCTCATCGAGCTGCTCGACAACCCGAAGACGATCGCGAAGCGCATCCGCTCCGCAGTGACGGACGCGGGCCGCGAGATCCGGTTCGACCCGGAGCACAAGGCCGGGGTGTCGAACCTGCTGACGATCTTCTCGGCGCTGTCCGGGCGGGGGATCGCCGAGCTGGAGGCGGACTTCGACGGCAAGGGGTACGGCGACCTCAAGGTCGCGCTCGCGGACCTCGTCGTCGAGTGGGTCACGCCGTTCCAGGCGCGCGTGCACGAGTACCTCGACGACCCGGCCGCGCTCGACGCGGTGCTCGCGGCGGGCGCCGAGAAGGCGCGCGAGATCGCGGCGCCCACGCTCGACCGCGTGTACGAGCGCTCCGGCCTGCTCGCGCGGCGGGCGCGCGCGTGAAGCTGCCCGAGGTCCACGGCGACCAGGTGATCGTCGGGGTCGCGATCACCGTCCCCGAGCCGTACGGCAGCCAGCTCCAGGACGCGCGCGCACGCCTGGGCGACCCGGTCGCGGCGTACATCCCGCCGCACATCACCCTGCTCGGCCCCACCGCGCTCGAGCCGCAGGACGTCGACCAGGTCGACGCGCACCTCGCGCAGGTCGCCGCGGCGCACGCCCCGTTCGTCGTCCGGCTGCGCGGCACCGCGACGTTCCGGCCCGTCTCGCCGGTGGCGTTCGTGCAGGTCGCCGACGGCATCGCGGGGTGCGAGGCGCTCGAGACCGCGGTGCGCACCGGGCCGCTCGCGCAGGACCTGCGGTTCCACTACCACCCGCACGTCACGGTCGCGCACGAGCTGTCCGACGAGCAGCTGGACGTGGCCATGGACCTGCTCGCGGACTACGACGCGACGTTCGTCGTGACGCGGTTCCACTGCTACCTGCGTGGCGACGACGAGGTGTGGCGGCCGCGCTCGGAGTACCGGCTCACGGGCCGCGCCGCCCCGCGCGGCGACCGCGTCTCGCGCACCTGACCGCCTGGCCGTCCCGGACCACCTGACCGTTCCCGACCTCGCGCCCGGACGCGCTCGCAGCCGTGGCCTCGACGACGAGGACCGCGCCTCGAGGTGCCGGGCCGCGTGGCCCCACCTAGCCTCGTGAGGTGGGACGACAGCCAGACGTGGTGGAACCGGCAGCGGGCTCCGGCTCGGCGCACGCGCGCGCGGCCGCGGGGGTCGGCGAGGACCTGGCGCCCGCGCGCCGCTCGCTCGTGACACGCCTGGTCGACCGGGCGAAGGCGCTGCTGGCGTGGTGGCAGGGGACGCGGGCAGCGCGCGCGAACGCGCGGTTCGGCGCGCAGGGCGGGGGCGTGCTCACGGGCGGCATCGCGTACGCCGCGCTGTTCTCGGTGTTCGCGGCGCTGACGATCGGCTGGACCGTCTTCATGGCGGTGCTGGGGGACAGCGCCGAGCTGCGCGCGCAGGTGGTCGACGCGGTCAACGACGCGGTGCCGGGCCTGCTGAGCACGGGCACGACCGAGGGTCTGGTCGACCCGGCGTCCCTGCGCCTCAGCTCCGGGCTCACGGTCGCCGGCCTGGTCGCGTTCGTCGTGCTGCTGCTGTCGGCGCTGTCGGCGACGGCCGCGCTGCGCACGGGCGTTCGCGCGATGTTCGACGAGCAGGGCGGCGGCAACGCGGTCGCCGGGAAGCTCCGCGAGCTCGGCGGGCTGGCCGGGCTGGCGGTCGCGATCCTCGTCTCGGCGGTGCTGACCACGGCAGTGGCGTCCGCGGTGGCCTGGGTGCTGCAGGTGCTGGGGTGGGGCGGCGTGACGAGCGTCGCGGCGCAGGTCGTCGGCGTGCTCGTGGCGTTCGTGGTCGACGCCGCCGTGTTCGTGCTGATCGTCAAGGTCCTGGCGGGGGAGTCACCGCGCTGGCCCGACCTGCGCGGCGGCGCCGTCATCGCGGGTGTGGGCATGGGTGTCGTGCGGGTCCTGGGCACCTCGGTGGTCGCGGGCAGCGCGACCAGGAACCCGGTGCTCGCGTCGTTCGCGCTGGTCGTGACGCTGCTGGTGTGGGTGAACCTGATCTCGCGGATCGTCCTGCTGGCGGCGGCGTGGACCGCGAACCCCCCGGCTCGGCCGGCTCAGCCGACCGCCCCCGCCGCCTGAGTCCGCCTGGCCGCCGCTCACACGTCCGGGTCGAGCAGGACCGCGAGCCGCCGCTTGCCGCGGTTCTCGCGCACCACCCAGGCCACGTCCGCGTCGTCGTCGCGCTCGAGCGCCGCGAACGCCGCGAGGCCCCGCTCCGGGTCCGCCGCGACCGCGACGCTCCAGCAGTAGCCCAGCGCCTGGCGCAGCGTGCGCACGTCCGGCGTGCGCCGCTCACCGGCGGGCACGGCGCGCAGCACGTCCGTCCCGCGCGCGCACGCCTCGAGCGCGAGCGCGCGCAGCTCCGGGACGGCGAGCAGCGCCGGCTCGCACGCACCGGCGACCGCCGCCCGCACGACGAGGGGCCGCGGGTCCGCGAGCCACCGGCGCACGAGCGCGACCGTCGCCGCGGGGTCGGCCGCACCGAGGCGCTGCACGGCCATCGCGGCGCCCTCCCGCACGCGCCAGCGCTCGTCGTCGGCGCGCGCGGTCAGGACGTCCACGAGCTCGTCGAGCCGCGGTCCGCTCGCGTCCGCGAGCAGGCGGCCGAGCGCGGCCGCGCCGCACGCGGCCAGGTACTCGTCCCCGTCCCCGGCGAGCCGCCGCACGAGCGGCTCGCGCGCGACGTCCCCGAACGCCGCGAGCAGCGTGAGGTTCGCGCGCGGCCCGGGCAGCCCCGAGTGCGTCCCGAGCAGCGCGACGACCTCGTCGTCGGTCAGGTCCGTCAGCTCCCGGCGCCACGCGGCGCGCGTCCCTCCTGTCACCCCGCCATCCTGGTGCGTCGGCGCGCCGCGTGCGGTCAGGCGCGACCGAGCGCGGCGACCAGCTCGTCGGTGCGGGCCACCAGCCGGCGCAACCGCGCGAGCGTCGCGGCCGGCTCGCCGCGCTCGCCGAGCCGCAGCATGCCGACGTCACCCGCGCGCTGCCCCGCCGCGATGCGGTCGCACGAGTCCGTGAGGCGCCGCTCGACGTGCCGCAGCAGCACCACGGGGTCCACCCCGCCGTACCCCTGGGCGATCACCGCGAGCCCGTGCGCCATGCGTGCCGCGTCGTCGTCGGGGAACAGCAGGGGTGACGCCCACGCGAACATCGCGAGGTCGTCGAGCGGGACGCCGGGGCCGGCGGTGTCCCAGTCGAAGACGCCCGCGAGCTCGTCCCCGTCGAACACGAGGTTGTACATCGCGGCGTCGTGGTGGCACACGATCTCGCCCGGCTCCAGCCCCCGCTCGACGAACCGCCAGCGGCGCGACGAGCGCGGGAAGCCCGCGACGACCGTGTGGAAGTCGCGCAGCCAGCGGGCGGTCGACGCGAGCTGCGCGTCCGTGAGCGCGACGACACCCACCGGCACCACCTCGCCCGGCAGGAAGTCGAGGACCTCGCGGCCGCGCTCGTCGGTCCCGTGCGGGCGCGGCACACCGCGCAGGCCCTCGTCCGCCAGGAAGCCCAGCAGCTCGTGCACCGCGGGGGTCCACGGTCCTGTCGGGCGGCGCACCGTCGCTCCGACGCGCACCGCGCCGCCGACGTTGCCCCCGGGCAGCACCACCTCGTCGTCCAGCACGGTGTTCACCCAACCACAGACGACGACGCCCGCCGACCGGATTCCCGGTGGCGGGCGTCGAGCTGGTCGCGGTCAGAACGCGCGGGTGATCATCGCGCGCTTGACCTCCTGGATCGCCTTGGTCACCTCGATGCCACGCGGGCAGGCCTCGGTGCAGTTGAAGGTCGTGCGGCAACGCCACACGCCCTCCTTGTCGTTGAGGATCTCGAGGCGCTGCGCGCCACCGTCGTCGCGGCTGTCGAAGATGAACCGGTGCGCGTTGACGATCGCCGCGGGGCCGAAGTACTGGCCGTCGGTCCAGAACACCGGGCAGGACGACGTGCACGCCGCGCACAGGATGCACTTGGTCGTGTCGTCGAACCGCTCGCGCTGCGCGGGCGACTGCAGGCGCTCCTTGGTCGGCTCGTTCCCGGTGGTGATGAGGAACGGCATGATCTCGCGGTAGGAGGCGAAGAACGGCTCCATGTCGACCACGAGGTCCTTGACGACCGGCAGGCCCTTGATCGGCTCCACCGTGATCGGCTTGCTCGGGTCGAGGTCCTTGAGCAGCGTCTTGCACGCCAGCCGGTTACGGCCGTTGATGCGCATCGCGTCCGAGCCGCAGATGCCGTGCGCGCACGAGCGGCGGAACGTCAGCGAGCCGTCGAGCTCCCACTTGATCTTGTGCAGCGCGTCGAGCACGCGGTCGGTGCCGTGCACCTCGAGCTCGAAGTCGTCGAACCGCGTGACCGCGGGGCCGTCCTCGGCGGGCAGGTGACGCAGCACGCGCAGGGTGACCGTGAACGACGGCACGGCACCGGCCTTGGCGGGGGCGTCCTCGAGGGTGGCAGTCATCAGTACTTACGCTCCATCGGCTGGTAGCGGGTCACGGTGACGGACTTGGAGCCGAGCACCAGCTGGTAGTCGTCGAACGGCTCGACGTGGTGGAACGAGCCCTCCGCGTCGCCGTCGGTCACGGGGGCGTCGGCCGGGCGACGGTAGGCCATCGTGTGCCGCATGAAGCCCGCGTCGTCGCGGTCCGGGTAGTCCTCGCGGAAGTGGCCGCCGCGCGACTCCTTGCGGTTCAGCGCGCCGACGACGACCGTCTCGGAGATGTCCAGGAGGAAGCCGAGCTCGACGGCCTCGAGCAGGTCGGTGTTGAACGTGCGCGACTTGTCCTGCACGGACACCGCCTGGAACCGCTTGCGCAGCGCCTTGATGTCGGTGAGCGCCTGCGTGAGCGACTCCTCGGTGCGGAACACCTGCGCGTTCGCGTCCATCGTCTCCTGCAGCGCGCGGCGGATGTCCGCGACGCGCTCGCCGTCCGGGCGCGTGCGGATCGTCTCGAGCTCGGACTCGACGACCACCGCCGGGTCCGCCGGGATCTCGACGAACGAGGCGGTCGCCGCGTACGCGGCGGCCGAACGTCCGGCGCGCTTGCCGAACACGTTGATGTCGAGCAGCGAGTTGGTGCCCAGGCGGTTCGACCCGTGCACGGACACGCACGCGACCTCGCCGGCCGCGTACAGGCCCTTGATCACGTCGCGCTCGTTGCGCAGCACCTCGCCCTCGATGTTCGTGGGGATGCCACCCATCGCGTAGTGCGCGGTCGGGTACACGGGCACGGGCTCGGTGTACGGCTCGATGCCCAGGTACGTGCGCGCGAACTCCGTGATGTCCGGGAGCTTGGCGTCGATGTGCGCGGGCTCGAGGTGCGTGAGGTCGAGCAGGACGTAGTCCTTGTTCGGGCCCGCGCCGCGGCCCTCGCGCACCTCGTTGGCCATCGAGCGGGCGACGATGTCGCGCGGCGCGAGGTCCTTGATCGTCGGGGCGTAGCGCTCCATGAACCGCTCGCCGTCCGCGTTGCGCAGGATGCCGCCCTCGCCGCGCGCGGCCTCGGACAGCAGGATGCCCAGGCCCGCGAGGCCCGTCGGGTGGAACTGGAAGAACTCCATGTCCTCGAGCGGGATGCCGCGGCGGTACGCGAGCGCCATGCCGTCGCCCGTGAGCGTGTGCGCGTTCGAGGTCGTCTTGAAGATCTTGCCCGCGCCGCCCGTGGCGAACACGACGGCCTTGGCCTGGAACACGTGGATCTCGCCCGTCGCGAGCTCGTACGCGACGACGCCCGACACGTTGACCTCCTCGCCGTCGGGCACGTGGCCCGCCGCGAGGTCGTGGTCGACGAGCAGGTCGAGGACGTAGAACTCGTTGAAGAACTCGACGTCGTTCTTCACGCACTGCTGGTACAGCGTCTGCAGGATCATGTGGCCGGTGCGGTCCGCGGCGTAGCAGGCGCGGCGCACGGCGGCCTCGCCGTGGTTGCGCGTGTGGCCGCCGAACCGGCGCTGGTCGATCCGGCCCTCGGGCGTCCGGTTGAACGGCAGGCCCATCTTCTCGAGGTCGAGCACCGCGTCGATGGCCTCCTTGGCCATGACCTCGGCGGCGTCCTGGTCGACCAGATAGTCACCGCCCTTGACGGTGTCGAACGTGTGCCACTCCCAGTTGTCCTCCTCGACGTTGGCCAGCGCGGCGCACATGCCGCCCTGCGCCGCGCCGGTGTGCGAACGCGTGGGGTAGAGCTTCGAGATCACGGCGGTGCGCACGCGCGTCGAGGACTCGAGGGCGGCGCGCATCCCGGCGCCGCCTGCGCCGACGATGACGACGTCGTACTGGTGGGTCTGCATGAGGGTCAGGGCTTCCTTCGGGACGTCAGGCGGTGCAGAACGAGGGCAGCAGGTCCAGCGGCGCGTCGGTCGGGCACGGGTCGAACGTGAAGATCACGAGCGTGCCGAGGACGACGACGATGACGAACGCGAAGTACAGGAGGCCCTTGAGCACCAGGCGGGTGGAGTCCTTGGACGCGTAGTCGTTCACGATCGTGCGCATGCCGTTGGTGCCGTGGATCATCGCGAGCCACAGCATCAGCAGGTCCCAGACCTGCCACAGCGGCGACGCCCACTTGCCGGCGACGAACCCGAAGTCGATCGAC
Source organism: Cellulomonas uda (assembly GCF_006538705.1). Classification (GTDB taxonomy): domain Bacteria; phylum Actinomycetota; class Actinomycetes; order Actinomycetales; family Cellulomonadaceae; genus Cellulomonas; species Cellulomonas uda. The sequence continues at coordinate 88,394 of NZ_BJLP01000003.1, forward strand.
TTGATGCCCTCGCCGGACACCAGGTTCATGAACAGGTGGCCGAAGATCAGCACGATCAGCAGCGCGCCGGAGGCGCGCATGAACACCCAGCCGTAGAGCTCGGTGTTGCCGCGCGTGGTCAGGCGCGACGGACGGGCGCGCGGCGGGCGGGGGGCCTTGGGGTCGGCGATCGTCGTCATCACTCACCCCCGAAGACGTGCATGAGGTGACGCGGCAGGAAGCCCGCCATCGTCACGACGAACAGGCCGATGACGACCCAGAGCATGACCCGCTGGTACTTGGGGCCCTTGGCCCAGAAGTCCACGAGGATGAGCCGGATGCCGTTGAACGCGTGGAACACGATCGCGGCGACCAGGCCGGCCTCGCCGAGGCCCATGACCGGGTTCTTGTACGTGCCGATGACCTCGTTGTACGCCTCGGGCGAGACACGCACGAGCGAGGTGTCGAGCACGTGGACGAGAAGGAAGAAGAAGATCGCGACTCCGGTCACGCGGTGCGCGACCCACGACCACATTCCTTCACGCCCGCGGTACAGGGTGCCGACGGGCGCCTTCTTCCTCGCCGGGGGCGAGGCGGGCGCGGTGGGCGCAGCGGACACGGGGAGTGCCTCCTGGCGAGTCAGGGGTCGGGACGGCCTCGTCCCGGGGGTGTGTCCCTCACTGTATAGACCCCTCCACCCCCGATCGCACGGGGCTGGGCCCAAGGTCCTGCCTGTGAGAAAGTCCACAGACTGGGACGCCCGGCCCCGGTCGCGCGGTTCGTGCACGGTGCTCCCACGCGTCGTGCGACCCCCTCCCGCACGTCTCGTCCCACGCTCGGCCCCCGCCCGTGGCGCGCCGCGCCGGCGGGCTAACCTGTCGCGCATGCCCGACTCCGCCGCACCGACGTCCGGTCGCGTCCCCGGCTTCCACGCCGTCGTCCCCGCGGGCGGCGCCGGCACGCGGCTGTGGCCGCTGTCCCGGGCCGGCCACCCGAAGTTCCTGCTCGACCTCACCGGCTCGGGCCGCACGCTCCTGCAGTCGACGGTCGACCGCCTCACGCCGCTCACGGGCGACCGCGGGGTCGTCGTCGTGACCGGCGTGCGGCACGCGCGGGCGGTCGCGGAGCAGGTCCCCACGCTCGGTGCCGACGACGAGCGCGGGCGGCTGCTCGTCGAGCCGTCACCGCGCGACTCGATGGCCGCGATCGGGCTCGCCGCCGCCGTGCTGCTCGAGCGGCACGGCGACGACGTCGTGATCGGCTCGTTCGCCGCGGACCACGTGATCGACGGCACCGACGAGTTCGAGCGGACGGTGCGCGAGGCCGTCGCGGCGGCACGCGAGGGCTTCGTCGTGACGATCGGCATCACCGCGACCGGTCCGTCGACCGCGTTCGGCTACATCCGCTCGGCCGACGACCTCGGCGTCGCGGGCGCGCCGACCGCGCGGCACGTCGCGGGCTTCACCGAGAAGCCCGACGCGCAGACCGCCGCCGCGTACCTGGCCACCGGCGACTACCGGTGGAACGCGGGCATGTTCGTCGTGCGCGCCGCGGTGCTGCTCGACCACCTGGCGCAGCAGCTGCCGGCGCTCGCGGCGGGGCTGCGCGAGATCGGTGCCGCGTGGGACACCGCCGCGCGCGACGCGGTGCTGGAGCGGGTGTGGCCCGGCCTGACCAAGATCGCGATCGACCACGCGATCGCCGAGCCGGTCGCCGCCGCGGGCGGCGTGGCCGTCGTGCCCGGTGACTTCGGCTGGGACGACGTCGGCGACTTCGCGTCGCTCGCGGACCTGCTGCCCGCCCCGACCCTCGGCGACGACGCCGCGGTGCTGCGTGTGGGGTCCGACGACGCGTTCGTCGTGCCGGGGGCGGGCCGCACGGTCGCGGTCGTCGGCCTGGCCGACGCGGTCGTCGTCGACACCCCCGACGCGCTGCTGGTGACGACCCGCGCGCACGCCCAGCAGGTCAAGCAGGCCGTCGACGGCTGGCGCGCGGCCGGCCGCGAGGACCTGCTCTGAGCGAGCCTGACCACGCACGGCCACGCACGGCCACGCACGACCCCGCCCGACCACGCCCGACCGCGGACGGCCGGGCGGCGCCGGGGCGCACGGAGATAACCTCGCCACGTGTCCACCTCGTCGTCGCTCGCCGTCCCGCCGCTCGACTCGCTGCGCCCCGCGCCGACGACCGCCCCGGTGCTGCGGCTCGCCCGGCTGGTGGGCTCGCTGCGTGACGAGCTCGTCGAGATCCGCCGCGACCTGCACGCGCACCCCGAGCTCGCCCGCACCGAGGAGCGCACGACGCGCGTCGTCGCGGAGCGCCTGCGCCTCGCGGGCCTGCACCCGCACGTGCTGCCCGGCAGCGGGCTGGTCTGCGACATCGGCCCCTCGCACGCCGAGACGGGCCGCGGCCGCGTCGCGCTGCGCGCCGACCTCGACGCGCTGCCCGTCGCGGACGAGTGCGGGCTGCCGTGGCACTCGACGCACCGGTCGGTCGCGCACGCGTGCGGCCACGACGTGCACACGGCCGCCGTGCTCGGCGCAGGGCTCGCGCTCGCGGAGCTCGCGGCCGCGGGCGAGCTCGCGACCGGGGTGCGCCTGGTGTTCCAGCCCGCCGAGGAGGTGCAGCCGGGCGGTTCGCTCGACGTGATCGCGGCGGGTGCGCTCGACGGCGTCTCGCAGATCTTCGCGGTGCACTGCGACCCGAAGGTCGACGTCGGCCAGGTGGGTACCCGCATCGGTCCCATCACGTCCGCGAGCGACGAGGTCACGGTCGTGTTCTCCGGTGCGGGCGGGCACACGTCGCGCCCGCATCTCACGGGTGACCTCGTGTACGCCATGGCGCAGGTCGTCACACAGGTGCCCGCGATCCTCGGCCGGCGCCTCGACCCGCGCTCGGGCGTGAACCTCACCTGGGGCGCGGTCCAGGCGGGCACCGCGCACAACGTGATCCCCGGCGCGGGCTCGGTCCGCGGGACCCTGCGCTGCCTGGACGTGCGGGCGTGGGAGACCGCGTCTCAGGTGTTCCACGACGCCGTCGAGCAGGTCGTCGCGCCGTACGACGTCGAGGTGGAGATCCGTCATCAGCGCGGCGTGCCGCCGGTCGAGAACGACGAGCGTGCGACGGGCGTCCTCGAGGCGGCCGCGCGCGACGCGCTCGGGCCGGACTCGGTGAACCTGACCGAGCAGTCGCTCGGGGGCGAGGACTTCGCCTGGTACCTGACGAAGGTGCCGGGCGCGATGGCGCGGCTCGGCACCCGCACGCCGGGCGGCCGCACGTACGACATCCACCAGGGCGACCTGGTGGTCGACGAGCGCGCGGTCGAGGCCGGCGCGCTCCTGCTCGCGCGGGCCGCGGTGATCGCCGGGTCGAACCCTGCGCGGGTCAGCCCGCGGGCGTCGTGACGAGCACCTGCCAGTCGGCCTGCGCCTGACCGGCGACGTGCGCGGTGGTGCCGGCGGGGATCGACCCCCGCAGCCGTGACGGAAGGCCGTCGCAGGGCACCACCCAGAACGGCTCGGACTCGGCCTCGAACGTGAGCGTGACCGGCTCGGGACCGTCGCACAGCCCGTAGAGCGTGAAGTCGCCCGCGGCGAGCGCCACGGTCGCGTCCTGGCCGCCGAGCGTCGCGACGAGCCGCTCGTCGTCGGGGACGGCGAGCCGGGTCTCGCCGGCGACCACGGTCGCGAACGGCGCGACGGGTGCCTCGGGCGCGGCCGGGGTGCCCGAGGCGTCGGGTCCGGCGGGGGTCGTCGGGGGCGGGGCGGTGCTTGCGGCGCAGCCGCAGAGCCCCGCCGTGGCGGCGACGGCC
>NZ_BJLP01000004.1 GCF_006538705.1 Cellulomonas uda
AAGAAGACCGAGGTCGTCCTGGCCGGGCTGCGCGGCGACCGGTCGGTGCGCGACGTGTGCCGTGAGTACGAGATCTCCGAGACCCTCTACTACTCCTGGAGGGACAAGCTGCTCGAGGGCGGCAAGGCCGCCCTGGCCGCCTCGAACGCCCGGACTCCGGAGCACGTGGAGGTCGTCGAGCTGAAGAAGAAGGTCGCCGCCCTGGTACGCACCTTGGGGCGCAAGACCTATGAGTTGGAGATCGCGGGGGAACTCTCGCGGGACTGGACGTGAGCACCCGGGTGTCCAGGGCCCGCGCCGTGATCGCCACCGGGCGCAAGCCAGCCGTCGTCGCGCGCGTCGCCGGGGTGTCCCGTCAGGCGCTCTACCGGCCGATCTCCCGGCGACCACCCGGCGCCGGTCCGGGACATGGTCGACCAGGTGACGACGCGATCGTCGAGGTCGCCCGCGCGAACCCGGTCGACGGGACCAGGATGGTCGCAGCCCTGGCCTCGCGGGCGCTGGGCGAGCCGGTCAACCGCAAGCGGGTCCAGCGCGTCATGCGCGCCCACGGGCTGCTGCAACGCTCCCGTAGCACCGACCGGCGCCGCCGGCCGGGCTACTTCCGGGTCCGGCGGCCCGACGAGCTGTGGCACCTGGACATGACCAAGGTCTGGACTGCGGCGCACGGATGGGTCTACCTGCACGTCGCGGTGGACTGCTGCACCCGGGAGGTCGCCGGCTGGACCCTGGACCTGCGCACACGCACCGACGAGGCGATCGCCTGCGTCGAGGGCGCCGTCCTCGCGCGCTCGGTCGCGCCCGGGCGTCTGACGCTCGGAACCGACAACGGCAGCCAGTTCACCAGCCGGGACTTCCGCAAGCACCTGTCCGCCCGCGGCATCACCCACCGCCGCGGTGGCTACCGCGACCCGAGTCCCAGGCGTTCATCGAGTCCTGGTTCGGACAGTTCAAGAAGCGCTGCGCCTGGCGCACCGAGTGGGAGACCATCGACCAGGCACGTCACGAGATCGCCTCCTACATCGACACCTACCACCACCGCCCGCACTCCGGGCTGGCCTACCGCACCCCCACCGAGGTCGCCCGCACCTGGGCCGACCCCGAACACCTACACACCGCAGCGACCTGACCCGTCCACGACGACGGGGTCCACGTCAGCGACTCTGAGCCTGGCTCGACGATGAAGGACAGGTACACCCAAGGTCAGTGGGCCCCGTGGGGATCGAACCCACAACCCGCGGATTACACGTACGCGCAGGTCAGCGAGCACGACGAGCGCCGCGACGCCGTCGTGCTCACGTTCCCCGCACGTGAGCAGCGCCTCGAGGACCAGGCAGGATGACGACCGCCACCGCGCGCCGCGCGCCCAGGCTCGACGCTGAGACCGTCGCCGAGCTCGAGGCGATCGACGAGGCCCGCGAAGCCGCCTACGGCGCGCTCCGCGAGGCGATCTGCCGCGGCGTGCGCGCCGCGGACCTGCAGGCCATACACGAGTCAATCGACGCCGTCGACGCGCGAGTCGACGCGCTGCGGCGGAAGGTCTGGCCGCGGTACCGCGGGCGGCTCGTCGTCGCGGTCGGGGTCGCCTGCCTCATCTCGCCGGCCGGGCGCAGCACCCGCGTCGTCTGGACGCGGCCGGTCGTCGCCTGACGGGGCGACCCGACCCCAGCCCCCGGTCTCCGATGCCGCATCCCCAGCCCGGGCTACGTCCCGTGCACCTGACGCTCGTCTTGTCCGATGAATCCCTCTCACGCCGCCGTGAGAGAGGAACCCGCGTGACCGCGAGCTGGTCCGACGCCATCGAGGAGTACTGCCGCGCGCTGCGCGGCGTCGGAAGACGACCCCAGACGATCGTGCTCTACCGGCACTATCTCCGGCACGCCGCCGCGCTGCTGGGCGGGTCACCCTGGGACATCACGACCCGCCGCCTCGAGGCGATGCTCGGCGAGGTGCCCGGCGGCGCGTCAGCGCGCAAGTCCGCACGCACGGCGATCGCCGGCTTCTACCGCTGGGCACACCGAACCGACCGCGTGAGTGTCGACCCCGCACTCGGCCTCCCGACCGTGCGCGTCCCCCGCGGCCGACCCCGCCCCACACCCGAGGGGATCGTCGCCGCCGCGCTCGAGCGCGCCGACGCCCGCGAGCGCCTCATGGTCGAGCTCGGCGCGCTCGCCGGACTGCGGGCCGGCGAGATCTCGCGCGTGCACCGCGACGACTACGACGGGGACATGCTGCTCGTGCACGGGAAGGGCGGTCACGAGCGTCTGGTGCCGATCGTCGACGGGCACCTGCGCGACGCGCTGCTCGCCTGCGACGGGTGGCTGTTCCCCAACGTCCAGCGCGGCGGTCACATCACCCCGAACCACGTGTCGAAGCTCCTGTCGGCGCTGCTGCCCGCGCCCTGGACCGCGCACACCTTGCGCCACCGATTCGGGACGGTGGCCTACGCGGCGACGCGTGACCTGCTCGCGGTGTCGAAGCTGCTCGGGCACGCGTCGACGGAGACGACCCTGATCTACGTCCAGATGCCCGACGACCACCTGCGCAACGCCGTAGCCGCCGCCGCGACGATCGGAGCCGTTGGTCCCGTGCGACGAGTCGCCTAGCCGGCGTTCTCGACCTCCGCGCGTACGACGTCACGCCAGTGGAGCTCTGTCACGATCGAAGCCAGCTCGAGCATCTCGCGGACCACCGCGCGTGCGTCCTCCTCGGTCATCGCTGCCACCGTGGCGGCGATCCACCCCTCGGAACCCTCGCGCACCGAACTCATCCGCTTATGCAGCGCGTCGAGCCGTCGCGCGAGGTCAGGGAACACGGCGCCGCCGTCGACCACGGGCGTGCGGACGCCCTGGCTGGTCCACGCGTTCAGCAGCCGATCACGTAGTGTGCCCTCAGAGTCAGCGAGCGAAGACACCGTGGCACTCAACTTCTCGTACGCGTAGCCCAGGCTCATGGTGCCGACGGTAGCGGGCTCACTGGTGCCCCCGCCGGGGATCGAACCCGGGACCCGCCGATTAAAAGTCGGCTGCTCTGCCAGCTGAGCTACAGGGGCACTCCCAGAGTATCGGCGCCCTGGGCGTGCCCCCGCGTCGTCATGGCTCGACGGGGTAGTGCGCGCCAGCCGCGTTCACCTTCTGCGCGAACGCCCGCGCGGCCGCTTCGTCCTTCACGGGGGCATCCGCAACTACGACCGATCCGTCCGGGAGCGTGATCGTCACGTACACGCGCCCCTCCTGCTTGCGCAGCAGGCCGCCCACGATCGCTCCCACCGGGCCCGCGATGATCGCGCCGGCCGCGACTCGGGTCACCGTCGTCCGTTCACGCGCGGACCCGGACTCGAACACCGCCGTCGCGCCGCCGATGGGACGTCGCTCGCCCTTCTGCCCCTTGGGCCACCAACACAACTCACCGTTGAGTACCCGCACGTCACCGAGGTGGGCGTCGTACTGAGCGTGTTCTCGCGCGGCCCGCACCCTGTCTTTGAAGCCCATGCAGCAGAGCATGCCGCCACGGGGCGGGGCCGCGGGCGGCGGTCCGCGGAACTTCACCCCCCGCGCCAGCCGTCGACAGCGCGAGTCGTCGTCATCGACGCAGTCCCACCTTGGGGCGGGCATAACGAAGGGCCCCGCCCCATCTCCGAAGAGGTGGGGCGGGGCTGCGTCTGGGCAGGGGGGCGTTCAGAGCGTCCAGAGGGTCGAGGCGCTGCGGCTTGCGACGCCGGTCCATTCGGCGCGGGGCTCCATGAGCGGGTCGAAGTACGGCCGCAGCTCGCTGCCGCGCTCGGCGAGGAGCGCGGTGCCGTCGAGCGTGTCGCCGGGGCCCCACAACTGCTCGCCGTTCGTGGCGACGCCGTTGCTGTCTGCCATCAGGTCGATCTTGTAGACATCCTCCGGGACCGTCATCGTCAGCGAGACACGCGCCCACTGGCCCGCCTCAGCGAGGACACGCGAGGCGGTCACCCCCGGACGGATCAACGCGCCGGACGGGAAGGCGCGCTGACTGCCCCAGCCGGAGGGCGTGACCGACGTGACGCCGTCCGCCGCGTAGCAGTACACGTCGAGGTTCAGGTTGCGCTTGATCGACGGGCGCAGGTACGCGGAGAAGGTCCAGATCTCGCCCGGCTGCACAGCGAGCCGACGTGCAGCCGTTCCTCCGATCTGGAAACCGGTGTCGCCGCTGTCTGTCATCAGCGGTGGGCTAGCCGTCCACGTCTTGCGGAGATAGCACGTGATGCCGACCGGACCGTCAGTCGCGCCGGTGACGAGAGTGTGCGTCCCAGCGGCGGGGGCCTTGCCGAACCATCTGCCCGTGTGCCACCCGAGAACGTTGGAACCGCTCAGGAGCGTCGGCTGCGGGTCGGTGGCGAAGTTGGTGCGCGTGGTCGCGAGCTTCTGCGAGCCCCTGTAGATGGCCCCGACCCTCGTAGCGCCGACGTACACACGCCGGGCGACGTCCAGGCGTGTCACGCCGTCACCAGGTACAGCGTGCCGGGGTCCTTGACCGCGAGCGCGTCGTACTGCGCCTGCGTCCCGACCCACCACGTCGGGAGCGCCTCGATCGCCGCGAGCGCAGCCGCAGCCGCAGCCGCCGAGCCGGACGCGTCCTCGGCTGAGTTCGTCGCGGTCGCCGCGGCCGCGACCGCCTGGTCGCGTGCCGCCGACGCGTCCTCGAGCACTGCGGTCGCCGACGGCGGGACCGGGTCGAGCGGCACCAGGGTGGTCGGGTCGACGTCAACGAGCTCCGCGTACGCGAGCACGTCCGTCGTGTCCGGGACGGCGACATAGCGGGTCTTGCCGCCAGAGACGCGCTCCTGGACGCGCCAGCACCACGCCGCTGTCGTCGCTGCGACCTTGACCTCGACCGGCGCTCCGGCGAGCGGGACGCGCTGCGCGGACGGCAGGGTCACGTGCGCGTCCGCGCCCTCACCCACGACCCGGCGTGCCGTCGGGGACCACTCCAGGTACCCGACGGCGGGTGTGTCCGCGCCGACGGTCGACGGGGCGCGCACGTCGAGGCGGACCGTCGTCATCGCGACCGCGGCCCGTGCTCGTCGCAGAACCGGATCCCGCCCTGCGTCGTGGTGTACGTGCTGGGCGCTCCGCACTGATCGCATGGCGACCTCGTCGCCACCGGCTCGACCTGCGCGACCTCCGTCAGCACCGCATCCGCCGGGGTCAGCGCGTACACCGGGGTCCGCGCCGAGCCGAGCACCAGGCGCACGAGCCACAGCGGCAGGTGCTGCTCGACGCGCCGCCACAGCCAGTACCACAGCGCGATCACGAGCGTGACGACCAGACCGAGCACCACGTCCGAGGCGAGCACGCCCGCGAGCGCGTCGGTCACGTCGTCGGGGAGGTGCCCGGCGAGCACGGCGAGGAGGGCCGCGACGAGCGTGCCCCACAGCGCAGGGACGGCGGTGCGCAGGGTCGCGACGGCGAGCTCGGAAAGCGCGGTGCGCTCGTCGACGGGGGTGGGCGGGGTGGTGGTCATGGGGTGTCCTCGCTCTCGGTGATCGGCTCGTACGTGGCGTCGAACGCGGCGGCCTTGCGGGGGTAGAAATCGCCCTGCACGCCCTTGACGACGTAGTCGCCGACATCGGCGACGAGGGGGCCGTCGATCGTCTGGATCTCGACCCACGCGCGGACGTCCGGCGGGGACGCCGCGGCGTCGGTCAGGACGTGGTACTGGCCGCCGCACCAGGTCGCGACGGTGATGCCGTTGTCCAGGTCCAGGCGCATCGCCTCGACGGCGGCGGGCTTCGTGCGGTACTGCTCGCTCATGCGGGTCTCCTAGGTCGCGATCTTCTCGACGAGCACGACGCCGAGCGACGCGATGCCTGCCAGGGACGTCGCGATCGCCCACCACGGCGCGCGGCGGGACTCCGCGCGCTGTTCAGCGGCCGCCGCGGTCTGCTTCACCTCGGCGAGCTGCTCCTTGACGGTGCCCACCGCCGACGAGACCGCCGTCGCGATCTTCAGGTCGACGTCGCTCGTCTTCGTCTCAATCGCCGTGCGCAGCGTCCCGATCTCGCGGCCGTGCTCCTGGAAGCGGGAGTCCACGTGTCGGTTGCGCTGCTCCCACTCGCCACGCGGCACGAGCTCGGCGCGGTGCGACGCGAGATCGGAGCGCATGCCGCGCATCTCCTCGCGGACGTCCGCGAGTCGGGCCGCGACGACGGCGAGCGTGACGTCGTCCGGCTGCCCGGGCGATGCCGTCACGACTGCAGCCGCTCGGCCATGCGGTCGAGGATGCGGTCCGCGACGTCGTCGGCGTCGACCACGCCTGCGTCGCGCAGGATCGTCGCGACGTCGGCCGACACCGCCGAGAGCCTCGTGCCCTGCTCGCGCACGAGCCGGGCCAGGCCCGTCTGCCCGTGCGTGCGCAGCCACGCGACATCCGCGGCGATCGGCTCGAGCGCCGCGGCGACCTCGGCGGCCACGGTGGGCTGCAGCACCTCGCGCAGCGCGTCGGACGCCTGCCGACCCTCCGGGGTGTCCCGCTTGCCGGCGGTCAGGATCAGGTCCAGGGTGCCGCCGTACGCGTCGGCTCGGCTCATGGTGTCCTCCTCGGGGACAGGGGTGAGCGTGGCGACGAAGCGCGCCACGTCGTCGGACGTCTTGCCCTTGGCGATGTCGAAGTGCATGCCATCGCGCCAGCCCGGGTTGTAGTCCAGGCCCCACGCGAACAGGCCGGAGGCCTCGGCGAGGATCTGGCGGACGCGCTTGACGCCCTCGGTGCCCCACCCGCCGGTGCCGTACGCCGCGCTGCGCCGCCCGGCCTCGTACGGGTGCAGGTGGCCGTTCACGTCGACCGCGGTGCCCGACATGTGGTTCGAGCCCGGCGCGCCGCCCACCTGCTGGTTGTAGGCCGCGGACCGCCACCCGTTGACCTTGGTGACCCGCTCGACGCGTGTGTGGATCTGCTCGACGAGCCAGCCGAGCGCGCGCGCGACATCGCCGGTCAGGATCTGCGCGCCGTCGCCGTCGTCGGCCAGGTACACGCGCGTGACCGCGTGCTCCTCGACGATGCGCCAGCCGTTGTTCGTGGTCGCCACGGGGACACCTCCGGGCAAGCGAGGGCCCCGTGCCGACGACGGCGCGGGGCCCAGACGGGACAGGACTGGTCAGTCGGCAGCAGCCTCGTACGCGAACTCCACGACGATGCGGCCTCCCGCAGACCACGACGCCGGCAGCGTGCCGGTGATCGTCGTGTGCTGCTGGTTCGTGGCCGCGTAGCGCACCGTGAGCGGCGTCGACGTGGTCACCGAGTACACCGCCGCGACGAGCTCGAAGATCGAGCCCGACGTCGACATGCGACCGAGCGCATCCGCACGCACGTACCCATACGCCGGCGTGACCGGCAGCGTCACCTGCAGGTCCCCCGAGAACGCGAACCCCGTGCCGAGCACGATCTCCACGCGGCCGCGGACACGACGACCCACACGCGAGTAGCGGCCCGTGACCGTCCCCCCCGTGCCGAGCGCCAGGCCCGTGACCGTCGGGGTGTACGCCGTCCACGCACCGGCCCCGAGCGGGAACACGGCGGTGAGCCACTGCACGATCCGCTTCGTGCCGCGGGTGATCGGCCCGTCGCCGTCGACGTCTCGGTACGGCTCGGTGCGTGCGACGTACGACGGGAGGACGGAAGGGTCCGAGCTCAACTGAGGTACCTCCTCTCGAGCCAGCCGTCGGCGGCGTCGACCGTCGCGCCGGCGGTGAGCGCTGCGACGACGTCGTCGTCGAGGGTCTGCACGGTGCCGCCGCTCTCGTAGTACTCGTCGACGTCCCGGACGAGCGTCGAGAGGACCACCAGGCGGAGCTGCTGTTTGAGCCCGGACGGGTCGCCCGAGAGCGTGTTGCCCACGATGAGGACCTTTGACGTGAGCTCGGTGAAGTCCGGGTCCTCGAGGACCCGGACGTCGCCGAGTCGGACGGTGAGGTCGGGGACGACGTTGACGTCTTCGAGCACGGGCAGCGGCTTGCTCGTCTGATCCGCGAGCCAGGCGAGCACCGACTCCGCTGTGTCCTCGTCCTGCACCCACGGGGCGAGGCTCACCTGCAGCGGCGACAGCGCGTCTGCGGCCGCCTTGCCCGTGTCGATCGTCACCGCCTCGCCCGAGCGGGCAACGACGTTCGCGCGGAGGATCAGGGCCGTCGAGGACGTCGCCCCACCGGTGTAGAGCGTCGAGCCCGTGGTGTTCTTGATCGAGATCCGTGCCCGAGACGGATTCACCAGTACCGCACTCACCTGCAGGGCTGTCGCGGACGCAACCACGGACCCGTCGCGCGTCGTCGACGCCGCCCACCGCGAGCGCTGCCCGATCGGGAACTCGGCGGTGCTCGTGACCGACAACCACGGTGCGAGCTGGTCGACGGGCGCCTCGAGGTCGACCACGAGCGTGCTCGTCTTGCCGGCCTTGATCGCCAGCACGTCGGGCGACTCCCACACCGTGAGGGAGTAGTCCGTGACGGTCTGTACGTCGGCCGGCTGGTAGGTCACCTCGACGCGGTCAGCGACGTCGTCCTCGCTCACCGACCACGGCAGGTCCTCGACGGTCGTCGCCGCGACGATCCGCGCCGCTCCGCCCGTACCCTCGCCGCCGCGCATCTGCGAGCGGTTGCGGTACCGCAGGACGCCGTCCTCAGCGAGCCACAGGGCACCGAGAGTGCACGACGCGACCTGCTGGGCGACCGTCCAGGCGTCCTGGTCGCCGATCCCGACCAGCGCGGACAGCGGGCTGTCGGCGGACGCGAGCCACGCCGTCGGGGACGTGAGAGCCGCGTCGGCATCCGCGAGATGCACCTGCAGACCGGAGAGCGAGGTGCTCTGGTCCATCGTGGTCAGCTCACCGACCGCGACCCCCGTGCTCGTCGCCCAGGAGGACCAGCCGCCAGCGGAACGCACTCGCGCGCGGGTCTCGGTCGCGGAGGTCCGCTCGATCTGCACCTGGACGCGCCAGTCGGAACGGGCCACCACGGCGGGGAGATCGACACTCCCACCGGGACTGGTGTGGCCGTGCCTGAACGTTGGGTACACCTCGGTCGGGCTGTGCCCGAACGTGAAGGTGATGGATTCGCCGGTGCGGTCCCAGAAGGTGAGCGTCGAGGACGCGCCGGGCATCCGGACCTTGTTCAGGGTCAGGTAGGCCGTCGCGCCCACCGGGATTGGCCCCGCGAGCGTGTAGACGGGGCGTGCACCGCCCACCGGCAGCTCGAACCGCATGGACACGCGGCCGAGGTGGTCCAGCGGCCAGGTGTAGACCCGCTCGCCCAGGCCCGCGCCCGCGTAGGTTCCGACCTCGGGCAGCGGCGAGCCGCACGCGTGAACGCACAGCAGCGCGGACGGTACCGGCTCGGGCGTCGCGTGGAACCCGCACGCGCGTGCGGCCTGGTCGATGACCCACACCGCGTCGAACGGCGCGAGGCCGATCTGTGCGGGGTCGACCATCGAGGCGAGCAGCTGCGGCAGCTCGAGTCGCGCCTTGGGGAGGATGTCCTCGACCGCGAGCCGCCGCGAGCGCGAGAGCGCGGACGAGGCACCGACGCTGCGGATCTTGAGGTCACCGACGGTCTGGTCAGTGTCCGTGGCGCTCACCGCGGCGGTGATCGACACCTCCCCGCCGGGCCGGATCTTCTCGGTCGTCCATGGCGTGCGACCGTCCGGCAGCGTGACGTCCACGCTGCCCGTGGCGAGTGCGAAGCCGCTGCCCCCACGCACCTGCGCGGGGAGCGAGCCCCCCGAGAGGTCGCGCTTGATCGACCACGAGGGCGCGTCGAGGGCCTCGGGTCCCGCACCGAGGTCGGCCGTGACGGTCGAGCGGGGTGTCGGCACTCACCCCACCTCCTTCAGGACCCACGAGTAGTCGGCGAACGACGTCGAGCCGCGCACGAGGTTCAGCGTCTGGGCCGGGTCCTCGACGACGACCCGTGCGCCGCCGCGGCCGGCGACCCAGTCGGTAGTCGCCGGCGGGCCCTCGGTCAGACGGATGGCGGTGAGGGTGCCGGCGACGACCGTCTGCGGTCGCAGCTGTACCCCGACCGCTGACGCGGCCGGCGTGAACGACGTCGTCGCCCGGAGGGTTGTCGTCCCGCCCGGTGCCGTGACGATCCCGCTGGCGACCTGCGCGCCCGCGGCGTTGACCGTGCGCCACGAGAGCAGGCCGGCGCCGGAGCCGATCGTCGACGGGGATGCCGCCCAGCACGAGAGCGTCAACGCCACCGAGGGCCGCACCGGGACCGTCTCGGACCAGGGGCCCGGCGACGTCGGGAACGCGACACCGCGCATCGGCCCGATGCCGGGCACGGTGACCGTCGACGGGTTCGTGCCCAACGCTCCCAGGCTGCGATCCCCACCGGCGCCGGGTGCCGCCAGGTGCGGCGGCAGCAGGTTCGCCACCGCCGCGTCCGACGTCAGCAGGTACAGCGGCCCGGGGACGGCGTCCTGGGCGCACGCCTCGAGGAACGCCGCCGCCTGGGGCTGCAGCCACGTCGACGACACCGCCCACGCGCGCGGTGCCCGCACGCCCCGCTGCACGTGCCGGCGGCCGCCGATGGTCGTGAGCTCCGAGGACCCGCGCTCCGCCGTGATCTGCACGGGCAGCACGTCGGGGAGGTCGACGAGCGACCCGAGCGGGCCGAGCTGTGCCCACAGCATCCGTCACACCGTCCGATCTCCGCTGCGACGCAGCTCCGTGATCCCAACCTTCGTGACCTGCGCCGCAGCGCGGCCGTCGACGGCGAGGGACGCCTTGACGTTGACGCTCGTCGCGAACTGCGCGCGCTCGAGCGCGGCCGCGATCTCCTTCGCGATCTCCTTCGCGAGCTTCTCGCGGTCCCGCTGAGCGGCACGTGCGGCCTCCTGCCGCTCCTTGACGACGTCGCGCTGCTCACGGATCGCCGGGTCGTACTGCTGCCCTGCGACGACACGGCCCGCGGAGGCTGACCACTTGTCGAGCTCGGCCCACGACCGACGCAGCGACGCGACCTCCGCCGCAGACCCCGACACCAGCGCCTTCGCGACCTCGGTGCCCTCGTCGAACCCCATGCCCGCGACCTGCTGCACGAGTGCGCGAGGGATGCCGATCTTCACCATCTTGCGCATGAGGCCGGCGAACTTCTTCGCCTTCGCGGCCATCGACTTGACCGCACCCGACACGGAGGAGAACGTCGTCTCCCGCTTGTAGCCGTTCTCGTCGGTCTGGCCGACGAGCGAGCCCAGGTCGAGCTGTCCGGTGAGGTTTCCCCGGATCTCGTTCACCATCTCCTTGCGGGAGTTGACCAGGTCGGCGTACTTCTCCTGGGCCGAGCGCAGCCGCGAGACGGCCGCCTCCTGGGCCTTGTACGCCGCGGTGAGGGCCCGCGTGCGGGCCGTGACCAGGTCGACGAGCGCGTCCTTGCCGAGCAGGCCCTTGGTGCCCTTGATCCGCTCGACGAGCTTGCTCATCATCGCGGTGACCTTGTCGAGGTGCGCGCCGATGCCCTTGTCGAGCAGACCCTCCATGAGGTTGCGCCCGTACCCGGCGAACTCCGTCGACGGCGAGTGGATCCCGAGGGCCTTCTTGAACGGGTCCCGGATCCAGCCCGGGACCTTGTTCAGGAACCACGTGCCGATCGTCCCAGCCAGGTCCCCGATGCCGTTGAGCAGCCCCTGCACGACGTTGCCGCCTGCCTCGCGCAGCCAGGACACCGCGCCGGAGAACGCGCTCACGACCGCGTCCTTGCGCCCCGAGACCCACGACAGGACCGACGTCCACGCCGACTCCAAGCCGGACTTCAGGCCGGTCAGGACCTGCGACCCCGCGGACCGCAGCCACGAGACCGCCGAGCTGAAGTAGCCCTTGACCTTCCCCGGGATGCCGGAGAAGAAGGCCGTAATCCGACCCCAGTTCTTCGTGATGATCCCGAGCGGCGTGAACGCCCACACCGTCTTGATGACCCCGAGAGCGCGGTTGAAGATCTCGCTCACACGCCCCGGGATCGAGGCGAAGAAACCGGTGATCTTGCTCCAGTTCGACACGATCAGGCCGAGCGGCGAGAAGGACCACACCTTCTTGATGAGGTCCCACGTGCGGCCGAGGAAGCCCTTGACGGCGTTCCAGCCTGCGGAGAAGGCGGCCTTGATGCGCTCCCACGCGGTCGACAGGAACGACGTGAAGCCCGCCCATACCTTGCGCCCGGTCTCGGTCTGCGTGAAGAAGTACGTCAGGCCGGCCACGAGCGCCGCCACAGCGGCGACGACGAGCAGGACGGGGTTCGCGCTCATCACGACGTCGAACGCCGCCTGGACGGCCGCCGCGGCCTTCGTCGCGGTCTGCCACAGCAGGATCGCGCCGTGCCACGCCTTCCACGACAGCACCGCGCCGCCCACGCCAACCGCGAGCGCGACGAGCCAGTCCTTGTTCCGAACGACCAACGAGCCCATCGACGCGAGGGCCGGGACGAGCGTGCCGACGACCCACGACCCGGCGACCTTGAGGGCCGGCAGGACGTTGGTCTGGAACTTGTCTGCCAGGTCACCTACGAAGGGGACGACGTTGGTTGAGATGACCTCGCCCAGCCGCCCGAGTGCGGGGGCGACGTTGTCGCCCACCCAGCCCGCGAACGCGTCGAACGCGGGCACGCCCTTGGTGAGCAGGAAGTCCGACACGGACGAGACCGCGGGGAGGACCTTCGCGAAGATCGTCTCGCCCATCGTGCCGAGCGCGTGCTGCACCCGCTCGAACTTGCCGACGGTCGTCCGCCCCGCGGCCTCCGCGGAGCCGCCGAACTCCTTCTGCAGCTCCTGCAGGATGACCGACTGCGCACCGGCGACGTCGCCGGCCTCGGCCATCGCCTTGATCTGGTCCTTCTGGGCCTGGGTGAAGGTGACGCCGATCTTCGTCAGCTTCGACACGCCGGCGACGGGGTCGTTGAGCGCCTTGCCGAGCATCTGCGCGGAGCTCGACATGTCGAGGCCCTCGAGCGAGCCCTTGTTCAGCGCGACGGCCATGTCCGTCATCGACCGGGTCGCGTCGTCGAACGTCGCGCCCTTGATGTTCGTGAAGGTGAGCAGGAGGTTCTGACCCTGGGTGATGGTCTCGGCCTCGACACCGGACATGCCCTCGATCGAGCCCGCGAGGTTGTCGATCTGCTCGCGGGTGCGCTGTGCGGCACCGCCGGTCGACTTGATCGCGGCCTCGGTCTGGGCGCCGATCTGCTCGATCCGGCCGAGGGAGTTGACCGACTCCACCGCCCACGCTCCGACGCCGGCGGCGAGCGCCCCGAGAGCGACGCCGCCGGCGACCTTGAGCTTGCTGAGCGCGCCGCGCGTGCGGCCCGCCGCGCCCGAGACCTTGTCGAAGTCTCCCGACGCGCGGTCCTTGGCGGTCAGGAGGAACTGCAGGACCGTCGTCTTACCCGCCACGTTGCGCCGCCTCCTCGAGCTCGTCGATGTAGGAGCACGCCTGGTTGAACTCGCGCAGCGTCAGCCGGTCGAGCTCCCACGGGCGGATGTGCAGGTGCTGGGCGAGCGACGGCCAGTAGCGGTCGCGCTTCGCGGTCAGGCCACCGGCTCGTCGGTGGCGGGCGTAGGGTCCGCGGCGTCCGCGGCGTCGGTCTCGTCCTCGACGATGTCCATGTCGAGGTCGCCGAAGTCCCACCCGTCGAGGTCCGTGAACTTCAGCTCGGGGTGGTGACGCTTGGCGGCCACCCAGCACAGAGCCTGGGTCGACGTCGCCGACCCCTTGCCCATCTGCTCGAGGACCTCACCGAAGGTCCGCCCGGTCGCGGACTCGATCGCGCGAGCCTCCGCGAAGAGCAGCCGGTCGGGGTCGATCTCCCAGGTCTCGTCTCCCTTGGTGACGCGCAGCAGCATGTGGACTCTCCTTCGTCACAGGGACGCCGCGCGGGTCGCGGCGTCGCTGACCTTCTCGGTCACGAGACGACGCAGCTTGTCCGCGTCGCGCTCGATCGGCTTGGTGAAGAAGCCGGGGGTGATGTCCTGGGCGACCCACGTCTTGCGGCGCCCGTAGATCGGGTGACGGACGGTGCCGGCGTCCAGGGCGGCGATGTCGTGGCCCCGCTTGCGCTGGGTGATCCGCACCGACGGGTTCCGCCCGCTGAGCGAGGCCGTGATCCCGGGGGTCGTCGCCGCCCAGCGGTTCAGCCCGCCGCGTGCGGGCAGGGTCTCGATCGCGGACCGCTTGACCGCGGTGCGCGTCTCCTTCGACCCTGCCCGCAACTCGCGGCGCAGCGTGTTCGTGATGTCCCGGTCGCCCGCGGCCTTGAGCTTGACGCTCAGGGTGCGCAGCTTGTCAGCGCCGGTGACCTCGAAGTCGCCACCGGCCACCGGTCACGCCAGCGTGGACTCGGACGAGATGACCTCGATCTTCGGCTGGTTCGTGCCGTCGAAGAGCGCGACGAACGGGAAGTCGCCGGAGACCACGCCCGGCCCGTCAAGGGCCGGCAGGTCTCCATCGAGGAAGCACCCCGGCAGCGTGATCCGGAACGTCTCGTAGTTCGTGCCGCCGATGAGCGCGCCCACGGTCTCCAGGACCAGCGAGAACGACGCGTCGGACACGAACCGGTCGACGAAGTCGGCCTTCGCGACGAAGTCCGCGGACAGGGTGCCCGAGATCCCGACGAAGCCGTTCGACACGGGCTGAGCCTTCAGGCCCGCGCCCCCCAGGTAGAACCGATCGGTGTCGAGCGCACGGTCGATCTTGACCGTCGCCTTCTTCACACCGACGACCGCCGCCTCGGACCCGAAGGTCCCGATCTTGATCGCGGTCTTCGCGCCCACGAACGGGGTGATGCCCGTCGGGAACGACGCGGCCGCCAGGGGCGGCGTCTCGGTGACGTCCTGGCAGTCGAACTCGAACGTCGCTGTCGGGATCGACCCCGGCTCGAACTCGAACTGCGCGGAGGTGACCTTGCAGCCTGCGTACGAGTACGGGCGGACCGTTCCACCGATCTCGGGCACGCCGACCTGGATCGACAGCGACTTGTCGGCCGTGTCGGCGAGGGTGTGCACCTGGCTGTACGCCGGCGAGGTGAGCACGGTCGGGGTGACCGTCGTGCCCATCAGAGCCTGCAGGAGCAGGCCCATCTTCCGGGTCGTCAGCTCGAGGTCGATCGACCCCTCGGCCGAGCGCGTCGTGAGCACCCGACCCGACGCGAGCTGCATGAGCCGCCCGGACGCGATGCCCGCGGACTGCGCGGTGTTCTTGTTCTTCTTCAGGGACGTCTTCACCGGCAGCAGGAACGAGGTCGGCGCGACGAACGTCCCGTAGGTGGTCTCCGGCGCGATGCCCAGCTGCGAGCCGAGGCCCGATCCGATCGCCATGTCAGGCCTCCCCAGCCTGGTCGTCGACCTCGCACGCGGGCTCGGTCGGGTCGTCGTCCGGCGCGGTACCGCGCGCGGTCGTCATGCGAGGACGACGCGCGGCCGTCGGCGCCGCGGCGGCGCTCTCGGGCTGCCACGCGTCCTGGTAGGTGAAGGCCTCGACGCGGTCGTCGGGGACCTCGACCACCTCGTCGGGGGCGACCGTGCGCCACCCGAGCTCCGGGACCGCGAGGGCCTCACCGGAGACGTTGCGGATCCGTGCCACAGCACGTCCTTCCTGTCATGGGGCCAGGCGTGCCTGGCACTCGATCGTGAACGGGATGTTCACCACGACGCCGTCGACGCCGTAGGACTGGCGGAGCGCGATGTTCGACACCCCGATGATCTGCAGCACCACGCCCCCGAGAGTGATGTCCTCGACGAGCGCTTCCAGGGCGCCGTCGAGCGCGCGAACCGCGGCCGCGCGCACCGGCGCGAGATCGTTGTCACCCGACCACGCGACGACGACGCACCGGATGGTCAGCTGCTCGTCGCGCACCTGGTACGTCAGGAGCGGGAACGTCTGCTCCGACGTCGCGGCGTCGATGCTCTGGTCGACGAGCCACGGGTCCTCGACCCCGACGACGATGTACGTCTGGGAGGTCTCCTCGCCGGGCTGCAGACCGTCGAACACCTCGGTCTCAGGGATCTGCGCGGTACGCCACGTCGCGACGAGCGCGTCGATCGTGTCCGCGAGCGCTGTGGACCTCATGCGAAGCCCGCCAGGCGGTAGTCCCGCGCGATCTCCTCGACCCGGTTGGGCCACAGGAACGACGCCGAGGTTTCCTCCTCGCCACCGCCCGCGGCCTTCGCGGCACCGCGCTGCGTGCGCCACAGGTGCCGCAGGAGGAGCTTCACGCCGAGCAGCAGGTCCGCAGGCACGTCGTCGGGCGCGTAGCCCGCGGTGTAGTGGACGCTGGCGCGTCGTCCGGTCAGGCCTCCGTCGACGTCGATCACGCCGGCGTCGGGGTCGAGCTCCCACCGGGTGGGCGCGAGCTCGACCCCGTCGACGGTGACCGACTCGACGGAGATGACGGGTGCCTTCGTCAGGGGCAAGCCGGGCCGCGGGAGGCCGATCGTGTCGACGAACTGCTGCGGCAGGACCGGCCCGACCCGCTTCACCCATGCCGCGGTCGCCGCCTCGATGAACCCGAGCAGCTCGACGTCCGTGGAGTCGCTCGAGATCTTCAGGAACTCCTTCGCGTCCACGAGGGTGATCGCAGGCGGCGGCTTCGGCATCGGTCGTCAGCTCCCCTCGGGCTGGGTGTCCTTGTCCTCGGGGCCCGTGCCCGTGGGCCCGGCCGGGGTGGTGGGCGCCTGCGCGCCGGTCGTCGGCTTGTCGATCGCGCCGCGGCCACGGCGGGCCGAGGTGGTCTGCTCGCCGCCGTCGCCGCCGGGCCCCCCGCCGCCGTTGTCGCCGGCGGCCTTGCCCAGCCCGTTGATCTGGGCGGTGACCTGCTTCGCGCGGTCGGTCAGACCGCGCGCCTGGTAGCCCTGGCGCTCCGCCTCGAGCGCGGCGCGCAGCTCGGTGGGGTCCTGGGCGGCGGCGGCGCGCTTCGCGGCCGCCTTCTCGTGCTCCTTGCTCCGTGACATGTGCGCCCCTCTCGTGGGCTCGTGGGGGTGTGGTGACGCGCCCCGCCCTCGGGCTCGGAGCCTGCGAGGGCGGGGCGCGCGGTACCGGCTTGCGGCGAAGGTCAGAAGACCGGCGGGACCAGGCCCGTGCCGGTGATCTTCTGGTGGACGGCCTTCGGTGTGCCCTGCTCGTCGACGACCCGGTTGAAGCACGCCGCGAAGTAGCCGTAGAGCACGAGGTCGATGCCGAGCTTCTTCGCCTGCGGCTGCTCCGCGCGGATGAACATCGGCGCGGACGGGTCCTCCCACAGGTGCGCCTCGTGCTGGGCGACCACGACGACGATGTCCTCGTTCGTGCCCGTGCCGAGGTTCGAGGGGAGGTTGTTGTCCGTGACGACGCGGCCGCCGTTCGGGAGGAAGCCGCGCACGCCCGCGGGGTACGGGGCGCCGTCGGTCGTGGCGAAGGTGCCGACCGGGACGTTCGTGTTCTGCACGAACGGCTTCTTGTCGGTGACCTCGCCGTTGAGCCACGCCCAGCGGCGGCCGCGCATGAGGGTGAACAGGTCGTCCTCGTCGAGGTCCTGCAGGACGTCCTCGACCGTGGCCGCCGAGCCGAGGATCTTGCGGTAGAGCTCGGCGGCGGTGGGGTCGGCGTCGGTGTACGTGACCGTGTTCGCGACCGCCAGCAGGCCCCACGTCGGGGCGTTGATCAGGCGGTTGTCGAGCGCGGTGTCGTACGACTTCAGCAGGTCCTCGAACACGATGTCCTCGGTCCCGAGGCCGCGCTCGGAGGCCTGCCGCGAGATCGTCTGCGAGCCCGCGTTGGTGCGGACCGTGACGGGGATCAGCTCGTCGTCGTAGTCCGCCTCGGCGACCGTGTCGAGCTCGGCCGCCTGCTCACCCGCGGTGGTCTTCGCCGTCTGCCGCGGGATGTAGACCGTCATGCCCGTGTCGGGCAGGTCGTGGTGGCGGCACATGTCCGCGAACTTGCGGCCCGGGCGCCCCTTCGGGGCGTACAGGTCGATGAGGTACTGCGGGACGATCGTGCCCGGCGAGCCGGCCGCGGTCACCGCACGCTGCTCGAGGACGACGTCGCCGCGCTCGTGGCGCTCCTCCTCGATGTGGCGCGCCAGCCGCTCGCGCGCCGCGGGGTTGCCGCGGTACTCGCCCACGACGTCGGACAGGAACCGCAGACCCTTGGGGTCCGAGTCCTGGGTGTAGGTCCGCTGCTCGTTGACGTGCACGCGGTCACCACCGCGCGCGACGGCCCCGGTCGGCGCGACCTGCGCCTGCAGACGCGCCACGGCCGCGTCACGCTCCTGCTCCTTCTCGTAGCCCTCGAGCTGCGTGCGCAGCTGCTCGAGCTCGGCGTCGATGCCGGCCTGCCGACCCAGGAGGTCCGTGACCTTGTCCTCGTCGGGGGTCTCCGCGCCGCGCAGCTCCTCGAGCTGCTTCGCGAGGTCGTTGCGCTGGGTGATCCGGGCGTTGACCTGCTCCCGGGCCCGTGCGATGAGCTGCTCCAGCGTCATCGTCGTACTCCGATCTGCCCTCTCGGGCGGGTGTGTGCGGTGGGCTCCCGGTAGCGACAGGCGGTGCCCGGCCAGGCCTCGGCGCGGCAGGTCCTTACGCGACGCGTACGGGTGGTGACGTCGGGCTCAGACGAGCTCGACGAGGCGGGTCGCCTCGAACGGGACGAGGTCGGCCCCACGCTTGAGGGGCGCGGGCGGCTCGAGCCGCGAGCGCAGAGCGGTCAGGGCCTCGCGTGCGGTCGCGTCGTCGAACGCGCGCACCAGCTCGAGCGCGTCGCTCGAGCGGAGGCCGGCCCCGGCCGTGAAGGGGTTCGCACCGTAGGCCACGATCGCGACGTCGCCGCGGTGGAGGTCGTACTCCTCGATGCGGTACTCGGTGTAGTCCGGGGACCAGTGGCCGCGCACGATGCGGAACATGAAGCTCATCTCGTCGATGAGCCCCGAGCGCAGCTTGGGCGCGATGTACGCGACGTCCGGGTCTTCGCGGTCGAGCTGCGGAGCCCTCGTGAGCAGGCCCGAGTCGTCCTCGGCGAGCTCGAGCGTGCCGTTCGTCGTGCGAGCGATGCGCCGCAGCGCGGCGTGCTGCAGGACGAGCGGCACGTCGAGGTCCGCGCGGGCGAGCGACGTCGCGCCCGCGCCCGCCGAGACGACCTCGGTGTACGGGCCGTACCAGTCCCACATCTCGTAGCCGCGCTCGTAGACCGTGGCGTACCCCTCGAAGCTGAGGGGCCCGGTGCCGTCGTCGGCCTCGCGCAGCTGCATGCGGGCGTTCGGCGCCGCGACCCACGCCCGGGAGCTCTGCTCCGGAGCGCAGCGGCGCTGCGAGGGTCGGTCCGCGCGAGCGGCGACCGCCTGCGAGCGCTCACGGCCCGCGGCGGCGATCTTCTCGGCGAGCTCGTCGTCCATCAGTTCCCTCCCGATGACTGCTGCTGCGACGGCCGGTTGGTCGGCCAGAGACGCTCGAACTGGGCGTAGTCGGCCTCGGTGAGCGGCAGGACGTCGTCCTTGCCGCGCGCCTCGTCTGGTGTGCGCTGCCGGGACTCGATCTGCGTCTTGAACAGCTCGGCGCGCGTGACCGGGTCCATCGCGAGGATCGCGGAGCGGTTCAGGCGCACGAACCGCGGCCGCGGTGTCATGCGGCTCAGTGCGGTGTCCCGGCGGTTCAGCGCGCCGCCGAGGTTCATCGTGAGGACCTGCAGGTTGCGCTGCGAGATGTTCGCGTAGTTCACCGTCGAGGACTGCACCGCGACGTCGACGAGGTCCGCGGGCACTCCGTAGAAGCGGCACAGCGCGACGTCGGAGTACTCCATCTGCTCGATGAAGCTGGACTCGGCTGCTTTCGCCGCGACCGCCTCGTACGTCCAGTCCTTGCCGGTGACGAACACGTCGCCCGTCGCCATCGACGCCTTGAACCGGCGGCGTGTGCGCTCGGCCTCGCCCGGGTCGAGGGACTTCTCAGCGTTGCGCAGGATCGCGGCCGGCACTGAGCCGTTCACGAACCACTCGAGCGCGAACCGCTGCGCGGCGTCCGCCCCGGCGATGTTCAGCGCGGCGTACGTCAGCGGGCTCAGCCCGACGGGCAGCCCTCCGAGCCGGTAACCGCGCTCGTGCCAGATCTCGCGAGGCTCGAACTTCTCCCCGTCGATCCAGTACGTGTGGACCTTGTAGTCCTTGATCCGGATGCGGACCTTGTCCCAGGGGACGAGGTCGACCTGGGCGGGCAGGCCGAACGCGTCGGTCGCGGCGATCACACCGATCGTGTTCCCGACCTGGTCGATGTCCATCTGTGTCGCGCCCAGCCACTCGCCGATCGACATCGGCTGCCCGTCGCCGAACGACGAGGGCTCGACGAGCACCGGCGGCGGGGCGACCTCGACGGACAGGCCGGACGCCTTCCGGAACACGTCGACCGGCATGAGGGAGACGAGGTCGGACCGCAGGCGGCTCGCACCCCACACGACCGACTGCCGCAGGGCCGTCGAGGACGTCACCGTCGTCGACCCGCTCGATCGCGCCGAGCGCCCGCCGGCGTCCATCGCCGAACCGAGCGTCGTGCCCCGTCGGAACAGGCTCACGCGTCGTCACCCCCTCGTCGTCGCGGCGCGTGCGTGCGGTCGGTGAGCCACGAGACGGCCAGGACGCCCGCCCCAGCGGCCGCCAGAGCCGCTTCCGTGCCCACCAGGCGGTGAGCGATGCCCGCGAGCGCTGCGACGAGCAGGAGCGCGCCCAGCAGGTCCAGGACGGTCGTGATGAGGCGGAGCATCGGGGTCTCCTCAGTCGTCTTCGACGTCGCCCCCGTAGGTCGACGCGTCGATGTCGTAGTCGTCGCCGTGCACCCTCACCCACACGTGGCGGGCGACCGTGGCGGCGTACAGGGGCGTGATGTCGCGCGCGGACTTCCCGCGCGCCCACACGAAGCCGCCCTCCTGCGTGAGGAAGCGCTTCGTCGCCGCGGCGAGTGCGTCGTCGAGCTCGTCGTCGTGCACGTGCCGGAGGCGATGGTCCATCGCGTCGTCGTAGAACGCGCCGCACGCATCCATGCGGTCCTGCGCCGTGAGCCGGTGGACGGTGAAGCCCGACGCCTCGAGGTCCGGCGCGAGGGACCGCGCAGCGTCGATCAGGCCGACGTGCTGCCCGCCCCAGCGCCGCCGCAGCTCGACGAGCTGCTCGACGCACCACGTCGGTGCACCCTCGCGCCGCTCGATCACGTCGACGAACACACGCCCCTCAAGCGCAGCACCGGCCATCCCGAGGGAAGCGATGTCGCGCTCCGGTGCGACGTCGACGGACCACACCGGGGTGCCGTCCCAGGCGAACTCGCCGTCCGGGACCCGGTTGTCATGCCAGGTCCCCTGCGGGATGACCCACTCGGCGGCCTTCTTCGTCGGCCACCAGCCCAGGTACGCGCGGTCGAACTCCTCCGGCTCGCCGGACATACCCTCGAAGTCGGACTGGATCGCGGCCTCGGTGATCGTGTAGCCCAGCGCCGGGTGCGTGCGCCACCACGTCTCCGGGTCGGCCCGGTCCGCGTCCGCTGGGGCGGCGTACTCGAGGAACAGCACCCGCGAGCGCCGCTCGTGCATCGGGCGCGCCAGCTCGACCTTCAGGCGTGCTCGCGCCTCGTCAGCCTTGCGTCGCAGGTACGTGCTCGACGCGTCGCCGGCGGCCGACGTCACCCACAGCTGCGCGTCCGGGACGGTGATCATCGCGGGGCGCATCGCGGCCTCGACGCGGGCGTCCTGGTGCGCGAAGGCCTCGTCGATCGCGCCGGTGTTGAGCGTCGGGCCGTGACCCGACGTCGATTTCACCGAGTCGACGCCCCAGGTCGAGCCGTTCGTGAAGGCGATGTGCTCCGAGCCCGTCTTCGCCGCCCACCCTGGCATGCCCGAGCGCCGACCCACGCGCAGGTTCAGGAACGCCGCGAGCGGGGAGCGTGCGATCGGGCGGTAGAAGTCGTTCTCGAGCCGCTGCACAGCCATCAGCCGGTTCTGCGCGGTGTAGCGCACCAGCGCATCCGGCGTGAACAGACACCGGTCCGTCAGGACCGTGCGCACGACCGTCGTCTTGCCCGCCTGCCGCAGCACCAGGACCACGACCTCGCGGTACCACGGGCCGCCCGTCGCCGGGTCGATCTCGTACGCGACGTCGTACAGCTCCCGCTGCCACGGCATGGGGGTCTGCCCCAGCTTCTGCTGGACCCGCGCGACCCGCGCTCCGAGGGTCTCTCGCTGCGGGTTGCGCTCTGTCGCCCACAGCGGCACCGCCTCAGGGCGCCCGCCGCGGCGACTACTCACCGCCCTCGAGCTCCGCCAGGAGCGCCGACGCGTCGTCCGGCACCTCGACCGTCCCGCCAGCCGTCGCGTCGTCGTCGAGCCCCGCGAAGCCGATCCGTGCGATGCGGTTCAGGATTTCGAGCTGTCGCAGCTGCACCGGCGAGATGAGGTCGTATCGGTCGAGCCGCGAGACCTGGTCGAGCACGCGCGCGTTCAGCCGCGCGAGGCCGACGAGGTGCCGACGGAACGCGACCCGAGAGTCCGGCTCCGTGATGTCCTCGATCAGCGCTGCCTCGAGCGGGCCCGGCGCGGCGTCCATGTCCAGGGCGCCGGCGGCCGCGACAGGCTCAGGCGCCGGCGTCTCGACCAAGGGCGTGCCGGACGCGTCCGCGAGCGCCTTCGCGAACTCGCGCTCGCGACGCGACGCCCGCCAGCGCGCGACCTGCACGCGGTGCCCCTCGCGGCACACCTCGCACTTGCAGCCGCGCCGGTACCCCGACGCTCCGTGCTCGGTCACCTCACGCGCCACGCCAGCTCACCTCCGGACCACACGTTGTGGGGCCCTACCCAAGGGCTCCCGTGGGGGTAGAAAAACTGATCGAGGGCGGGGTCGACCGCAGGCGCGCGATTCCAAAAAACGGCCTCTGACCTGCGGCGACGGGGCCCGCTCTCAGTACCAGGACCATCCTCGGTTGCAGCGAGCCGGCGGCTCGCGGTCGCCCTTCGCTGCGTTGCACGACAGGTGCGCCGGCTGCAGGTTCGCGGGGTCCCAGGGGTCGCCCCCGCGGGCCAGCGGCTTGATGTGGTCAAGGCTCCTCGACAGCGGGTGAGCGCGACGAACGTCGAACAGGATCGGGCCCCGCTCCCCCAGGCAGATGCCGCACACCGCACCGGGGACGCAGATCTCGTCGACCAGTCGCTTCCACCGCGCGGTGCTGCGGATCCACGACAGGTCGCCTTCGGTCAGGGGCCGGCGACGTCGGACCGCACGACGCTCGATGACGACCACCCCCGCAGTCGCCGCCAGCCCCGCGCCCGAGGACGTGCCCCCGGGGCGGTCCGCCATCCCGGCCGCGGCGCTCTCGCTGCCGTGCGGCGGGAAGCACGAAGGCCCCGGGTCACGGGGACCAGGGGCCTTCGGAGCCAGTTCGGCTCACTGTGACAGACAATAGCGTTGCGACGTCAAGCATCCCGGGAACCGGCGAACCGGGCGGCGTGTCGCGCAAGATCCTGCGCCCGGCGGCGCGCGAGCTGCTCGACGTCGCCGAGCCGGTACACCGGCGTGCGGGACCCCGTCGTCGACCGGGCCGAGCCCTGCGCGACGAGCGCGCCGCGGTGCACCCACGACCTGACCGTCGAGGGCATCACCGGCACGCCCATGCCCTGCAGTGCGAGTGCGGCCTGCGTCGCCGTGACCCGACGCTCGCGCGCCTCGGCGAGCAACCGGTCACGCTGTGTCGAGACGTCGTGCTCGGCGCCGCACCGCCGGCACGTCGCCGTCGGCGCGGTCGGCTTCGCGTACAGCGGCGCCGTGCACTCCTCGCCGTCGACGACCGCGGCGCACCGACCACGGTAGGCGCGGTCGTCGTGCGGGTGCTCGATGACCGCGCGCGCCATGACGACCGCCTCGGTCAGCACCTGCACCCGACGCGGGCCGTCGTCGTTGAACGCGAGCCAGCCGAGCTGCCCGAGCAGCCACTCCGCCAGGGCGCACAGGTCACGCCGCGGACGAGGGTGCGCACGCACCTCGGCGATCGCGCGCGCCTGCTCCGCCAGCACGCGCACCAGCTCGTCGCGAGCGAACACGGCCGACGGCACGAGCGGTAGCCGGGCGTCCGCCGAGCGACTGACCGGGCCGACGTCGCCGAAGCGCAGCTCACCGCGGGCCGCGGCCTCGAGCGAGGACGCAAGGCCTGGGACGACGACCTCTCCATCGACCGCACGCCGACGCACGACGACGTCGCCGCGAGCGCCACGTACCTCGACGACGCGACGTTCCTGTGACACCTCGTCGGGGATCCCCCAAAGCAGCCCACGCAGCCGAGCAACGCAGACCCCGCAGACCGTCTCCCCAAGGAGCTCGTCGAGAGGCCGCTCGCACAGAGGGCAGGTGAGGGCCGCGCTCAGGTTCACGACGCACCTCGCCCAGGCCCACGCTTCCCCCGACGCCCACGACGACGACGGGGCTGCGCCTGCGGCGCGCCCCTCCCGCCCTGACCCGTACCGTCCACACCCGAGGGAGACCCGACCCGACCCTGACCCGACCCGGGAGGAGCCACTCCCGGGGTAGCGGGCGGTGGAGTCTGACTCGACTCGGACTCCACTCTCGCGGGAGTTGCGCGCGGGACGGCGCGGCGAGGGGCGGTAGCGGTGTCGTCGTCCTTGCCCGTCGCGGGTCGCACGCTCATGGGTGCGGGGTCCGCGCCAAGGGCCGGCGCCGGTCGCTTCTCGTCCGCCTCGCGCAGCACGTTCTGCTGCGTCGGGTAGCCGTTATCGGTCAGGTACTGCGCGGCCCACCGCCCGTACAGCGGCCGGGCCGGTGCGGGGCGCAGCGGGTGGTCGTCGTCCCACTGCGGGTTGTTGCTGCGCGAGGTGTTGCACCGCCAGCACGCGACGACGAGCGTCTCGACGGTCCCGGGCTGGCCGGGCTGCCGGTGGTCGAGGGTGAACGTCGCGTGGTTGCGAGGTCCCCGCCACTGCGTGAGGACGCCGCAGTAACGGCAGTTGTCACCGTCGCGGAGGACCACCGGGACCTTCAGCCGCGGGTCCTTGGTGTCGGAGGCCTGCTGGCGCTCCCACTCCTTCTCCGCACGCGAGCGGATGTGCCAGAGGTTCTCGTCCTCGAGCAGCTTGTAGACGCGCAAGCCGTCGATCGTGTGCTCGGTCAGCAGCCCGACGCGCAGTGCGACGTCGACGAGCACCGCGGTGCGCGACGTCCCGAACATCCGCGCGGTGCCGACCTCGACGTAGTAGTCGGTGTCGTGCTGGGCAGACTGCGTCGAGAGGGACCAGAGCCAGCCCTTCACCTCGTTCAGGAGGCGGTCGTCCGCGTCGGGCAACGCGTCGATCTTCATCAGCTTCGGGTGCGTCGCGGCGCCGTCGCTGCTCTTCTGCCAGGACACGGGCGGCAGTGCCCCCCTTCAGGTTCGCGGTGGGGTGTCGATGGTGGGGGTGGCGTCCGCCGGCATCACGGAGCACGGATCGGAGCGGGTCCGTTCAGCAACGCGGGACCTCCAGTACGCCCTGCCCGGCGTCTTCGAGCTCAGCCTCCCGGACCGGTGCGGGCAGAGCGCTCGGGTCGCCGGTGAAGCCGCGGTTCGGGTAATGCCACTGCCACTCGACGTACTCCTCTGGCCAGAAGCCCGTCACGTCGATCTCGCCCTCGCGGGCGACGGCCGGCACGCCGTCGTCGCGGGCAGCGCTCGCGTCGGGGCCGACGTACTTCAGCCCCTCCTCGCCAATGTCGAACCACGACTTGATCCAGCAGCCGCGGCCCGGCTCGTAGGGGTGTCCCGCCAGGTCGTGACGGGCCGTCTCCGTGTGCCCACCCTCCGCGTGCTCCGCGGGGTCCTCGCAGACGGAGAAGGCCTCGCAGTCGCACACCGGGTAGGTGCGGCACTCCGCGTCCGGGGGCGCAGTGCAGACCATCCGGACATCGACCTCGGGCCAGTCCTCGTACCGGGTGTCGACGGTGACGGTCACGATGTGCGTCCGCCAGTCGGCCAGCGGCTTGCGCTCGTCAACCGCCTTCTCGACGGCCCAGTCCGGGGCGCTCACGGGGTCACCTCCCGCGAGGACTGGCGACGCAAGTTGCGGCCGTAGACGACCCCGTAGCCGACCGCGAGCGGGATGAGCCCCCAGGACCCGGTGACGACCGCGAACACCATCCACACGGGCTGGATCAGCAGGCCGATCAGCCAGCCGACCTTGCGCCCCGACCCGGCGAGGAAGATGCCCGTGATGCCCGCCGCGCCCAGCGCCAGACTGAGCCAGAACTGCGCGCTCACGGGGTCACCCGTCGCACGATGTGCTCCACCTGCTCCGCGCTGACGGTCGTGGCGGTCTGGGACGGACGGGCGGCGAGCGAGCGGGCGGCGAGGGCGTCGCGCTCAGCAGTGACCGCGACCAACGCCGTTTTCGTCTCCTCGTGCGCGCGCAGCTCCCGGTCGTACTCACTCCACCATGCGTCGGCCGACCCTCGCAGCCGCTCGACCAGCGCATCCTCATCGGACGGGGCAGCGTCCGTTGCGGGTGTTGCAGGTGCGGGCTGGGGCGAGCGGGTGGCGAGGGCGATGAGACGGGTGAGTTGCTCATCCGGGTCCCCGATGACCTCGGTAGCGCCCACGGGGACATCGCCCACGGCAACGGCGATGCGCCACGACAAGTTGTTGAGCCGCACCGAGTGCTCTCGGTACCGCGCCAGCGCCTCCCGGTCCTCGTCGGATGGGGCGGGAGCGTCGGGGCGGGACAGGTACTCGAGCGCGTCGTCGAGGCCGACGGCGATGTAGTCGACCATCTTCGCCATGAGCTCCGGCTCCTCGCCGTCGCGCGTGATGATGACCGCGCGCTTGCCCGCGCCGACCGCCCACCCGAGCTCGAGGTGGGCGGACCGGCCGCACGGGAGGACGAGCACGAACGTGTCCGCCCACTGCATCGCGGCGAAGTCGCTCGCGTACCCGGCCACGGCGAGCGGGTCTTCGAGCGCGGCGATGTACTCCGCAGCCGTCCACGACTGCCACCCCGGATCGATCTCCGACCAGGCGAAGCCGGACCGCCCCGGCGGGTTGCGGAAGTCGTACACCTCGAACCCGCGAGCGCGCAGCCGGTCGACGACCTCGGGCTGGTCCGGGTTGCGCCACGACGACGCGACATAGATGCGACGCACGGGGTCGGTCATGGGTTCCTCCTGTTGCGGTGGTGTGCCTGCGCGGCGCGCACGGCCTGGTAGGTGGCGGTCGTCGAGCGGCGCTTGCCGGACGCGATCGCGCGGTCGTCGACGACCGTCGACGTGGGCAGCGGGTACGACGTCGCGGCGATCGCACGCGCGGCGCGCAGGCGGTCGAGCTCGCACGGCACGCCCGGGACCCGGTTCGGGTCCGCGCGCGGCAGACCGCGGCGCGCCCACGGGGAATGCGGGTCGCACCGCCAGCCCTCCGGGTACGGGTGCGCGTCCGTCGACGAGCACGCCGGCACCGTGCACCGGCGGCCCGTCGACGCACGCTCCGCGGAGGGTGCGACGACCGGCTCCTGCACCGCCGCGAAGAGCTGGTGCACCAGGTCCCACGTCTCCTCCGACGGGGACCGGTCCAGACCCGCGTCCCGCCACACCGTGCGACGCATCCCTCCACCGACCGCGATGCCCTCGACCGTCACACCGAGGCGGCGCATCGAGTCCGCGAGCGCGACGGCCTTCCTCTCGCGGTTCTCGCGGGCGTGGGCGGTGTGCGCGTAGTCGACGGGCACGCGCGCTGTCACGCCGCACCTCCGTCGTAGAGCGGGCACGCGTGTCCGTGACCCGTCATCCGGGCCGTGAACGGGTCTGAGCACTCGCACCTGCGCGTCCTCGACGACCCGCCACCGTGCGACGGGCTGGGGTCGCTGCTCCCGGGGTGTCGGGTCGCCTTGTCGTCGCAGAGAGCGTTGCGGCGCGCGCGTTGCTTGCCCGGGGTGTCGTGGTAGCGGGCGATCGCCGCGACGCGTGCGCGCTCGCACTCACGCGGGAAGTCGTCGCCGGCGTCCTCGGTGCGCACAGGTGCGGCGGGCTCGGGCGTCGGGATGGGCTCGCGGGTGTGGTAGACCGCGACGAGCGCGGCGCGTCGCAGGCGCGCGGCGGCCGCCTCCCTGTCGACCGCGGCGCGGGCGGCGCGGTGGAACCGGTACAGGTCGGCGTACTCCTCGGGGGTGAGCGGCTCGACGATCGGGGCGTCGGTCGTGAGGATCACGGCGCCACCTCCGTGGTGTCCTGTCCGAGCTGGTCGAGGACGGCACGCGTCTGCGTGACGAGGACCGCGACGTGCCGCGAGGTCTCCGCGAGCGCGGCCGCCGCATCGAGCAGCGACGAGACGACGGCGCGCGCGGAGCTGGACGCGAGCGCGAGGAGCTCCGGCGGAAGGTCCGCCTCTACGTCGTCGCCGTCGGCTGGGGCGGGTGCGTGCGTGGCCGGCGGGGCGGTGTCCGCGAGCGCGACGTTGGTCGTCGTGGGGTGGTCGTGCTCGCGGATCCAGCGAGAGATCGTGGTCTGTGCGTAGCCGAGCTGCGCGCCGATCTGGCTGTGCGTGAGGTTGGTTTGGGTGGCGAGCTGGACGGCGCGCGCACGGGCGTCGAGGTCGGTCGGCTTGTTCGCGGGCGGGCGCATGCTGACCCCGGCGCGCATGAGGATGCCGCGTGCGTGGGTCGCAGACCCGACGCCGGGGATGGTCTGCTCGATCTGGGTGATCGTCTTGCCGGCGGTGTAGGCGTCGACGACGGCCTTCGCCAGGTCGGGCGGGTCGTCGTTGGCGGTCTTGGGGCGGCCGCCGGAGCGGAGGCTGCGCCCGTCAACGCGGGTGACGCCGGCGCGGTCGAGCGCGGTGCGGATGGTCTTGGACGTGCGGCCGAGCTGCTCGCCGATCTGCGGGGCGGTCAGCCCGGTGTCGTAGAGCTCGACGATCCGCTTCAGCTCGTCGTCGTTGATCGCGCGCCGGCTCGAGGTCTTCTCGTGGCAGCTGCTGCACTTCCCGCCTGCCGCGCGCGCGACCGTGCCGGGGCACTGCTCGACGGTCGTCGACGCGGGGCGGGTGAGTCGGCCGCAGCCGCCCGCGCAGGGGCGGACGCGTACCGGGTACTCGCGGGCGGGAGGCTCGATGCCGGCCGCGCGCAGCCACGTGCGTACGGTCGTCGGGGACCTGTCGAGGCGGGCCGCGATGTCGCTCACACGGTCGCCGTTGAGGTAGGCGGTGACCGTGGCTGCGCGGTCGCGCTCGCGCTTCGACACGACGGGCTGCCGCGTCGGGCGAGGGGTCGGGGCCGGCTTTGGCGTGCGTGCGCGGGGCGCCGGCCGCAGCGTCGATGCGGTGATGCCGTGGGCGGACGTGCCGGACGGGGGGGCGGGCTCGGGGCGGGGTTGCCCCGACGGGGTGCGGAGCACGATGCTGCGCCGCTGCCCGCGCTTGGCCTCCATGCGCGCGCGGAACTCGTCTGGGGTCTCCTTGCCGCGGGCCTCGGTCGGCAGGCACGGCGGGCCGCTGTTCGCGTGGTTCGACCCCGACCCGTGGGGAGGGGCGACGAGCGTCACGACGCACCGTCCTCGTCGTCAGGCTCCTCGTCGTCGTCGAGCGGGACGACGAGCGCGGCGCGCTCCGCGTCCGAGACGACGTAGCCGAGCTGCTCGAGCAGCGCGTACCAGCGGGCCGTCGTGACCGACCGGCCCCCGTTCTGCCAGGTTGTCTGGCCGATCGGCTCGACCGCGGCCGCGAGCGCGGCGAGGAGCCGCTGCGGCGCGCTCAGGTCGGCGGCCGCGGCCGCGACGATCGGGAGGTGCTCCTGGCGGTGGTAGCTCGAGACGTGGTCGTAGGGCAGGGTGATCCGCAGCCAGCCCACGAGCGCGTCGGCGCTGTCGGTGTCGACCGGGATCGAGTGGCCGCGGAACGCGCCCTGCCAGTACTGACCCGCCCAGGGCTGCTCGACCACCTCGGTCGCGACGTAGTCCAGCAGCGTCGCGGTCTGGTCCTTGGTCAGGGTCTTGCGGTCGTGGATCAGGTGCTCGAGGAACTCGCGCCGCGTCGCAGCGGTGACCGTCGCGAACTCGGTCCGGACGGCGCGCTCCGCGGCCTCCTTCGCGTTGCGCTCGTCGCGCTCGGCCTCCCACGCCGTGCGGCGGGCGTCCGCCTTCGCGGCCTCCTGGGCCTCCTCGAGCGTGTGCGGGCGGTACAGGTGGACGGCGCCGTAGTACCAGCGCCAGGACCAGCCCGGGCCGATCGCTGTGGCCAGCTCCGCCGCGAACTCGGCGGCCCTCGAACCACGGATGTCTCCCATGTGGCGGGTCGAGCCCTCGGGCGTGGCCCACTCGTTCGCCTTGAGCTCGGTCGCGTTCGCGTCGGCGAGGACCTGCAGGAGCGGCGCCATCTGACGCTCCTGCTCGAGCTCGGAGCGGACCGTGGCCATCTGGTGACGGAAGTTGTTCGTCCCGAGCGCCTTGACGAGGCTCTTCTGCTTGGACTCCGGGAGGTCCGCGAGCGCGGCCGCGTCCTCGAGGGTGATGTCCCGTGCGTGGATCGCGGCGCGGGCCTTGTCCGGCAGAGGCACGAGACGCAGCCGGGCGCGGACCGTGGTCTCGGAGCGGCCGGTGTGCGCGGCGATCGTCGCGACGTCGACGCCCAGGTCGAGCAGGTCCTGGTACCCGTCGGCCTCCTCGACGGGGGTCAGGTCGACGCGCTGGAGGTTCTCGACGAGCATCAGCTCGCGCTGCGAGATCTCGTCGAGGCCGCGGTCGACGACGACGGGCACGGCCGTGAGGTCGGCGGCGCGGGCCGCGGCCGCGCGACGGTGGCCGATGACGATGCGGTACGCGTCGGGGTCGTCCGGGTCGACGACGACGAGCAGGTTCTGGCGCACGCCGTGCGCACGGATCGACTTCGTGAGCTCGGACAGGTCGCCGAGGTCCTTGCGCGGGTTGTGCGGGTGCGGGCGCAGCCGCTCGAGCGGGACCAGCACGGCGTGCGAGTCACCGCCCGCCGTCGGCTGCGCGGTCAGCGCGTCCAGCGCGCTCGACGACGAGGACGTCGGTGCGACGTCGGGGACGGAGGTCCGGCGGGCCACGGCTCACACCTCCACGGCGCGCGCGGCGAGCAGGCCGTACGCGGCGTCGTAGCGGTCGTGCTCGGGCCAGAGGTCCTCGCGCACGGCGGCCGCGGCCGCGCACACGCGGGACCAGTCGTGCTCGCCGATCTCGGGGTAGTCCTCCCAGGCCGAGCCGGTCTCAAGCGGGCCGTGGGTCGCGACGACGTGGCGGGCGATCGTGTCGATCGCCTCGGTCGTCGCGGGGTCCTCGTCGTCCGCCGGCGTGGCCTGCGGTGTCGGCAACGGCCCCGCGGGGTGCCTCGCGCGCAGGCGCGAGTACTCGCCCAGGACGCGCAGGAGCGCGGGCGGGCTGTCCTGGCTCGCGCGCTTCGCGTCGTCGAAGACGTGGTCGACGTCGATCCCGTGCGCCGCGACCCACTCCGTGAACCCCTCGCCGTGCAGCGAGTACTCGGCCGCGAGGCGCAGGCTCTCTGCCATGTCGTCGGCGGCCGTCGGGTCGAGCTCACGCAGGCGCGACAGCAGGGCGTGCGTGTCGTAGCAGGCACGCGTCGCAGCGACGAGCGCCAGCCAGTGACCCAGGGCAGCCGCGCGCACGTCCGCGTCGGGGTAGCCGCTCCCCGCGGCCAGGAGGTCGGGGGTCGCGACGTCCAGCAGTGCGACCAACTCCAGGCCCGTGACCGCCGTGAAGCGCAGCAGCGCGTCGGCCGGCGAACCGTCGGGGAGCGCACCGTCGGCGTCGGACGGGTCCGGCGCGAGCGCCGCACCGTACGGGTGGGTCTCGTTGTACCGGCTCGACGACCAGCCGCACGCGTGGCAGCCGGTCGCGACCTGCCGGATCAGCGCTCCGTCGTCGTCGTGCCAGCGGGCGCCGTACGTGTCGGTCGAGCCGCAGCGCAGGCACGGGGTGTCGAGCTGCACGCGCACCAGGCCGGTGCGCTTGGCGGTGGGGGTGCTCATCGTCGTCGTCCGTTCCGCTGGCCCATCGAGGCCAGCTGCTCAGCCGTGACCCGCCGGGGGCAGGTGGCGAAGTGGATGTTGAAGGGGCCCCACTCGACGGCCGGGTCGAGTGGGCGGGTGGGGGTGATCTGGCGGGCGAAGACCGTGCCGAGCTGCACGGCGTAGTTCGCGGTGCGAGCCGCCGGGGACCCTGGGGCGGCCGCGCGGTGGTCGAGCGGAAGGACCGACGTCGCGGCGGTCGGGTCGTCCGGATCGGCCTTGATCGGCGTGTACCGGACCCACCGCAACCTCGCGCCGCACAGGCACACCGGCGTGCGGTGCGTCGAGCGGGCACGTGCGGCCACCGGCCTCACGACGTGTCCCGGGTGGAGCCCTCCGCGATCAGGCGGAAGGCCTCGTCGATCAGGTACAGGCCCGCGAGCGCGGTCACCGCGACGTCGAACCCGACGGGCGGCGTCGGCGCGCCGCCGGGCGCACCGCGGCGCGTCGCGCGCAGCCAGGCGGAGACGAGGAGCGCCTCGCCGGCGGCGCGCAGCTGCGTCGCGGCCGTCGGGCCCTCGGCGTTGACGGCGACGACGCGTATCTGGTCCGCGAGCCGGTGCGCGCGGCGCGGGCCGCCGATCGCGTCGAGCTGGTCGACGTGGCCGGGCTTCGTCAGGAAGACGCGCCACCACGCGGTCACGCTCGCGACGTCGAGGCGGGCCCGTGTCACAACGACGGCCCCGCGACGGTGTCGGGCGAGAACCACGCGACCGCGACGAGCGCGAGCATCGCGCAGAACGCCGCGAACACGGCGAGCATGAGCGCGTCGCGCACGACCCGGGCCGCGCGGTTCAGCAGCAGCGGGCGGGGGCGTGCGTGCTGGGGCCGGACGTACGTCGCGGGCGCGGGGAACCGGTACGGGGCGTCCTCCTCGCGCAGCTCGGCGAGGACGTCGTCGACGATCGCGGAGAGCTCCGGCGAGACGCCCGGCTCGGCGCGCGGCGGGCGGTCGGTCGCGGGGGCCGGCGCCGGCGGGCGGGGACGGCGGCGGATCACGACCGGGTACGCGCCGTCGATGTGCCCGCTCACCGCGCGCCGCCGATGAGCGTCAGGACGATGCGCTGCGCGGACGAGCCGAAGACCAGGCGCGCGCCGCGCGAGCCGACCCAGGCGGTGACGGTCTCGATCGAGTCGCCGCGCTCGAGTCGCTTCGCGACCCGGGCGACGAGCAGCCGCAGTTGCGTGGAGCCGGGGTTGGCGACCAGCGTCGCGACGGTGGGGGTGGTGGACGACATGGGGGTGCCTTCCGAAGGTCGGGGGTGGGGGTGTGGGATCAGCGCGCGCGCGGCGCGGGGAGCGGCGGACCGGCCGCGAGCGCGGCGTCGAGCTCGTCGAGTGCGACGTCGAGACGGTCCGCCGCGCGGCGGTACAGCTCGAGGTGGAGGTCGACGTCGCTCTCGTCGCGCCGCATCAGCGGCCCCAGGGCCCTGGCGAGCTGCTCCGCACGCTCGTGCGCGCTGCGGACCGCGGCGGCGCGGCGGCGCTGGGACGGGCCTGGCCTGGCGACCCAGGGCGAGGTCGGCGAGAAGACACCGCCACCGTCGACGTCGGTGCCAGCGGTGGGGCCGAACACCTCGCGGGGCGTCGGGGCGGTCATGCCTGCCGCCGGGCGTCGTAGTCGTGGAACTCGACCGTGCCGTCGATGCGGGCCGCGGCGTGCTGCGCGACGACGATGTCGGCGCACACGGTGTGCACGGTCCGGTGGCGGGTCATCACGACCGGGACGCGGGTCGCGAGCGGGACCGCGAGACCGATGGTCGGGGATGACGAGGGGGAGTCGTCACCCCCGACCCGGCCCTCCCCCGCGTCGCCGACGGTTCCCACCGTCGACGCGTGCACCGAGGGGGAAGCACTCGGCGCGCCGGCCGCGAGCATGGCGCCGTGCGCCGAGACGACCTCGGGGGAGCGGACGCCGGCCCCGTACATCGCCGCGAGCGCGGTGCGGTTGAAGACGCACTCCTCGCGGACGCAGTCCGCGCGGTAGCAGTAGCCGGACTGGTGGTGCGAGGCGGCCCGGGCGAGCCACGCCGCGCGCTCCGCGGTCACGTCGACCGGGCCGAGCGCTACCTTCGGGGCGTCAGTGATCGTCGACAGAGGAGCGAGACCATGGGGTACCTGCGGTACGGGGGCGTCGAGTACACGGCCAACGACAGCGTCCTGGAGACCTTCCGGCCGGTCGTGGCGCGCGTCATCGACGAGGGCGGGTCCCTCTGGGCCTCGCTGTTCGACGGCGAGGCCGTCGCGCGAATCCTGGTCAGCCCCGGTGTGCCGCTGACCCTCGCGACCGACGGCAGCGGGACGTTCGCCCAGGACGCCGCAGAGCGGTGGCTGGCCGACGCGCGCGCCGGGCGCGTCATCAAGCTGTCGTGCCTTGATGTGCTGTGCGACTGCCCGCTGCGAGAGTCGAGCCACTGACGCGCACGGGTCACACACC
The DNA here is from genome assembly GCF_006538705.1 of Cellulomonas uda. GTDB lineage: Bacteria > Actinomycetota > Actinomycetes > Actinomycetales > Cellulomonadaceae > Cellulomonas > Cellulomonas uda. The sequence continues at coordinate 34,446 of NZ_BJLP01000004.1, forward strand.
GCGGCGAACGCGGGCGCCTCGCGCGAGCTCTTGTCCAGGTGAACGATCTGGCACCGCGCAAGCGCGGGGAGCTTCGCACCGCACGCCTCACAGAGGCCGCTCGCTCGGCTCAGGACCGCTGCGTGGAGCGAGGACGTTGCGCGCAGCGCGGACGTTGCACGCGCGGCGACGGTCTCAGCGTCGAGCCCGGCCAACTCCCAGACGATGATCGGCGGTTGGCGGTCGGCCATCCGCGCGAGAGCCCACCCGAGCAGCCCGAGCACGAGCAGCGCCACGGCCGCAGCGAGCACGCCGGCACTCGCCGGGCTCACGACGCACTCCGGTGAAGGAGCGCAGCCGGGTCGACCTCGAGCAGCTCGGCGACCGCGACGATCTCGTCGACGTCGAACGGGACGCGCCCGTTCAGCCGGTTCGAGACGGCCTGCTGCGTGAGACGCAGACGATCGGCGACGAGCGCCTGCGAGATCCGCTTGCGCGCCATCTCGGCCCGCACGTTGCCGGTCACGATCGCCGTGGCCGGCCGGGGGAACAGCCGCCGCACCTTCTGCGAGTGCGCCACACTTTCAGCGTATCTGGTCATGGGGAGAGGTATACACGCAGAAAGCGTGCAGCGCAAGCGTGTCGCGCACACTGGTCGCGTTTCGCCCGCACAGCCATTGCGCGCCACACGCTACAACGAGTAGAGTGCTCGCTATGAGCACGCAGATCAGCACCCTCGTCCCGCTCGCGGAGCGGCCTCTGCACCAGCGCGTCGCGGCCGTGATCCGCGGCGAGATGGCGCGCTACGAGATCACGCAGGCGCGCGTCGCCGCACTGCTGGGCATCACGCAGCAGTCGGTGTCGCGCAAGCGTGCCGGCCAGACGCCGTACACGCTCGATGAGCTCGAAGTCCTCGCGCCGCTGTTCGCGACGACCCCCGACGAGCTGCTCCGAGCCGCGCGGGATCTGCGCCCCGTCGACCCCACCGCTGGCGGCACGCAATCCGCGGATTAAAAGTCCGCTGCTCTGCCAGTTGAGCTAGAGGCCCGGGACCGCACACCGACTGCCACCCCGAAGCGCTCGGGTGACACTCGGTCGTCGGCCGTCCGCGGTACAGGCTACGGGCGCCCCCGCCAGCGGGTGTGCGACTTCAGGTAGCGGCGGACGGTCTCCGCGGAGACCGCGTGGTCGACGACATCCGGCTCGCCCGACGTCGTCAGGGTGCCGACGACCTCGCCGCCGACGCGCAGCGGCACCGACCCGCCGTGCGCCTTGAAACGGTCGTGGTCGACGTCGAGAAGCTCGTCAAAGGGCGTGCCCGCGGCCTCGTGGCGGCGGCGGACCAGCAGCGACGCCTCGCCGAAGCGGTGCACGACCCGCGCCTTGCCCTCGAGCCAGGGCAGGTTGTCCGCGCCGGTCGAGCCGGTCAGTGCCTGGAAGACCGCCTCGCCGTGCAGCTCGACGCGCACCGCGAGGTTCGCGCCGCGCTCGCGGATGACGGCGACGGCCAGCAGACCGAGGTCCACGGCGTCGTCCTGCGTGAACGCCGGCAGGTCGAGCACGGGCTCGGCCTCGAGGTCGGCGACGGTGAAGGTGGGCAGGTCGGTCACGGGACCATCCTGCTGCATGCCGGGTGGCGGTGGCCGCATCGCAGGCCTGCTAGGCCGGGAGCACGTACCGGCACATCAGCAGGTAGTGCAGCACGGCGGCGAGCACGACGAGGATGTGCCAGATCTCGTGGAACCCGAGCACGCCGGGCGCCGGGTTGGGCCGCTCGACGACGAAGATGACGAACCCTACGCAGTACACCAGCCCGCCGGCGGCGAGGAGCACGTACGCCCCGACGGGCAGGGAGACCCCGGAGCCGACGAGCAGCACCGGCATCCAGCCCATCGCGATGTACAGCGTGTTCGTCACGTACTTGGGCAGGTCGCGCAGCGACGACCGCAACGCGATGCCGACCGCGGCGACCGCCCAGACCGCTCCCAGCACGGTCCAGCCGTACGCGTTGCGGAACAGCACCAGCACCATGGGCGTCGTCGTCCCGGCGATGAGGACGAATACCGATGCGTAGTCGAGCGTGCGCAGCACCCGGTTGACGCGCGGGCCGCCGTCGATGCCGTGGTGCAGCGTGCTGGCGACGAACAGCAGGAGCACGGAGGCGGCGTAGACGCTGAGCCCGACGATCGTCCAGACGTCACCGTCGGCGACCGCCTGGGTGACGAGCAGCGCACCGCCGACGAGCGCGAAGCAGCTCGCCGCGAGGTGGGAGATGGTGTTGATCCGCTCGTCGGTGACGTGCACGCTGCCGTCGCGGCTGAGCCGCGGGAGGGGCGTCGCCCCAGGCTCCGACGTGGTGTCTGCGGACGTGCTCTGCACCGTTCGTTCCTCCTGGTGAGCCGTCGACCCGGCTCGCCCGGGAGCCTACCCGCGCTCGTGACCGACCGTGCCGATCACCCGTGGCCGCCGCGGTCGACGGTGCGCCGCAGAGCCTCGATCTGGGCGCTGAGCTCGTCGAGGCGGGCCATGATCTGCGCGCTCGTCGCGTCGGTCACGCCCGCCTGCATGCGCTCGTGCCGGGCGCGCTCGACGAAGCTCGAGGTGATCGCGGCGGTGACGATCGCGACGAAGGCGATGGCCTCGAGCATGAAGAATGCCCGAGCGCCTTCCCGATCCCGTTGGACGGGACCACGTCGCCGTAGCCGACTGTGGTGACGGTCTGCAGCGCCCACCACATGGCGGTGCCGAGGTCGGCCGCGCAGGGGTCGCGCGCACCGCCCGCTGCGGGTACCTGTCCATCCGTCCGCCGCGACGTGGAGGTCCGCGCAATGCCCTTGCCGAGCCCACGCGTGTTCCGGAGACTGCGTCGGTGCCCGACACCACGCTCGTCCGCGCCGCGCGCACCGACGACGCCGACCAGGTCTGGCCGCTCGCCCGCGACTTCGCGACGTCGTTCACCCCGCAGCGCGACGCGTTTGACGCGACCTGGCGGGACCTGCGTGAGGCGCCCGGCGCGCTCGTCGCGGTCGCCGAGTCCGCCGGCCGGGTCGTCGGATACCTGCTCGCCCACCGCCACCTGACGTTCCTCGCCAACGGCCCGGTCGCCTGGGTGGAGGAGGTGATGGTCGCCGAGACCCACCGCAGGTCGGGCGTCGGCGGCGAGCTCGTGCGGTTCGCCGAGCGCTGGGCGCAGGAGCACGGCGCCGCCTACGTCGCGCTCGCGAGCCGCCGAGCCGGCCCGTTCTACACCGCGCTCGGCTACGACGTCTCGGCGACCTTCTTCAAGAAGCCCCTCTGACCCCGACGGCTCGAGCCCGACGGTCGGCGCCGTGACCTGCTCCGGCCCGGCGACTGCTGACGGTGCGGTGCGAGCGCGTACGTCCTACGGGTGCGCTCGGGTCGCAGCGTCCGCACTCGGCGGACGGGGTGAGGGGGTCGTCTTCGTCCCGGCGACCGCCTGACCGTCCGTCCGTACAGTCCGTCCAGCGACGAGCGGACCGCCCCGTACCGCGTCGACCAGGGCAGGGAGCCTGGGCGGGCGGCACGGGGCGGTCCGGGTGGGGCGCCGCGAGGGCGTCCGGTTCAGCGCCAGGTGGTCAGCGCTGGAGCGTGAGCAGGCCCGGGCGGTACGGCAGCAGGCCGTAGTCGCCGCCCGAGCTCGGGCTGCGGCCCTGGTAGAGCAGGCGCAGGTTGCAGGGGTCGACCGTCATGGTCTGGTCGGCGCTGGTGCGCAGCAGCTCACCGTGGCTGATGTCGTTCGTCCACGTGGCACCGCTGTTCGCCTTGCCCGCGAACGGGTTCGACTCGGACGCCGCCTGCGGGGTCCAGGACCCGCCCAGGTCGGTCGCCGTGAAGGACCGGAAGTAGCGCCCCTGGCTGCCGATGGCCTCGACGATCATGAGGTACCGCTGCTGGCCCTGGAGCTTGTAGACCTGGACGGCCTCGAACAGGTTGTTCGTCGAGTCGGTCATGATCGTCGTGTAGTTCGACCCGAAGCTGCCGGGGAAGTTCCCGATCGGCATCGACGCCCGGTAGATCCGGCCGTTGTCGCCGGCGAAGAACAGGTACATGTTGCGGTCGTCGCCGATCAGCGCGTGGTCGATCGGGCCGGTCCCGGAGTTGGAGATGCTGCCGGAGAACAGCGTCTGCGCCGACGACCAGCTGTTGACGTTCGCCGGGTTCGACGACGTCCGGTAGGAGAACGCGGGACCGCCCCACTGGTAGGCCAGGACCCAGGTGTTCTTGGGCGCGAAGTAGAACAGCGACGGCGCGACCGCGCTGAACGGCATCGGGTTCTGGCTGGCCGAGGCCATCTGCGAGTACTCGGTGAACAGCCCGAAGTTCATCGAGCCCCACGAGCTGCCGAAGTCGTGCGTCGTGGCGTAGACGAGCTGCTGGCCGTTGTACCGCGCGACCGTGAAGTCCTTCAGCGACGCCCACCCCGAACGCGGCTGCGCCAACGCCCCCGTGGACGACCAGCGGTACGACGACGGCAGCTGGCACGTGGTGGGGGGCGGGGTCTGCGTCGGGGTGGGTGTCGGGGTCGGCGTGGGGGTCGGCGTGGGGGTCTGCGTCGGGGTCTGCGTCGGGGTCTGCGTCGGGACGGTGCCGGTGCACGCGACGCCGTTGACGGCGAAGCCCGTCGGCGCAGGGTTCGACGAGCCGGCGCTGCCGAGGAAGCCGAACGAGGCGCTGGCGCCGGTGCCGAGCGCGCCGTTCCAGCTGACGCTGGAGGCGGACACCTGCGAGCCCGACGAGGTGACGTCGGCGTTCCAGGCCTGCTGGATCTTCTGGTCCGAGGACGGCCACGTCCACGTGACCTTCCACGACGAGATCGCCGAGCCGAGGTTGGTGACCTTGACGTCACCCTGGAACCCGCCGGGCCACTGGTTCTGGACGGTGTAGTCGACGCGGCAACCCTCGGCCGCGGTCGCGGAGCTCGCCGCGACGGTGAGGCCGCCGATCACGAGCGTGGCGGCGGACAGCAGCGCGGCTGCCGCCCGGGTGGACCTGGTACGGGTGGTCATTGGACGCTCCTCGGTCTGATGGACACGGGCCGTCCCGGTGCTCGGGAGACGGCCACGGTGCCGTCCCACCACCGGTCGAACCACGGATGTGAGCCTTCACATTGCACCGCCGAGGAGCGCCTCCCGAAGGAGGTGGGCGCCGCCGAATCGATTCGCCGCCCGAGACCGACCCGAGCGTCGGCGCGCACCGGGCGTGCGGCAGGGACGCCGAGGCGCCCGCCTCGCGCCGGCCCGGCAGAGCCGGGAGCGGTGGTGCGAGGCGGGCGCCTCAGGGCGGGTCCAGCCAGGCCCGCCTGGAGGGACTACCGCTGGAGGGTCAGCAGACCCGGGCGGTACGGCAGCTGGCCGTAGTCGCCGCCGGAGCTCGGGCTGCGGCCCTGGTAGAGCAGCTGCAGGTTGCACGGGTCGACCGTGTTGGTCTGGTCCGCACTGGTGCGCAGCAGCTCACCGTGGCTGATGTCGTTCGTCCACGTGGCACCGCTGTTCGCCTTGCCCGCGAACGGGTTGGACTCGCTGGTCGCCTGCGGCGTCCAGGAGCCGCCCAGGTTCGTCGTCGTGAAGGACCGGAAGTACCGGCCCTGCGAGCCGATGGCCTCGACGATCATGAGCCACTTGTTCTGGCCCTGGAGCTTGTAGACCTGCACGGCCTCGAACAGGTTGTTCGTCGTGTCGCTCATGACGACGGTCGACGACGAGCCGAACGACCCGGGGAAGTTCCCGATCGGCATCGAGGCGCGGTAGATCTTGCCGTTGTCACCGGCGAAGAACAGGTACATGTTCTGGCTGTCGCCGATCACGGCCTGGTCGATCGGGCCGGTGCCCGAGCCGGAGATGCTGCCCGAGAACAGCGTCTGGGCGGACGACCAGCTGTTCACGTTGGCCGGGTTGGTCGACGTGCGGTACGAGAACGCCGGGCCGCCCCACTGGTACGCGAGCACCCAGATGTTCTTGGGCGCGAAGTAGAACAGCGAGGGGGCGACCGCCGAGAACGGCATCTGGTTCTGGCTCACGGAGCCCATCTGCGAGTAGCTCGAGAACAGCCCGAAGTTCATCGAGCCCCACGAGCTGCCGAAGTCGTGCGTCGTGGCGTAGACGAGCTGCTGGCCGTTGTACGGCGCGACCGTGAAGTCCTTCAGCGACGCCCACCCCGAACGCGGCTGCGCCAGCGCACCCGTGGACGACCAGCGGTACGACGACGGCAGGTCGCACGTGCCCGGGTTCTGGGTCGGGTTCGTCGTGGGGTTCGTGGTCGGGTTCGTCGTCGGCGACGAGCCCACGCGCACCAGCTGCCACTGCTGGTTGTTCCCGCCCCAGTTCGCGTACTGGACGACGTTCGCGCCGTCGGCGGTGGAGGCGCCCTGCACCTCGACGGCCTTGCCGGAGTGCCGGCTGATCAGCGAGACGTAGCCGTTCGACGTGTCCTGCAGACGGAACTGCTGGTTGGTCTGGTTGTAGTCGGCGTACTGGACGATCGCGCCGCCGTCGGCCGTCGACCAGTTGTAGACGTCGAGCACCTTGCCCGACAGCTTCGACTTCAGCCGGTAGTAGCCGTTGCCGGAGTCGACGAACTGCCACTGCTGCTGCGCGCCGTCGTTGCGCGTCCACTGCGCGATGCGGGCGCCGTCGGCCATCGACAGGTTGTAGACGTCGAGGGCCTTGCCGCTGCCGCGGTTGACCAGGACGTAGGACGCGTTGGTGTCCACCGTCGCGGCCGTGGCGGCGGGTGCGACGACGAGCGCGAGGACGCCCGCCGACGCGGCGGTGACGCCGGCGACGACCGTCGACACCCAACGCAGACGCCGGCGCCCCCGCTCGGACCGCCTGGCCCGGTGGGCCGGCCCCTGGACGCGTGATCTCATGCTGCTCTCCTTCGAGTCAGGTGCGAGGTCGACCGCGCCCCGGATGCGGCCCGGTCGCGGTGTCGCGCAGACCCGGTCTCCGCGCGATGTGAGCCTTAACATCGCGTGCGCTCGCCCCTCAGGGAAGCCTCGTCTTCACCGATGAAACGGTTCGGACCGCCCGGACCCGTTCCCATCGGGCAAGCGCTACCCCGCCGAGCGCGCACGGTGGCACGCGACCGCGCACGAACGGCGTCCGCACTCGCGCCGGAGCGTGCGCGCTCGGTGGGTTGGTGCGGGGGCGGTGCGCGGTGTGCGGTGGGGGGCGGTGTCGGCGGACGGTGTCGTCAGGCCGGGGGGCGGGGGGTCAGGTGGGTCGCCAGGTGCGAGGCGATCGCGTCGACCGCGCCCGGCACGAGCGCGTAGTACGCCCACACCCCGCGCTTCTCCCGCGTCACGAGGCCCGCCTCGGTGAGCACCTTGAGGTGGTGGGAGACCGTCGGCTGCGTGAGCCCGACGGGCTCGGTCAGGTCGCACACGCACGCCCCGCCCTCGTCGTGCGCCGCGAGGATCGACAGCAGCCGGAGGCGGGCGGGGTCCGCGAGCGCCTTGAGGGTGCGCGCGACGCCCTCCGCGTCCTGGGCGCTGAGGACCGGTCCGCGCGCCGGCGTGCAGCACGCGGCCGACGGTGCGGCGGTCACGGGGAGCAGCTCGAGAGGCACGCCCCCATCATGCCTCACGCATCGACAACGGTCGATATTGACACTGGTCGATATCTGCGCGACGCTCCTGCCATCGACATCCATCAATGTCTGGAGGAGTCATCATGCAGGACATCCGCGAGCAGGTCCGGGCCCGCTACGCACAGGCCGCCGTCCAGAGCGCCCCGTCCGCGACCGCAGACGCCGGCTGCTGCGGCGGCGGGTGCGGCACGGACGCGCTCGTCGACGAGCGGTTCGGGGCCGGCCTCTACGGCGCGGACGACGCCGCGAGCATCCCCGCCGAGGCGCTGGCCGCCTCGCTCGGCTGCGGCAACCCGCTGCTCGTCGCCGAGCTGCGCGAGGGCGAGCGCGTGCTCGACCTGGGCTCGGGCGGCGGCATCGACGTGCTGCTCTCGGCCCGCCGCGTCGGCCCCACGGGCTTCGCCTACGGCGTCGACATGACCGACGAGATGCTCGACCTGGCCCGCGCCAACGCGGCCAAGGCGGGTGCGACGAACGTCGAGTTCCGCAAGGGCGTCATCGAGGACCTGCCGCTCGACGACGCCAGCGTCGACGTGGTCATCTCCAACTGCGTGGTCAACCTGTCCCCGGACAAGCCCGCGGTGCTCGCCGAGGCGTTCCGCGTGCTCGCACCCGGCGGCCGGCTGGGCATCTCCGACGTCGTCGCCGAGGACCACCTGTCGCCCGACGACCGGGCCGAGCGGGGCTCGTACGTCGGCTGCATCGCCGGTGCGCTCTCGCGCGCCGAGTACCTCGAGGGGCTCGCGGCCGCGGGCTTCCACGACGCCGAGGTCCGCTTCACCCACGCCGTCGCCGACGGCATGCACAGCGCGGTCGTCCGCGCCACCAAGCCGCACGCGCGGTGACGGACCCCGCCCTCTCCCGGCGCACCGCGTCCCGCGCCTCGGGGCGCACGCACCCGCACCGCGTGACCTGAGCCGTCCGCCGGGACGACCCGGGGCGTCCGCCTGGTGGACGCCCCGGGGTGCCGGGCGCAACCTCACCCTCGGTCGCTGCGGTCGGTCCGTCCCGGCTCGCCCCGGTTCGTCCGGCACGTCGCGGACGTCCTGTCCGCGCAGCCCTTCGAACGTTCCCGGCCCGGGGTTAGCCTCGCCGAGCGGCACGCACCGGTCCGACGAGCGCGCCGGACCGGGACGACGAGGAGACGCGATGCCCGCCACCACCGAGATGCGCCGCCCGCCGCGCACCCGGCCGAGCACCACCGGCCGCCGCCTGCTCACGGCAGGGACGCTCGTCGCCGCGCTCGTCGGGACGCTCGTCGCGCTCCCCGCGACGACCGCGACCGCGGCGACGTCCGACCCGTACTACGGCGTGCGCTCGAAGGTCGTCACGAAGGCCACCTCCGGCGCCCGCACGATGTACGTCGCCACCAACGGTTCCGACACGTACACGTACGCCACGTCGTGGGGCACCAAGACGGTCGACCGGCACGTGTGCCTGCGCAAGAACTCCCGCGACCAGGCGACGTGCCCGGCCGCGACGAGGTCTCGCCCGCTGCGCACGATCACCGCGGCGATCCGCGCGGGCCGCCCGGGCGACGTCATCGTCGTGCGCGGCGGGACGTACCGCGAGGCGGCGGGCTACGGCGCCGCCGTGGGCACCGCGACCAAGCCCATCGAGCTGCAGAGCCAGCCGGGCGAGCGCGTCGAGCTGAACGGCACGCTCCAGCTCAAGAACGCGAGCCACTGGACGGTCCGCGGGATCCACTTCACGTACAACCGCACCATCCAGGGCCGCGGCCAGGCGGTCGTGCACATCCAGGGCGGGACGGGCTGGGTGTTCACGAACAACGAGGTCAGCGGCTCGCGCGAGACGGCCAACCTCATGGTGACGCCCGGCGCGCGGGGCGCGTCACCCTCGACGCAGCGCGCCGCCGGACCGAACGACTACACCATCGCCTACAACTGCATCCGCACGAACAACGGGACGCACGCGCACGGCATGGACCACAACATCTACCTGATGGCCGGCATCTACTCGAGCGGCGGCATGATCGAGCGCAACCTGCTCGCGGCCGCCCCGAACGGCGCGCAGATCAAGGCCTCGGCGTCGACGTGGGACACCTGGCAGGACAGCCCGCGCCACGTGACGATCCGGTACAACACGATGCTCGGCGGCGCGGCCGGCGTGACGGTCGGGGTCGCCGCGCAGGACGTCTCGCTGTGGCGCAACCTCATCGCCAACCAGCCCGCGACCCGCACGTCGTACGACGCCGCGGTCAAGACGTGGGAGCTCGAGCGCCACGACCTCGTCTCGGTCAAGCGCAACCTGTTCGCGGGCTACGCGAAGTCCTACCACGAGGCCCCGGGCGAGTCGCTGGTCAAGCAGCGCAACGCCACCACGGGCCGCATCGGCTACACCGGGTCGGTCACCGGCTGCACCGCGAAGGCCGCCACCAGCGCGTACCTGACGGGGTACGGCCAGTACGCACGGTGAGCGCCCGGGTGACCGGGCCGGCCGCGCGGCGCGGCCTGCGGCACGGGCGTCACCCGAGCCCGGCGCCGACCGACGTGCGCGGCACCCAGCCCGTGGTGCCCTTGATGATCACCTTGCGCCACCCGCCGGAGGCCTCCTTGATGCTCACCGGCGTGCCCTTCTTGCCCAGGAACAGCGCCTTGGCCTGCGCGTTCGCGGCGGCGCGCACGGTCGCGTCGACCGTGAGGTGGTAGGTCTTCACCTGCGAGATGTAGTCGGTGTGCACCCAGCCGCGCACGCGCGCACCGTCGAGCGCGACCGTCACCGGGATGAAGCCGTTGCGCTTGATGCCCGGCGTGTTGAGCATGCGCGTGTTCGGCTTGAGCGTCGCGAGGAGCGTGTTGCCGACCGACGGACCGGCGCGCAGGTTGAGCCTCGTCGTCGGGTAGTAGTAGCAGCGCGTCGGCGCCGGCTGCGTGTTGTCCGCGGTCGCGCGGTCCACCACCGGCAGCTTGAAGCCGGACAGCCACGTCTTCGGGTCCACCGACGTGCCCGAGCCGTAGAACGCGTTCTGCCACACCTCGAGGTGCAGGTGCGGCCCGGTCGCGGGGCCGGACGCGCCGACCTCGGCGATGCGGTTGCCGACCTTCACCTTGGTACCGACCTTGACGTACTTGCCGGGGTCCCACGGGTGCACGTACGCGATCCACGTCGGCACGCCCTCGATCTCGGACTTCACCGTCAGGTAGCCCGCGGCACCGTTCGTCGGCGGCACGACGTGGGTGACGACGCCGCTCGCGACCGCGTAGATCGGCTTCTTGTCGCCCGTGCCCATGTCCAGCCCGTAGTGGAACGTGGACGCACCCTTGACGGGGATGCACCGAGCACCCCACGCGGAGGTCAGCGCGTACGACTCGTCGACGAGCGGGAGTGCGAGCACGCGTCCGCTCGCGGTGCGCCGCGTCGTGAGGTCGTCCGGCACGGCCGCGGCCGCGTCGAGGCGCTTCTCGCTCGCGGCGTCGCTCGTGGCCGCCGCACGTTCCGCCGCGCGCGTGAGCGACGGCGGGGGCGGGTCGATGGTCGAGGCGGTCGCGGGTGCGGCACCGATCACGGCGGCCGCGACGACCGCGGCGGTGCCGAGCGCACCGAGGCTCGACGTACGCGTCCGGAAGCGCATGGGAGGGTCTCCTCGCGAGTGGGTTCACGTCGTTGTTCGGCACACGCGCGCACGATCTGGAGGGTTTGTCGTCACCCGACCGTGTGACGACCACCATGACCCGTCACCGCTCGATCCGCAGCCCCAACCACTCCCCGAGGTCCCTGAGCTGCGCGTGCACCGCGCCGCGCACCTCGCTGTCCCACGGTTCCCCGTCCACCGGGTCCTCGTGCAGGGCGTGCACGACGAGCCGCCCGCGCCGCGGGTCGGCGGTCGCGTCGAGCTTCCCGACGAGCCGGTCGCCGTGCAGCACGGGCAGCGCGTAGTAGCCCCAGCGCCGCTGCCTCGCCGGTTTGTACATCTCGAGGGCGTACTCGAACTCGAACACCTCCGCGAGGCGCCGGCGGTCGGTCACCAGCCGGTCGAACGGCGAGAGCAACGCCGTGCGCGGCTCGAACGGTGCGCCGACCGCGTCGAGCAGCGCGGGGTCGACGCGCCAGCGACCGCGCACGCCCTCGACCTGGACCACCTCGCCGACGAGCTCGTCCGGGTACCCCTCGAGCGCACGGTCGCGCACGAGCCCGAGCGACGCGAGCCGCCGCTCGTCCCGCACCCGCCGCGCCTGCGCCGCGGGCACCGGCTCGTGGGGCGGGTAGACCCGATCGGCGAGGTCCCACAGCTTCTCGCGCCCGCGCCGCCCGGCGACCGCGACGTCCCCGGTCTGCACGAGCAGGCCGAGCAGCATGGTCACGTCGCGGTGGTCGTTCCAGCCCGACGAGCGCCACGGCCGCACGCACGTGTCGGGCAGCTCGCCCGCGGTGAGCGGGCCGTCCATGCGCAGCGCGTCGAGCACGTCGCCGCGCGCGCCGCGGTTGTCGTCGAGCCACTGCGCGTTGCCGAGCCGCCACGCGGGTGCGTCCGGGCCGGGCCAGGCCGCCATGTCGGCGGTGAACAGCCGCACGTCGCGCGCGTCGCGCAGCATGCCGTCGAGCTCGACGACGCGCTGCTGCGCCACCAGGTCCGCCAGCTCGTCGGGGTCGTACGACGAGCCGAGCCGGCTGAACAGGACGAGGTCGACGCTCGCCGCGACGGCCGCGATGGGGTCGTGCTGCAGGGCGTCCAGCCGCCGGACGGTGTCCAGCACGCCGTCGGGCCGCCGCGCGGTGAGCGCCTGCGCCCGCACGGCGATCCGCCGCGCGTCGCGCCGGGACAGCTGCTCCACCACCGGGCCGACCTCAGCCCCGCGGTGCGGCGGGCACGGCCGACGAGGCGGCCGCCGCCGGCTCGGGCGCGTGGCGCCGGCCGCCGAACAGCGGCGACGGGAAGGTGGGCGACACGGTGCCGCCCGCGAGCCACGCGGTGAGGCGCTCGACCTCGTCGGCGATCGCGGCGCGGGCGGGTGTGGGCACGTCCTCGAGCAGCGCCACCTCGACCGTCCCGCTGCTCGCGGACCACGCCCCGACGACGCACCCGTCGACCCACACGGTCGGCCCGGCGTTGCCGACCGCGTCGACCACCTGCCTCGCGTGCGGTCCCAGGTACCAGTCGCGTGCGGCCCAGCCCATCGTGGTCGGGTCCAGCGCCGGCAGGAGCGCGGCCCACGGCCCGGCGGGCTCGACCGGCTCGAGGTCGTCCGGCAGCAGCCACCCCACGTCCTCGCTCCCCTCGAGCCCGACCGGGACCGCGCCCACGTCCGCGAGCGAGCGGCGCACCGCGGTCAGGGTCGAGCCGAGCCACCACTGCAGGTCCCGCTCGGTCCCGGGCCCGAACGCCCGCAGCCAGCGCGCCACGACCGCGGTGTGCGCGGCGGCGGCGTCGGGCAGCACGAGCGGGCCGCCCAGCCATCGCTCCGCGAGCGCCCACGAGGGCCGGGACACGGTCCACCCGCCGCGGTTCTCGGCGCGGACGACGAGCCCGCTCGCGCCGAGGATCGTCAGCAGCCGCGGCATGACCGCCAGCTCCTGCGCCCACCGGGTGCCGCCGGCGGCCCGGAACACACCACCGGCCTCGGGGACCTCGTCGCGCAGCTCCGCCGCGGTCCGCGAGCGGCCGTCCGCGAGCGCCGCGAGCACGCCGGCCTCGGCGCGCGTCAGCGTCCCCTGCGGGTCGGGGTAGCGGCCGTCCTGCGCGAGCTCCTTGAGCAGCCGGCGCCGCTCGGCGCCGGCGACCCGCGCCCCCGGCGACGCGACGAGCGCGGGCAGCAGGTCGGTGCCGGCCACCCACAGCGTGCGGCGCATGGCGAGCTGCCGGACGACCGTGCGGTCGCGGTACAGGGCGTCGTCGAGGTCGCTCGTCGCGAACCCCGGCACCCGGGCCCACGCGGCCAGGTACGGGCCGGACGCGTCGGTGCCGTGCAGCACGACGAGCGCCCGGACCGCGGCGTGCAGGTCGGGCAGCGGCTCGACGAGCCCGTGCCGACGCGCGAGGCGCGCGCGTCGTTGCGCGGTGTCGACGACACCGACGACGGCCGGACGCTCGCGGGGCATGCCCCGATCATCGCGACCGCCACCGACATCCGCGCCACCGGCGGTCCACGCAGCGCGCCCTCCTGCCGTCCGGTTCGTCACACGCGCCGCTTCTCGGCGTTCTCGCCGGGGCGCGTTCGATCAGATCCGAACACCGCAGGTTCACCCATCCGTGGCATCCTGCGCGAGCCGACCGCGCGATCCTGTCGGATGATGTTCGTTTCTGATCGACCTTGTGTCGCTTCTCTCGTCCCGGACGGCTACCCTCGGACCCATGACGTGGTTGGTGACCGGCGGGGCGGGGTACATCGGTGCGCACGTGGTGCGCGCCTTCACGAAGGTCGGGCTCGAGCCCGTCGTGCTGGACGACCTGTCCAGCGGCCACGAGGAGTTCGTCCCGGCGGGCGTCCCCTTCGTGCGCGGCTCGGTCGACGACGCGGACGTCGTCGCCGACACGCTCGCGCGGCACGGCGTCGAGGGCGTCGTGCACCTCGCGGGCTTCAAGTACGCGGGCGTCTCGGTGGACCGCCCCCTGCACACCTACCGGCAGAACGTCGCGGGCACGCTCACGCTCCTCGAGGTCATGGCCGAGCAGGGGGTCGACGCGATCGTGTACTCCTCGTCGGCCGCGGTGTTCGGCACGCCCGACGTCGAGCTCGTCACCGAGGACACGCCGACGACGCCCGAGTCGCCCTACGGCGAGTCCAAGCTCGTGGGCGAATGGCTCCTGCGCGACCAGGGCCGTGCCACCGGCCTCAAGCACACGAGCCTGCGGTACTTCAACGTCGTCGGCTCCGGGACCCCGGACGTCTACGACACGAGCCCGCACAACCTGTTCCCGCTGGTGTTCGAGGCCCTGCTCGCCGGCCGCACGCCCCAGATCCGCGGCGACGACTACCCCACCCCCGACGGCACGTGCGTGCGCGACTACATCCACGTCGCGGACCTCGCGGACGCGCACGTCGCGGCCGCGCGCACGCTCGCCGAGGGCGGCACGCTCGAGCGCGTCTACAACCTGGGCTCGGGCGACGGGCTGTCGGTGCGCCAGATCATGACCGCCGTCGCCGCGGCCACCGGCATCGACTTCACGCCCGAGGTGACCGAGCGGCGCGCGGGCGACCCGGCACGCATCGTCGCGTCGGGCGAGCTCGCAGCGCGCGACCTCGGCTGGCGCATGACGCACACGATCGACGACATGGTGCGCAGCGCCTGGGAGGCCCGCACCGCGCACTGACGCGTCAGCGCAGCGTCGTCGCGAGCTCCTCGAGCGCGCGCTCCGACCCGGCGTAGATGCCGTGCGCGCGCGGCCAGTGCACCACGACGTCCGTGAAGCCGAGTGCCGCCGCGCGCTCGACCCCCTCGGCCGCGAGCTGTGCGGACGTCAACGAGTAGACGGGGGCGCCGTCGAGGCTCAGGTACCGCCGCAGCGGCACGTCGCCGGGCCGGTGCGCGCGCTCGATCTCGTCGAACTGCGCGACCTGCTGCTCGAGCGCCGCCCACCAGCGCTCCTGCGCCCGCGCGGGCTGGTCCTCGACGTCCTCGGTGGCGTACGCCGCACCGTAGGTGACCCACCCTTGCCCGTACCGCGCCGCGAGCGTCATGGTGCGCGGGCCGGCGGCCGCGACGACGAACGGCGTGCGCGGCCGCGCGAGGGTCCCGGGCACCATGCGGGCGTCGTGCGCCGTGTAGAACTCCCCCGCGTGCTCGGTGACGGGCTGCGTGAGCAGCGTGTCCAGCAGCCCGACGAACTCCTCGAACCGGCGCGTGCGCTCGCCGCGGCTCGGCGCCGGACCCGTCACCGACGCGTCGAACCCCTCGCCGCCGGCGCCGACCCCGAGCAGGAACCGCCCGCCCGAGACGTCGTCGAGACCCATCACGTCCTTGGCGAACGGCACCGGGTGCCGGAAGTTCGGGGACGCGACGAACGTGCCGAGCCCGATCCGGTCGGTCGCCTCGGCCGCGGCCGCGAGCAGCGGCACGGTGGCGAACCACGGCTCGTCGGCCAGGCTGCGCCACGCCAGGTGGTCGTAGGTCCACGCGTGCGCGAACCCCATCTCCTGCGCGCGGCGCCACTTCTCGCGCTGCGTGGCCCACCGCTCCTGCGGCAGGATCACCACCCCGACCTGCACCGACCTCATGCGCCGACCCTACGGCCGACCGGTGCGCCGGGGCACCTACGCCCAGCCGAGCTCGTGCAGCCGGTCGTCGTCGATGCCGAAGTGGTGCGCGACCTCGTGCACCACCGTGATGGCGACCTCCTCCACGACGTCCTCGCGCGTCTCGCAGATCTCGAGCGTCGGGTTGCGGAAGACCGTGATGCGGTCCGGCAGGGACCCGGCGGCCCACTGGTGCGTGCGCTCGGTGAGCGGCACGCCCTCGTACAGGCCCAGCAGGTCCTCGTCCCCGGGCGGCGGGTCGTCCTCGACGAGCACGACGACGTTGTCCATCACCTCGGCGAGCTCCGGCGGGATCTCGTCGAGCGCGTCCCGGACGGCGTCCTCGAACTCCTCGCGCGACATCTCGACCACGACCCCATCCTGCCCCCTGACCGGTGTGACCAAGCCCGCCCACGAACCGGTTTGGGGATCCGGCCCGGGACCCCGTATGCTCATCCACGGTCAACCGACGCCTCGACGTCAGGGGCGACGCCCTCATCGTCTAGCGGCCTAGGACCCCGCCCTTTCACGGCGGTAGCACGGGTTCGAATCCCGTTGGGGGTACGAGCAAGTGCAGGTGAAACGCAGTACAGGTCTCACCACGAGGCCCCGTAGCGCAGTTGGTTAGCGCGCCGCCCTGTCACGGCGGAGGTCGCGGGTTCAAGTCCCGTCGGGGTCGCTCGACACAAGCCGGTCACTCGTGGCCGGCATCGTCGTTCGAGGGCACGCCCTCACGGCTCTGTAGCTCAGTTGGTAGAGCGTTCGACTGAAAATCGAAAGGTCACCGGATCGACGCCGGTCGGAGCCACCGCACGAAGCCCGCCAGGGAGCAGCCTGGCGGGCTTCGTCGTCTCCGCAGCCGCGCGGCCACCCCCGACGCGACCTGCGACGACGCGCGCGTGATCCGGGCCCACGGGCCCTCCTCCTGACTAGGCTGGCGGCACACCGTGCCCCGCGAGGAGGAGCCCGTGACCAGCGAGACAGGCCCCGAACGCCGCCGACTGCTCGACCGGCTCACCGAGCCGATCGCCGAGCGCGCCCGCGAGAAGATCGGCCAGGCCGAGGACCGCGTGCGCGCGTCGATCCAGGCCGAGATCGACGCCGTCAGCGCGAGCGTCCGCACGCGGGCCGTCGAGGTCCGCCCGTCCGCGATCGCATTCGCGGCGGCCGCGGTTCTCACGTTCCTCGGGCTCGCGCTGTTCGTCACGGCCGCCGTCATCGGACTGGCGCACGTCGTCGAGCCGTGGCTCTCGGCGCTGCTCGTCGGCCTCGCGCTCGTGCTCCTGGCCGCCGGCTTCGCCGCCTGGGGCCGCAGCCACCTGCCGCGGACCCCCATGGTCGACCTCACCCAGATCCGCGAGCCCACGCACCCCGCGGGCGAGCAGGTCCACCCCTGGGCCGACTGACACGTCGGCACGGCGGCTCGTCGCGGCACGGCGGGTCGTTGCGGCACGGTGGGTCGTCTCGCCTCGCGGCACGACGAGGCCGCCACCAGACTGGAGAGCCTGACGACAAGGCCCCGAACGCACCGCGTGCGGGACGGGCGCGCACGACGAGGAGAGGCACACCATGACGACGCACGCGGATCCCCCGGGGCAGCGTTCGCTCGGTCAGCTCGTGAGCGACCTGAGCGAGCAGACCTCGCGGCTGGTGCGCGCCGAGATCCAGCTGGCCAAGACCGAGATCGCCGAGCGCGCGAAGCTGCTGGGCGCGGGTGCGGGGCTTCTCGCGGCCGCCGGCGTGCTCGCGCTCTACCTGCTCGCGGCGGTCCTGATGACGCTCGTGATCGTGCTGGACCTCTGGATGCCCCTGTGGGTCGCCGCGCTCGTCGTGACGCTCCTGCTGCTCGTCGTGGTGGTGGTGCTCGCGCTCGTCGGGCTCAAGGCCGTCAAGAAGGGCTCCCCGCCCAGCCCGCAGGCCGCCATCGCGAGCGTGCAGGCGGACGTCGACGCCCTCAAGGGCGCCGCGTCGTGAGCGCGCCGCGACCCTGGACCGTGCCCCTGGAAGGAGACGCCCGATGAGCGACGACAAGAGCGCACCGGAGCGGTTCACGACGCCCGCGATGCTCGCGGTCGAGGCGGACATCGCCGCGACGCGCCATCAGCTCGCCACGACCGTCGACGAGCTCACCGCGCGCCTGGCACCCCGCGCGCAGGCGGACGCGGCGATCGCCACCGCGCGTCGGCTCGCGTCCGACGCGACCAGCCCGGGGGCCGACCCGGCCGACCGGGCGCACGCCCGCAAGGTGCTGGCCGGCGTGGGGGTGGGCGTGGCGTTCGTGACCGCGATCGTGGTGCTGCGGCTCGCCCGCCGCTGAGCACCAGCACGACAGGCACCCGCACGACGAGCGCACGCGCACGACCGCGCGTCACGCCCGACGACGCACGAGGACCCCGGACGCGGGCACGCGTCCGGGGTCCTCGTCGCTGCGGCGGGTGCGGACCCGCCGGCGGTGTCAGGAGACCCGCTGCTGCGGGATCCCCTCGAGCAGGGCCTGCACCTCGGACTCGAGGTAGCGGCGGTGCCCGCCGAGGGTGCGGATCGACGACAGCTTGCCGGCCTTGGCCCAGCGGGTCACGGTCTTCGGGTCGACACGGAACAGGGTTGCGACCTCGGACGGGGTGAGCAGGTTCTCGGACGTTGCGGGCTTGGCGGTCATGCGGATGCCTCCTGGCGGACGGGCGGCCGGGTGGGACTCCCCTCCCACCGGGGCCACCGGTGTGGTGGCTGGTGTGTCAGCACGGACCTGGATGCCGTTCGGACGACGTCCGCGCGGCCCGCACCATTAGCATGTGCGAACCCGGCATGCAGCGCATTCCGGGCTACGATTTCATTACGAAATAGTACATCTCGGCCCTGGGATCCGACGACTCGGCAGGCCAGCGCCCGCATCACCCACACTAAACCGGGCGATTCGCCCATGCGAGACGAGGCGGTCTCGACCCCGGAAGGCCGCGCCGCCGCGCGCCCCCGGGCCCGGTGTCGCACGCGGGCGCACGACGCCGCCCCCGCGCTCCGCCCGACACGGTGTCGGACCGGTGCGCCCTGAGTGAACGTGATGCGAGTCGCCCTCCCGTGAGTGGCCGGAACAACTGAGTTCCATGTAGCGTTACGGCACGAACAGACGATTCAGCACCCCGGGGCCGCACGTGTGAGCACGGTGCCGCCCCGCTTCCACGTTAGAGGGGGTCGATGCCATGGGGCGCGGCCGTCAGAAGGCTAAGCAGACGAAGGTGGCCCGGGAGCTGAAGTACTTCAGCCCGGAGACCAACTACCGAGCCCTCGAGCAGGAGCTGGCGTCTCGCAACCACGATCCCGTGGACCGTCGCGGTGTGGCCGCGCTGGACACCGAGGACGAGCCTCCCGAGGACTACCGCCGCTGGCTCGACGACGAGCGGTGACCCCCGCGGTGCCGGGGCGCTGAGCGCGCACCTGCCACGCTCGTCGTCCTCCGACTCCCGCTGACGTCTGTCTCGTCGACGGCCCTCGTCGTCGACCTTCGCTGACGTCTCACGTCGGTGCGTCTCGTCGTCGACTCTCGTTCACGAGTAGTGCTGACGAGTCGTGCTCACGAGTCGTGCTGACGAGTCGTGCTGACGAGTCGTGCTGACGGCGCTGCGGGTGAGCCCCGCAGCGCCGTTCACGCGTCAGCGGGTGCGGTACTCCCCGGTCAGGCTCACGGCGCCGCCCTCGACGCCCTTGGTCCCGGAGACGAACCCGGGCGCACCGACGACGTCGCGCTCACCGGCCGCGCGCACGGCCCCGAGCTCCCACGCGGGCAGACCGAGCTCGCCGGCGTGCGCGAGCACCCCGTCGACCGCGTCGGCCGCGACGACCGCGACCATGCCGACGCCCAGGTTGAGCGTGCCCTCGAGGTCCGTCCACGGCACCTGACCCAGGCTCTGCACCATCGAGAACACCGGCGGCACGAGCCAGCCGCCACGGTCGACGTCCGCGACCAGCCCGGCCGGCAGGATGCGCGCGACGTTCGCCGCGAGCCCGCCGCCCGTGACGTGGCTGAACGCGTGCACCCCCGCCGTGCCCGCACGGCGGGCGATCGCCAGGCAGTCGGACGCGTACACGCGCGTCGGCTCGAGCAGCTCCTCGCCGAGGGTGCGGCCCAGCTCGTCGACGTGCCGCTCGAGGCCCCAGCCCGCCTGGCGCACGACCGCGCGCACGAGCGAGTAGCCGTTGGAGTGCAGGCCGGACGACGCGAACGCCACCAGCACGTCGCCCGCGCGCACCCGCTCCGGGCCGAGCAGCTCGTCGGCCTCGACGACGCCCGTCGCGGCGCCCGCCACGTCGTACTCGTCGGGTGCCAGCAGGCCGGGGTGCTCCGCGGTCTCGCCACCGACGAGCGCGGTGCCCGCGACCCGGCACGCGTCCGCGATGCCGCGCACGACGTCCGCGATCCGCTCCGGCACCACGCGACCCGTGGCGATGTAGTCGGTCATGAACAGCGGCTCGGCGCCGACCACCACGATGTCGTCGACGACCATGCCCACCAGGTCGAATCCGATGGTGTGGTGCACGTCGAGCGCCTGCGCGATCGCGACCTTGGTGCCCACGCCGTCGGTCGACGTCGCGAGCAGCGGCTTGCGGTAGCGCGTGAGGAAGCTCGCGTCGTACAGACCCGCGAAGCCGCCGACCCCGCCGAGGACACGCGGACCGTGCGTCGCGCGCACGGCGTCCTTCATGAGCTCGACGGCCTTGTCGCCCGCCTCCGTGTCGACGCCCGCCGCGGCGTACGTCAGCGGGGCGTTCTCGTCGGGCTGGGTCACGGGCGCTCCAAGGGTGGTCGGGTCGGCCGCGGACGCGCGGGGCGCGGCGCGACGGCCGGGGTTCGGCGGGGTCAGGGGTGGTCGAGCGCCGTGGCGCCGCCCGCTCCCGGGATGATCGCGACGAGGCCGTCCTCGGGGGCACCGAGGGGCAGCTCGTTCTGCTCGAGCAGGTGCTTGCCGAGCTGGTCGGCCGACGGGAGCTCGATGGGGTACCGGCCCGAGAAGCACGCGGTGCACAGCTGGCTCGCGGGCTGCTCGGTCGCCTCGATGAGGGACCTCTCGGAGATGTAGCCGAGGGAGTCCGCTCCGAGCGACGCGCCGATCTCGTCGGGCGTGAGGCCGTTGGCGATGAGCTCGGCACGGCTGGCGAAGTCGATCCCGTAGAAGCAGGGCCACTTCACGGGCGGCGACGAGATCCGCACGTGCACCTCGGCCGCACCCGCCTCCCGCAGCATGCGGATGAGCGCGCGCTGGGTGTTCCCGCGCACGATCGAGTCGTCCACGACGACGAGGCGCTTGCCGCGGATGATCTCGCGCAGCGGGTTGAGCTTGAGCCGGATGCCGAGCTGGCGCAGGGTCTGCGACGGCTGGATGAACGTGCGGCCCACGTACGCGTTCTTGGTCAGGCCCTGCCCGAACGGGATGCCCGACTGCTGCGCGTAGCCGACCGCGGCGGGCGTGCCCGACTCGGGGACCGGGATGACGAGGTCCGCCTCGACCGGGTGCTCGACGGCGAGGCGACGCCCCATCTCGACGCGCGCGGCGTGCACCGAGCGGCCCGAGATCGTGGTGTCCGGCCGCGCGAGGTACACGTACTCGAAGATGCAGCCCGCCCGCTCGGGCGTCGCGAACTTCGTCGACCGCAGGCCGTCGGAGTCGATCGCGATGAACTCGCCCGGCTCGACCTCGCGCACGAAGCTCGCGCCGACGATGTCGAGCGCCGGCGTCTCCGACGCCACGACCCACCCGCGCTCCAGACGGCCCAGCACGAGCGGGCGCACGCCCTGCGGGTCACGCGCCGCGTACAGCGTGCGCTCGTCCATGAAGACGAGCGAGAACGCGCCGCGCAGGCGCGGCAGGACCTCGAGCGCGGTGGCCTCGAGCGTGTGGTCCGGGTCCCCCGCGAGCAGCGCGGTGATGAGCGCCGTGTCGGTGGTGTTGCCGCGGGCGAGCTCGCCGCGCCGCTGGCTGCCGTACCGCTCCGCGACGAGCTCGACGAGCTCCGCGGTGTTCGTCAGGTTGCCGTTGTGGCCGAGCGCGACGGTGCCGGCGGCCGTGGGGCCGAGCGTCGGCTGGGCGTTCTCCCAGTTGCTCGCGCCGGTGGTGGAGTACCGCGCGTGCCCGATGGCGATGTGCCCCTGCAGGGCGTTGAGGGCCGTCTCGTCGAACACCTGCGAGACCAGGCCCATGTCCTTGTAGACCAGGAGCTGGCTGCCGTTGCTCGTCGCGATGCCCGCGGACTCCTGGCCGCGGTGCTGCAGCGCGTAGAGGCCGAAGTAGGTGAGCTTGGCGACCTCCTCGCCCGGTGCCCAGACACCGAAGACGCCGCAGGCGTCCTGGGGGCCTTTCTCGTCCGGGAGGAGGTCGTGGTTCAGTCGTCCGTCAGCGCGGGGGGCCACGCGTCCATGGTCGCACACCGACCGCGGACGCATGGCCCCCCGTTCACCTGTCGTCAGGTGGTCACCACTTGGCGTTGCGCGCGAGCTCCAGGGCCATGTCCTGCCACCACTGGCCGGCGGCCGGGCCGCCGTTGCACGTGCCGTCCGACTCACCCGGCAGCTTGACCCACAGCAGGGCGTCGAGGCCCGTCGAGTCGTTCACCAGGCGCGGCTTGTCGCCGAGCGCGCGACCGCGCGGGTTGCACCACTCGCCGTTCGAGCCGTTGCCGTTGCGCGAGGTGTCGATGACGTAGCCCTTGCCGCCGAGGCGCTGCGAGATCTGCTCGCCGTACTGCTGCGACGCGGACGTCGTCTGGTAGTTCGACGTGTTGAGCGCGAAGCCCACCGCGTACTGGAAGCCGATCTGGTTCAGACGGTTCACGGCGGTGTCCACCGACAGCCAGCCGGAGTGGCCCGCGTCGATGTAGACGCGGCCGCCGGCCTGCGTGAGCGACTTCGCCGCGTACCGCAGGAAGCCGACGCGGTCACCCTGACCGCCGCAGTCACCGAGCTGGGCGAGCGCGTCTGGCTCGAGGATCACGATCGGCTTGCCGACGATGCCGCTCGCGACCGTGTCGATCCACTGCGCGTACTCGCTCTCGGCGACGCCGCCGCCCGAGTACGAGCCGCAGTCGCGGCCCGGGATCGCGTAGATGACGACCGACACCGTCTTGCCGGCGGCCGAGGCGCGGCTCGTGGCGTCACGCATCTGCTGCTGCGACACCGACGGGCTGTTCCAGTTGCCGATCCACACCGACTGGGGGGTCAGCGCGATCTTGGCCAGGAGGTCCTTGGTGCTGCCGGAGGCAGCCTGCCAGGCGGCGTACGACTGGTTCTCGGTGTCGACGTACAGGTCACCCGACGGCTGCGGGTTCTGCGTGGGGCCCTGGGTCGGTCCCTGCGTCGGACCCTGCGTGGGGCCCTGGGTCGGTCCCTGCGTGGGGCCCTGGGTCGGACCCTGCGTGGGGCCCTGCGTCGGGGTGACGGTGCCCGTGCACGTCACGCCGTTGACCGTGAACGACGTCGGCACCGGGTTCGAGTCGGTGAACGAGCCGATGAAGCCGAACTGGGTCGACGCACCCGTGCCGAGCGAGCCGTTCCAGCCGATGCTCGACGCGGAGACGCGCGAGCCGCTCGTCGTGACGTTCGCGTTCCACGACTGCGAGACGCGCTGGCCCGAGGACGGGAACGTCCACGCGACGGTCCACGACGAGAGCGGGGACCCCAGGTTGGTGATCTTGACGTCGCCCTGGAACCCGGAGTTCCACTGGCTCTGGACGGTGTAGTCGACGCGGCAGCCGTCGGCTGCGCTCGCGGTGCTCGCGACGGCCGTGAGGCCTGTGACGGACAACGCTGCGGCGGTCAGCAGCGCGGACGCGGTTCTGCGGGCGGACATGGATGCTCCTCGGGCTGGCGGACACGGGCACCGGACCCAGGGCGCGTCCGGCGGACACGCTGCGGCACGTGCGCTGCCGCTGCGCGTCGACGTCGACGTCGATGCGCGAGCACGCCCCTGGGCCGGTAGCGACCAGGCAACCCGACGTCCACCCGCCCCGGCCACACCGGGCGGTCGCCCACATCGTTTAAGTGCAGGTCAGCCGCGCCGCGTCCCGCCGCAGCACGGACGCGCGGCACGGGACCGGTCCCGGGTCAGCCCAGCGGGTCGCGGCTGCGCCGGTCCGCGCGGACCGCCAACGCCCCGCCGACGAACCCGCCGACGACCGCACCCGCGGTCCCCATCACCAGCCGGATCGAGCCCTGCCCGTCGAGGAACGAGATGAAGCCCGTCCCCGACGCCACGTCGGACGAGCCCGTGCCGTCCGAGCCCGCACCCAGGAACAGCGTGAGCAGCAGCCCGACGACGACGCCGACGAGCGCACCCGCGACGATGAACACCCCGTACTTGGGCGCCCGCCGCACCCGCGCGGGCACCGCGAGGCGCACGAGCTCGTCCTCCGAGGGGGCCGGCTCACCGCCCTGGGGCGTCACGGGCTCGTCGGGGCGCTGGGGGTCCTGCGGGTCGTGCGACACCCCGCGATCCTAGGTCAGCCCGCCGCGGGTCCCGGCTCGCGCCGGGCCGGTCAGCGGCCCGGGCGCTCGCGCGCCGCCTGGAGCGGCAGCCAGTCCGCGAGGTCCGCGCGCTCGCCCGACGCGCGCACCCGGGCGTCGCGCACCGCGTCGTCCCACGTCAGCGCGCCGGTCGCGAGCTCGAGCCACGTCTGCGGGTCCATCTCGACGACGTTCGGCGGCGTCCCGCGCGTGTGCCGCGGCCCTGCGACGGCCTGCACCGCACCGTCCGGTGGCACCCGCACCTCGACGGTGTGCCCGGGCGCGACGTCCGCGAGCTCCTCGAGCGTGAACCGCACGGCCGTGCGCCGGGTCGGGACCGACGAGGGGTCCGCTCGCCACGCGGCGAGCGCCGCACGTCCCGTGGCGGGATCGGTTCGACGGCGAGGAGGCACCCCGCGATTCTCCCCCACCGCCGGGTGCCACGGCCCGGTGGCCCGGCTCAGGTCGCGTTGCGCACGAGCTCGAGCGCGATCTCCTGCCACCACGCGCCGGCCGCCGGCCCGCCGTTGCCGGTGCCGTCCGACTCGCCCGGGGGCTTGACCCACAGCAGCGCGTCGCACGCCGTGCCGTCGTCGACCAGCCGCGGCAGGTCACCGACCGCGCGGCCGCGCGCGTTGCACCACTCCCCGTCGCTCCCGCGGCCGTTGCGGGAGGTGTCGACGACGAACCGCAGGTCCAGCTCGGCGCAGATCGCCTCGCCGTACCCGCGCTCGTCGGCCGTCCACTGGTAGTTCGAGGTGTTCAGGGCGATGCCCGTCAGGTGCTGCGTGCCCACCAGCTCGACGCGCCGCACCACCTCCCGCGGCGTCAGCCACGACGAGTGGCCCGCGTCGAGGTAGACGCGCGCACCGGCGTCGTGCAGCACCTGCGCGGCGTCCGCGAGGTACGCGACGCGGTCGCCCTGGTGGTCCCCGGCCCCGAGCTGCGGCAGCGCGTCCGGCTCGAGCACGACGATCGGCGCACCGCAGATGCCGGCGGCCACCTCCCGCACCCACTGCCCGTACCGCTCCGCCGGGGCACCGCCCGCTGAGTAGTGCCCGCAGTCGCGGCCGGGGATCGCGTACACCGCCAGGACCGCCGTGCTGCCCTCGTCGTCCGCGGCACGGGTGAGCTCGCGGACCTGCTCGCGCGTCGCGTCCGGGTCGGACGGGTCGTCGAGCCACGTGGCCTGCGGGGTCGTCGCGAGCAGCTCGAGCGCGGCTCGCTCCGCGCCGTGCGACGCCTGCCAGGCCGCGTACGCCTTCGTCCGGGTGCTGAGGTAGAGGCCGGTCACCGCTCGTCCTGTCGTCGCGCTATCTCGGTCCGGGTCGGGACGGTTCGCGCGCCGGCTCCGCCGGTGTGGGAGCGCTCCGACACGAGCAGCAGCCTGGTCGACCGCGGGGCTCCTGCCCGTAGGCCCAAGGTCCGTCGCCCGTTCGCCAGCCCGCACCGGCCCGGGCGGGAGGCGCCGCCGCTAGGCGCGCGGCACCGGGCGGTGGCCGCGGCGGTGCTCCGCCGTGAGCTTCTTCCAGCGGGCGCGCTCGGCCGCCGCGAGCCGCGCGTCCACGCGCCGCTCCTGGTACGCCGCCTCACGCTCGAGCCGGCGCCAGCTGTCGAACCGGCGCTCGTCGAGCTCGCCCGAGTCGAGCGCGGCCCGCACCGCGCACCCCGGCTCGGACCGGTGCGCGCAGTCCGAGAACCGGCACCGGGCGGCCAGCGCGGCGACGTCCGCGAACGTGTGCTCGAGCGCCTCGGCGTCCGCCACCAGACCCACCGCACGCAGCCCCGGGGTGTCGATCAACACCGCGCCGCCCGCGAGCGGCACCAGCTCCCGGTGCGTCGTCGTGTGCCGGCCGCGGCCGTCCGCGCGGCGCTCACCGGTCGGCATCGCCGCACGGCCCGCGAGCGCGTTGACCAGCGTCGACTTGCCGGCTCCCGAGGGTCCGACGACGACGAGGGTCGTGCCCGGCGTGAGCACCGCGCGCAGCGGCCCCAGCCCCTCGTCGGCGGTCGCCGTGACCGCGTGCACGTCGACCCCGAGCGCGACGCGCTGCACGTCAGCGGCCATCCCCCACGGGTCGGGGACCAGGTCCGCCTTGGTCAGCACCACCACCGGCGTCGCGCCCGAGCGCCACGCGAGGGTCAGCAGCCGCTCGACGCGCCCGAGGTCCGGGTCGGGGTCCAGGTGCTCCACGACGAGCACGACGTCCACGTTCGCCGCGAGCACCTGCGTCAGCGACGTGCGGCCCGCGGTGTCCCGCACGAGCGCCGACGAGCGCGGCAGCACCCGCGCGACGCAGCCCGCGTCGTCGAGCAGGACGTAGTCGCCGACCGCGGGGACGACGCGCCCCTCGTCGTGCTCCGCGAGCCCGTCGCGCGCGAGCGCCGCGCGCACGGGCTCCGCCGGGGTGGGCTGCGCCGGGACAGGCCCCGCGAGGGCGGGTCCGGGTACGCCGAGGTCGGGCACGACGAGCACCGCACCCTTGTCGGCGCGCACCACACGCCATCGCTGCGAGGAGGACATACCGCCGACGGTAGGCCGACGCACCCGCGCCCGTCCGCTCCATTTCCGACCCCCGGCACGAGAGGCCGGGCGCCGACGTCAGGACGCGTTCCGCGCCAGCTCGAGGGCGATCTCCTGCCACCACTGCCCGGCGGCGGGCCCGCCGTTGCACGTGCCGTCGGACTCGCCGGGAGACTTGACCCACAGCAGCGCGTCGAGCGCCGTGCCGTCGTCGACGAGCCGCGGCGCCTCGCCGAGCGCGCGACCGCGCGCGTTGCACCACTCGCCGTTCGAGCCGTTCCCGTTGCGCGAGGTGTCGACCACGAAGCCCAGGCCGTCGAGCTGCGCCGCGACCTGCTCGCCGTACGCGCGCTCGTCGGCGGTGGTCTGGTAGTTCGACGTGTTGAGCGCGAAGCCCGCGAGGTGCGCGGTGCCGACCGCGCGGATGCGCGCGACCACCTCGCCGACGGGCAGCCACCCGCTGTGGCCGGCGTCGAGGTAGACGCGTGCGCCCGCCTCGTCGAGGGTCCGCGCGGCCGCGGCGAGGAGCGCGACCCGGTCGCCCTGGCCGTCGCAGTCGCCGAGCTGGGCGAGCGCGTCGGGTTCCAGCACGACGACGGGGTGGCCGACGATCCCGCCGGCCACCGCCTCGACCCACGCCGCGTACGCGTCGGCGGCGACGCCGCCCGCGGAGTGCAGCCCGCAGTCGCGGCCCGGGATCGCGTACACCACGAGCACCGCGGTGGTGCCCGAGCCGGCGGCGGCCGACGTGAGCCGGGCGACCTGGTCACGGGCCACGCCGGCGTCGACCCAGTCGCCCACCCAGGCGGCCTGCGGGGTCTGGGCGATCGTCGCGAGGAGTCGCTTCTCGTCGCCCGTGGCCGCGCTCCAGGCGGTGACCGCCTGCGACTCGGTGCGCACCAGCAGGCCGCCGGCTGCGTCCGCTCCGGCGGCGCTGCTGGGTGCCGGCGTCTGCGGCGCTGCCGACGGGGGTGCGGCGGTGGGCTCGTCGGCCGTGCCCGGAGCGGCCGACGAGGCGGCCGGGGTGGTCGTGGCTGGACCCGCGGGGGCGTCGCACGCGGCGAGGAGCCCCATGAGAATCACGGCGAGGAGCACGGCGAGGACGCCTGCCCGCACGGGCGCGCCGGCCACGAGCCCGGCTCCGGAGGTGGGCTGCGCAGCGCGTCGGTCACCCATGAGGTCGTCCACCCATGAGCACGTCAGCGGCCGTCCGGGGCGCGCACTGCAGCCCGGACGTCCGGGTTCACCCGTTCGCGACGGGCCGCGGCCCGGTCGCCTCGCGTGAGGCGACCGGGCCCGCACGGCCGTCAGACCAGGCCGAGCGCGAGCATCGCGTCCGCGACGCGCACGAAGCCCGAGATGTTGGCACCGGCGACGTACGAGCCGGGCACGCCGTACTCGTCGGCCGTCGTCAGGCACCGGTCGTGGATGTCACGCATGATCGCCGCGAGGCGCTCCTCGGTGTGCTCGAACGTCCACGAGTCCCGCGACGCGTTCTGCTGCATCTCGAGCGCGGAGGTCGCGACACCGCCTGCGTTCGCGGCCTTGCCGGGCGCGTACAGCACGCCCGACTCGGTCAGCAGCGTGATCGCCTTGGGCGTCGTGGGCATGTTCGCGCCCTCGGCGACGACCTTGACGCCGGAGCCGACGAGCGCGCGCGCGTCGTCCTCGTCGAGCTCGTTCTGCGTGGCGCACGGCAGCGCGACCTGCGCACCGACCTCCCAGACGCGGCGGCCCGGGACGTACACGGCGCCGCGACGCTCGGCGTACACCGAGACGCGCCCGCGCTCGACCTCGCGCACCTGCCGCAGCAGGTCCAGGTCGATGCCCTTCTCGTCGAGCACGTAGCCCGACGAGTCCGAGCACCCGACGACGTGCGCGCCCAGCTGCTGGGCCTTCTCGATCGCGTACAGCGCGACGTTGCCCGCACCGGAGACGACCACGCGCTGCCCGTCGAAGGACTCACCGATCGTCCGGAGCATGCTCTCCGCGAAGAGCACCGTGCCGTAGCCGGTCGCCTCCTTGCGGACGAGCGAGCCGCCCCAGGTGAGGCCCTTGCCCGTGAGCACCCCCGACTCGTAGCGGTTGGTGATGCGCTTGTACTGCCCGAACAGGTAGCCGATCTCACGGCCGCCGACGCCGATGTCACCGGCCGGCACGTCCGTGTACTCGCCGATGTGGCGGTACAGCTCCGTCATGAACGACTGGCAGAAGCGCATGACCTCGCCGTCGGACTTGCCGCGCGGGTCGAAGTCCGAGCCGCCCTTGCCGCCGCCGATCGGCATGCCCGTCAGCGCGTTCTTGAAGACCTGCTCGAAGCCCAGGAACTTCACGATCCCGAGGTACACCGAGGGGTGGAACCGCAGGCCGCCCTTGTACGGGCCGAGAGCGGAGTTGAACTCGACGCGGAAGCCCCGGTTGATCTGCACGGTCCCCGAGTCGTCGACCCAGGGGACGCGGAAGATGATCTGCCGTTCGGGCTCGCACAGCCGCTCGAGGACGGCGGCGTCGACGTACTCGGGGTGGCGGTCGAGCACCGGCCCGAGGCTGTCGAACACCTCGTGGAGGGCCTGGTGGAACTCGTGCTCCCCGGCGTTGCGCGCGAGCACCTGCTCGAGGGCACGCTCCAGCTGCACCTGCATGTCTTTCGGCTCCGCTCTGCTCCGCGTGGCCTGGATGTGAGGACGCCCCAGGCTAGACGCCGTCCGGCAGTCGGGCGCAGGACTCCCGACCCGTGGACATCCGCGGGTCGCTGGGCGGCGCGGCGCTCGTCGCCCCGCGGTCGGCGTGCCGCTGGCGCGCGGGGCCCCGCGACGTCCACCAGACGAGATTTCCGACCAATCTGGTATCCCTTTTCGCACCCGCTGCTATACCCCTCCCGAGGTCACGAGAACCAGCGCCAAGCCCCGGCTCGCTGGTCGGCAACCCCGGTCACGCGCGGGGTGCTCCGGGGGACGACCTGGCCGGCCCACGGGCCGGCAAACGTGACGGAACGATTGCGAGGGACCATGAGCACGCACGCACCTGACACCCACCCCGAGCCCACCGTCGTGGTGGTCGCGGGCAACCCGCGCGAGGGATCGCGCACCCTGGCGGCCGCCCGGGCCGCGGCGCTTGCCGTCGCCGCCCACGTCGGCGGGACGGTCACCACCACGGTCGACCTGGTGACCGTCGCCGGCGAGCTCTTCGCCGGGCAGCGACCCCAGGTCGACGCCGCGCTCGGCGCGCTGGCGGACTCCGATGTCGCGGTGATCGCGACCCCGGTCTACAAGGCCTCCTACACGGGCCTGCTGAAGGCGTTCCTCGACCTGTACGGCCCCGACGGGCTCGCGGGCGTCGTCGTCGTGCCCCTCGTCGTGTCCGGCAACCCGGCGCACGCGCTCGTCGGCGAGGTCCACCTGCGGCCCGTGCTCGTCGAGCTCGGCGCGGTCGTCCCGACCCGCGCCCTCACGGTCACCGAGGCCGACCTCGCCGACCCGACCGGCCTCGACCGCGCCGTGGCAGCCTGGCTCGCGCGCGGCGGCGGCGCGCTGCGCCGCGCCGTCGCTCAGCCGGCCGCGGACCTCGACCTCGTGGAGGCCGCCCGATGACCGCCGAGCCGATCGCCCGCCCGCACACCGAGGCACCGCGCGAACCTCGTCTGTCGCCCGACGAGTACAAGGCCGTGTTCCGCGGCCACCCCGCGGGCGTCGTCGTCGTGACGCTGCGCGACGCGGACGGCCGACCCGTCGGGTTCACCGCGACGTCCGTCATCTCGGTCTCCGCCGAGCCGCCGCTGCTCGCGTTCTCGCTCGCGTCCTCGTCGTCCTCGTGGCCCGCGGTCTCTCGTGCGACGACCCTCGCCCTCAGCTTCCTCGCCGACCACCAGGACGACGTCTCGGCCAGGTTCGCGACGAGCGGCATCGACCGGTTCGCGGCCGGCGGCTGGACCGCGCTGCCGGCCGGGGAGCCGGTGTCAACGACCACTCATCCCGATCCCACGATCTGGACCATCTCGTTCCCCGTGTGAGCCCCCGCTGCCCCACCTCGCCCACGCCCCTGCCCGCCGACCCCGCGGTTCCTCCGGGTCCGAAGGAGCTGAGCCGGAGCAAGCGCGGTCTCGACCGAGGCCCCCGCCGCTGACCCCGTCGTTGCTCCGGCTCTGGAGGGGCCGAGCCGGAGGAAGCGCGAGGTCGGCGGGGTGGGGCGGTCGGGTATCGGGTGTCGGGTGCGGGGGCTGGGTGTCGGGGACGACGAAGCCCCCGCGCCGGTGGGTGCGGGGGCTTCGGGGTGGTGCGGGGTCAGCCGAAGTGGCGCGGGAGGGTGGCCTCGAACACCTCGCGGGCCTCGGTCAGCGGGATCGCGAACAGGCCCTCGACCTCGACGGCCGGACCGGCCTCCTGGTCGTCGGACGCGACGTCCGCGGTCTGACCGAGCTTGAGCGCGGGGACGCCGCGCGCGACGCACAGGTCCGCGAAGCGCACCTCCTCCGAGCGCGGCACCGCGACGAGCGCGCGTGCCGTGGACTCGGAGAACAGCGCCTCGAACGGCGTGAGGCCGTCCCGCTCGCACAGCGCGTCGAGGGACACGCGCACACCCACGCCGAACCGCAGCGACGACTCGAGGAGCGCCTGGACCAGGCCGCCCTCGGACAGGTCGTGCGCCGCGTCGACGAGGCCGTCGCGCGCGGCGTTCTGCAGCACCGCGGCCAGCGCACGCTCGGCGGCCAGGTCGACCCGCGGCGGAACGCCGCCGAGGTGACCGTGCTCGACGTCCGCCCACGCGGACCCGTCGAGCTCGGCGCGCGTGGTGCCGAGCAGGTAGACCGACACGCCCGGCGCGGTCCAGCCGGACGGCACCGCGGACGCGACGTCGTCGAGCACGCCCAGCACACCGACGACGGGCGTCGGGTGGATGGCCGAGTCGATCTTCCCGGGCTCACCCGTGCCGTTGTAGAGCGACACGTTGCCGCCGGTCACGGGCACCTCGAGCGTCTGGCACGCGTCGGCCAGGCCGCGGATCGCCTCGACGAGCTGCCACATGGAGTCGGGGTGCTCGGGGCTGCCGAAGTTGAGGCAGTCGGTCACCGCGAGCGGGCGCGCACCCGTCGTCGCGACGTTGCGGTACGCCTCCGCGAGCGCGAGCTGCGCACCCGTGTACGGGTCGAGCTTGCCGTAGCGGCCGTTCGCGTCGGTCGCGAGCGCGACACCCAGGCCGCTCTCCTCGTCGACCCGGACCACGCCCGAGTCGTCGGGCTGCGCGAGCGCGGTGTTGCCCTGCACGAAGCGGTCGTACTGCTTGGTGACCCACTCCTTGGACGCGAGGTTCGGCGAGCCGAGCAGGCGCAGCGCGGTCGCGCGCAGCTCGTCGGGGCTCGTCGGACGCGCGAGCGACGCGGACGTGTCGGCGTTCAGCCCGTCCTGCCACGCGGGACGCGCGTACGGGCGGTCGTAGACCGGGCCGTCGTGCGCGACCGTCTTGGGGTCGACGTCGACGATGCGGTGCCCGTGGTGGTCGATCGTGAGCCGGCCCGAGCCCGTGACCTCGCCGATGATCGCGGTCTCGACGTCCCACTTGCGCGTGATAGCGAGGAACTCCTCGAGCTTGGCGGGCGTGACGACCGCCATCATGCGCTCCTGCGACTCCGACATCAGGATCTCGCCGGCGGTCAGGGTGGGGTCGCGCAGCAGGACGTTCTCGAGGTCGACGTGCATGCCGCCGTCACCGTTCGACGCGAGCTCGCTCGTCGCGCACGAGATGCCCGCCGCGCCCAGGTCCTGGATGCCCTCGACCACGCGCGCGGCGTACAGCTCGAGGCAGCACTCGATGAGCACCTTCTCCATGAACGGGTCGCCGACCTGCACCGAGGGCCGCTTGGACGGCTTGGTGTCGTCGAACGTCTCCGACGCGAGGATCGACGCCCCGCCGATGCCGTCACCGCCCGTGCGCGCGCCGAACAGCACGACCTTGTTGCCCGCACCCGACGCGTTCGCGAGGTGGATGTCCTCGTGCCGCAGCACGCCCAGGCACAGCGCGTTGACCAGCGGGTTGCCCTGGTACGAGGCGTCGAACACGAGCTCGCCGCCGATGTTCGGCAGGCCGAGCGAGTTGCCGTAGCCGCCGACGCCCGCGACCACGCCGTGCACGACGCGGGCCGTGTCCGGGTGGTCGACCGCACCGAACCGCAGCTGGTCCATCACGGCGACCGGGCGGGCACCCATGGAGATGATGTCGCGCACGATGCCGCCGACGCCCGTGGCCGCGCCCTGGTACGGCTCGACGTACGACGGGTGGTTGTGGGACTCGACCTTGAACGTCACGGCCCAGCCGTCGCCGATGTCGACGACGCCCGCGTTCTCACCGATGCCGACGAGCAGGTGCTCCTTCATCGCCGGGGTGGTCTTGTCGCCGAACTGGCGCAGGTGCGTCTTGGAGGACTTGTACGAGCAGTGCTCGGACCACATGACGGAGTACATCGCGAGCTCGGCGGCGGTGGGCCGGCGGCCGAGGATGTCGCGGATGCGCTGGTACTCGTCGGGCTTGAGACCGAGCTCGGCGTAGGGCTGGGCGAGGTCGGGAGTCGCCGCGGCGTCCTCGACGGTGTCGTAGTGCTGGTCGCTGCGCGCGGGTGCGGAGGTCATCGGTTCCCTTGGGCGAGTTCCGGGCCGTGCCGGCCGGCCCGCGGGGACACGGCCGTCGTCGGCGGACGGCGACAGGATACCGACGCCCACGGGGCCGTCCGACGCGCGTCCACTCCCCGGCTCGGAGCCTTCCCGGCACCGCGCGGCGCAGGCTCGTCGGACACGCGTCCAGGTGACGCTCGCCCGGACGGGCGAGCCCGGCGTGCGCTCAACGGGTGACACGTGCGCACGCCCCGGCGTGCCGCGCGCGACACGCCGATGGGGGAATTGTGCGTTATGCCTGATCACCCCTACTGTCTCGGCTTGGTCGGATGTCCGATTCGACCGTTTTCGACGCACTCTCCCGAGCCGAGGTCCGATGCTCCCCCGTGCCGCTGCCGCCACAGCCCTCCCGATCGTCACCGGTCTGCTCCTCGTCGCGTCGTCATCGGGCGCGTGGGCGGGCACGTCGGACGGCCCCGTGCCCTACGCCGTGACCGCCGAGGGCCTGACGCTCGCACCGGGCGACACGTTCGCGAACCACGACCACGTGAACGTGCAGTACACGCACCACGGACGCACCGGCTCGGCCAACCTGCACATCGAGGGCACGCGCTCGACCGGCGGCCTGATCGGCAAGAGCGCGGTGCGCTGGGACACGGTCGGCATCCCCGCGAACTCCTGCATCACCTGGGTCCAGGTGAGCAAGTACGAGGAGCACTTCGGTGAGGGCGGCCAGAAGCCGGTCTGCTCGACGACGTGCCGCCCCACCCCGCAGCCGAGCTCCCCGCCGCAGCCGTCCCCCTCGCCCCAGCCGACGTCGTACCCGACCTACCCGCCGCGCCCGACCCCGACGCCGAAGCCGACCGTGACGCCGACGCCGCCGGTCGAGGAGCCGACGCCGGGCCCGACCGTCCCGCCGCTCCCGCCCGTCGAGGAGCCGCTGCCCAGCCCGGAGCCGTCGGTCGAGGCGCCGACGCCGACGCCCACCGCTGAGGAGACGACGCCGGCCCCCACGCCCGGCGAGTCGACCCCGCCGTCGGACGACGTCACCCCGACCCCGGTCCCCTCGCTGTCGAGCCCCGTCGCGCCGGGTGACGACGAGGAGGTCGTCGTCGCCGGGCCGAGCCCGACGCCGAGCTACCCGTCCGCGGTGCTCGCCGACGAGAACCCCGACGACACCCCGCCGCTCGCGAGCACGGGTTCCGACTCGCTCGTCCCCGGCCTCGCCGCCGGGCTCGGCGCACTCGCCGCCGGTGCGGGACTCCTCGCCGTCCGCGCCCGCAAGGGGTACCGCCCCGCCCACCGTCGCTGACGCGACCGACGGGCCGGTGACCGCGCCTCCGGGTGCGGTCACCGGCCCGTCGGCGCCGACGTCCGGCCGCACCCCCTCCCCCTGAGCGGCCGGGCGCGGGCCCGGCGGGCACGAGCCGCACACTCGGCCCGCCGGGCTCCGGCACGCGCGCGCTAGGTTCGACGCGTGCCCACCGCAGCGACCCGACGCACGAGCGCCGTCACGCTCGCGGCGCTGGTCCTCGCCCTGGTCGGCGCCTGTGGGCCATGGGCGTCGGACGACGGCGCGCCGACGACGAGCGCACCCTCGCCGACGGTCGGACCGACCGCGACGCCCGCTCCCACGCGCACACCCGGTGACACGAGCACGGTCGGCCCCACGAGCACGGCGGACCCCCTGAGCACAGCCGGTACGTCGGCGGCGGACGCCGCGCTCCTCGCCCGCGCGCTCCGCGACGGTGTGACCGTCCGCTCGTCCGGTCCGTCGACCGGCCCGGTCGCGCTGCGCGTGCTCGCCGACGCCCCGGCCCGCCTGCTCGACGACGGCTCGGTGCGGGTCCCGCTCGCGGCGGGCACGGACGCCGTCGTCGTCGTCGCACCCGCACCCTGGCGGCTGGACGTGCTCCCGGACGGGACCGCGCTCGTCCTGCGCGGCGAGGTGCCCGTCGCGGGCGTCCGCGCGCAGCCGGACGGGCGGCTGCGCACGCTCGCCCGCACCGAGGTGGACGGCGCTCGCAGCGACGTCGCGGTGCTGCGCGCGGGGGACGAGCCGACCAGCGTGTGGTTCACGGCGCGCGCGGTGCTCGACGTGGCGTGGGGCGAACGGGAGGGCGGGCGGTCGCTCGCGGTGACGCCCGCGGGCTGGGCGCGCGGCGGCGGGCTCGCGGCCGACGCGCTGGTGCCCGCGCAGGTCGTCGTGGTCGCGCCCGAGGCAGGGGCCGCGACGATGCTGGACCAGCTCGCGTGCCACCAGCGCGGGGCGCGGCACAAGGACGTGTGGAACATCGAGCCGTGGCGTCCGCGGGTCTCGGCGCTCGAGCTGGTGGCGACGCGCTGCAACCCCACCTGACCGGCGCCGGGCCGGCCCGGCGATGACGGGACCGACCGCGACGCCGCACGTGCAAGGCGACCCTGCGCACGAGCGAGGACGGGGGTGCCGCACGTTCCACCAGTTGAGGCGCACGTCGCGCCCCAGGTGGATGCCGAGCGCGACGAGCAGCAGGATCACGACGCACAGGACGGCGGACGACCTGTCGGCGAGCACGCTCGCGTCGTCGCCCGACGTGACCAGCAGACCGCGGCCGCCCCCGCCTCCCCCCGGGTGAGGTGGGACGAGGGCGGCCGAGGTCGCAGGGGTCAGCGCACGTGCTTCTCGGGCACGGCGAGCCGCCCCGCGGCGCGCTCGGTCCGGAAGTACGCGCGCGCCTCGTCCTGCCGCTCCTTCTCGGCACCCGAGGCGATGGGGGCGCGCAGCTGCTCGGGCGCGAAGCCGAACCCGTCGACGAGGTCCTGCGCGTAGGGCCGCAGGCGCACGAGCAGCCGGTCGATGTAGGACGAGACGGTGCGGGCCCGGCCGGCGGACAGGCGACCGTTCACGAGGTACCACGCGAGGTGGCGCTCGACGAGCGTGAGGCCGAACAGGTCGCGCAGCCACGTGAGCACCTGCCGGGTGCCCGGGTCGGTGGCGGCGTGCACGCCGCGCGTGAACGCCTCCCACTGCACGCGCTCGGCGTGGGCGCGCGCGGCCTCGATGAGCTCGTGCTGGTGGGAGTTGACGAGCGCGGCGGCCTCGGCGGGCGGCAGCTTCGTCGCGGGGCGCAGCGCGGTGGCGAGCTCGGCCACCATGACCTCGACGCGCTCGGTGAGCAGCTCGCGCTGCGTCTCCTCGTCGCGCAGCTGACCGGCGGAGCGACGAGCGTCGCCCACGTCGGCGATGGTCTGCGCGGCGCGCACGAGCAGCGTGCGGTGCACGGCCTTGTCGGCGACGAGCCGCGCGACGTCGCCCGCGCCGCCCGCCTTGAGCGCCTTCGCGAAGTCGCCGAGGAGCCGCTTGCCGACGAGCTGCGACAGGACCGTGTTGTCGCCCTCGAACGTCACGTACACGTCCAGGTCCTGGTGCAGGCCGACAAGCCGGTTCTCCGCGAGGTAGCCGGCGCCGCCGCACGCCTCCCGGCACTCCTGCACGGTGCGCATCGCGAGCCACGTGGACGTCGACTTGAGGGCCGCCGCCAGGGTCTCGAGGTCCTCCCGGGTCTCCGGCGTGTCGTTGCGGCCCGAGAACACCTCGTCGAACGCGGCGAGCAGCTCCTCGTGCGCGAACGTCGAGGCGTACGTCTCGGCGAGCAGCGGCAGCAGGCGGCGCTGGTGGCGCTGGTAGTCGAGCAGCACGACCTCGTCCTCGCCCGCACCGGCGAACTGGCGACGCTCGTTCGCGTACCGCACCGCGATGGCGAGCGCGATCTTCGACGCGTTCACCGCGGCGCCGTCGAGCGACACGCGGCCCTGCACGAGGGTGCCGAGCATCGTGAAGAACCGGCGGCCGGGGCTGGAGATCGGTGAGGTGTACGTGCCGTCCTCGGCGACGTCGCCGTACCGGTTGAGCAGGTGGGTGCGCGGCACGCGGACGTGGTCGAAGTGCAGGCGGCCGTTGTCGATGCCGTTCAGGCCGCCCTTGAACCCGTCGTCCTCGCCGCCGACGCCCGGCAGGAACGCACCGTCCTCGTCGCGGATCGGCACGTAGAACGCGTGCACGCCGTGGTTGACGCGCGGCTTGCCCTCGGGCGCGGTGACGAGCTGCGCGAACACGACCGCGGCGCGGCCGTGCAGCGCGGCGTTGCCCAGGTAGTCCTTCCACGCCGCGCGGAACGGGGTGTGGATGACGAACTCCTGCGTCTCGCGGTCGTACTCGGCCGTGGTCCCGATCGACGCGACGTCGGACCCGTGGCCCGTCTCGGTCATCGCGAACGCGCCCGGCATGTCGACCGACATCGCGGCCGGGAGGAACGTGTCGTGGTGGTGCTCGGTGCCCAGGTGCAGGATCGCGGACGCGAACAGCCCCCACTGCACACCGGCCTTGATCTGCAGCGACGGGTCGCCGGCGACGAGCTCCTCGAACCGGGCGAGGCTGCCGCCGTGGTCGTCGGCGCCGCCGAGCCGCGCGGGGAAGGCGCGCAGCACATCGTGGTGCGCCGCGAGCTCGCGCAGCTGGTGCAGCACGCGCTCGCGGTGCTCCGCCATCGGCAGGCCCTCGATCTTCTGGAACTCGGGCCTGCCGGTGAGGGCACGGGCCTCGCGGCGCAGCGTCGCGTACCGCCCGAGGAGCTGCTCGGCCAGCGCGGCGACGTCGACGCGCGGCTCGGCGGTGGATGCGAGGCTGCTGCCGCGCTGCGGGGACGGGGCGGTGGGACCGGAGGGTGCGGTCGTCGTGGCGGTCATCGGGTCTCCCGGGTCATCGGATCTCCCATGGGCGGGCGGAGGTGTGCGGGAAGCGCTCGCGGGCGAGCAGGCCGACCGGGCCGGCCCACAGCCACGCGGCGACCTGGGCGGTGAGGGTCTCGCGGTCGGGCACGCCCGGCTCGCCGCGGTGGGCCATCCACCACTCGCCGGCGCCGCGCACGAAGCCGACGGCGCCGGCGGCCCAGACCTCGGCGAGCGAGTCGCGGGCCGCGGTGGCGGCGTCCGGCGCGGTGTCCGGCGCGCTGTCCCGCGCGGGGTTCGGCGTGGCGAGCTCGCCGCGCTGGTCGTGGTGGTCGGACAGCTCGCGCGCGAACGGCAGCGCGACGAGGTGCGTCACGGAGTCGAGGAAGTGCCCGAGCGGGCCGCCGGACTCGACCGAGCCGTCGCGCGTGACGAACGCGTACACGTGCGGCGAGGACTCGATCATCTCGAGGTACACCGCGACCATCGCGCGCAACCCGTCACGCGGCGTCGGCGCGACGCGCAGCACGCCCTCGAGCGCGCCCTGGATCTGCAGGACGACGGCCTCGGCGACGGCGATCTGCAGCCCGGTCTTGTCGGAGAAGTACCGGTAGACGATCGACTTCGACGTGCCCGCGGCGTTCGCGATCTCCTCCATGGAGACGTCCGGCCC
Source organism: Cellulomonas uda (assembly GCF_006538705.1). GTDB lineage: Bacteria > Actinomycetota > Actinomycetes > Actinomycetales > Cellulomonadaceae > Cellulomonas > Cellulomonas uda. The sequence goes on from NZ_BJLP01000004.1 coordinate 73,219, forward strand.
CTTGTGGTGGACCGTGCGGCGCGCGATGCGGACGAGCTCGGCGCGGCGCGCCTCGCGGTGGTCGGCCCAGCGGGCGGAGCGGCCGTCGACGACGAACGGGTCGTCGCGCCGCACGTCGCGCACGGAGGGGACGGGGGCCGTGACGGACCCTGCCGCGCTGCCCCCTGGGCTGCCGGCCGGTGCGCTGGGGGCCGTCGTCGTCGACGGGCCCGGTGTGATCGGACTCACGAAACCGACGGTATCAGGTACTGTGGGTTGCGGACACCACTTCGGGACGAACGTCCCTGGACCTGCGGGTCCGACGCTGATCGCGACGACGCGAGAGGAGCGCCACGCAGATGGCACTCAAGAACACAGCCACCCCGAGCGCGCCCCGCCGCGCCCTGGTCCTCGGCGGCAACCGGATCCCGTTCGCCCGCTCCGGCGGCGCCTACGCCCACGCCTCGAACCAGGACATGCTCACCGCCGCGCTCGAAGGGCTCGTCGCCCGCTACGGGCTCCAGGGCGAACGCATCGGCGAGGTCGCCGCAGGCGCCGTGCTCAAGCACAGCCGCGACTTCAACCTCACGCGCGAAGCCGTGCTCGGCTCGTCGCTCGACGCGACCACACCCGCGTACGACGTCCAGCAGGCGTGCGCGACCGGGCTCGAGACGCTCGTCGGGCTGTCGAACAAGATCCGGCTCGGCCAGCTCGAGTCCGCGATCGCGGGCGGCGTGGACTCCACCTCGGACGCGCCGATCGTCGTGACCGACCGCCTGCGCCGCGCGCTGCTCGACCTCTCGCGCGCCCGGACCGCCGGCCAGAAGCTCGCCGCGCTCGGCCGCATCCGCCCCAAGGACCTCGCTCCCGTCGCACCGTCCACCGGCGAGCCGCGCACGCACCTGTCCATGGGCGAGCACCAGGCGCTGACGACCGCGCAGTGGGGCATCACACGCGAGGCGCAGGACGAGCTCGCGCTCGCCTCGCACCAGCGGCTCGCCGCCGCGTGGGACGCCGGGTTCTTCGACGACCTCGTCACGCCCTACCGCGGGCAGACGGTCGACGGGAACCTGCGCAGGGACACCTCGCTCGAGAAGCTCGCGGGGCTCAAGCCCACGTTCGGCACGCGTCTCGACGCGCCCGCGACCATGACCGCCGGCAACTCCACGCCGCTCACCGACGGCGCGTCGACCGTTCTGCTCGGCTCCGAGGAGTGGGCCGCCACCCGCGGGCTCACTCCGCTCGCCGCGGTCGTCGACGCGGAGGCCGGGGCGGTCGACTTCGTGCACGGCGAGGACGGCCTGCTCATGGCACCCGTCTTCGCGGTGCCGCGGCTGCTGGCGCGCAACGGGCTCACGCTCGCGGACCTGGAGTACGTCGAGATCCACGAGGCGTTCGCCTCGACCGTGCTCGCCACGCTCGCCGCGTGGGAGTCCGACGAGTTCGGCCGCACCCGCCTGGGCCTCGACGGCGCGTTCGGGACCGTCGACCGCGCGCGGCTCAACGTGCACGGCTCGTCCCTCGCGGCCGGCCACCCGTTCGCCGCGACCGGCGGCCGCATCGTCGCGACCATCGCCAAGGAGCTCCACCTGCGCAAGCAGCGCGACGGCGGCACGCCGCGTGCGCTCGTGTCCATCTGTGCGGCCGGCGGGCTCGGCCTCACCGCGATCCTCGAGGCGGCCTGACATGGCGAACCCGATCACGACGACCCTGTCGGCCAAGCTGTCGGGCCTGCTGGGGTTCTCCCCCGCGGTCCCGCTGCGCCGCTGGTCGGCCGGTCAGCCGCTCGTCGACGGCAAGGTGCTCGTGCTCGGCTCGGGCACCGGGCCCGACGCCGACGCGGACGCCGTCGCGGCACTCCTGTCGGGCTCGCCCGCGCAGCCGTCCGCGACGCCCGACTCCGCGGGCACCGAGGTGCTCGACGGCTGGGGCCTGGACGTGTACCGCCACCCCGTGCCCGACGAACGGTACGCCGCGGTCGTGCTCGTCCTCACCGGTGTCGAGCACCCCGACGCGCTGCACGAGCCGCTGCTCGCGGCCGCCTCGACCCTCAAGAAGCTCGCGCGCGGCGGCCGGGTCGTGACCATCTCGCGCACCGCGAGCGCGTCCGACGCGCCCGCGGTCGCCGCCGCCCGCCAGGGCGTCGACGCCGTCGTGCGGACCATCGCCAAGGAGTCGCGCGGCGGCGCGACCGCCAACGGGATCGTTCTCGGCGACGGCGTCCCGGTCACCGCCGCGTCCGCGGTCGGCGCGCTGCGGTTCCTGCTGTCCACCCGCTCCGCCTTCGTGCACGGCCAGCTCCTCGCGGTCGACTCCACCGCGGGCGCCCTGCCCGCCGACTGGGACGCCCCGCTCGCCGGCCGCGTCGCGGTCGTCACGGGCGCCGCACGCGGCATCGGCGCGGCGATCGCGCGCACGCTCGCCCGGGACGGCGCGACCGTCGTCGCGGTCGACGTGCCCGCCGCGGGCGAGCAGCTCGCCGCGGTCGCCAACGAGGTCCGCGGCACCGCGCTCCAGCTCGACATCACCGCCCCCGACGCGGGCGCCACGATCCTCGAGCACGCGCTCGCACGGCACGGGCACCTCGACGTCGTCGTGCACAACGCCGGCATCACGCGCGACAAGCTGTTCGCCAACATGACCGAGGCGCAGTGGGACTCGGTGATCGCCGTGAACATCGCCGCGCAGCTCGCGATCAACGAGGCGCTGCTCACGTCCGGCGACTTCACCGACGCGCCGCGCATCGTCTCGATCTCGTCGACCACCGGCCTCGCGGGCAACCGCGGCCAGGCCAACTACGCGGCCACCAAGGGCGGCGTGATCGGCATGGTCCGCGCGACCGCGCCGCTGCTCGAGCCGTTCGGCGGCACCGCGAACGCCGTCGCGCCCGGCTTCATCGAGACCGAGATGACCGCGCGGATGCCCGCCGTGACACGGCAGGTCGCGCGGCAGCTGAACTCGCTGCAGCAGGGCGGCCTCCCGGTCGACGTCGCCGAGGCGGTGTCGTTCCTCGCGTCGCCGCAGGCCGGCGGGGTGGTCGGGCGCACGCTGCGGGTGTGCGGGCAGAACGTGGTGGGCGCGTGACGCTCGTCGACCTGCCCGCCGTCCCCGGGCTGGGTGGGCTGTACGCGCGCGGCGCGGCGTCCACCGGCCGCCTCGCGCTCGCCCGGCGCACCGGCTCGGCGCCCGTCGAGCTGCCCGCCACCGCCTATCGGGTCCGGGGCGTGCGCGCCTCGCTCGATCACCTGGCGGCCTACCAGCGGCTCGTCGGCGAGGAGGCGAGCGACACCCTGCCGCCCGGGCTCGTGCACGTGCTCGGTTTCCCCCTGGCGATCGCGCTCATGGCGCGCACCGACTTCCCGCTACCGATGCTCGGGATGGTGCACCTCGCGAACCTCGTCGAGCAGCGTCGCGCCATCGGCTACGACGAGACGCTCGACGTCACCGCGTCCGCGGACCGGCTGCGGCCCCACCGCACGGGCACGCAGGTCGACCTGGTGGTCGAGGCCGCCGTCGACGACGAGGTCGTCTGGCGCGGCGTCTCGACGTACCTCGCCAAGGGCGTGCACCTGCCGTCCGACGAGCGCGCGTCCGACGACGAGCGCGCACCGTTCGAACCCCCGCTCCCCACCGGTCAGTGGCAGCTCGCGGCCGACACGGGCCGCCGGTACGCCGCCGTCTCGGGCGACCGCAACCCGATCCACCTCAGCCCGCTCACGGCCAAGGCGTTCGGCTTCCCGCGGACCATCGCGCACGGGATGTACACCGCCGCGCGTCTGCTCGCCGACGCGGGCCGGGGACGGGGCGACGCGTTCGTCTGGTCGGTGGACTTCGTCAAGCCGGTGCTGCTGCCCGCGACCGTCGCGACCTCGGTGCGCCACCGCCCGGGCGGCGGGTTCGACCTCGCGGCGTGGCACCCGCGCTCGGGCAAGCCCCACGCCCTCGCCTCGGTCGCCCCCCCTCCCCTGACCCCACCCAACCGCAGGCCGGACCGACCATCCGCCGCGTGGTCGACCGCCCCTCCACCCGCGACCCCGCCGTTACTCCGGCTATCCGCGACAAGACCCGGAGCAACCCCGGGCTCGTCGACCATCCAGCCGCGGAGTCGGTCGACGATCCGCCGCGCGGGTCGACCGACCATCCAGCCGCGACCCCGCCGTTGCTCCGGCTATCCGTGACGAGACCCCGGAGCAACCCCGGCCTCGTCACCCACCCAACCGCAGGCCCGAACGGCCCTCCCCCGCGCGGGTCGACCGACCGTCCAGCCGCGACCCCGCCGTTGCTCCGGGTATGCGCGACGTGACCCGGAGCAACCCCGGCCTCGTCACCCATTCAGCCGCAGGCACGACCGACCCTCCGGCGCGCGGGTCGACCGACCACCTCGCCGCGACCCCGCCGTTGCTCCGGGTATGCGCGACGAGAGCCGGAGCAACCCCGGGCTCGTCACCCACCCAGCCGCGGGGTCCGTCGACCATCCAGCCGAGGGCTCGACCGGCCATCCAACCGCGACCCCGTCGTTGCTCCGGGTATGCGCGACGAAACCCGGAGCAACCCCGGCCTCGTCGACCATCCAGCCGCGGGCTCGATCGACCATCCAGCCGGGGTCGACCGGCCATCCGGCCGCGGGTCGGCAGGCCATCCAGCCGCGAGACCGTCGTTGCTCCGGGTATTCGCGACCGGAGCCGGAGGAAGCGCGGGGTCGCGGAGCTCGGCGCGCACGACGGGGTGCGGATGGGCTGTGCGGCGCGGCGCTCGGGGGTCTGAGGGGTCGGGTGGGTCAGGTGGGGGTGGTCAGTTGGGGGGGTCAGGTGGGGAGCCAGCCTGCGAGGGCGGCGATGCCGCGGGCCACCTCGTCGGGAGTGCGGCCCGCGGTGCCGACACGGTGCACCGACGGGGGGCAGCCACGCTCGAGCGCGCGGGCCGCCGCGTCGCTGCGCGCGACGTGCGCGGCGAGCTCGGCGCCGTGCTCGCGCTGCGCGAGCCGCTCGCGCGCGGTGTCGTCGTCGGCCGTGAGCAGCACGGCGGTGACGCGCGGGGAGTCGCCCATCGCGGCGGCCAGGTCGTCGGCGTACTGCGGGCTCACGGTGTTCGTGTAGACCAGGCGGCGGTGGCCGAGGTCGCGGTAGGCGGACCAGACCGCGCGCAGGTTGCGCTCGGCCAGGCGGTCGGCGTGCGGTGCGGGGTGCGCGAGGTCCAGGTAGTCGCCCTCGATCACGGCGTGCGGGACGTCGGCGTCGCGGAGCAGCGCGTGCAGCGCGTGGGCCACGCTGGTCTTGCCGACCCCGGACCGGCCGCCGATCAGCACGACGTGCGACCGCTCGCCGGGGCCTCCGTCGCCGGGCCGCGCGCGCTCGTCGTCCCGGGCGGCTCCCGCACGCTCGTCGGACGCTGCCTGCTCGTCGGACGCTGCGTGCTCGTCGGGGCTCGGCAGGCCCAGCCGTGTGCGCAGCCGCGCACGCGCGGCGGGCCACTCGTCGGCCAGGACCGAGAAGTACACGGAGTCCCCGCGTGAGCCGTCGGGCGCGAGCCGGTGACCGCGCAGCCGCCCCTCCTCGAGCGCGCCGAGCCGCGCGACGGCCGCGAGCGAGCGCGCGTTGCGCGCGTCCACGCGCAGCGCCACGCGGTGCACGCCCCACGTCTCGAACGCGTGCGTCAGCAGGGCGAGCTTGCACGCGGGGTTGACGTGCGTGCCCCACACCGCGGGGTCGTAGAACGTGTGCCCGACCTCGAGCCGGCCCATGCGCAGGTCGACGTCGTAGAACGAGGTCGACCCGAGCACCGCGCCGGACTCGGCGTCGAGCACCGCGAACGCGTACCGCCCGGGCGTCGCGAGCGCGCGCTCGACGTCCTCGAGCATGTCGTCGGGCGTGCGGGGAACGGGCGTCGTCATGCCGCGCCAGACCCGGTCGTCGACGAACGCGACGAGCGCCGCCGCGTGCTCCGGACCGAGCGGGACGAGGTTGACCCCGGGGGCGTCGAGCGTCAGGTCGTGCTGCACGGGCCGCATCGTGCCATCCGGCGCACGTGCGGTTCGAGCCCTTTGCACTCCGTGGGCGGCCGGGGACGGCCGCGGGTGGCAGGGTGGACCCATGCTGCTGGACGCCGGAGGCGACTACGACGGGCTGACGTTCACCGACGAGCGGTTGTCCGGGCAGGACGGTCGCGAGGCGCGCTTCCTCGACTGCACGTTCGTCGGCTGCGTGCTCGACGACGCGGAGCTGGCGCACGCGCGGTTCGTCGACACCACGTGGACGGGCGTGCGGGCGAGTGCGCTCGACCTGTCGAGCACCGCGTGGCAGGACGGTGGGTGGACGGACTGCCGGCTCGGGGCGGTGCAGGCGTACGGGTCGCGGTGGACGCGCGTGCACGTGTCCGGCGGCAAGCTCGACTACCTCAACCTGCGCGACGCGACGCTGGAGGAGGTGCGGCTGACGGGGGTCGTGGTGGACGAGCTCGACCTGGCGCGGGTGCGCGCACGGCGGCTCGTGCTCGAGGACTGCCGCGTGCGGCGACTCGACGTCACCGGCGCGACCCTGACCGACGCGGACCTGCGTGGCGTGCGCGACCTGCAGCACCTGGACGGCGTCGCGGGGCTCGCGGGTGCGACGATCACGTCCGAGCAGCTCGTCGAGCTCGCGCCGGCGCTGGCCGAGCACATGGGTCTGCGCGTCCGGTGACGGACCGCGCGCGGGCGCGTCAGGCGAGCGTCATGGCCAGCGCGGTCGCGGTGAGTGCGGCGGGGTCGTCGGGGCGCACGCCCACGGCCGCGAGCTGACCGAGCCCGACGACGGCCGCGAGCGCGACGGACGAGCGGCGGCGGGCCTCGTCGGGGTCCTGCCCGAGCTCGACGAGCAGGTCGGCGAGGTAGTCGACGCGCCGCTGGGACACCCGTGCGACGACGTCTGAGACGCCCTCGGCGGCGGCCTCGACGTACAGCCGCGCGGAGTCGCGGCGCCGGCTCGCGACGGCCGTGAACAGGGCCTCGACGCGGGCCCGGGCGTCGCCGCCCGTCTGCGCGAGCGCGATCACGGCGTCGGTGTGCTCGGCCTCCCAGCGGGCCACGACGGCGGCGACGAGCTCGGCGCGGTCGGTGAAGTGCCAGTAGAACGAGCCCTTGGTCGCGCCGAGCGAACGGGCGAGCGGCTCGACGCGCACCGCTGCGAGGCCTTCGTCGCGGAACGTCGCGTAGGCGGCGTCGATCCACGTCTGTCTCGACGTCGAGGCCTTGACCATGATCCGTACGCTACCGTACGGTCGTGTTCCATACGGCGCCGTACGGAACACGGCGCCGCCCGACCGGCAGGGGACGACGATGAGCACGCACTGGTCGCTGGCGATGCGGGACTTCCCGCCCGACTACGCGGACACGACGATCGTCCGCCTCCCGCCCGGAGCCCCCACCGACCCGCGCGCCTGGGCCACGACGACGTTCTCCCCGCGGACCATGCCGCGCTGGGTGCTCGCAGCGCTCGCGCTGCGCCAGCTCCTCGTCCCGCTCCTCGGCATCCCGCGCGCACCCCGCTCGACGTTCGCGGTCGACGAGGTCGTCACCGGCCCGACCGGCGGCGAGGCGCTCATCGTGGCCGACGACGAGCACCTCGACTTCCGCTGCGGCGTCGCGGTCGACTCCCGCGCGGGCCTCGTCGCGGTCACGACGAACGTGCGCCTGCACAACCGGCGCGGCCGCCTCTACCTGCTGCCCGTGCGTGCGCTGCACCCGCACGTCGTGCGGAGCATGCTCGCGCGCGCCGCGCGCGTCCTGACTCCCTGACCTCGCGGCGCCGCTCGCTCAGTCGAGCGCAGGACCGCACGCCGCCGCGGCGGTCGCGGCCAGGTGGTCCAGGCCGTGCACCGCGAGCAGCGGACGCGTGTCGTCGACGACCGCCCAGCAGCCGTCCTCGACCGCGTACCGCGAGCGCGGCCCGTCCGTCACGTACGCGTGGAGCGCCGCGACCAGCCGGTCGACGGCCTCGCTCGGCGTCCCGACCCCCACCGACGCGCGGATCGCACCTCCGCTCGCCCCCAGGCGGGACAGCAGCGGGTGCGCGCAGAACCGGCCGTCACGCACACCGATGCCGTGCTCGGCCGCGAGGTACGCGGCGACCAGACCGGGGTCGTGGTCCTCCACCGTGAACGTCACGACCCCCACGGGCTCCGCCGAGTCCGGCCAGATGCTCGCGACGCGCACACCCGGGACCCGCTCGAGCCCCGCGACGAGCCGGTCCCGCAACGCCCGCTCGTGCTCGACGAGCGCCCCGGCCGGCAGCGCCGCGAGCGCGTCGCACGCCTCCGCCAACGCGATCGCACCGATGACGTTCGGCGACCCGGCCTCGTGGCGCGCCGGGGCCGGCTGCCACACGGTCCGGTCGGCCCGCACGTCGCGCACCGCACCTCCCCCTGCGAGGTACGGCGTGCCCGTGTCGAGCCAGTCGCGACGGCCGACGAGCGCGCCCGCACCGAACGGCGCGTACGTCTTGTGGCCCGAGAACGCGACGTAGTCGGCGCCCGTGCGCGCGAGCGAGAAGCCGCGGTGCGGCACGAGCTGCGCACCGTCGACCGCGACCCGCGCACCCGCGGCGTGCGCGATCTCGACGACCCGCTCGACCGGCAGCGCCTCACCCGTGACGTTGGACGCGCCCGACACCGTGACCAGGGCGTACGTGCGCGCGGTGAGCTCCGCGCGCAGCGACTCGAGGGTCGCGGCGACGGTCTCGGCGATCGGCAGGATCGTCGTGCGACGGCCGTGCGGGTCGCTCGAGCGCAGCCACGGCAGCAGGTTCGCGTGGTGCTCCAGGTCGAGCACCAGCACCCGCTCACCGGTCGGCACGACCCCGGCGAGCAGGTTGAGCGAGTCGGTGGTGTTGCGGGTGATGATCGCGACGTCGTCCTCGCGCGCGTCGACGAACCGCGCGACCGCCTGCCGCGCGGACTCGTACAGCGCGGTCGACACCTGCGAGAGGTACCCCGCGCCGCGGTGCACCGACGCGTACAGCGGCAGCACCTCCGCGACCCGGTCGGCGACGGCCTGCAGCGCCGGTGCGCTGGCGGCGTAGTCGAGGTTCGCGTAGACGCGCTGCGTGCCGTCGACGAGCGGCACCGTGGTGCTCCCCCCGACCACGGGCAGGAGCGGCTGGACGGCGGGCGCAGCGGTCGCGCCCGTCGTCGTGCCGGTCGTCGGAGCCGACGTCGGGGCAGCCGTCGGACAGGACGTGGTCTCGGCCAGTGCGGTCACGGGGGTACCTCCGTGGATCCGGGGACCCCGGGTCCGGGCATCCCGCGCTTGCCGGCACCGGTCGGTGCTCGGCCTGGTCGTCACCCGGGGCACCCCACCGCGGAGGAGGGTTGCCGGCCAGCGAGCCGGGGCTTCGCGCTGGCGCTCATGACCTGACCGAAAGGGTGGCGAGCCGGGCGAGCGGCTGTCAACGCGGACACCCGTCCGTCTCGCCACGCGGAACGCGTGTCCACGAGGTGGATGTGGTCGACGAAACGGCGTTACGCTCCTCGCACCATCCAGAGCGGCCGAGAGATCTGGCTCGACGACGCCGCAGCAACCCGCAGGCCCCGCGCCTGGCCGAGGGTGCTACCGCCAGGACCGATGGAGGAGCGACATGGCCGGACCCTACGCAGGCGACCTCACCCCGCAGCAGGCCTGGGACCTCGTGGCGTCGGACGAGCGAGCGCTGCTCGTCGACGTGCGCACCGAGGCCGAGTGGCAGCAGATCGGCGTCCCCGACGCCGCCGACGCGGGCGAGCGCGCCGCGTTCGTGCAGTGGCTGACCCCGGCCGGCCCCAACCCCACGTTCCTCGACGAGCTCGCGGCGACCGGGCTCGAGCCCGGCGACGGCCGCCCCGTCGTGTTCCTGTGCCGGTCGGGCGTCCGCTCGGTCGCCGCCGCGCAGGCCGCGACCGCCGCGGGCTACGGCCCGGCCTACAACGTGCTGCGCGGGTTCGAGGGCGACGTCGGGCCCGACGGGCAGCGCGGCCACTGGGGCTGGCGCGCCGAGGGCCTGCCCTGGCGGCAGGCGTGAGCGCACACGCCCCGGGCCCCGGCGACTGGGACGCCCGGCGGGTCGACCGCTCGACGCTGCGCCCGGACACGCTCGCGGTGCGGGGCGGGCACGTCCGCTCGCAGTTCGGCGAGTTCGGCGAGGGGCTGTTCCTCACGCAGGGCTTCACCTACGACTCCGCGGGGCAGGCCGAGGCCGCGTTCGCGGGCGAGGTCGACCGGTTCCTGTACTCCCGCTACAACAACCCGACCGTGTCCACGTTCGAGGAGCGCCTGCGCCTGCTCGACGGCGCGCAGGCCTGCTACGCCACCGCGTCCGGCATGAGCGCGGTGTTCACGGCGCTCGCCGCGCTCGTCGGCTCGGGCTCGCGGATCGTCGCGGCCCGTGCGCTGTTCGGGTCGAGCGTCGTCATCTTCGACGAGATCCTCGCGAAGTGGGGTGTGCGCACCGAGTACGTCGACGGGCACGAGCTCACGCAGTGGGAGGCGGCGCTCGCCACCCCGGCCGACGTCGTGTTCTTCGAGACGCCGTCGAACCCGATGCAGGACCTCGTCGACATCGAGGCGGTCTCGCGCCTCGCGCACGCGGCCGGCGCGGTCGTCGTCGTCGACAACGTGTTCGCGACCCCCGTGTTCTCCCGCCCTCTCGACCTGGGCGCCGACGTGGTCGTGTACTCCGCGACCAAGCACATCGACGGGCAGGGCCGTGTGCTGGGCGGCGCGATCCTCGGCTCGGCGGACTTCGTGGGCGGGCCGGTGCAGACGCTCATCCGCAACACCGGGCCGTCGCTCTCGCCGTTCAACGCGTGGGTCCTGCTCAAGGGCCTCGAGACGCTCTCGATCCGCGTGCGGCACCAGGCCGCGTCCGCGCTCACGCTCGCGCGCTGGCTCGAGGAGCACCCGGCGGTCGAGTCCGTCCGCTACCCGTTCCTCGAGTCGCACCCGCAGCACGACCTCGCGCGGCGGCAGCAGTCCGGCGGCGGGACGGTCGTGACGTTCACGCTGCGCACCCCCGAGGGCGCGACGCCGGAGCTCGCGAAGAAGACGACGTTCGGTGTGCTCGACGCGCTGCGCGTGGTCGACATCTCGAACAACCTGGGTGACGCGAAGTCGATCGTCACGCACCCGGCGACGACGACGCACCGCAAGCTCGGCCCCGACGGGCGCGCCAGGGTCGGCATCGGTGAGGCCACGGTCCGCTTCTCGGTGGGTCTGGAGGACGTCGACGACCTGCGCGACGACCTCGACCAAGCCCTCAGCACGCTGCGCTGACCCGCCGCCACCACCTCTCCGCTGGGGCCCCCACCACCCCACCCGGCCGACGCCGGGGTTGCTCCGGCTCCGACGTCCCAGAACCGGAGCAACCGCGGGGTGGTCAGGTGAGCGTGCGGGCCAGGGCGGCGGCGTGGCGCCGCGAGCCGCCGACGAGCGCGAGCTCGACCCGGTCGACGCCCGCGCGGCGCGCGACCTGCGCCGCCTCGGCGGCGAGCGCGTCGAGCGGCGCGACGAGCATCGTCGCGTCCACATGCCACGCGAGGTGGCTGAACGCCGCCGCGTAGGCGAGGTGGCCGCGACGACGAGCCGCGTCGCGCGCGTCGTCGGCGACGACCGTCTCGACCTCGAGCACGACGGTGACGTCGCTGCGCGGGCGGCCCAGCGCGGCCATCTCACCGTCGAGCATCGCGACGAGCGCGCGCACCGCCGCGTGCGTCGGCAGACCCGCACCGTGGCGGACGCGGATCACGTCGGCGCGGGCGGCCGCGAGGGCGAGCGTCGTGGGCACGAGCGTCGAGTCGTCGATGACGAACTCGGTGACGTGCCGCGGGGTGGCGGCGGCGAGCGCGACGGCGGCGGGCCGCGCGGGGGACGTCAGGTCAGGGGTGCGTACGTGCGCGAGGGGCTGAGCCACGGGAGGAGGTCCTCGGGTCGGACGGGGTGCGCGACGAGGGCCACGGGGCCGCGGGCGCGCGCGAGCGTCAGCTCAGCGACAACACACCCGGACCGAGAACATGGCGGACAGGGTAACCACGGCGGCGCGGCTGTGACCACCCCGCGTCCACGATCCGGCAGCCGTCACCCCGGGACGGCACCCCCGCCGCGTCGAGCTCAGCGGAGCGCGCGCCCGAACCAGAGGGTCAGGAAGTCGTCGGCGTGGTCGGTGTACGGCGGCACGGGCCGGTAGCCCGCGGACAGGTACAGGGTCACGGCCTCCGGCTGACGGATGCCGGTCGCGAGCACGGTGCTCGTGAACCCGCGGGCGAGCGCGTCGTCGTGCGCGGCGGCGAGCAGCGTCCGCGCCACTCCGGCCCCGCGAGCCGCGTCGCTCACGAACATCTTCTTGAGCTCGACGCTCCCGTCCGGCTGACCGGGGCGCGGCGCCCGCAGGGACAGGCAGCCCACCGGCGCCCCCGCGACCCGCGCCAGCCAGGTGGTGAGCACGCCGACGCCCTGGCGGGCGTCGTCGGACGCGAAGCCGAGGTCGGGCGCGTCGGGGACCAGCTCCGGGTAGCGCTCGACGTTGAACGCCCACATCGCGCGCCGCAACCCTCGCGCCTCGTCGTGGTCCCAGGGCACGGTCTCGAGCGCGACGTCCGCGGCACCGATGGAGCGCCGCGACGAGGTGCGGGGGCCCGCGGGGACGTCCTTGGCGAAGCAGCGCGAGAGCGGCTCGTCGGCGTACTCGGCGTAGTTCGGGATCGACCGGTACCCCAGCGAGAGGTACAGGCCGATCGCCTCGGGCTGCAGGACGCCGGTCTCGAGGACCAGCCGCGTGCAGCCGTGCGCGGGTGCGAGCCGCTCGAGCTCGAGCATGACCCGCCGCGCGTGGCCACGCCCGCGCGCCCGCGGCGCGGTGTACAGGCGCTTGACCTCGCCCACGCCCGCGCCGAGGTCTCCGGACGCGTCGCGCAGCGCGACGCACGCGACCGGCTCGTCGCCGTCCCGCAGGACGACCATCGCGACGATCCCGTCACCGGTCATCGTGTGGCCGGTGCCGTCGTCGCCGTACCGGTCGCGCAACTCGGCCTGCTGGGCGGTGCGCAGCGTGGCGGCGGCCGGGTCGTCCCAGTGGACGAGGTCGAGCGCGACCGTCATGCGTCAGCCGACGAGCGCGTGCAGCACCGAGGTGAAGAACCGCAGGCCGTCCGTGCCGCTGCGCGGCCCCTTCGCGCCGTCCGGCCCGAACCCCGCCTCGACGGCGTGCTCAGGGTGCGGCATGAGCCCCACGACGTTGCCGCGCGCGTTGCTGATGCCCGCGATGCCGCGCCGCGACCCGTTCGGGTTGTGGTCCTGGTAGCGGAACACCACCCGACCCTCGCCCTCGAGCTCGTCGAGCGTGCGCTCGTCGGCGACGTACTGGCCGTCCTGGTTCTTCAGCGGGATCGTGATCCGCTCGCCGAGCGTGTAGTCGCGGGTCCAGGCGGTGTCGACGTTGTCGACCGACAGCACCTGCTCGCGGCACACGAAGTGCAGGTGGTCGTTCTTGATCATCGACCCGGGCAGCAGGTGCGCCTCGGTGAGGACCTGGAAGCCGTTGCAGATGCCGAGCACCGGCAGCCCGCCGTGCGCCGCGTCGACGATCTCGGTCATGACCGGTGCGAACCGGCTGATCGCACCGGCGCGCAGGTAGTCACCGTACGAGAACCCGCCGGGCAGCACCACGGCGTCCACGCCGTGCAGGTCCGCGTCCGCGTGCCACAGCGCGACGGGCTCGGCACCCGCGAGGCGCACCGCCCGCGCGGCGTCGCGGTCGTCGAGCGTCCCCGGGAAGGTGACGACGCCGATGCGGGTCACGCCGGGACCTGCTCGTCGGCGTAGACCGCGACGACGTCCTCGATCACGGGGTTCGACAGGACCTGCTCGCCGGCCTCACGGGCCGCGGCGAGCACCTCGTCGGTGACATCGCCGTCGACCTCGAGCTCGAACCGCTTGCCCTGGCGCACGCCCGCGAACTGACCGAACCCGAGCCGGCTCAGCGCGGCGGCGACGGCCTTGCCCTGCGGGTCGAGGATCTCCGGCTTCGGCATGACGTCGACGACAACTCGTCCCACAGGTCTGCTCCTGGTTGCGCGGTGGCTGGGGTTCGCCGCGAGTCTACGACCCGTCCCGTGCGGCCGACCGCGCCGACCGCCGGTCGGACACGGCGTCGGGCACGACGTCGGGCACGGCGTCGGGCACGACCGCCGCACGGGGGGTGTCCGTCGCGGGCACGCGCCCGACGGCGAGCGCGAGGACGTCGACGAGCGCGAGCTCCCGCCCGCCCCCGGGCGACGCGGCACCGTCCAACGCACCGTGCCCCGCACCGTGCAGCGCACCGAGCGCCGCGGCCGACACCAGGAGCACGACGAGCCCGCACGACGCGACGAGGTAGGACAGGCCGGGCGCCGCGGAGCGCTCGAGCGCGACGAGCCAGACCAGCAGGCCGACGACGAGCAGGGCGGCGAGCCCCGTCGCGCGCCCGGCCGGGACGACGATGCGGTGCGGCTGGGCCGGCAGCGCCCGGCGCCGCCGGCCCCGCAGCCCGGCCACGACGACGACCGCGAGGACGAGGCCGAGGAGCACGGCGCCGACGAGGATCCCCACCCCCAGTGCTCCGGGTCCGCCCGGTGCGACCGCGTCGACCTCGACGCACGCCCGACCGCACGGGGTCACCGCGATGTGGCCGGGTGCGGTGAGCACCACGCCCAGGGCCGCGGCGGTCGCGACGAGCGCCCCGACGGCGACGCGGCGCAGCGCGGGACGGGCCGCCACGCGCCGCCGCGGGACCCACGCCCAGGCGAGGTCCCACGGCGTGGGCGGCTCACCGGGTTGCGCGACGAGGTGCTTGGCCCGGCGACGCTCACCGTGCAGCTCGCGGCGCAGCAGGACGACGGGGAGCATGAGCGCGGCGACGACCGTGAACGAGAGCTCGCGCATCAGGGCGGCGGCGATCGCGAACGGCATCGCCGACCAGACCAGGTCGCCGACCGCACCGGCGACGGAGTGCTGCTCGTCGTGCGCCCACCCGCGGTGGCGGGCGGGGATGCGCGCGTCGAGCATCCGGTACGCGGCGCGGGTCCGCAGCGGAGGGCCGGTGCGCACGCGCGTCGCGAGCCCCGCACGGACGAGGCCGAGCGCCTCGGGGACGCTCACGCGCCCGGGGTCGGCGCCGGCCTGCTCGTCGTCCGCGAGGTCGGCGAGCAGGCCTGCCACCTCGTGCTCGCGCGCGGCACGCCACCGCGGCGGGTACGCCGCGAGGCACCAGCGCAGCGGGACGCCCCGGCGCGCCATCACGCGCCACCGAGCGCGGGACGTGCGGCGAGCACGCGCCGTGCGCGGGCCGCGAGCTCACGCAGCCGTTCGGTCTCCGCGGTGACCTGGGCGAGCCCCTCGTCGGTCAGGCGGTAGTAGCGCCGCAGGCGTCCGTCGACGACCACCTCGTCGGACATCTGCGCCCAGCCGCGCTCGACGAGCCGGTCGAGGACGCCGTAGAGCGTGCCCGCGCCGAGCGCGACCCGGCCGCCCGAGAGCGCCTTCACCTCGCGCAGCACGCCGTACCCGTGCCGCGGCTCGTCCGCGAGCGCGAGCATGACGAGGTACGTCTGCTCGCTGATCCCTGTCGCCATGCTCGATATATATCGCTGATCGATACATGGGACAAGGGCCCTCAGTCGCGCCCGCGCACCTCGTGCGCCTCACGCGCCACCCGCACGGTGAGCGCACCCGCTCGCACGCGCGCCTCCACCTCGCGATGGTCGCCGACGGGGTCGCCGTCGAGCTGCGTCGCGATCGGCCGGTCCGTGCGCACGCGTACCGCCGCGCCCTGGTGCCGGTCGAGGTGCCGGTGCCCACGCCCCGACGTGACGACCGTCGCGAGCGTGCGCGCCCAGCCGACCAGGCCGCGCGGCGCGACGACCGCGACGTCGAGCAGGCCGTCGTCGAGCCGCGCGTCCGGCATGAGCTCGACGCCGCCCTGCAACCGCCCGCTGTTGCCGATCACCACGGCCCGCGTCGTGCGTCGCACCGGCGACCCGCCCTGGACCTGCACGCGCGCCGTGAAGCCCCGCCCGACCACGGCCCGTAGCCCGCCGAGGATGTACGCCGGCCACCCGACGACGGCCTTGAGGCGCTCGTCGGTGCGCACCATCGTCTCCGCGTCCAGCCCCACCCCGGCCATGACCAGGAAGACGTGCTCCTCGTCGTCGCCGTCGAACCGCAGCGTCCCGACGTCGATGCGCTCGTCGCGCCCGTCGAGCACCACCTGCATCGCGTCCTCGACGTCGTCGGACGTCAGGCTCAGGGCGCGTGCGAGCAGGTTGCCCGTCCCACCGGGCAGCAGCCCGAGCGGGACGTCGCCCCCGGCGAGCACCTCGGCGACCGCGCGCACCGTCCCGTCGCCGCCGAACGCGCACACGAGGTCCGCGCCCTGCTCGAGCGCCTCGCGCGTCTGGCCCGACCCGGGGTCCTCGGGGGTCGTCTCGAACCACAGCGGCCGCTCGAGGCCGTGCCGCTCGCACACCGCGTCGAGCCGCGGTCGCGCCTCGACGACCTCCTGCTTGGCGGGGTTCGCCACGATCGCCACGCGCGTCATCGCCGGCCCTCCACGATCTGCGGCTCCTGAGGCTCCTGCGGCGCGCGCTCGCGGGTCGGCCGGAGCCAGTACCAGCCCAGCAGCGCGCACAGCACGCCGTTGGCGCACCCGACGAGGACGTCGGTCGGGTGGTGCATCCCGCGGTACAGCCGCGAGGTCATGACGAACAGCGGCACGAGGAGCAGCACCACCGTGAGCGAGACGCGCAGCCACGTGCGCTCGATGCGCTGCGCCATGAGCGCGAGCGTCACGTACAGCGCGGTCGAGGCCCCCGAGTGGCCGCTCGGGAAGCTCGACGTGGGCGGTGCGTGGTCGAGCTTCGGCACGTCGGGGCGGCTGCGCCCGACGAGGCTCGACGACGCGAGGAACACCATGACCTGCGCGCCGAGCGCCACGCCGGGCACCACGGCGTACCACCACCGGCGCGTGCGCCACCAGACCGCGGCCACGACGACGAGGCACACGGCGATGATCGCGCCGGTGTTCCCGACGTGCGACGCGAACGCGGTGAGCGAGTCCAGCGCCGCGGTGCGCTGGTCGACGAACCAGCGGTTCACCCCGTCCTCGGCGTCGGCGACGCCGCTGAGCGAGCCGCCCAGCAGGAGGCCGAGGCCCACGACGACCGCGCCCCACAGCACGGCGGGCGCGAGCACCCGCAGGGCGAGGTCGCGCGCCGCCTCGCGTGGCGTGGGCCGGGTCACGACGTCGGGGTCCCAACGGTGCGGGTCGAGCATCAGGCGGCACCCTTCTCGTCGTGCGGGCGGGACTGCGGCTGGTACCAGTGCCGGAACGCGAGGTACGACGCGAGGGCGAACCCCACGCCGAGGAGCATCCCCGCGACCACGTCGCTCGGGTAGTGGACGCCGAGCATGACGCGGTCGAGCGCGGTGAGCAGCGTGAGCACCGCGGCGGTGCTCACGGCCGCGACCCGCAGCCCGCGCGAGCGCAGCGCGGGCCACACCAGCAGGACCAGCACGGTCGTCATGAGCGCGGTGTTCGTCGCGTGACCGGACGGGAACGAGTACCCGTGCGCGACCTCGACGGGCTCGTCCAGGACGGGCCGGGCGCGGCGCACGAGCTCCTTGAGGAGGTTGGACAGCGCCCAGCCCACCAGCACCGTGGCGCCGGCCCAGCAGGCGCGCGCCGTGTCCCGCGTGCGCCACCAGTACCAGGCGCACAGCGCGAGCACCGGCACGACGAGGTTGCGCGCCAGGAAGACGGTCTGCCACACGACGAGCGTGCGCAGCAGCCCCGGCTCGGCGGCCGCGAGCCGTGTGCCGGCCTGCACCGCTCCTTCGTCGAGGCGGACGAGCGGCGACCACTGGCCGCGCACGAGCAGGGCGACCGCGACGACGAGGACACCCGTCCCGACGCCGGTCAGGACCGCGAACGCGAGGCCACGGGCACCGTGCGCGGCGCGCGCGGGGTCGACCGGGCGCGGGGTGCGCCGGACGCGGTTCAGGAGCTGGCGGGTCACGCGGCACACCGTGCCACACGCCGCGCGAACCGGCCTGTCGAACGGGCTCCCGTCGCGGTCAGAGGGCCAGCGGCACCCCGGTGAGACGCTCGTACGCCTCGAGGTAACGCGCTCGCGTGCGCTCGACGACGTCGTGGGGCAGGGGCGGCGGCGGCGCGTCCGACGCGCGCTCCCACCCGGACGCCGCCGACGTCAGCCAGTCCCGCACGAACTGCTTGTCGAAGCTCGGCTGCGGGTGCCCCGGCTGCCACGCCTCGGCGGGCCAGAACCGCGACGAGTCCGGCGTGAGCACCTCGTCGCCGAGCGTGATCGCACCCGTGGCCGGGTCGGTGCCGAACTCGAGCTTGGTGTCCGCGAGCAGCACGCCGCGCTCGCGCGCGATCGCCTCGGCGCGGCCGTAGACCGCGAGCGTGAGGTCACGCAGCGCGGCGGCGGTCTCGTCGCCGACCATGGCCGCGACCACGGAGAACGGGACGTTCTCGTCGTGGTCGCCCAGCTCGGCCTTGGTGGCGGGCGTGAAGATCGGCTCGGGCAGCCGCGAGCCGTCGAC
>NZ_BJLP01000005.1 GCF_006538705.1 Cellulomonas uda
CGGAGCGGGGGCGGCGGGTGCCGCAGCGGCCGGACGTGCCGGCGCGGCGGGTCGGGACGGCGCGGGGCGCGCCGCGGGCTGCGCGGCGCCACCGCCGGCAGCGGGGTACGTGTCGCGCAGCTTGCGCACGACCGGCGGCTCGATCGTCGAGGACGCCGAGCGGACGAACTCACCCATCTCGGTGAGCTTCGTCATGATGGTCTTGCTGTCGACCCCGAGCTCCTTCGCGAGCTCGTAGACGCGAAGCTTGGCCACTTCTCTCCTGTCTCGGTCCGCCCGAGACAGGGTCGGACCGTCGTTAGTGCTGGGTGCGCGTGCGCATCTGCTGGGTGCTCATCGCGAGGCACTCATCGGTGCGTGCTCATCGGGTCGCCATCGGCTTCCAACCCGCTTCCTTCATCGACGGTCGACGTCGGTGCTCCCGACGCCGTGAGCTGGTGCTCGAGGTGCTCCCGCACCGCAGCCACGTCCGGCACGGCCTGCAGTCGCAGGGCCCTGCCGAACGCGCGTCGGCGCGTCGCGAGCTCGAGGCATCCAGGATCGAGGTGCAGCCAGGCACCCCGGCCCGGCATCCGGCGGGCGACGTCCACGACGAGCGCGGGTCGACCCGCGCCGTCCGGGACGGCGACCACCCTCAGCAGGGCGGACCTGAGGCCGGTGGCTCGGCACCCCACGCACGTGCGGACCGGCGCACCCGCGACCTTCCTCGTGAGACGGACGTCTCGGCGTGCTGAGGAGGCAACGGACTGCGTGCCGACGGTCGCGTCGGCGTGCGGGGACTGCCGGGCGTCCGGCCCAGCCACGGTGAGTCTACCCCCGCGGGTCACCCCGCGTCGTCCGGGTTGCGCGCGGCGGCGCGGTCCGCGGCCGGCGCGGCACCGGTCTCGTCACCCTCGGCGTCCGAGCGGATGTCGATGCGCCAGCCGGTGAGCTTGGCGGCCAGACGCGCGTTCTGGCCCTCCTTGCCGATCGCGAGCGACAGCTGGTAGTCCGGCACGACGACCCGTGCGGCCCGCGCGTCGGGGTCGACGACCGTGACCGAGATCACCCGCGCGGGCGACAGCGCGTGCGCGACCATCTCCGCCGGGTCGTCGCTGTGGTCGACGATGTCGATCTTCTCGCCGCGCAGCTCGGCCATCACCGCGCGCACGCGGCCGCCCATCGGACCGATGCACGCACCCTTGGCGTTGACGCCCGGCACGGTGGCCCGGACCGCCATCTTGGTGCGGTGCCCGGCCTCGCGCGCGAGCGCCGTGATCTCGACCGTGCCGTCCGCGACCTCGGGGACCTCGAGCTCGAACAGCTTGCGCACGAGGTTGGGGTGCGTGCGTGACAGCGTGACCTGCGGACCGCGCGTCCCGCGCGCGACCTCGAGCACGTAGCCGCGGATGCGCTCGCCGTGCACGTACGTCTCGGACGCGACCTGCTCGTGCGCGGGCAGGACGGCCTCGGTCCCGCCGACGTCCACGAGCACGACCCGCGGGTCGGGGCCCTGCTGGATGACACCGCCGAGGACCTCGCCCTCCTTGCCGCGGAACGTCCCGAGCACCTGGTCGTCCTCGGCGTCGCGCAGGCGCTGCACGATGACCTGGCGCGCAGTGGCGGTCGCGATGCGGCCGAACCCCGAGGGCGTGTCGTCGAACTCCGGCATCTCGGCCAGGACGTGCCCGTCGTCGTCGACCTGCGCGGCCTCGCGCGCCCACACCGTGACGTGACCCGTGCGGCGGTCCACCTCGACGCGGGCGCGCTGGTGCGCGCCCGGCGTGCGGTGGTAGGCGGAGAGCAGCGCCTGCTCGATCGCGGCGACCAGCACGTCGAGGCTGATCTCCCGCTCCCGCTCGAGGCTGCGCAGGGCCTGCATGTCGATGTCCATCAGCTCTCCCGTCCGGCGTCGTCCGCGCCGTCGTCGTCGGGGCCGAGCCCCGACAGGTCCACCTCGACGCGCGCGTCCGCGACGTCGTCGAGCGCGATCGTCAGCGGGGCGCCGATGCGCGGCGGCCGCCCCTTCAGCCCGGGGGTGACGGGGACGACGACGAGCGCGTCGTCGTCCTGGACGTCGGTGAGCCGACCCGTCAGGACCTCGCCGTCCCGGCGTCGCACCCGGACCGAGCGGCCCACCGCGTGCACGAAGTGCCGGCGGGCGGTCAGCGGGCTGTCCGCGCCGCGCGAGCCGACCTCGAGCGTGTACTCGCCGGCGACCGGGTCGGACGCGTCGAGCGCGTCGGACACGGCGCGCGTCACCTCGGCGACACGGTCCAGGTCGACGTCCCGCTCGTCGTGCTCGTCCGGGCCCACGAGGACCTCGACGACCTGCCGGCCGCCCGAGCGGCGCACGCGCACGTCCTCGAGCACGAGACCGGAGGCGGCGACCACGGGGTCGAGCACCTGCCTGACCCGCTGCGTGGATCCGGCTGCGGATGCGGCTGCGACCATGACCGCCTCCTTCGTGTGCACGGGGCCGGGGCCCTCGAGTTGTGGCACCCAGGGTAACGACTGTCGCGGGCACGCGACGGCCGGTACCCGGCCGCCGGGGGTCCGCGTGGCAGGATCGCCCGCGATGAGCACCGCGATCCCGCCCGTCCCGTCCACCTCCCGCGTGGCGAGGATCACGCGCGTCCGGGCGCGCCGGCACCCGCTCGCCACCCTCGCCGTGCTCGCTGTGCTCGCGCTGAGCGGGTGCGGGATCCGGCTCGAGACGCCCCCGCCCGTCGAGCCGTCGCCGGACGCGGTCGAGCAGGTCCGCGGCCGCACGGTCGCCGACGCGCTCGCGCTCGAGGCCGCGGCGGACGGCGCGCTCGCCGTGACGACGGACCAGGCCGTCGCGCCCCTGCTCGCGCAGGTCGCGGACGTGAGCACGCGGCACGCGGCCGCCCTGGGCGGCAAGTACGAGTCCGGGATCGTCGACGCGGACAGCGGGCCGAGCCCCACGCCGAGCCCGACGACCGCCACGACGACCGCGCAGGACGTGCTCGCGCTCCTGGGCACGACGACCGCCACCGCCCGGACCGACGCGAGCACCTCCGACGACGGTCCGCTCGCGCGCGTCGTCGGGTCCGTCGCCGTCGCGCGCGGGGACCTCGCGCTGCGGCTCGCGATCGCGCTCGGCGAGGACTCCCCCGCCCCCGGGGTACCCGACGAGCTCGTCGTGCCCGCCGAGGTCCCGCCCGTCGTCGGCGGCCCGCTCGCCCGCGCGCACGACGAGGCGGGCTTCGCGCTCGAGGTCGTCGCCGCGCGCGGCGCGAAGGACGCCCGCCCGACGGTCCTCGCGCAGGCGCGCGCGCAGCGGACGCGCGCCGAGCAGTGGGCTGGCGCCGCCGGGATATCGGGCACGCCCGACGAGACACGGCTCGCGCAGTACGCCCTGCCCGCCGACCTGGACGAGCCCGCCGCGCTGGCCGCGCTCGTGCGGGGCGTGCACGCCGGGATCGGGCAGGCCGCCGCGGCCGCGCTCGCGCAGGTCCCCGCCGGCGCGCGGGAGCCCTACCTCGACGAGCTCCGGGTCGCCGTGGAGCGCGCACGCGCGGCCGGCGCGCCCGTGCAGGCGTTCCCCGGCCTCCCCGAGCAGACGGACCCGACACCCGCAGCGACCCCGGATCCCGCAGCGACGTCCTGAGGCCGCAGCGATGTCCTGAGCCCGCAGCGACGTCCTGGGCCCCGGCGCTCGCGTCAGAGCAGAGCGGCGACCCGACCGGCGACGACCTCGACCGCGTCGGCGACCGGCACGTTCTCGCTGTCGCCCCCGGCGCGCGAGCGCACCTCGACGACACCGTCGGCCAGACCCCGGCCCACGACGACGACGAGCGGCACGCCGAACAGCTCGGCGTCGGCGAACTTCACGCCGGGCGAGACCTTCGGGCGGTCGTCGTACAGGACCTCGACGCCGCGCGCCTCGAGCTCGCGCGCGAGCTCGTCGGCGGCGTCGAACACGGCCTGGTCCTTGCCGGTCGCGACGAGGTGCACGTGCGCGGGCGCGACGTGCGCGGGCCACGCGAGGCCCTTGTCGTCGTGGTTGGCCTCGGCGAGCGCCGCGAGGACGCGCGTCACACCGATGCCGTAGGAGCCCATCGTGACGACCTGCGCCTTGCCGTTCTGGTCGAGCACGGTCAGGCCGAGCGCGGCGGCGTACTTGCGGCCGAGCTGGAAGATGTGGCCGATCTCGATGCCGCGCGCGAGCTCGAGCGGGCCCGAGCCGTCGGGCGCGGGGTCGCCCGCGCGGACCTCGGCGGCCTCGACCGTGCCGTCGGCCGTGAAGTCGCGGCCCGCGACGAGGTCGAACACGTGCCGGCCGGGCTCGTTCGCGCCGGTGATCCAGCGCGTGCCGGCGACGACGCGCGGGTCGAGCAGGTAGCGCACCGCGGTGCGCTCGGGGTCGTCGGCCGCGCGACCGTCCGCGTTGGGCCCGAGCACGGCGGGGCCGATGTACCCGCGCACGAGCTCGGGGTGAGCCGCGAAGTCCGCGTCGCCCGCCGCCTCGACCTCGGCCGGGGCGACCGCCGCCTCGAGCCGCTTGAGGTCGACCTCCCGGTCGCCGGGCAGGCCCACGACGACGAGCTCCCGCGCACCGTCCGGGTGCACGAGCGCGAGCACCACGTTCTTGAGCGTGTCCGCGGCCGTCCAGGCCCGGTCGGGGCGCGCGAAGCGCTCGTTCGCGAGCGCGACGAGCGTGTCGATCGTCGGGGTGTCCGGCGTGTCCTCGACGTGCGCCGCGGGCGCGTCGTCGAACGGCAGCGCCTCGGGCACGACGGTGGTGACCGCCTCGACGTTCGCGGCGTACCCGCCGGGCGAGCGCACGAACGTGTCCTCGCCGATCGCCGTCGGCGTGAGGAACTCCTCGGAGCGCGAGCCGCCCATCGCGCCGGACGTCGCCGCGACGATCACGTACTCGAGCCCGAGCCGGTCGAAGATCCGCTGGTACGCCAGGCGCTGCGCCTCGTAGGACGCCTCGAGGCCCGCGTCGTCGACGTCGAACGAGTACGCGTCCTTCATGACGAACTCGCGGCCGCGGATGAGGCCCGCGCGCGGGCGCGCCTCGTCGCGGTACTTCGTCTGGATCTGGTAGATCGACAGCGGCAGGTCCTTGTACGACGAGTACAGGTCCTTGACCAGGAGCGTGAACATCTCCTCGTGCGTGGGCGCGAGCAGGTAGTCGTTGCCCTTGCGGTCCTTGAGCCGGAAGATGTTCGGCCCGTACTCCGTCCAGCGACCGGTCGCCTCGTACGGCTCTCGCGGCAGCAGCGCCGGGAAGTGCACCTCCTGCGCGCCGGCGGCCGACATCTCCTCGCGCACGACCGCCTCGACCTTGGCGAGCACGCGCAGGCCGAGCGGAAGCCAGGTGTAGATGCCGGGGGCGGCGCGGCGGATGTACCCCGCGCGCACGAGGAGCTTGTGGCTCGCGACCTCGGCGTCGGCCGGGTCCTCGCGCAGCGTGCGGACGAACAGCGTGGACAGACGCAGGAGCATGAGCGGAAGCCTAGTTGCCCCGCGCGCGTTCCCCGGCACGCTCCGCCCCGACGTGGGCCACGATGGACCCGTGCCCGAGCTTCCCGAGGTCGAGGCGCTCGCCGCGTTCCTGCGCGAGCGCACCGTCGGCCGCACCGTGACGCAGATCGGCGTCGGCGACATCGCCGCGCTCAAGACGTTCCGCCCGCCGCCCGACGCGCTCGTCGGCGGGACGGTCGTCGACGCGGGCCGGCACGGCAAGTGGCTGGACCTGCTCGTCGCGACCTCGACCGGCGAGCCGCTGCACCTGGTGTGGCACCTGTCGCGCGCGGGGTGGGTGCGCTGGTCGGAGAAGCTCGCGACGACGCCCGTGCGGCCGGGGCGCTCGCCGCTCGCGCTGCGCGTGCGCCTCGACGACGGCTCGGGGTTCGACCTGACCGAGCAGGGCACGCGCAGGCGGCTCGCGGTGCACGTGGTCGAGGACCCCGCCGACGTGCCGCAGATCGCGTCGCTGGGCGTCGAGCCGCTCTCGCCGGAGTTCACGCGCGAACGGTTCGGCGCGCTGCTCGCCGCGCGCAACCAGCAGGTCAAGGGCCTCCTGCGCGACCAGGGCACGATCGCGGGCATCGGCAACGCGTACTCCGACGAGATCCTGCACGCGGCGCGCACGTCACCGTTCGCGCTCACCGGCAAGCTGTCCGACGAGCAGGCCGACGTGATCTACGCGGCCGTGCGGGAGGTGCTCGCGCAGGCCGTCGCCGAGGCCTCGGGCAAGCCCGCGGCCGAGCTCAAGGACGCCAAACGACGCGGCATGCGGGTGCACGGACGCACGGGCGAGGCGTGCCCGGGCTGGGACGGTGTGCCGTGCGGTGACACCGTGCACGAGGTGTCGTTCGCCGACTCGTCGCTGCAGTACTGCCCGACGTGCCAGACCGGCGGCAAGCCGCTGGCCGACCGGCGCCTGTCCCGGCTGCTGCGCTGAGCCACGCGCGGCGCGGGCGGGGACCGGCTAGAACAGCACCGTCGCGTACGAGCCGACCTGGCGGAAGCCCACCGCCGTGTACGCCGCGATGGCGCGGGCGTTGTAGTCGTTGACGTACAACGAGACCACCGGGGCGACGTGGTCGCGCGTCGCCTCGACGACGGCCGCCATCCCGTGCTCCGAGAGCCGCACACCGCGCCGCTCGGGCTCCCCCCACACGCCCTGGACCTGGGCGACCCCGCCGGCGACGGCCCCGAGCTCGGCCTTGAACGTGACGCGCGGCGCCCCGTCCGACCCCGGCTCCATACGCACGAACGACCGTCCCTGGTCGATGAGCGTGCGCACGCGCGTCTCGTACGGTCCGCGCGGGCCGCTCGCGGGCGAGTACCCGACCTCCTCGGTGAACATCGCGATGCACGCCGGGAGCACGAGGTCGAACTCGTCGGGGCGGGACAGGCGGACCTGCGGGTCGGCCGACACCGAGGGCGCGGTGTCGATCACCATGGACGGCTGGTCGGGCCGGACCTCGCGCACGCCGGGCCACACCGCGCGCAGGCGGTTCCACAGCCCCAGGACGGCGGGAGCGGGCCCGACGATCGACGAGCAGCGCCGACCCTGTCGGGCCGCGCTCGTCGCGAACGCGTCGAGTGCGTCGGACACGACCGCGGGGTCCTCGACGGGCACCACGGGCACCATGTTCGCGCCCGCCCAGCACACCGCGACCAGCGCGCCCCCGTGGTGGTAGCCCCACAGCGCGCCGCCGGCCCCGCCCAGCCGGGCGGACCGCGCCGCCTCGATCCGGGCCGTCGCCAGCACCGAGCCGACGGGGTCGAGCGCGCACACCTCGAGCGCCGCCCCGAGGTCGACGTCGTCCAGGACTCGTGCCCCGGGCCGGCGGTCGAGCAACATCGCACGCCGCGGGCCCATGAGCCGATTGTGCCTCACGCCCCCGGGATGCGCCGTCAGCCGACGGTGACGACCGGGCTCGTGCCCTCCTCGCTCGGCTCCATCGTCTCGGCGATGCGCATGGCCTCCTCGATGAGGGTCTCGACGATCTGCGACTCGGGGACGGTCTTGACGACCTCGCCCTTGACGAAGATCTGGCCCTTGCCGTTGCCCGACGCGACACCCAGGTCCGCCTCGCGCGCCTCGCCGGGCCCGTTGACGACGCACCCCATGACGGCGACCCGCAGCGGCACCTCGAGACCTTCCAGGCCGGCGGTCACCCGCTCGGCGAGCGAGTACACGTCGACCTGCGCGCGCCCGCAGGACGGGCACGAGACGATCTCCAGCTTGCGGGGCCGCAGGTTGAGCGACTGCAGGATCTGGATCCCGACCTTGACCTCCTCGACCGGCGGCGCGGACAGCGAGACGCGGATCGTGTCGCCGATGCCCTTGCTCAGCAGCGCGCCGAACGCGGTCGCGGACTTGATCGTCCCCTGGAACGCGGGGCCGGCCTCGGTGACGCCGAGGTGCAGCGGCCAGTCGCCCCGCTCCGAGAGCAGCTCGTAGGCGCGCACCATGACGACCGGGTCGTTGTGCTTGACCGAGATCTTGAAGTCGTGGAAGTCGTGCTCCTCGAACAGCGACGCCTCCCACACGGCGGACTCGACGAGCGCCTCGGGCGTCGCCTTGCCGTACTTCGCGAGCAGGCGCGGGTCGAGCGAGCCGGCGTTGACGCCGATGCGCAGGCTCACGCCCGCGTCCGCGGCGGCACGTGCGATCGCGCCGACCTGGTCGTCGAACTTGCGGATGTTGCCCGGGTTCACGCGGACCGCGGCGCACCCGGCCTCGATCGCGGCGAACACGTACTTCGGCTGGAAGTGGATGTCCGCGATCACCGGGATCTGCGACTTGCGCGCGATCGCGGGCAGCGCGTCGGCGTCGTCCTGGCTCGGCACGGCGACGCGCACGATGTCGCACCCCGCGGCCGTCAGCTCGGCGATCTGCTGCAGCGTCGCGTTGACGTCGGTCGTCGGCGTGGTCGTCATCGACTGCACGCTCACCGGCGCGTCACCGCCGACCTCGACCTTGCCGACCCGGATCTTGCGGGTGGGACGTCGCGGCGCCAGCACGGGCGCGGGGGCCTCGGGCATGCCCAGGGAGATCGGTACGCTCACGCGCCCATCATCCCACCTGCGCGGCGAGGTGTCGGCGTGCGGGCGCGCGTGCACCGGGTACC
Organism: Cellulomonas uda; assembly: GCF_006538705.1. Taxonomy (GTDB): domain Bacteria; phylum Actinomycetota; class Actinomycetes; order Actinomycetales; family Cellulomonadaceae; genus Cellulomonas; species Cellulomonas uda. Next base: position 8,604 of record NZ_BJLP01000005.1, read on the forward strand.
CGCACGCGATCACCACACGACCGGCGGGTCGGTGCGGGTCAGCGGGACCGGATCTCCGCGACGCGGGCGCGCACGAGCCGGTCGAGGACGTCGTCCGGCACGGGCCGTTGCGCCGAGAAGCGCAACGTCCCCTTGGACGACGAGAAGCCCGCGAGGTCGTCCCGGACGGTGTCGAGCGCCGCCGGGCTGAACGGGTAGAGCCCGATGTGCGCCTTCGCCACCACCACCGCCAGCAGCGGCCTGCCGTCCAGCACGAGCGCGGGCATCCCGTACCCGACGCCGTCGCGCGCGTCAGGTGATCGTCACGGGGTCGACGATGTCCGCGTACACGAGCAGCAGCCCCATCGCCCCGAGCACCACGAACACCGAGTACGCGAGCGGGACGAGCTTCGCCGAGTCGAACGGCCCCGGCCGCGGCAACCTGCGCAGCCGCGCGACCTGGCGCTTGCCGCCCTCCCACAGCGCGGCCGCGACGTGCCCGCCGTCGAGCGGCGGCAACGGGATGAGGTTGAACACGAACAGCGCGATGTTCAGCGCCGCGAGCATCTCGAGCAGCATCGCCAGCCGCAGCCCCCAGTCGATGCCCTCGCCCTGCACGGAGGCCACCTCGCCCGCGAGCCGTCCCACGCCGACGATCCCGACGATCGAGTCGGAGCCGCGCTCGCCGTCGCCGAACGTCGTCTGCACCAGGTCGACCACGCGCGCCGGCAGCGTCGCCACGACCGACACGGTCTGCCACGTGCGGTCCGCGACCTCGCCCGGGACCTCGCCGAGCGTCGCCGAGCGGTACTGCACGGTGGGTGACACGCCGACGAAGCCCACCGGCACCGTGACGAGCGTGCCGTCCTCGTCGTGCACGGGCGCACCGTCCTCGTCGTACGCCGGCCGCTGCGCGACCACGGGCGTGACGCTGAGGTCGACCTGCGCACCGTCCCGCTCGACGACGACGTCCGTGGGCTCGGCACCGGTCGCGCGGATGAGCGTCGAGAGCTCGTCCCACGACGAGACCGGGGTGCCGCCCCAGCTCAGGACCGTGTCGCCCGGGCGCAGCCCCGCGGCCGCGCCCGGCGCCGCCTGGTCCGAGTCCGCGCACGCGCGGTCCGCGTCGTCGCCCGGCGGGATCACGCACTGCGACACCGAGTCGAGCGTCGTGGACGTCACCGGGACGCCGAAGCCCATGAGCACGATCGCGAGCAGGACGAACGCGATGAGCAGGTTCATCACGGGCCCGCCGAGCATCACCACGAGCTTCTTGGGCGTCGACAGGCGGTAGAACGCGCGGTGGTCCTCCCCCGGCAGGATCTCCGCGGCGCTCGCGTCGCGGGCGTCCGCCGCGAGCCGTCCCATCCACGTGCGAGCGGGCGGGTTGCCGACGGCGTCCGCGGGCGCGTACATCCCGACGAGCCGCACGAATCCGCCCAGCGGGATCGCCTTCACCCCGTACTCGGTCTCGCCGCGCGTGCGGGACCAGAGCGTGGGCCCGAACCCGACGAAGTAGTGGCTCACGCGCACACCGAAGCGCTTCGCGGGCACCATGTGCCCCACCTCGTGCAGCGCGATCGATCCGAGCAGCACGACGAGCGCGATCAGCACGCCCAACAGGTACGCCACACCAGCCTCCTCGACGCCCGGCACCGGGACGGGTGCGGGTCGCCCCATCATCCCCCGAGACGCTGTGCGCACGTGACGCCCTGCGCTCCTGCGTGGCGAGTTGTCCGCGCGCGGCCGCCGGGCGAGCATCAGCGGATGGACCTGCGTGCCCTGCTGCGCCCGACCGACGCCGCCGACGACCCCGCGCCGTGGGTCGACGAGGCGGCCACGCCCCGGCCCGCGCTCGACGGCGACACCACGTGCGACGTGCTCGTCGTGGGCGCCGGCCTGACCGGTCTGTGGGCCGCGTACTACCTGCTCGAGGCCGACCCGGCGCTCGACGTGCTGCTCGTCGAGCGCGGGACGACCGGTCAGGACGAGCGCGGGATCGGCGCGTGCTCTGCGCGCGTCGGGCTCGACGCCGACGGCATCGCCCAGCGGTACGGCGACGCCGCCGCGCACGACGCCCGTGCCGTGCTGCGCGACGCGGTCGTCGAGGTCGGCGGGGTCGCGGCCGTCGAGGAGGTCGAGTGCGGCTTCCGGTTCGGGGGCGAGCTCGTCGTCGCCGGGGACGACGAGGCGCTCGCGCGGCTCGCGCGGCAGGCGACCGCGGCGACACGCTGGGGCGACGAGACGCACGTCCTGGACGCCGCCGCGCTCGCCGACCACGTCGGCGTCGAGGGTGCCGTGGGTGGGACGTGGTCGCCCGAGGCCGCGCGGCTCGACCCCGGCGCGCTCGCGCGGGGGCTGCGCGACGCGCTGCTGGCGCGCGGGGCGCGCGTGGTCGACGCCACGGCCGTGGCGCGCGTGAGCGCCGGCGCGGCGGTCACGACCCACGGGACCGTCCGCGCCGCGAGGATCGTCGACACCCGCCCGTCCGGTGCGAGCCGGGGCGCCGCGACGCTCGCGACCGCTCCCCTGCCGGAGGCGACGTGGGCGGCGGTCGGTCTCGCGCGCGGCGAGGTGCTCGCGCACTGCGACGGGCTGCGCGTCGTGCGCGAGCCCGCGGGGCGGCTCGTCGCCGGGTGCGCCCCCGCCGCCCGGCGCGGCACCCGTGCGGTCGGCGCCGCGGCGCGGTCGGCGGACGCGCTGCACGCCGCGCTCGTCGCGCTGCTGCCCGTGCTCGCCGACGCCCCCGTCACGCACGCGTGGCAGCGTCCGCTCGCCGCGCCGGGCGCGCTGCCGTCGGTCGGGCTGCAGGCCGAGCACGCGTGGGCGCGCAGCGGCGGCACCGGGCCGGCGGCGGCCAACGTCGCCGGCAGGACGCTCGCCGAGCTGGTCACCGGCACGCAGTCCGCGCTCACGCGCGCGCCGTGGGTGCGGCGCGGCTGAGGCCCGCACCCACGGTGCTGCCGGTGGGTCAGGCTCGTGGGTCAGGCCCGTGGGTCAGACCCGCGCGAGGATCTCGTCGGCGCGGGCGCGCGCCCAGCGCTCCGCCTCCAGCACGACGTCGAGCGTGAGGTCCGCCGCCCGCGTCCCGTCGTGCTCGTCGACCACGCGCTCCACCGTCGACACGATGTCGAGGAACCCGATGCGGCCCGCCAGGAACGCCGCCACGCACTGCTCGTTCGCCGCGTTGTAGACGGCCGGGTGCGTCGCGGACGCGGCCACGGCGTGCCGCGCGAGCCGGACCGCGCCGAACAGCTCCTCGTCGAGCGGCTCGAACGTCCACGCCGTGGGGCTCGTCCAGTCGCACGCCGCCGCCACGTCGTCGAGCCGGTCCGGCCACGACAGCCCCAGCGCGATGGGCAGGCGCATGTCCGGCGGTGACGCCTGCGCGATCGTCGAGCCGTCGACGAACTGCACCATCGAGTGCACGACGGACTGCGGGTGCACGACCACGTCGATCCGGTCGGCCGGGACGTCGAACAGCAGGTGCGCCTCGATGAGCTCGAGGCCCTTGTTCATGAGGGTCGCGGAGTTGATCGTCACGACCGGGCCCATCGCCCACGTCGGGTGCGCGAGCGCCTGCTGCGGCGTCACGACCTTGACGTCGTCAGCCGTCCAGCCGCGGAACGGCCCGCCCGACGCCGTGAGCACCAGACGGGCCACCTCGACGCGCCGGCCGGAGCGCAGCGCCTGCGCGATCGCCGAGTGCTCCGAGTCCACCGGCACGACCTGGTCGGGCCGCACGGTCGCGGCGTGCACGAGCGCGCCCCCCACCACCAGGGACTCCTTGTTGGCGAGCGCGAGCGTGCTCCCCGCGCGCAGCGCCGCGAGCGTCGGGCGCAACCCCACCGAGCCGGTGATGCCGTTGAGGACGACGTCCGCGCCGGCACCCGCGAGCTCCTCGGCCGCGGCGGAGCCCGCGAGGACCTCCACGCCGGGCACGCCCGCCCCCGCGAGCGCCTCGCGCACCGCCGGGACCCGCGCCTCGTCGGCGACCGCGACGACGCGGACGTCGAACCGTGCCGCCTGCGCTGCGAGCGCCGCGGGATCGCCGCCGCCCGCGGCGAGGCCCACGACCTCGAACCGGTCCCGGTGACGGGCCACGACGTCCAGCGCCTGCGTCCCGATCGAGCCCGTCGACCCGAGCAGGCACACGGTCGTGGTCATGCGAGCCTCCTCGCGGTCCTGGCCGGCCGGCGTCCGTCGTGCGTCACTCGACGCCGAGCAGGACCTCGACCGCACGCGCCATGAACGCGTCGACCGCCGGCTCGCCGTACGCGTCACGGCCCTTGCGGCGCCGGAACGTCGCCGAGCGCACCTCGCCCGACGTCAGCGGGACCCCGCGGTCGAAGTACGCCACCAGGCGGTGGCACAGCTCGTCGACGTCCGCGGGCTCGTACCCCTGCTCGCGGCCCTCGGGCGGCGCGAACCGATCACCGTCCGGACGGCCGAGCCGGCCGTAGAGCGTGCGCGCCTGCTCACCGAGCTGGGCCATCCACGCCTGCTGACCGTGCTGCGCGACGTGCTCGGCGCGCGCGCGCGCGACGAACGCCGACTCCAACCGGTCGAGCGCCGCGTCGACCGCCGCGGTCGCGTACCCGCCGCGCACCATCTCGAACCCGACGCGGCGCACGTCCTTCGCCGACAGCGCGGTGCCCGGACCCTGCTCGTACAGCTGCCGCGCGTGGTCGAAGAACTCGTCGACCGCGTCCGGGTCGTACCCCGAGCGCAGCCGCGACACGGTCCGGAACATCCCGTCGCTCACTCGTCCTCCTCCGCGGCGAGCTGGCCGCACGCACCGTCGATGTCGCTGCCTCGGGTGTCCCGGATGGTCGTCGGGATCCCGTGCGCACGCAAGCGTGCCACGAACTCCTGCTCCACCCGAGGATCGCTCGCCGTCCACCTCGAGTTCGGCACCGGGTTGAGCGGGATGGGGTTGCAGTGCACCCAGCCCTTGCCGCGCGCGTTGAGCTTCTCGCCGAGCAGGTCGGCACGCCACGCGTGGTCGTTCACGTCGCGGATCAGCGCGTACTCGATCGACACGCGGCGGCCCGTGACGTCGAAGTAGTGCCGCGCGGCGTCCAGCGCCTCGTCGACGTCCCAGCGCGTGTTGACCGGCACCAGCTCGCTGCGCAGCTCGTCGTCCGGAGCGTGCAGCGAGAGCGCGAGCGTCACCGGGATGCCCTCGTCCGCGAGCTTGCGCATCGCCGGGACCATGCCCACCGTCGAGACCGTCACGTTGCGCGCCGACAGGCCCAGGCCCTCGGGGGCGGGCGCGACCAACGTCCGGACGGTCGCCATGATCGCCTTGTAGTTCGCGAGGGGCTCCCCCATGCCCATGAACACCACGTTCGACAGCCGCGTCGGGCCGCCGGGGACCTCACCCGCCTGCAGCGAGCGCGCCGCCTCGCGGACCTGCTCGACGATCTCGGCGGTCGACAGGTTGCGCGTCAGGCCCATCTGGCCCGTCGCGCAGAACGCGCACGCCAGCCCGCAGCCCGCCTGGCTCGAGATGCACAGGGTGGTGCGGTTCGAGTAGCGCATCAGCACCGACTCGACCTTCGCGTGGTCGAACAGGTGCCACAGCGTCTTGACCGTGGTGCCGCCGTCGGCCGTCTGCGTGCGCGCCTTCGTCAGGAGCGGCGGGAACAGGTCCTCGACCAGCTTCTCGCGGCTCGCCGCGGGCAGGTCCGTCATCGCGTCCGCGTCGGCCGTCAGGTGCGTGAAGTAGTGGGTCGCGAGCTGCTTGGCGCGGAACGGCTTCTCGCCGAGGGCCGTGACCGCTGCGACGCGCTCGTCGGGCGTCAGGTCGACGAAGTGGCGCGGCGGCTTGCCGCGCGGACCGCGCACGGGCGACGAGAGATCCAGACGGACGGGGGTGGCAGGCACGGTGGTACTCCGGGACGAGAGGGCGGTGCTCAGAACAGCACGGGAGGCGGCTGGAGCAGCGTGAGGATGAGGTAGACGGCGGGCGCCGTCAGCAGGAGCGAGTCGAGGCGGTCGAGGACACCGCCGTGACCCGGGACGAGGCGGCCCATGTCCTTGAGCTCGAGGTCGCGCTTGAGCATCGACTCGGCGAGGTCGCCGAGCGTCGCCGACACCACGGTCGACAGCCCCAGGAACACGCCGACCAGCGGCTCGCCCTCGAAGGCGACCTGGATGCTCACGACCCCCACGACGCACGCGAGGACGAGCGAGCCCGCGAGGCCCTCCCAGGACTTCTTCGGGCTGACCGACGGTGCGAGCGGGTGCCGCCCGAGCAGCACGCCGACCGCGAACCCACCCGTGTCGCTCGCGACGACGAGCAGGATGAACACCATGACGCGCGCGGGCCCGTCGCTCTCCGCGAGCATGAGCATCACGAAGCCCGCCAGGAACGGCAGGTACGCGGCCGCGAACGCGCCGCCGATGATGTCGCGCAGCGCGCGCGACCCGCTGCCGTCGAGCACGCGCCACACCATGACGCCGCCCACGGTCAGCATGAACGACACGAACAGCGCCTCGGAACCCGCCGTGTACGCCGAGACGAGGATGCCGACCGAGCCGACGAGCAGCGGCAGCAGCGGCAGGTGGATCGCGCGCCGCGCGAACGCCTGCGCGAGCTCCCACAGCCCCGCGCAGACCACGAGCACCGCGAGGACGACGAACGCCTCCTTGCGGATGAACAAGGACGCGACGACGACGACGAGGAGGCCGACGCCCACCGTGATCGCGACCGGGAGGTCGCGACCCGGCTTCGTCGAGCGGGGGGCTGCGAGCTGCGTCATCAGACCTCGAGGAGCTCGCTCTCCTTGGCGGCGAGCAGGTGGTCGATGAGCTCGACGTGCCGCTTGGTGAGCGCCTCGAGCTCCTTCTCCGCACGCGTGACCTCGTCCTCGCCGGCCTCGCCGTCCTTGACGATGCGGTCCAGCTCCTCCTTGGCGCGGCGGCGCACCGAGCGCACCGAGATGCGCGCGTCCTCGGCCTTGTGCTTCGCGAGCTTCACGAAGTCGCGGCGACGCTCCTCCGTGAGCGCGGGCAGGACCACCCGGATCACGTTGCCGTCGTTCGTCGGGTTCACGCCCAGGTCCGAGTCCCGCAGGGCCTTCTCGACCGCCGCCGTCGACGACTTGTCGAACGGCGAGACGAGGATCGTGCGCGCCTCGGTCACGTTGAACGACGCGAGCTGCTGCAGCGGCGTGGGCGCGCCGTAGTAGTCGACGAAGATCTTCGAGAACATCGCCGCGTTCGCACGACCGGTCCGGATGGTCGCGAAGTCGTCCTTGGCGACCTCGACGGCCTTGTCCATCTTCTCCTCGGCCTCGAAGAGAGTCTCGTCGATCACCGGTGCTCCTAGGTGTCGGTCGTGCTGGGCGTGGGTGGGACTGCGCTGTGGGAGGACCGTGGCCTCAGCCGACGGTCACCGTCGTGCCGATCTTCTCACCTCGCAGGACGCGGGTGACGTTGCCCGCGCCCTCCAGGCCGAAGACCTGCATCTGCATGTCGTTGTCGCGGGCCATCGACAGGGCGGTCTGGTCCATGACCCCGAGGTCGCCCACGATCGCGTCGGTGTAGCTCAGGTGCTCGAGACGCCGGGCGTCCGGGTCCTTGCGCGGGTCCGCGGTGTAGACCGCGTCGACGCCGTTCTTGCCCATGAGCACCTCCTGGCAGTGCGTCTCGAGGGCGCGCTGCACGCAGACGGTGTCGGTCGAGAAGTACGGCATGCCGGCGCCCGCGCCGAAGATCACGACGCGGCCCTTCTCGAGGTGCCGGATCGCGCGCAGCGGGATGTAGGGCTCGGCGACCTGGCCCATCGTGATGGCGGTCTGCACGCGGGTGCTGACGCCGGCCTGCTCGAGGAGGTCCTGGAGCGCCAGGCAGTTCATCACCGTGCCGAGCATGCCCATGTAGTCCGCACGCGCACGGTCCATGCCGTTCTGCGCGAGCTCGGCGCCGCGGAAGAAGTTGCCACCGCCGACGACGATCGCGACCTGCACGCCCGCCCGGACCGCAACCGCGATCTCCTCGGCGATGCGCCGGATCACGTCGACCGCGAGGCCGACCGCCCCGCCGCCGAACGTCTCGCCCGAGAGCTTGAGGAGCACCCGCCGCGGGGCGGCGCTCGTGTCGTCGGTGGTGGGGTCCGGGGTCACTGCGCCTCCTGCGTGCGGTCGGGATGGTGCTATGACGGTGGCCCCGGCCGTGGGCCGGGGCCACCGATCAGGTGTGCAGGTCAGGCACCCACGCGGTACCGCACGAACGCCGTCACCGAGCCGCCGGCCTCCGCCAGCACCTGGCCGACCGACTTCTTCGGGTCCTTGGCGAACGGCTGGTCGACCAGCACGGTCTCCTTGAAGTACCCGGTCAGACGGCCCTCGACGATCTTCGGCAGCGCGGCCTCGGGCTTGCCCTCGTTGCGCGCGGTCTCCTCGGCGATCTTGCGCTCGTTCTCGACCGTCTCGGCCGGGACCTCGTCACGCGTGAGGAAGGCCGGCGAGTACGCCGCGATGTGCGTCGCGATGTCGCGCGCCACCGAGGCGCCCGCCGCGTCGGTCGCCACGAGGACGCCGACCTGCGGGGGCAGGTCCTTGTTGACCTTGTGCAGGTACACCTCGACGTGCTCGCCGGCCACGTGGGCCAGGCGGCGCACGACGATCCGCTCGCCGAGGGTGGCGGCCGTCTCGTCGACGATGTTCTGCACCGTGGTGCCCTCGTACTCGGACGAGGTCAGCGCGTCCGCGTCACGAGCGCCCGTGGCCACCGCGGCCGCGAGCACGCGCTCGGCCAGCGAGATGAACGACTCGCTCTTCGCGACGAAGTCCGTCTCCGAGTTGACCTCGACGAGCACGCCGGACTGGCCCTCGCCGTCGGCCGTCGGGCCGACGTGCGCCGCGACGAGACCGTCCGACGCCGAGCGGCCCTCACGCTTGCCGACGCCCTTGAGGCCCTTCACGCGGATGATCTCGAGCGCCTTGGCGGAGTCGCCCTCGGCCTCCTCGAGCGCCTTCTTGACGTCGAGCATGCCGGCGCCGGTCTTCTCGCGCAGGTCCTTGATGTCCTGGAGCGAGTAGTTCGCCATCAGTGGTGTCCGTTCTTGTCGATGGAGCGGGATGCGGACGAGCGGGTGCTCAGGCCTCGTCGGCCGGCGCGGCCGGCTCGTCGGCGGCGGGCGCCTCGGCAGCCGGGGCGTCGGCGGCGGGCGCCTCGGCGGCGGGGGCCTCGGCAGCGGGGGCCTCGGCGGCCGGAGCCTCCGCAGCGGCCTCGGCGGCCGGCGCGGCGGCGAGGTCGGCCTCGGCGCCCGCGAGCAGCTCGCGCTCCCACTCGGCGAGCGGCTCGGCCTCGGCCTCGGCGCCGCCCTCGGCGGACGCCTTGCCGGAGTGACGCTTCATGAGGCCGTCGGCGACCGCGTCCGCGATCACACGGGTGAGCAGCTGCACGGCGCGGATCGCGTCGTCGTTGCCCGGGATCGGGTAGTCGACGACGTCGGGGTCGCAGTTGGTGTCGAGGATCGCGACCACCGGGATGCCCAGCTTGCGCGCCTCGTCGACGGCGAGGTGCTCCTTGTTCGTGTCGACGATCCACACGGCCGACGGGACCTTGGCCATGTCGCGGATGCCGCCGAGCGTCTTCGCGAGCTTGTCCTTCTCGCGGCGCAGGACGAGCAGCTCCTTCTTCGTCAGGCCCGAGGCCGCGACGTCGTCGAAGTCGATCTGCTCGAGCTCCTTGAGGCGCTGCAGCCGCTTGTGGATGGTCGAGAAGTTGGTGAGCATGCCGCCCAGCCAGCGCTGGTTGACGTAGGGCATGCCGACGCGGGCGGCCTGCTCGGCGACCGGCTCCTGCGCCTGCTTCTTGGTGCCGACGAACAGGATCGACCCACCGTGCGCGACGGTCTGCGACACGAAGTCGTAGGCGCGGTCGATGTAGGTGAGCGACTGCTGCAGGTCGACGATGTAGATGCCGTTGCGCTCGGTGAAGATGAAGCGCTTCATCTTGGGGTTCCAGCGGCGGGTCTGGTGCCCGAAGTGGACACCGCTCTCGAGCAGCTGGCGCATGGTCACGACGGCCATGGCACTTCCTTCCGTGGCGGGCCGCAGCGGCGGCACGCACGTCGGGCGGGGCACACCTGGATGAGCCCCGCGTTGCGGTTTGTCGGCCCCGGCGGTCGCCGGTGCCCCTGGCGCCACGACGGCCCGCACCGCGACCACCGGCGAACCGGCGTCCACGGACCTGTGCGGGCACGCCTCGCGGTGCGGGACCGGCTCGGCGGACGTACCGCCGGACGGTCGCGACCAGGATGATGGCGCGCGAAGTCGACCGGCTCTCACCGGTCGCGCGGCAAGTCTAGCCCACCGCGGGCCCGACCCCGACCGGACGGACCCGACCACCCGTGGTCACCACGACCCGACCCCAGCCCCGCGGCGAGAGCGCCTCCTCCCCAGCGCGCACCACGGTCGGCTCTGCGGCACCGGTCCGTGCAGCACGGTGTCCGCATGAGCGACCAGTGCACGCCGACGACGACCGCCCCGAGGCGCGGGGTGCGCCGCGCGCGGGCGTCGCGAGCGGGTGCTGCCGTCCTCGTCCTCGCGGCGGTCACGCTGGCCGCGCCGTCCGCCGCGCTCGTCGTCGCGCCCGGGTCGGCGCAGGACGCGTCATCGCAGGACGAGGGCGCGGGGGGCTACGTGCTGCCCCTCCCCGGTGCCCGCGTGGTGCGCGGTCTCGAGGCGCCGCCGCAGCCGTGGGCGGCGGGGCACCGTGGCGTGGACCTCGCGACGGCGGTCGGGGCGGTCGTCGTCGCACCCCAGTCGGGCGTCGTCGCGTTCGCGGGCCGCGTCGCGGGCCGGCCCGTGGTCACGATCCGCCACGACGACGGCCTCACCACGAGCCTCGAGCCGGTCACGACGAGCACGGCCGTCGGCGCGCGCGTCGCACGCGGCTCCCCGGTCGGCACGGTCGACGCCGCGGCCGGTCACTGTGCGCCGACGACGTGCGTGCACTGGGGGGTGCGGTCGGCTCCCGACCGCTACCTCGACCCGCTCACGCTCGTGCGGGGCCTGGGCCCGGTCGTGCTGCTGCCCGGGTGACCCGCCGTCCGCCAGTGCGGGACGCGGGCACCGCCTCAGCCGCGCTCGGCGTCCGTGAGCCGCGTACGCAGCCGCGTCATCGCGGCGGTGTGCATCTGGGAGATGCGCGACTCGGTCACGCCGAGCACCCGGCCGATCTCCGCGAGCGTCATGCCCTCGTAGTAGTACAGGACGACGACGATGCGCTCACGCTCCCCGAGCTGCTCGATCGAGCGCGCCAGCAGGTGAGCCGTCTCCGCGTCGGCGAGCGTGCCCGCCGGGTCGTCGATCCGGTCGTCGCACAGCGTGTCGCCGAGCGAGACGCCACCGGTGCGGTCCTCGCCGCCGAGCAGCTCGTCGAGGGCCGCGAGGTTCGACGTCGCGAGCTGGGAGCACACCTGACGCAGCTCGCCCACCGGCACCTGCAGGTGCGCCGCGAGCTCCGCCTCGGTGGGGGCGCGGTGCAGCGTGGCCTCGAGCTCGGCCTGGGCGCGGTCGATCGAGCGCGCCTTGGTCCGCACCGAGCGCGGGACCCAGTCCATCGCCCGCAGCTCGTCGATGATCGCGCCGCGGATGCGCGAGGACGCGTACGACTCGAACTTCACCGACCGGTCGAGCTGGTACTTCTCGATCGCGTCGATCAGGCCGAACATGCCGTAGGAGACCAGGTCCGCCTGCTCGACCGTCGCGGGCAGGCGCATCCCCACGCGACCCGCGACCGCGGACACGAGCGACGCGTAGTGCAGGATCAGGGCGTCGCGGTGCGCGCGCTCCCCCGTGCTCTTGTACGCGGTCCACACGTCCGTGACGTCCGCGGGCTGCACGCCACGCTGCGTCGGGACCTCGGGCAGCGCGATGACGTCGGCGAGGTCGACGAGCTCGGCGGTGACGACCTCGTCGGCGAGGTCCGCACCGGCCTGCTCGGCGTCGACGAGCGCGGCGTCGGGCACGAGCGTGTCGAGCTCGACGGCGTCGTCGAGCTCGACCGCGAACACCCCGCGCTGCTGCGGGATCGTCCCGACGGGGGCCGCGTCGTCACGAGCGACGGCACGCACCGCTGCGGGCGCGTCCAGGTGGATCGTCATGGTGGCTGTCCGTCCTCAGGCCCGGGGGTGTGCCTGCGCGTAGGCCGAGCGGAGGCGCTCGGCGGAGACGTGGGTGTAACGCTGGGTGGTCGAGAGGCTGGAGTGGCCGAGGATCTCCTGCACGCTGCGCAGGTCCGACCCTCCTTCCAGGAGGTGGGTCGCCGCGGAGTGGCGCATGCCGTGGGGGGCGAGGTCGACGCCCGTCACGCTCGTCGCGCGGTGCACGACGGTGCGGACCTGACGCTGGTCGACGCGACCGCCGCGCGCGCCGACGAACAGCGCGTCGCCGGTGGTGGCGACCTGTCCGCGCACTCGCAGCCACGCGTCGAGCGCGCGGGCCGCGGGGACGCCGAACGGCACGACGCGCTGCTTGTCACCCTTGCCCGTGACCCGCACGGTGCGCTGCGCGAGGTCCACGTCGGCGACGTCCGCGCCGCACAGCTCAGCGACCCGCGCGCCGGTGGCGTACAGGAGCTCGAGCATCGCCCAGTCCCGCACGCTCAGGGGCTCGGTGTCGTCCGCCAGCGCCGCGAGCGCGTCGAGTGCCTCGCGGGCGCCGTCCTGCGTGAGCACCGCCGGCAGCGTGGCCGCGGTGCGCGGCGACGCGAGCCGCAGCGCCGGGTCGGCCGCGACGCGACCGGTGCGCGTGGCCCACGCGAAGAACGTGCGGGCGCTCGCGCCGCGACGGGCGAGCGTCGCACGGCTGCGCTGGTCGGCGGCCATCGAGGCGAGCCAGGCGCGCAGCGTCGCGAGGTCGACGTCGGTCAGCTCGGCCGCGCCGTGGCGGGCGGCGTAGCCGAGCAGCGCGTCGACGTCCCCGACGTAGGCGCGCACGGTGTGGGGGGACAACCCGCGCACCGTGCCCAGATAGGTCGAGAAGTCCGCGAGCAGGCGCGCACGAGCAGGCGCCTGGGCGGTGATCTCGGCCACGTTCATGCGAATACGGTGACGGCTTTACGACCCGGGAACAAGCCTCGAATTCACCCGTGCGGACTAACGCCGCGTATTTGTTTCCCGATTGTCCGAATTGGACCGGACATTCTGCGCAGACCGGTGACGCGTTTCACCCGCTGCGTAACGCAGATCACACCGGACTCGCCGTCCAGCCTCCGCCCTCGTTCCTCGCGAGGCCCGCGAGCTCGAGCAGACCGAGCGCCGCGATCGCATCGGCGGACGAGACGCCAGCCGCTCGGGCAACCGTCTCGGCGGGCCGGGGCGCGCGGGTCCCGAGCGCGTCGTGCACCCGTCGCGCGAGCGGATCGACACCGTCGAGCGCACGCGCCGGCCCCTCGCGCTCGGGGGCCGCGTCCGTGCCGATCGCGCCGGCGAGCTCGAGCACCTCGGCGGCGTCGGTGACGCAGACCGCCGCCCCGTCGCGCAGGAGCCGGTGGCACCCGGCCGACGCCATCGAGGTGACCGGACCCGGCACGGCACCGACCGGGCGGCCGATGCGCAGCGCGTGGTGCGCGGTCGACAGCGCACCGGACCGCCACGCCGCCTCGACCACGACCGTGGCCGACCCGAGCGCCGCGATCAGGCGGTTGCGCTGCAGGAACCGGCTGCGGGTCGGCAGGCTGCCCGGCGGCACCTCGCCGACGACCGCGCCGCCGCTCGCCACGGCCTCCTCCACGAGGCGCGCGTTGCCCGCGGGGTACGCGCGGTCCACGCCGCCCGCGACGACGACGACCGTGCGACCGCCGGCCGCGAGCGCGCCGCGGTGCGCGGCCGCGTCGATCCCGTACGCCCCGCCCGAGACGACCACGCGGCCGGCCCGCGCCAGCCCCACGGCGAGGTCGACCGCCACCCCCTCGCCGTACGCCGTGGCCGCGCGCGCACCGACGAGGGCGACGACTGCCGCCGCTCCCAGCTCACCGCGCACCCACAGGCAGCTCGGAGCGCCGGCCCCGAGCGCGTCGAGGCCGGACGGCCAGTCCGGGTCACCCGGCACCACGACCCGCGCGGCCGCTCGCGTCGGCGGCGGTCCACCAGGAGACCAGCCCTCCACCCCCAGCCGCCGGGCCCGTGGGCCCCACCGCGCCACCGCGCGGCTCAGGCGGGCAGCGGCCCGCGGCGAGGCCGACTGCGGCAGCGCGGTGCGTCCGCCCGCGTTCGCGACGACCCAGCGCCACGCCTCCGCCGCGCCCAGCTGCGCGAGAAGCGCACCCGCGACCTCGTCGCCCGGCTCGGCCAGCGCGCTCCACGCCGCGCGCGCCCATCGCTCCTCGTCGCCGACGCCCCGACCGTCCGTGCCCACGGGGCCCGTCGTCGTCCGGCCCGTGAGGCCGCCCTCGGCGGTCATGCGCCCCTCCCCCGGGTCCGCAGCGCGAGCGCGCGGCCCACGTCCGACCGGTCGGGCGCCGCGCGTCCCGCGAGGTCGGCGACGGTCCAGGCGACCCGCAGCACGCGGTCGGCGCCGCGCCGGCTCAGCGTCCCGCGGTCGACCGCCCGGTCGAGGTCCGCGACGAGCGAGCGGTCCGGCCCGAGCCGCTCGCGCAGCCAGGAGCCGGGTGCCTGCGCGCACGTGCGCCACGGCAGCCCGGCGAACCGCTCGGCCTGCGCCGCGCGCGCCTCGGCCACGCGACGCGCGACGACACGGGTCGGCTCGCCGGTCGCGTCCGTCGCACGTGACGGCTGCAGCTCGACCTGCAGGTCGACCCGGTCGAGGAGGGGTCCGGACAGCTTGGCGAGGTAGCGGCGGCGCTGCTCCGGGCGGCACGTGCACGCGAGACCCTTGCCGACCGCCATGCCGCACGGGCACGGGTTGGCCGCGAGGACCAGCTGGAACCGCGCGGGGTAGCGTGCCGCCCCCTGCGCACGGTGCAGCACGAGCTCACCGTGCTCGAGCGGCTGGCGCAGGGTCTGCAGCACGGCGGTCGTGAACTCCGGCGCCTCGTCCAGGAACAGCACGCCCAGGTGCGCGCGCGACGCCGCGCCGGGACGCGGGATGCCGGAGCCACCGCCGATCACGCTCGCGGGCGTCGCGGTGTGGTGCGGGTCCTCGTAGGGCGGGCGGCGCAGCAGCCCGTCGCCCGCGTCGAAGGTCCCCGCGACGGAGTGGATCGCGGTGACCTCGACAGCCTCGTCCTCGGTGAGGTCGGGCAGCAGGCCCGGCAGGCGAGCCGCGAGCATCGTCTTGCCCGTGCCCGGCGGGCCGACCATGAGCAGGTGGTGCCCGCCCGCGGCCGCGACCTCGAGGCACAGCCGTGCCTCGTCCTGCCCGACGACGTCCACGAGGTCCGGGACGACCACGCCCGGCGCGGCCACCACCGGCTCTGCCGCCGCCGGCGCGACCTCGGGCACCTCGACGGCCGCCCCGTGCGCGGCCAGCACGTGCGCGAGCGTGCGCGCCCCGCGCACCTGCGCACCGGGAACGAGCGCCGCCTCCGCGACGCTCGCCTCGGGCACGACGACGCGCGGACGCCCCGCCGCCACGGCTGCGACGACGGCGGGCAGCACGCCGCGCACGGGACGCAGCCGCCCGTCGAGGCCGAGCTCGCCCAGGTGCACGACGCCGCGCACGCGCTCCGGGTCCACGACCCCCGCCCCCGCGAGCGCCGCGACCGCGATCGCGAGGTCGAAGCCCGAGCCCGACTTCGGCAGGGTCGCGGGCGAGAGGTTCACGGTCACCCGCCGGTTGGGCCACGTGAGCCCGGTGGACGCGACTGCCGCGCGGACGCGGTCCCGCGACTCCGCGAGGGACGTGTCCGGCAGCCCGACGAGCGTGAACGCCGGCAGCGCCGCCGCGAGGTGCGCCTCGACCTCGACGACGTGCCCGACCATGCCGACGAGCGCGACGCACAGCGTGCCGCCCAGCGCCACGTCAGCACACCCCCCGCAGGTGCTCGACCTGCGCCGCGCCGGCGCGCGGCAGCAGCACGGCGATGACGTCCACCCGCACCGACGCGACCCGTCGGTCGTGCTCCGCGAGCCACTGCGCCGCGAGCCGCCGGATGCGCGCCAGCTTGCGCCAGGTCACCGCCTCGGCGGGCGTCCCGTAGGCGGTCGAGCGCCGCGTCTTGACCTCGACGACCACGAGCTCGTCGCCGTCCATCCCCACGAGGTCGAGCTCGCCGTACCGGCACCGCCAGTTGCGGTCCAGCACGCGCCAGCCGCTCGCCTCGACGTGAGCCGCAGCCACGTCCTCCCCGTACCGCCCGACGGCGTCCTTCGCGCGCACGCGCACCACCTCCGCCGCCGATCGTGGCGGCGCGGGTACCCACGCCGGGCACGTGCCTGCGTGGTCTGTGGACGCGCGGCGCGGGACGCGGGGCTGGGGTCGGGTCGCGCCGGTGCAGGGGTCAGCGCGGGAAGCCCGCGCCCCCGCCCAGGTCGAGCTCCGCCTTCGCCAGCTCCTCGACGTTGACGTCCTTGAACGTCACGACGCGCACCGACTTCACGAAGCGTGCCGAGCGGTACACGTCCCACACCCAGGCGTCGGCGAGCGTCA
This sequence comes from Cellulomonas uda, assembly GCF_006538705.1. Classification (GTDB taxonomy): domain Bacteria; phylum Actinomycetota; class Actinomycetes; order Actinomycetales; family Cellulomonadaceae; genus Cellulomonas; species Cellulomonas uda. The sequence continues at coordinate 25,154 of NZ_BJLP01000005.1, forward strand.
GCTCGAAGTACACCTCACCGGCGGCCGAGCGGACCTGCAGGTCCACGTGGTTCGCCAGGTAGAACCGGCGCTCGGTCTCCACCACGTACGAGAACAGGTTCACGACGTCCCGGTACTCGCGGTAGAGCGCGAGCTCCATGTCGGTCTCGTAGTTCTCCAGGTCCTCGGCGCTCACGTGCTCATCATCCCCCACGCGGCGGCGTCGTCGTCCAGCCGCGCCGCAGCGGTCGCGTCCGTCGGGAGGGCCGCCTCGCCCGACGAGCCCGTCAGGCGCCACGAGCGGCGGTGCAGCACGCACGGCCCGAGCTCGCGCAGCGCCGCCAGGTGGTCGGGACTCGCGTAGCCCTTGTTCTCGTCCCAGCGGAAGTGCGGGTGCTGCGCGGCGAGCTCGACCATGAGGGAGTCTCGCTCGCACTTCGCGAGCACGCTCGCGGCCGCGACGCTCGCGCACGTGCGGTCCGCCTTGACCCTCAGGTGCACGCGCGGAGCGGTGAGCACGGGCGCGTCGAGGGCGAACAGGTCCCCCTGCGCGGGAGGCGTGAGCCAGTCGTGCGAGCCGTCGAGCACGACGACGTCCACGGGGCCGGTCGTCGCGCACGCCGCCCCCAGGGCCCGGTGCCCGGCCAGCCGCAGTGCCGCGATGATCCCGAGCTCGTCGATCTCCGCGGCGCTCGCGTGGCCGACGGCCCGCGCGAGACCCCACCGCGCCAGCCGAGGCAGCAGCGCGGTGCGCGCGGCCGGCGACAGCAGCTTGGAGTCGGCGACGCCCTGCGGCGCGGACCTGGTACCCGCGTCGACCACGACGACACCGACCGACACCGGACCCGCCAGCGACCCCCGGCCCACCTCGTCCATCCCCGCGACGAGCCGTGCGCCGCCCCGCAGGAGCGTGCGCTCGAGGCGCAGGTGCGGGCCGGGACGCGGCGCGCGGACCCGCGTCGTCGTCGAACGGTCGTCCAGCGCGGTCATGACGGGTCGGGGACGTCCTTGAACGTCTCGCCGGGGTTGTGCAGCACCTCGGCGTGGTCGAGCGGCCAGACGAGCACGAACGCCTTGCCGACGACGTTCCCGAGCGGGATCGAGCCGCCCCCGGCGTCGCCGAGGTGCGCGCGCGAGTCCCGCGAGCTCTGCCGGTTGTCGCCCATCACCCACAGGCTGTCCGGAGGCACGGTGACGTCGAACGCGAGCTGGCTCGGCATCGCGCCCGCCGCGAGGTACGGCTCGTCGATCGCGACCCCGTTGACCGTCAGCGGCTCGCCCGGACCGTCGCACGCCACGCGGTCGCCGGGCAGCCCGATGACGCGCTTGACCAGGTGCTCGCCCGCGTCCTGCGGGTAGAGGCCGATGAAGGTGAGGACGTCGTTGAGGGTGTGCCGCCAGCCCGTGGTGACCTCGGGCTCCTGCCCGTCGAGCCAGCCGCCCGGGTCCTTGAACACGACGATGTCGCCGCGCTCGAGGTCGAACGGACCGGGCGTCAGCTTGCTGACCATGATGCGGTCGTTCACGAGCAGCGTGTCGTACATCGACGAGCTCGGGATGAAGAACGCCTGCACCAGGAACGTCTTGATGAGCCAGGACAGCACGAGCGCCGAGACCAGGATGATGCCCGTCTCGCGCAGCAGCGACCCACCCGCGCTCGTCCTGCGCCGCGGGCCCTGGCCGCGCTCGGCGCGCCGCCGGTCCGCCCTGCCGATGGGCTCGACCGGCGTCGTCGCCTCGTCGGGACCGTTCGCGGGCTTCCCGTCGTTGCGGTCGGCGGGCGTCGCCGCGGCGTCCGCGGTCCACGTCTCCGGTTCGTGCATGCTCGTCTGCTCCGTCTCCCCGCGCCCCGGTGGCACCGCTGCCCCGGCCTGCCCCTGCTCGCTCCCCTGCGCGCTCACCTGCCGGCTCACCGGGCCGGGCGCCGACCGGCCGAGAGCGCCGTCGGGCGTCCGTTCGTCGTCGGGTCCCAGGGTCACCGGGACACTCTCGCACGCCTGGCCGTGTGCGCGGTGCACGGATCGCGACATGAGCGACGTGAACGACATGAGCGACGTGAACGACGTGAACGACGTGGACGCCGCGGGCGTCGTGGGCCGACACGCCGTGAGGGCGGCCACCCGGAGGTGGCCGCCCTCACGGACGGGAGTCGTGCGCGTCGACTCAGGCCTGGGCGGCCGTGTTCTCGCGCTTCTCCTTGATCTTGGCCTTCTTGCCCCGCAGGCCGCGCAGGTAGTACAGCTTCGCGCGGCGGACGTCACCGCGGGTGACGACCTCGATGGACTCCAGCGAGGGCGCGTGCACGGGGAACGTGCGCTCGACGCCGACCTGGAAGCTGATCTTGCGGACGGTGAACGTCTCGCGGACGCCCGCACCCTGGCGGGCGATGACGACGCCCTGGAACGCCTGGACGCGCGAGCGGTTGCCCTCGACGACCTTGACGTTGACCTTGACGGTGTCGCCCGGGCGGAACTCCGGGATGTCGGACCGCAGCGCGGCGGCGTCGACCTGGTCCAGCGTGTGCATGCTGATCTCCTCGTCCTGCGCACGGGTCAGGAGCGTGATGTCGGGGGCGGGCACGCGTCACGCGCGGGCTCGTCCCGGTGGTCTGGTCGTGGTGCGTCCGGACCGGCTCGGCCGGGACCGGTGGGTCGTCGGTCGTCTCCCCCGTGGCAGAGACGCGACCGCGCGCGCACCAGCGGACAAGTCTGCCACAGGGCCGGTGGCGCCGGGTAATCGGGCGCCGGGTCGGCGACCTGACGTGACGCGACGTGACGTGAGGCGATGCGACGTGACCGAGGGCGCCTCACCCGTCGCCGGGTCGCGACGCCGGAGGTGCCGCCGGCTCGTCGTGCTGCGCGAGCACCTCCCGGTCGTGCCGGTCGAGCGCACCCTCGTCGAGCGCCGCCAGCATGTCGGGACGGCGCTGCGCGGTGCGGTGCAGCGCCTCGTCGCGACGCCACCGCGCGATCCGGGCGTGGTGTCCCGAGAGCAGCACGTCGGGGACGTCGAGCCCACGCCACGACGGCGGCTTGGTGTACACGGGGTACTCGAGCAGCCCCGCCTCGCCGTGCGACTCCTCCACGAGCGAGTGCGGGTTGCCGACGACTCCAGGCAGCAGCCGCGCGACCGCCTCGACGAGCACGAGCGCGGCGACCTCACCGCCGTTGAGCACGTAGTCGCCGATCGAGTACTCCGTCACGCGCACGCCCGCGGCGCGGTAGTGCTCGGCGACCCGGGCGTCGATCCCCTCGTACCTCCCGCACGCGACGACGAGGTGCGCGTCCTGCGCGACCGCGTGCGCCGTGCGCTGCGTGAGGACCTCGCCCGACGGCGTCGGCAGCAGCAGGTGCGCCCCCGGCGTGAGGACGTCGTCGAGCGCCGCGCCCCACACGTCCGGCCGCATCACCATGCCCGCGCCACCGCCGAACGGGGTGTCGTCGACCGTCCGGTGCCGGTCGGTGGTCCAGTCGCGCAGGTCGTGCACGCGCAGGTCGAGGATCCCCGCCTCGCGCGCCTTGCCGACGAGCGAGAGCCGCAGCGGCGCGAGGTAGTCCGGGAAGATCGTCAGGACGTCGACGCGCACGGGGGTCAGCCGTCCCGACCGTCGGGGCCCGCGGCGTCCGGCGCCGAGTCCTCGTCGGGACCGTCCGGGCCGCCCGACGTCTCGTCGGACACCACGAGGTTCGCCGCGTCCGACGCGAGCAGGCCGCCCGGCGGGTCGAGCACGACCCGACCGCCCGGCACGTCCACGACCGGCACGATCGCCCGCACGAACGGCACGAGCGTGCGCGCGCCGTCCGGCTCACGCAGGACGAGCACGTCCTGCGCCGGCAGGTGCTCGAGCCCGACGACCTCGCCCAGCACACGGCCGTCGACGTGCTCGACGCGCAGCCCGCGCAGCTCGTGCGGGTACCAGGCGTCCTCCTCGTCGGAGGCCTCGTCCTCCACCACCAGCGACACACCGCGCAGCGCCTCGGCCGCGCTGCGGTCGCTCACCTGCGCGAACGTCGCGTACCAGCGTCCCTGCTGGACGCGCGTGCGCACCACGGTCAGCGGCCCGACGCCCGCACGGTCGGTGCCGAGCACCGTCCCGTCGGCAAGGCGCTCGTCGGGGGTGTCGGTCCGCAGGTCGAGCGCGACCTCGCCGCGCAGCCCGTGCGCGCGTCCGACGCGTGCCACCGTCAGCAGCATGTGGGGGTCCTCCTCAGGACGGGTTCGGGACGACGAGAGGCCCGGCCCCAGGGTAGGGGCCGGGCCTCTCGTCACGCGGCTCGGTGGCCGCGCGACGGCTCGTGCTCGTCGGCTCCGCGGGTCAGCGGCGGTCGACGTCGACCACGTCGACGCGCACCGGACCCTCGGTCGACAGCGCGCCGACGACCGTCCGCAGCGCCTTCGCGGTGCGGCCGCTGCGGCCGATCACGCGCCCGAGGTCGTCCGGGTGGACCCGGACCTCGAGCAGCTCACCACGGCGCAGCGCCACCGCGCTCACCCGGACGTCGTCCGGGTGGTCGACGATGCCGCGCACCAGGTGCTCGAGCGCGTCGGCGAGCATCAGGCCTGCTCGTCCTCGGCGGCGGCCTCGGCCGGCGCCCCGTCGGCCGGCGCCTCGTCGGCGACGACCTTCTTCTCGGACGCCGTCGCCTTGACCTTCTCGGCGTCGGCGGCGGCAGCCTCGACGGCGGCCTTCGGGTCGGCCTTGCCGGCCTTGACCTTCAGCGTGCCCTCGGCACCCGGCAGGCCCTTGAACTTCTGCCAGTCGCCGGTGACCTTGAGGAGCGCGAGCACCTGCTCGGTCGGCTGCGCGCCGACGCCGAGCCAGTACTGCGCACGCTCCGAGGAGATGTCGATGAGCGACGGCTCCTCGGTCGGGTGGTACTTGCCGATCTCCTCGATGACGCGGCCGTCACGCTTGGTGCGCGAGTCCGCGACGACGACACGGTAATACGGCGCCCGGATCTTGCCGAGACGCTTCAGACGGATCTTGGTGGCCACGTTGTGGTCTTCTCCTGGGATTCAGCAGGGTGCCCCGCCAGCCTGCCCGTGGGGTTGGGCGGCCGGAGGCGGCGAAGGACGCGACGAGAGCAGGTAGAGGGGCTGCACCCGACGTGTACAGCCGACCATCATGCCAGACGTTCGGCGGCCTTCCCAAGCCGCGCGCGGTCGACCACGTACCAGCCGATCGCGACGGCCGACGCGGCCAACGCTGCCAGCAGGAGCCACGGCGCGGCGTCGCCGAGTCGGGCCACCACCCACGAGTCGCCGAGCAGGATCGACAGTGTCGAGCGGGGCGGGTCCACGTCACCCCCGTCGTACATCGCGCCGTAGCCCACGAGCACGCCGAGGCCGATGCCCCACGCGAACCTGCGGTACCGCCGCGGCGCGTGACCGACCTGCTTGCGCACGGCGCCGAGGCCGACCAGCGGCAGCGTCACGATCCACGCGGCAGCGACGGGCAGCGCGATCGTCACGGGCGCCAGGGCGAGCACGACGAGCACGAACCAGCCGGCCGCGTAGAGCTTTGCGGCCACCCCGAGCACGACCCCGAGCCAGACGACCGCTGCGGCAACGACGTCGGCGACCGTCGGGCGGTTGCGCGCTGGGGCTGTCACGACGGCCGGGGCGGGTGGCAGCGTGCCGCTCCCGGCACCGACGGTCGGCGCGGAGGAGGCAGGGTCTGCCTCGTCCGGTGCGGCACTGCTCGGCGTGGCGCTGCTCACGGAGAACTCCTGTCGACGCGCGACCGCACGGTGCGGTCGCGCGCAGCGAACCAGACGGAGTCCGGAAGATGCCAGTTCGACCTGCACATTCACCCGTCTGGGCTCGACGCATTTCCCCGTGCGGGCTGGACCGGGGACTCGACACCGGTCACGTCCGTCAGACGTGACGCGTGCCGCGCAGGACGACCGCGGCGGGCTCGTGCAGCGTGCTCACGTCCGTGCGCGGGTCGCGGTCGTACACGACGACGTCGGCGCTCGCGCCCTCGGCGATGGCGTCCACGCCGAGCCACGCGCGGGTGCGCCAGCTCGCCGCGGCGACGACGTCACGGGCCGGGATGCCCGCCGCCGCGAGCTCGGCCGCCTCGTCGGCGATCCGGCCGTGCCCGATCGTGCCGCCCGCGTCCGTCCCCACCAGGACCGGCACGCCCGCGTCGTGCAGGTCGCGCACGTGGGCGTGGCGTCGCGCCCCCATGGCGCGCATGCGTGCCGCGAACCGGGGGAACCGCGCGGCACCCTGGTCGGCGATCGCGTCGAACTGCGCGACCTGGAGCAGCGTGGCGGTCACCGGGATGCCGAGCGTCGCGATCCGGTCGACGTGCGCGGGTGTCGCGCCCGTCGCGTGCTCGAGGCAGTCCACGCCGGCGTCCAGGAGCGCGTCGAGCGACTCGGTGGCGAACGTGTGGGCCGTCACGCGCGCACCGCTGTCGTGCGCCGCACCCACGGCGTCCGCGAGCACGTCGTCGGGCCACAGCGGCGTCAGGTCGCCGCCGCCCGGCAGGTCCCGGTCGATCCAGTCGGCGACCAGCTTGACCCAGCCGTCGCCCCGCACCGCCTCGTGCCGCACCGCGCCGGGCAGGTCGCGCACGTCCTCGAGCTCGAGCCCGTAGTGCCGCAGGTACCGCTTGGGCCGCGCGAGGTGGTGGCCCGCGCGGATGAGTCGCGGCAGGTCCGGGCGCGCGTGCACCCAGGAGGTGTCCGCGGGCGAGCCCGCGTCGCGCACGAGCAGGACCCCCGAGTCGCGGTCGGCGACCGCCTGCCGCTCGGCGGTCACGGCGTCGACGGCGCCGTCCGCCGCGAGCCCGATGTGGCAGTGCACGTCGACCAGCCCGGGCAGCACCCAGCCCTCGAGCCTCGTCGTCGCGCCGCCCGCGGGGCGCTCGAACGTGAGCCGCCCGCCGACGACCCACACGTCGCCCACCTCGCGGTCGTCGTCGAGCACGACGGTGCCCGTCAGGTGCAGGACCTCGGGCGGACTCATGGGCGGGCGCGCCTCGCCGTCAGCGACCCAGGAACTTCTCGAGGCCCGCGGGCAGCTCGAGCGAGGCGGGGTCCGGCTCGGGTGCCTGGCGGCCGAGGCCGAACGCCGAGCCGGCGGGCGCGCTCGTCGCGGGGCGCCCCTCGAGCGCGGCCTTCTCCTGCGCGGCGCGCTTCGCCGGGTTGCCCGACTTGCCGCGCACCTTGCGCTGCGGCGCCGCCTTGCCACGCGCCTTCTTGCCCATGCCGGGCAGGTTCCCCATGCCGGGCATCGCGCCGGGCATGCCGCCCGACTTGGCCATCTGCCGCATCATCTTCTGCGCGCCGTCGAACCGCTCGAGGAGCTGGTTGACGTCGGTGGGCGTGGTGCCCGAGCCGCGCGCGATCCGGGCGCGCCGGGAGCCGTTGATGATCTTCGGGTTGTCCCGCTCGGCGGGCGTCATCGAGTGGATGATCGCCTCGATGCGGTCCACCTCGCGCTCGTCGAAGTTGTCGAGCGCGTCGCGCATCTGCGCCATGCCCGGCAGCATCCCGAACATCTTCTTGAGCGAGCCCATCTTGCGCAGCTGCTGCATCTGCTGCAGGAAGTCCGCGAGCGTGAACCCCTCGCCGCTCGCGAGCTTGCCGGCCATCTCCTGGGCCTGCTGCTCGTCGAACGCCTTCTCGGCCTGCTCGATGAGCGTGAGGACGTCGCCCATGTCGAGGATGCGCGACGCCATGCGGTCCGGGTGGAAGACCTCGAAGTCCGTGAGCTTCTCGCCCGTGCTCGCGTACATGATCGGTCGGCCGGTGACCGACGCGACCGACAGCGCGGCACCACCGCGCGCGTCGCCGTCGAGCTTGGACAGCACGACGCCCGTGAACCCGACGCCGTCGGCGAACGCCTGCGCCGTGGTCACGGCGTCCTGACCGATCATCGCGTCGATCACGAACAGGATCTCGTCGGGCTGCACGGCGTCGCGGATGTCCGCGGCCTGGGCCATCAGCTCGGCGTCGACGCCGAGCCGGCCGGCGGTGTCGACGATGAGCACGTCGTGCTGACGCGCCCGCGCCGTCTCGAGGCCCGCACGCGCGACCGCGACCGGGTCGGCCCCGGCGGGCAGCACGTCGTCGGCGCCCTGGTTGCCCGGGTGCGGCGCGAACACCGGCACGCCCGCGCGCTCACCCACGACCTGCAGCTGCGTCACCGCGTTCGGACGCTGCAGGTCCGCCGCGACGAGCAGCGGCGTGTGCCCCTCGCCCTTGAGCTGCAGCGCGAGCTTGCCCGCGAGCGTCGTCTTGCCCGCACCCTGCAGACCCGCGAGCAGGATGACGGTGGGCGGGTTCTTCGCGAAGCGCAGCGTGCGCGTCTCGCCGCCGAGGATCGCGACGAGCTCGTCGTTGACGATCTTGACGACCTGCTGCGCCGGGTTCAGCGCCTGCGACACCTCGGCCGACAGCGCGCGCTCGCGCACCGCGCCCGTGAACTGGCGCACCACGGGCACCGCGACGTCCGCGTCGAGCAGCGCGCGACGGATCTCGCGCACCGTGGCGTCGACGTCCGCCTCGGACAGCCGGCCCTTGGTGCGCAGGTTCTTGAACGTCGACGTCAGACGGTCGGACAGAGTGGCGAACACGTGCGTCCTCGCGGGAGAGGGATCAGGGTCGTCCCAGGGTACCCGGGGTGCCCGTCGCCCGGTCGCCCAGCCGCTCGCGCGCCCGCGCGACGAGGTCGTCGACGAGCCTCCCGCGCCACTGGCTCCACGCCGCGGTGCCCGCGGCCACCGCGTCCGCCTCGGTGAGCAGCCGCAGCGCGTGCAGCAGGTCCCCCCGGTGGTCGACCGCGTCGAGCAGCCGCGCGACGGTCGCGGGGTCGTCCGGGTCCGCGCTCGTCGCGAGCTCGACGAGCGTCAGGTGCTCCCGCACGAGCCGCGCGACGTCCGCCGCCACGTGCTCGCCGAAGCCCATGCGCTCGACGACCGGCCCCGCGAGGCGGGCGCCCTCGACCGAGTGGTCCCCCGCGCCCGCGCGCTTGCCGATGTCGTGCAGCAGCGCCGCGAGCAGCAGCGTGTCGCTCGGCGCACCCGACGCGAGCGCCGCGACGTTCGCCGCGGTCTCGACCATGTGCCGGTCCACCGTGTGCCGGTGCACGGGCGAGCGCTGCGGCCGGTTGCGCACGCCGGCCCACTCCGGGATCCAGGTGGTCACGACGCCCGCGAGGTCGAGCGCCTCCCAGATCGGCACCTGCGCGTGCCCCGCGCCGAGGACCTGCAGCAGGTAGGTGCGCGCCTGACGCGGCCACGGGGTCGACGGCGCCGGCGTCACGGTGAGGTGCTGCACCGACACCGGCGACAGCTGCAGGCCGGTGCGCGCCGCCGTCGCGGCCGCGCGCAACGCGAGCAGCGGGTCGTCCTCCGGCACCGCGTCGACGGCGAGCACGATCTCGTCGTTGTGCTGCACGAGGCCCTCGGCGATGGGCCGCAGCCGCGGGGGAAGCCGACGGCCGCGCACGAGCCGCGGCCCCCGCGCGGGCCGTTCGAGCGCTTGGCGCGCGTTGCGTGCCGTGGTGTCCAGCGCGTACGAGATGATCCGCGCGGCCTCCGCGACGCTCGCGAGCAGGTCGTCGCGGTCGTCGAACCCGACGAGCTCGGCGACCTCGTCCTGGTCGGCCAGCAGGAGGCGGTTGGTGTGGCGACGCGTCGCCACCTGGACGGCGTCACGCACGTCGAGCAGGTGCGCGTAGGCGTGGTCGACCGCGCCGTGCGGGCGGTCCGTGAGCCACGTCGCCGCGAGCGCCGAGAGCACCACGGCGTCCCGGATCCCGCCGCGCGCCTCCTTGAGCTCGGGCTCGATGAGGTACGCGAGCTCGCCGTGCCGCTCCGCGCGCTGGCGGGTCGAGGCGAGCAGCTCCGGCAGACGACGACGCGCCGCGGCGCGCCAGTCCTCGAGCAGCGCGGACGTCGCCCGTGCGATCACCACGGGGTCCCCCGCGACGTGCTGCAGGTCGAGCATCCCCACCGCCGCGGGCAGGTCCTTGGACGCGACCTGCCGGCACTGCGCCAGCGAGCGCACCGAGTGGTCGAGGTCGAGGCCCGCGTCCCAGATCGGGTACCACAGCCGCTGCGCGAGCGACTGCAGGTCCTGCGCGGACCGCGAGCGCCCCTCGTGCACCAGCAGCAGGTCGAGGTCGGAGACCGGGCTCGCGTCGCCGCGGCCGACCGAGCCGACCACGCCGAGCGCGACGCCCGCCGCGTCCTCGCCCGCGGTGGCCTCGGCCCAGAGCTCCGCGAGCCGGTGACGCACCAGGCCGGAGATCCGGCTGCGGCGTGCCACGCCGTCGCTCGTCGGGCCCGTCAGCGCGCTCGCGAGCTCGAGCCGCTCGACACGCAGGTCCCGCACCCCACGAGCGGGGTGCGGGACCTGCGTGTCGTTCGCGTCCCCGGCCGCGCCCCCCACAGGCGACCGTTCGTCGGACATCGTGGCTACAGCGCGTCGTCGCCGTGCTCACCGGTGCGGACGCGGGCCACGTCCTCCACCGGCACGACCCAGACCTTGCCGTCGCCGATCTTGCCGGTCTGCGCCGCGCGCACCACGACCTCCACGACCCCGGCGACGTCCTCGTCCGCGACCAGCACGTCGATCTTCACCTTCGGGACCAGGTCGACGGTGTACTCCGCGCCGCGGTAGACCTCGGTGTGACCGCGCTGACGGCCGTAGCCGCTCGCCTCGCTCACGGTCAGACCGCGGACACCCGCCGCCTCGAGGGCCGACTTCACGTCGTCCAGCCGGTGCGGCTGGATGACCGCCGTCACGAGCTTCGTCATCACTTCACCTCCGTCACGACCCGGGCGCCGCCCAGGGTCTCGTACGCGGACTCACCGTGCACCGCGAGGTCGATACCGCCGACCTCGACGTCCTCGCTGACCCGCCACCCCATCGTCGCCTTGAGGGCGAGCCCGATGACGAGGGTGACCACACCGGAGAACACGACCGCGACCAGGGCGATGATGACCTGGATGATCAGCTGGTCGAACCCGCCACCGAAGAGCAGGCCGGTGTCCGCGGCGAGGAAGCCGATGAGCACCGTGCCGACGAGACCACCGACGAGGTGGACGCCGACGACGTCGAGCGAGTCGTCGTAGCCGAACTTGTACTTCAGGCCCACGGCGAGGGCGCAGAGCACGCCCGCGATGACACCGAGGATGATCGAGGTGACCGGGCGCAGCGCGCCTGCTGCCGGGGTGATCGCGACGAGGCCGGCGACGATCCCGGACGCGGCACCGAGCGACGTGGCGTGGCCGTCACGGATCTTCTCGGTGACGAGCCAGCCGATGATGGCCGCGGCCGTCGCGGCCGTGGTGTTGACCCACGCGAGACCCGCGTTGCCGTCGGCCGTGAAGGCGGAGCCCGCGTTGAAGCCGAACCAGCCGAACCACAGGAGGGCGGCGCCGAGCATCACGAACGGCAGGTTGTGGGGACGCATCGGCTCCTTGCCGAAGCCCTTGCGCTTGCCGATGATCAGCGCGAGCACGAGACCTGCGACACCGGCGTTGATGTGGACGACGGTGCCACCGGCGAAGTCGATGGGCGTCGTGTTGGCGACGCCGTCCGTCACTCCGAAGATCGACGCCGCGATCGAGCCGTCCGCACCCGAGAGGAGGCCGCCGCCCCAGACCATGTGCGCCATCGGGAAGTACGCGAGCGTGACCCAGGCGGCGACGAACACCAGCCAGGTGCCGTACTTCACGCGGTCCGCGAGCGAACCGCTGATGAGCGCGACCGTGATGATGGCGAACGTCACCTGGAAGGCCACACCCACGGCCGCCGGGACGCCGAAGCCGTCGATGATGAACTCGCCCGAGTCGTCCCACAGCGTCCCGGCCAGACCGAACTGGTCGAACGGGTTGCCGAAGATCCCGGCGACGTCGCTGCCGTACGACATCGACCAGCCCCAGAGCACGTAGACGATGACCGTCACGGCGATCGCGCCGAAGGACATCATCATCATGTTCAGGACGGACTTGCCGCGGACCATGCCGCCGTAGAAGAACGCCAGCGCAGGCGTCATGAGCAGCACCAAGGACGCTGACGTCAGCATCCAGGCTGTCGCTCCGGTGTCCAGCTCCATGAGTCGCTTCTCCCCTCGCCAGCCCGGGGTGGCTGGTCGCGGACAACATTCGAGGAGCGGCGTTTCGCCAGGCGGCTGCGGGCGTTACCGGCAGGTGACAAGGGCCACCCCCGTGTAAACGTTCGGTTTCGCGCCGCCGGGCTCGTCCAGGTTGACCGAAGCGTCCGGCGGCGTGCGCTACTGCAGGAGGCCGTCGACGAACGCCTCGGCGTCGAACGGCGCGAGGTCGTCGGGACCCTCGCCGAGGCCGACGAGCTTGACGGGCACCCCCAGCTCGCGCTGCACGGCCACGACGATGCCGCCCTTGGCCGTGCCGTCGAGCTTGGTGAGCACGATGCCGGTGACGCCGGCGACCTCGCCGAACACGCGCGCCTGCTGCAGGCCGTTCTGGCCGGTGGTCGCGTCGAGGACGAGCAGCACCTCGGTCAGCGGCGCCTCCTTGGTGATGACGCGCGTGATCTTGCCGAGCTCGTCCATGAGGCCGGACTTGTTCTGCAGCCGGCCCGCGGTGTCGACGACGACGACGTCGACGTCCGCCTGCTTGCCCGTGCGCACGGCCTCGAACGCGACCGACGCGGGGTCGGCGCCCTCGCGCTCGGAGCGCACGGTCGGCACGCCGACGCGCGAGCCCCACGTCTCGAGCTGGTCCGCGGCGGCGGCGCGGAACGTGTCGGCGGCGCCGAGCACGACGGACCGGTCCTCGGCGACGAGCAGGCGCGCGAGCTTGCCGATGGTCGTCGTCTTCCCGGTGCCGTTGACACCGACGACCAGCACGACGGCGGGCGTGCGAGTCCCGTCCGGCGCGACCGTGGGAGCGGTGCGCAGCTCGCGGTCGAGCGCCGGGTCGACGAGCTCGAGGAGCTGCGCGCGCAGCAGCGCGCGCACGTGCGCGGGGTCCTTGAGGCCCTCGACGCGCACCCGGGTGCGCAGCGCCTCGATGAGCTCGCCGGAGGGCCCGGCGCCGACGTCGGCGAGCAGGAGGGTCTCCTCGAGCTCGTCCCAGTCGTCCTCGGACAGGTGGTCGCGGGACAGGACGGCGAGCAGGCGCGTGCCGAGCGGCGAGCCCGAGCGGGACAGGCGGTCGCGGAGCCTGGCGAGCCGGCCCGCGGCGGGTGCGGGCACCTCGACGACGACCGCGTCCGCGAGCGCCGCGTCCTGCGGCGCCACGACGTCGAGCGCGTCGCCGGCCGGGACCGTGGCGGTGGCCTCGTCGGTGCCGAGCCCCGCGGTGGGCGGCACGTCGAGCGCGACGCCGGACGCGTCGCCGTCGGGTGCGCCGGCCTGCGTGGGGACGTGCTCGACCGTCGAGGTCGGCGAGGTGGTCTCGTCGTCGCGCGTGCGGCGGCGCGAGACGAACAGGGTCGCGACGACCGCGACGAGCGCGATCGGCACACCGGCGGCGATGAGTGTGGTCAGGGCATCGGGGCTCACGCCCACAGTCTGACGGCGCACGGGTGCGCGGCGCGAACCCTGCGCGGGACCGCAGCGCTCGACGCGCGTGACCGCAGCAGGGCACTCGCATCACCGCCCGCGGGGCGGACGCGCCCGGGACCGGGTCCGGGCAGGCGATTCGTTTCGCACCATCGCGGTGGCGCGGACGCGGTGGGTACGTTCACAGACCGATGCGCCCGACCCTCGGTCGTGTCCAGGAGAGCGTTGTCCACCTCGGAGGTACGCCATGCACCGCACACAAGCGCACCGGATGCCGCCCACGCTCAGACGCGTGCGCCTGACCATCGCCGCGATCGTCGTCGGCGCCCTCGCCGGCACGCTCGGCCTCGCGTCCGCCCTCAGTGCCACCGCGGCCACCGTCGACCCCGGCGCCTGGTACGTGCTCGTCAACCGCAAGAGCGACAAGGTCCTCGACGTGCAGGGGCACGCCACGACCGACGGGTCACCCCTCGTCCAGGCGACGCGCACCGACTCGACCAGCCAGCAGTTCCGGCTCGTCGCGGCCGGCGACGGGTCGTACGAGCTGCTGCACCGCGCCTCGGGCAAGGTCGTCGACCTGTGGGAGTGGAGCACGGCCGACGGCGCCACCTTCCGGCTGTACCGCGACCTCGACGGCGCGAACCAGCGGTTCCGGCTCGTCGACCAGTCCGGCTACGTCCGCCTCGTCAACCAGCACTCCGGCAAGGTCGTGCAGGTCGCGGGCGCGTCCACCGCCGACGGAGCGGCCGTGGTGCAGGGCACGGACACCAAGTCCTACCACCAGCAGTGGGCCCTGGTGAAGGTCGGCAGCGGCACCGCACCCACGTCGAGCGCCCCGCCCACCACGACCCCGACGACCCCGCCCGCCACGGGCAGCTGGCCGAGCGCGACCGGGCAGCAGAAGGTGTCCTCGACCATCGCCGTGAGCGGCACGTTCGACGGCCGGCTCGTGCGCTACTACGGCATCTCGTCGGGCGGGCAGGACGAGTCCCAGCCGCCGATGTTCCAGCTCTCGGACGGCGCGGTGCTCAAGAACGTCATCCTCGGCTCGGGCGCCGGCGACGGCGTGCACTGCACGGGCACCTGCACGCTGCAGAACGTGTGGTGGGAGGACGTCGAGGAGGACGCCGCGACCCTCAAGGGCAGCTCACCGTCGCAGGTCATGACCGTCGACGGCGGCGGCGCGCGGTCGGCGTCCGACAAGGTGTTCCAGCACAACGGCCCGGGCACGTTCGTCATCAAGAACTTCCAGGCGACGGACATCGGCAAGCTCTACCGCTCGTGCGGCAACTGCTCCAAGCAGTACGCGCGCACCGTCGTCGTGCAGGGCGTCACCGTCACGGTGCCCGCCAAGTCGCTCGTCGGGATCAACCCCAACCTCGGCGACCGCGCGACGCTGTCCGGCATCACGGTCGTCGGCGACACGTCCCGCAAGGTCGCGATCTGCGAGGAGTACCGGGGCGTCACCTCGGGCGAGCCGACGAAGGTCGCCTCGGGTCCCAGCGCGGCGTGCGGGTACGACCCTGCCGCGGTCGTCTACCGCTGACGACCGACCGCGTGGCGCGCGGCCCCGCGTCGTCCGGCTCCCGGACGGCGCGGGGTCCGCACGGGGTCAGCGCCAGGTCAGCCGTGCCGACGCAGCGGGATCGCGCGCGCGGCCTTCTCGCGGGCGCGGTGCAGGCCCGCCTGCAGGTCGTCGACGTGCAGGTAGCCCTCGCCCTGCTCGGCCGTCGCGCGCAGGAAGTCCGCGAGCGACAGGTCGACCGGCTCGGCCTCGGCAGCACGGGCCGCGTCCACCTGGTCCGGGGCCGGGTTCTTGCGCGCCCGCCAGCCGCGGCGGAACGCCCTCAGGGGTGACTCGTCGTCACGCCGCTCGTCGGCGTCGGACGTGCTGGCGACGAGCAGCACGAGACCCGCCACGACGAGGGCGACGAGGACTCCGATGATGACGGGAAGCACGGGTCAAGTGTCGCCCCGGGCACCCGCGACCGCCCACCGAGGGGCGAGGTCCCACGACTTCCCACACACGATCTTCACGCCGCCCGGGCGTCAGGCGGAGTCGCGCATCCGCTGGCTCACGACGGTCGTCACGCCGTCCCCGCGCATGGTCACGCCGTAGAGCGCGTCCGCGATCTCCATCGTGCGCTTCTGGTGCGTCACGACGATGAGCTGCGAGTCCTCCTGCAGCTCACGGAAGATCTCCAGGAGCCGCCCGAGGTTGGCGTCGTCGAGCGCCGCCTCGACCTCGTCCATGACGTAGAACGGGCTGGGCCGGGCCTTGAAGATCGCGACGAGGAGCGCGACCGCGGTGAGCGAGCGCTCACCGCCGGACAGCAGCGACAACCGCTTGACCTTCTTGCCCGCGGGACGCGCCTCGACCTCGATGCCCGTGGTGAGCATGTCGCCCGGGTCGGTCAGGACGAGCCTGCCCTCGCCGCCCGGGAACAGCCGCGGGAACACGTCGTCGAACGCCGCCGCGGTGTCGCGGTACGCCTCGGCGAACACCTGCTCGACGCGCTCGTCGATCTCCTTGACGATCTCCAGCAGGTCCGCACGGGACTTCTTGAGGTCCGCGAGCTGGTCCACGAGGAACTTGTGCCGCTCCTCGAGCGCGGCGAACTCCTCGAGCGCGAGCGGGTTGACCCGGCCCAGGAGCGAGAGGGCGCGCTCCGCGGCGCGCAGCCGCTTCTCCTGCTGCTCGCGCACGTACGGCACGTGCGTGGGTGCCTCGGGGTCCGGCTCGGTGCCGGGTGCGACGACGACCGGCACGTCGCGGTGCGGCCCGAACTCGTCCAGCAGCACCGCGGGATCCAGGCCGAGCTCCTCGACGGCGCGCGTCTCGAGCTGCTCGATGCGCAGCCGCTGCTGCGTGCGCGCCACCTCGTCCCGGTGCGCGACGTCCGTCAGCCGCCCGAGCTCCGCCGCCTGCTGCTCGACGGTGACGCGCGCCGCCCCGATCGCCTCGTCGCGCCGCGCCCGCGCCGCCTCGGCGGACTCGCGCTCGTCGGACGCCCGCCGCAGGGACCCCTCCAGCAGCGAGAGCGTGCGCGTCGCACCCGCACGCACCGCCTCGGCCACGGCGGCCTGCCGGGCCCGCTCCCGCTCGCGCTCCTGCGCGCGCTCGCGCGCGACCCGCTCGGCGCGCGCCGCGCGTTCGAGCGACTCGGCGCGTCCCGCGAGGGCGCGGGCGCGCTCCTCGGCCGTGCGCAGGGTCAGGCGGGCCTCGGTCTCGCGCTGCCGCGCGGCCGTCGCCGCCTCGAGCATCGCGTCACGACGGGCCGTGCCCTGCGTGATCTGCGCCTCGCTCTCCCCGGGCTCGACCTCGGCCGCGGCGAGCCGTGCCGTGAGCTCGGCGAGCTGCGCGGTGTCCTCCTCGAGCGTGCGCGACGCCGCGTCGAGCGACGCCTGAACGCGCTCCGCCTCCGCCCGCGCGGCACGTGCCGTGGACCCCAGGTTCCCGAGCTGCTCGGCCACCGCCGCGAGCTGCGCGTCGGACTCGTTGAGCCGTTCGAGCGTCTCGTCGTACCGCGTGCGTGCCTCGCCGCGCTCCTGCGTGGCGCGGGCGAGCGCGAACCGGAGCCGCTCGGCGTCGGCGGCCGCCGCCTGCGCGGCCTGACGGGCCTGGTCGAGCGCCGCCTGCAGGTGCAGCGCGCTCGGCGCGCTCGCCGACCCGCCGGACGCGCGGGTCGCGGACAGCACGTCACCGGTCCGGGTCGCGACGACGAGCCCGGGCGCCTGCGCGAGCACCGCGCGCGCCCCCGCGAGGTCGTCCACGACGACGACGTCGGCCAGGAGCGCGTGGACCGTCCCGCGCACGTTCTCGGGCGCCCGCACGAGGTCGACCGCGGGCACCGCACCCGCGGGCAGGTCCGCCGGGAGGTCACGCGGCGCGGCCGTCCCGCCCCCCACGAGCAGGCTCGCGCGGCCCGCGTCCTGTGTGCGCAGCCAGCGGATCGCGTCGACCGCCGCACCGAGCGACTCGACGGCGACCGCGTCCGCGGTGGCGCCGAGCGCGGCGACGACCGCTTCCTCGTCGGCCGGGTCCACCGCGAGCAGCGCCGCGACCGAGCCGATCGTCCCCGGCAGCGAGTCCGCCGCGAGCAGCGCCCCCGCGCCGTCCTTGCGCGTGAGGCTCAGCTCGAGCGTCTCGGCGCGCGACTCCTGGTTGGCGCGCTCGCGCTCCGCGGCGGCCAGCGCCTCGGTCAGCTCGGCGACGCGGGCGGTGGCGGTCTCGAGCGCCTCGGCGGCCGACTCGTGCGCGGCGTCGAGGTCCTCCTCGCCCTCCTCGGCGCCCGCGACCTGCGACTCCAGCGCCGCGAACCGCGCGGTCGCCTCCGCGCCGCGACGCTCGGCGGCGACGAGGGTCTCCTGGAGCCGGCCCAGCTCGGCCTGCGTCGCCTCGACGCGGCTGCGGCGCGCCGCGACCTGACCCGCGAGGCGGGCCACGCCCTCACGCCGGTCCGCGGCACCGCGCAGCGCGGTCGCGAGCTCCTTCTCCGCGTCCGCGGCCTGCTGCTCGACCTCCTGCCGCGCGGCGACCGCCGCGTCGAGCGCCGCGCGCGCGAGGTCCACCTCCGCGGCGAGCTCCGCCTCGGCCTGCCGCACGCGTCCCGCCTGCGCGGCCAGGTCGTCGGGGTCGCGCCCGTCCGTGCGCTCGGGCACCGCGGCGCCCAGCAGCCGCACCCGGTCCGCCGCGAGCGACGCGGTGCCGCGCAGCCGCTCGCGCAGCGACGAGAGCCGGTACCAGACCTCGCTGACCTGGGAGAGCTCCGGGGCGGCCTCGGCGGCCTCGCGCTCGAGGGTCGCGAGGTGGGCCCGCGTGCGGGCGAGCGCCGACTCGACCTCCTCGCGCTGGCGCGCGACCGCGGTCTCGTCGGCGATCTCCTGCTCGAGCTGGGCGGTCAGCTGCGCGAGGTCGTCCGCGAGCAGCCGGGCCCGCGCGTCCCGCAGGTCGGCCTGCACCACGGCGGCCTTGCGCGCGACCTCGGCCTGACGGCCCAGCGGGCCGAGCTGACGGCGGATCTCGGCGGTGAGGTCGCCCAGGCGCGTGAGGTTGGCCTGCATCGCGTCGAGCTTGCGCAGCGCCTTCTCCTTGCGCTTGCGGTGCTTGAGGACGCCGGCGGCCTCCTCGATGAACCCGCGCCGCTCCTCGGGCGTCGCGCGCAGCACCGCGTCGAGCTGGCCCTGCCCGACGATCACGTGCATCTCGCGGCCCAGCCCGGAGTCCGAGAGCAGGTCCTGGATGTCGAGCAGACGGCAGCCCTGACCGTTGATCGCGTACTCCGAGCCGCCGTTGCGGAACAGCGTCCGGCTGATGGTGACCTCGGTGTACTCGATCGGCAGCGCGCCGTCGGTGTTGTCGATGGTCAGCGCGACCTCGGCGCGGCCCAGCGGCGGACGCCCCGCGGTGCCCGCGAAGATGACGTCCTCCATCTTGCCGCCGCGCAGGGACTTGGCGCCCTGCTCCCCCATGACCCACGCGAGCGCGTCGACGACGTTCGACTTGCCGGAGCCGTTCGGGCCGACCACGCACGTGACGCCCGGCTCGAAGCTCAACGTCGTCGCCGAGGCGAACGACTTGAACCCGCGCAGGGTCAACGTCTTGAGGTGCACGTCCGCGAGTGTAGGTGGACCGCGGTCCCGAGCCGGGGACGTGCGCGACGAACCGGCCGCACCGGGGCGCTCGCCCCTGCCCGACCCGTCCGGGATGTCACAGGCCGGGGAACCACAGCCCGATCTCGCGCTCGGCCGACTCCGGGGAGTCCGAGCCGTGCACGATGTTCTCGATGACCTTCCGGCCCCAGTCGCGCGCGAGGTCGCCGCGGATCGTGCCGGGGGCCGCGACCGTCGGGTCGGTCGCGCCCGCGAGCGAGCGGAAGCCCTCGACGACCCGCTGGCCCTCGACCACGGCCGCGACCACCGGGCCGGAGAGCATGAAGTCGACGAGCGGCTGCAGGAACGGCTTGCCCGCGTGCTCGGCGTAGTGCTCCGCGAGCAGCTCGGGCGTCGCCCGGCGCAGCTCGAGCGCGACGAGCGTGTAGCCCTTCGCCTCGACCCGGCGCAGGACCTCCCCCACGAGGCCGCGCGCGACGCCGTCGGGCTTGACGAGGACGAGGGTGCGCTGCGAGTCGGTCATGGCGCTCACCCTAGTGTCGGCTCCCGTGGGCGGGCCCGGCCCGCCGGACGTCGTGTTCGTCACGTCTCGTCCGGTCCGCGGGCGTCGGGCCGCCCGGTCAGGCCGCCGGGTCAGGCCGCTGCGGCACCGCCCGGTTCGAACGGGTGCGCGGCGTCGTACTCGGCGCGCTCCCGGTCGATGCGCCCGCCGATCCGCAGCGCCGCGACCCACAGGCCGACGAACACGAGCGCGACGAGCACCGCGATGTCCCGCGCGACCGCCGGCAGGACGATCGCGGCCGCGACGAGCCAGCCCTGCAGGACCCAGCCCACGAGGTACCCGCCGCGACGCGTGACCAGCCCCGACGCGAGGACCAGCAGGAGTGCGAGACCTCCGCCGACGCCCCACACGACGGGGGCGGGTGCCACGCGCAGGCCGTACGCCACGAGCGTCGCGAACAGCACGCAGCACGCCTCCAGGACGAGGATCGTCTGGGTGAACTGCGGCTTGGCGGGTCGCTTGCGGCGCACGGCCGGCGCGGGGGACGTCACCGGCCCAGGCTACCGGCGCGCTCGTCGTCGACGTGCTCCGCGAGGTCCCCCTGTTCCGCGAGGTCCACGTGCTCCGTGAGCTCGTCGACGACCACGGCGGACGGCGCCCCGGACCCGTCGGCGGCCACGGCCTCGCCGCGCGCCACCATGCCGGCCACGTCGGAGAGCGCGACCTCCTTGAGGAACAGCGCGAGCACGAGGCCGACCAGCACGAGCGGCACGAAGTACCAGAACGACGGCGCGAGCGTGCTCGCGAACGCGTCGATCACACCGGACTTGTAGGGCTCGGGAAGCGCCGCGACGGCCTCCGGCGTGACGTCCGACGCGCCGGCACCGAGCTGCGAGGCGCCGGCGAACACGTCGGAGAGCTTGGTGAACAACGCCGTGGTGAAGATCGTCGAGAAGATCGCCGTGCCGACCGCCGCGCCGATCTCGCGGAAGAAGTTGTTCGCGCTCGTGGCGGTGCCCAGCTCGTGCGGGTCGACCGCGTTCTGCACCGCGAGCACGATCGTCTGCATCACCAGGCCCATGCCGGCGCCGAGCACGAAGATCATCGCGCCGAACAGCACGAGCGACATGTCGCCGGTGATGCGCGTGAGCCACATCAGGCCGAGCGCGGTGACGAGCAGGCCGACGACCGGGTAGATCTTGTAGCGGCCGGTCTTCGTGATCGCGACACCGGAGCCGATCGCGGTGAGCATGACGCCCGCCATCATGGGCAGCAGCAGGAACCCGGACTGGGTGACGCCCACGCCCGTGGACATCTGCAGGAACGTCGGCAGGAACGCCAGGGCGGCGAACATGCCCGCGCCCAGGATGAAGCCGATGAGCGTGGCGATCGTGAACGTCGGGTTGCGGAACAGGCGCAGGGGCAGGATCGGGTCCCGGGCGAACCGGAGCTCGACGACGACGAACGCCGCGATCGCGAGGACCGTGCCGCCGACGAGCGCGAGGAGCCACGGGTCCGACCAGTCGTAGTCGCGGTTGCCGGAGAAGGACGTCCACGAGCTCGCGAGCACGAGACCCGACGTGGCGACGACGAGGAAGACGATCCCCGCCACGTCCACCGGGCGCTCGGAGCGGTGCGACGGCAGCCGCAGCGTCACCCACGCCGTCACGAACGCCGCGATGCCGATCGGGATGTTGACCCAGAAGCACCAGCGCCAGTCGGCGTGCTGGGTGAACAGGCCGCCGAGCAGCGGGCCGATCACGGCCGCGATGCCGAACAGTGCGCCCATCGGGCCCATGTACTTCCCGCGGTCCTTGGCGGGCACGATGTCCGCGATGATCGCCTGCGACAGGATCATCAGGCCGCCGCCGCCGAGGCCCTGCACACCGCGCCAGAACACGAGCTCGCCGAACGTCTGCGCGAACCCCGCCCCGGCGGACGCGAGCGTGAACAGACCGATCGCGACGAGGAACGGCCAACGCCGGCCCCACAGGTCGCCGAACTTGCCGTAGAGCGGCATGACGATCGCGATCGCCAGGATGTACGCGGTGACGACCCACCCCTGGTGGGCGACGCCGTCGAGCTCGCCGACGATCGTCGGCATCGCGGTGCCGACGATCGACTGGTCGAGCGAGGACAGGAACATGCTCGCCAGGAGCGCGCCGAAGATCAGCCAGACTCGGCGCTGGGTGAGCACGACGAGCGGCGCGCCGTCCGTCTGCTCGGGCGTGGTGGCCACGGCCATGGGTACCTCGTTCGGGGTCGTACGGCCCGGGCCGGGGGACGGTCCGGGAGATCTGGTGCCGGGCGCCTCAGGGGCGGCCGGGGTCACGGGACGGGGGTCCGACGAGCGCGCGCAGGCCGCCGACGATCGCCGCGAGGTGCTCGCGGGGGTCCGTCTCGGGCCCTGCCGCCTCCCAGCGCATCGCGGTGGAGTGGACGAGGAACAACGCGAGCGACGCGACCACGTCGGGGTCGACCCGTGCCGCGGAGCCGTCCTGAACGGCGTCCACGGTCGCGAGACGCTCGGTGACGAGCTCGGCCATCTGGGTGCGGTGCGCCTCGACCCACGCGATGTGCCGGGAGAGCAGCCGCGGGTCGCGCGACGCGAGCTCGAGGGTGCGCAGGAAGCGCTCCTGCCCCATGGGCGGGTGGCGCATCGCGTCGGCGAGCAGCTCCTGCAGGTCGGTCAGCAGGTCGCCGGTGGGCCCTCCGTCGACGAAGGTGCCGGTCGCGGGGGTCGACAGGACCCACGGCGCGTGGCCGAGCACGGCGTCGTCCTTGGACTCGAAGTAGTTGAAGAACGTGCGGGCGGAGACGCCCGCGGCCTCGCAGATCGCCTCGACGGTGACCGCGTCGATCCCGTCACGCTCGACGAGGCGGTGGGTGGCGTCGATGAGCGCCTCGCGCCGCGCGCGCTTCTTGCGCGCGCGCAGCCCCTCGTCGGAGGGCTCGGGCTGCACGGGGGCAGCGGGACGCGTCTCGATCACGCGTCAAGGTTACATCGACTGCAACTTTGCACCCGATGTATTTTCTGCGACGTGCGTCACGCGGTCAGATCTCGCCGAACCCCGCGTCGATCGCCTCGGTGAGCGCCGTGACCGCGTCCTGCGCCTGCGGCCCGGTCGCCTCGACGTGCAGCTCGGCACCCTGCGTCGCACCGAGCTTCATGAGCTCCAGGACGCTCGCCGCGTTCACCCCGTTGACCGACACGGTCGCGTCGTAGCCCGCGAGCATCCGGGCGACGACCGCGGCGGGCCGCGCGTGCAGGCCGAGCGGGTTGAGCAACGTCCGCGTCGCGCGCACGACGCCGGGATCGACCTGCGGTGAGGCGTCGACGGTCTCGGGCACGGGTCCTCCTGGGGTGTCGGGTGCGGCCCGCACGGGGCCGAAGATCGATCCGGCGTGCGCGACGGACGCGAGCACGCCGGCCAGGTCGGCGCCGCCGTGCGCCGTGACGGCCGCCGCGACGGCGCCCTCGACGAACGGGCCGTCGGCCACCTGCACGCGCGCCGCGAGGTCCGGGTCCGCGAGCTCGAGCACCGCCTCGGTGGTCAGCACCGCCGAGCCGAGGTCCGCGAGCACGACGACCGACCGACCGTCCTGCGCGGCGCGCACGAGCGCGGCCTCCACGCGCGCGAAGTCCGTGCCCAGGCCGCCGTCCTCGAGCCCACCCGCGGGCACGACGAGCACGCCCGGCGCCATCTGGCGCGCGAGTTCGGCGGCGCCCGCCGCGAGCGGCTCGGAGTGCGAGACCAGGACGAGGGCGACCGCCGCGGGCGTGCGCTCGTCGCCGGACCCGTCGGGCACCGTCGTCACGACGCACCACCCGCCGCCACGACCGCGGCCTCGAGCAGGAGCTGCGTCGAGCGTGCGCCGGGGTCGAGGTGTCCGGCCGAGCGCTCGCCCAGGTAGCTCGCGCGGCCCTTGGTCGCCACGAGCGGCACGGTGGACTGCGCGCCCGCGGCAGCGGCGCGCGCCGCGGCGGTGAGCACCGCGACCGGGTCGTCGCCCTCGGCGGCGGCCGCCGCGGCCGCCTCGGCAGCGGGCGACCACGCGTCCACCATCGTCTTCTCCCCCGTCGTGGCCTTGCCGCGCGCGACCACGCCGTCGAGGGCGGCCTCGACGAGCGCGACCACGCCCGCCGCGTCGAGCGCGGCGACGCCGGTGGCCTTGGCGGCGCGCAGGTAGGCGGTCCCGTACAGCGGGCCCGCGGCGCCACCGACGGTCGACATGAGCGTGGTCGCCACGAGCTTGAGCACGTCCCCCACGGTGGCGGGCGGCTCGCCGAGCGCGTCGAGCTTGCCCACCACGGCCGTGAACCCGCGCTTCAGGTTCTCGCCGTGGTCACCGTCGCCGATCTGCCGGTCGAGCTCGACCAGCTCGTCACGATGCTCGACGACCGTCCGAGCGCTCTCGCGCGCCCAGTCCACGGCCCACGCCACGTCCAGCGCCATGCCACCTCCTCCGGGTCGGACCCTGCCCCGTGCCATCCTCGCGCATGTCGCGCGGTCACCAACGCAGGGCGGTGGTGTGCACCGGGGCGTCCCACAGGGTGGTGAGCTCGTCGTCGAGCCGCAGCACCGTGACCGACGCGCCCTGCATCTCCAGGGACGTCACGTAGTTCCCGACGAGGGAGCGCGTGACGTTCACGCCCCGCGCCTCGAGCAGCTCGCGCGCCTTGCGGTACACGATGTACAGCTCGGACGCGGGCGTGCCGCCCATGCCGTTGACGAGCAGCAGGACGTCCTCGCCGGACGCGAGGCCGAGGTCGTCGGCGACCGGTGCGAGCAGCATCTGCGTGATCTCGTCCGCGCTCGCGAGCGGGATGCGCCGGCGGCCGGGCTCGCCGTGGATGCCGATGCCGATCTCGATCTCGTCCTCGGGCAGGTCGAACGACGGCTTGCCCGCGTGCGGGACCGTGCACGCCGTCAGGGCGACGCCCATCGAGCGCACGTTCGCGACGACCTTGCGCGCGACCGCCTCGACCGCGTCGAGGTCGTCGCCGCGCTCGGCCGCCGCGCCCGCGATCTTCTCGACGGCGACCGTGCCCGCGACCCCGCGCCGGCCGGCCGTGTAGAGCGAGTCCTGCACCGCGACGTCGTCGTCGACGACGACCGTGCGGACCGCGACGTCCTCGGCCTCGGCGAGCTCGACGGCGGTCTCGAAGTTCAGCACGTCGCCCGTGTAGTTCTTCACGATCGCGAGCACGCCCGCGCCGCCGTCGGCGGCCTGGAGGGCCGGGAGGATCTGGTCGGGCGTCGGGCTCGTGAACACCGCCCCGGGAACCGCCGCGTCGAGCATCCCGACGCCCACGAAGCCCGCGTGCAGCGGCTCGTGCCCGCTGCCGCCGCCGCTGACGAGCCCGACCTTGCCGGCCACCGCGCCGCCGGCGCGCGTGACGTGGTCCGGGTCGTGGTGGACCGCGACGACGTCCGCGTGCGCGGCGCCGAACCCGTCGAGCGTCTCGCTGACCACGTGTGCCGGGTCGTTGATGAGCTTCTTCACTCGCGCTCTCCTCCTGTCCTGGGCACCGCGTCAGGCACCGGTACCGGCCACGCCCCTGCTCGTCCCTCACCCTCGCGTCGCGCCCGCACCGCGGCAAGTGGCGGGCGTGCACGAGCCGTGCACGTTTGTGCAGCGACGTGCGGGCCGACCTCCGGCCGACCTCCCGGGTGCGGGCGGCGGGCGGCCGGTCAGTCGCGGCCGAGCAGGATGCGCGCCTCGGCCACGAGCAGGATCGACCCCGTCACGAGCACCGCGGCGCCGCGCTCGACCTCCGACTCGGCGCGCTCGACCGCGAGCGCCACCGCGTCGTCGAGGCGTTCGACCACGTGGACACGGTCCTCGCCGAACACGTCGACCGCGATCTCGGCGAGCTCGTCCGCGGGCATCGCGCGCGACGTGCCGGCCTGCGTGACCACCACCTCGGCGAGCTCCGGCTCGAGCACCGACAGGATGGCCTCGGGGTCCTTGTCGGCCATGACACCGACGACTCCGACCACCCGCTGGAACGCGAACGCCTCGTCGAGCGAGGAGACGAGCGCCAGGGCGCCCGCCGGGTTGTGCGCGCCGTCGACCAGCACCGTGGGGCTGGACCGGACCACCTCGAGGCGCCCGGGCGACGTCGCGTCCGCGAACGCGGCGCCGACGACGTCCCCGTCGAGCGCTCCCCCGCCGGTCAGCAGCGCCTCCGTCGCGACGAGCGCGAGGAGCGCGTTGTGCGCCTGGAACTCGCCGTGCAGCGGCAGGAACACGTCGGCGTACACCCCGCCCAACCCGCGCAGCGTGAGCATCTGCCCGCCCACGGCGACCTGCCGCTCGACGACCGCGATGTCGACGCCCTCGCGCACGACGCGCGCGCCCCGCTCCGCCGCCACCGCGAGCACGACGCCCTCGACCTGTTCGTCCTGCTCCGCGAGCACGAGGGTGGCGCCGTCCTTGACGATGCCCGCCTTGACCTCGGCGATCTCGACGAGCGTGTCGCCGAGCCACCGCTCGTGGTCCATCCCGACGGGAGTGATGACCGCGACCTCGCCGTCCGCGACGTTCGTCGCGTCCCACGAGCCGCCCATGCCGACCTCGACGACCGCGACGTCGACCGGGGCGTCCGCGAAGGCCGCGAACGCCATGACCACGAACACCTCGAAGAACGACAGCTGCGGCTCGCCGCGCTCGGCCGAGCGCGCGTCGACCATCTCGACGTACGGGAGCACGTCGCGGTACGTCGCGACGAACGTCTCGTCGTCGATCGGCTCGCCGTCCACGGCGATGCGCTCGTTGACGCGCGTGAGGTGCGGGCTCGTGAACCGCCCGGTGCGCAGCCCGTGCTCGCGCAGCAGCCGCTCGACCATGCGGCTCGTCGACGTCTTGCCGTTGGTCCCCGTGAGGTGCACGACGCGGTAGGCGCGCTGCGGGTCGCCCAGCAGCTCGCACACCTCCTGCACGCGGCGGAACGACGGGTCGAGCTCGTGCTCGGGCGTGCGGCGCAGGATCTCGCGGTAGACCGCGTCGGCCTCCTCGCGCGCGGCGCGCGCCCGCTCGGCGGCGCGGCCGTCGGCCTCGCGACGAGCGCGGTCGGCGGCGCTCATCGGACCGCCCCGGGGACGTGGCGGACGACGAGGGCGGCGCGAGAGGTCATGCGGCCATTGTGCCGTGCGGGCCGCCGCCGTCGTCCGTCCGGCCGTTCCGGGCGCGGCACGCAGCGGCTACGGTCGGCGGATGACCTTCGACCCCCGCGCGTCGGCCCACCGCGTGCGCCGCGCCCGCGCCGCCGCGCTCGTCGGCGCCCCCGCGCTCGTCGTCGCCACCGCGCTCGTCGGCGCCGCGGGGCTCGCCGCGCCCGCGTCCGCCGCGACCCCCGGTACGTCCGGCGTGGTGAAGGTGGTCGGCACCGGCACGCCCGCGTCGTGCACGCCCGCCGCGCTCGCGTACGCCGTGAAGTCGGGTGGGACCGTGCGGTTCGACTGTGGGCCGAAGAACGTCACGATCGCCCTGGACCGCACGCTGTTCGTGTGCAACACCACGACGTGCCGGCACCCCTGGCAGGACCCGAAGGCGAAGGTCGTCCAGCAGCTCGTGCTCGACGGGGGCGGCAAGGTCACGCTGTCCGGGCAGGGCGCGCGCGGGATCCTGTACGCCAACACGTGCGAGGAGTCGTTCGGCTGGATCGACAGCCGCTGCGACACGCAGACCACGCCGTACGTGCTGGTCAAGGACATCACGTTCACGCGCGGCGACGCGAGCCGCACGCCCGCGGGCAAGGCGTCCGTGGGAGGCGGGGGTGGCGGCGGCGCGATCGCGATGCGCGGTGGGCGGCTCACCGTGCAGCGCGCGACGTTCCGCGAGAACCGCTGCGTGCAGCAGCACCCCGACGCGGGTGGTGGCGCGATCCGCGTCGTCGGCCAGAAGGAGTCCGCGCGGGTCCTCGAGTCGACGTTCACGGACAACGCGTGCGCGAACGGCGGCGCCGTGTCGTCGCTGCAGGCCCCGCTCCTGATCCGCGACTCGACGTTCACGGGCAACACCGCGACCGGCTCGGGCGCGTCCAGCGGGCAGGGCGGCAACGGCGGCGCGGTGTACTTCGACGGCACGCGGCAGTCGGTGACGATCGAGCGCTCCACGATCCAGCGGAACGTCGCGCCCGAGGGCGGTCCCGGCGTGTTCTACGTGAGCAACGACCGCACGGGCACGCTCACGATCACCGACTCGACCGTCACCAAGAACACCGGCGCCCGGTTCTGGACGCACAAGTTCCGCAGCATCTTCTACCTGGGCAAGGCGTTCGTCCGCTCGGGCTCGACGATCGACTGAGACGCGACGACGGCGCGGGCCTCGTGGGCACCGCGCCGTCGTCGGGTGTCAGACCGGGCGCTTCGCGACCGCGACGTCGAGCGCCGCCCCGGCCGTCACCGTCAGCTCGACCGCGAGCGTCTCGTCCGCCACGAAGTCGCGGTGCGCCTCGACGTCCGCGACGTGCTCCGCCGGGACCGTGAGCGACAGCGCGATCCGGTCCGCGACGTGCAGCCCGGCCGCCTTGCGGGCGTCCTGCACGGCACGCACCACGTCGCGCGCGTAGCCCTCGGCGCGCAGCGCGTCGTCGAGCGCGATGTCGAGCACGACGAACCCGCGCTCGGGCAGCACGGCGGCCGCGACCTCGTCGCCCTCCTCGTCCCGCACCGCGGCGACGAGCTTGTACTCCGTCTCGAGCAGCGGCACGTCCCCCTCGGGCGTCCGCACGACGACACCGTCGGCCGTCTGCTCCCAGTCCCCCGCCTTCGCCGCGCGGATGACGCCCTGCACGGCCTTGCCGAGGCGCGGGCCGGCCGCGCGCGCGTTGACGTCGAGCCGCGTCCAGACACCGAACTCGGAGGCCGCCGCGTCGTCGACCGAGTGCACGGCGACGCTCTTGACGTTCACCTCGGACGCGATGAGGTCGGTGAACGGCAGCGCGAGGCGCGGGAACGGGATCGCGACGCGCAGCTCGCGCAGCGGCTGACGCACGCGCAGGCCGCTCGCCTTGCGCAGCCCGAGCGTGGTCGACACGATCTCGCGCACCCGGTCCATGGCGGCGACGAGCTCCGCGTCCGTGAACTCCGCGCCGGTCGCGGCCGAGTCGTCCGTGACGGTCGACGCGCCGGGGCCCGGGTTCGTGACGATCGCGGCGGGCGTCGGCCAGTCGGTCAGGTGCACGCTGCGCCCACCCGTCAGACCGCGCCAGATCTCCTCCGTGACCAGCGGCGCGAGCGGGGCCATGACGCGCGTGAGCGTCTCGAGCGCGGTGTACAGCGTGTCGAACGCCGCGACGTCCTCGTCCCAGAACCGCTGCCGCTGCGTGCGCACGTACCAGTTGGTCAGCACGTCGAGGTGCTGGCGCACCGCCTCGCACGCCCCCGGCGGGTCGTACGCGTCGAGCCGCTCGGTGACCGTCACGACGAGCTCGCGCGTGCGCGCCAGCAGGTCACGGTCCGCGGTGCTCAGCGACGCGGTGCTCTGCGCGTCGACGAGCCGCGCCGTCAGCCCGGCGCCGCCGTTCGCGGCGCCCGCGTACAGCGTGAAGAAGTAGTACGTGCTCCACAGCGGCAGCAGCACCTGGCGCACGCCGTCGCGGATGCCCTCCTCCGCGACGATGAGGTTCCCGCCGCGCAGGATCGTGCTCGACATGAGCGACCAGCGCACCGCGTCGGAGCCGTAGACGTCCCACATCTCGACCGGGTCCGGGAAGTTGCGCAGCGACTTCGACGCCTTGCGGCCGTCGTCGCCGAGCACGATCCCGTGGCACATGACGTTGCGGAACGACGGCCGGTCGAAGATCGCCGTGGCGAGCACGTGCAGCGTGTAGAACCAGCCGCGGGTCTGCCCGATGTACTCGACGATGAAGTCGCCCGGGTAGTGGTGCTCGAACCACTCGCGGTTCTCGAACGGGTAGTGCACCTGCGCGAACGGCATCGAGCCCGAGTCGAACCACACGTCCAGCACGTCGGGGATGCGACGCATGGTCGAGGCGCCCGTCGGGTCGTCCGGGTTCGGGCGCGTCAGCTCGTCGATGTACGGGCGGTGCAGGTCGGGCTCGCCCTGCTCGTTGGTGGGCACGCGGCCGAAGTCGCGCTCGAGCTCCGCGAGCGAGCCGTACGCGTCCACGCGCGGGTACGTCGGGTCGTCCGAGACCCACACCGGGATCGGCGTCCCCCAGTACCGGTTGCGGCTGATCGACCAGTCGCGCGCACCCGCGAGCCACTTGCCGAACTGGCCGTCCTTGATGTGCTCGGGGGTCCAGGAGATCTCCTGGTTGAGCTCGACCATCCGGTCACGGAAGTCCGTGACCCGCACGAACCACGACGAGACCGCCTTGTAGATCAGCGGGTTCCGGCAGCGCCAGCAGTGCGGGTAGGAGTGCTCGTACGTCTCGTGCCGCACGACGAGCGCGCGCTGCTGCTCCGCGACGCGCGCGAGGGGACCCGTGCCCGCCTTGAGGTCCGCGATGATCGGCTTGTTCGCGTCGAACACCTGCTGACCCGCGTAGTCGCCGACCAGCGCGGTGAACCGGCCGCCGTCGTCGACCGGCACGACCGCGGCGATGCCCGCCGCGTCGCACGCCGCCATGTCGTCCTCGCCGAACGCGGGCGCGAGGTGCACCAGGCCCGAGCCGTCCTCGGTCGTCACGAAGTCCGCGACCAGCACCTGGTGCGCGTTCTCGTGGCCGACGAAGTAGTCGAACGGCGGCGTGTAGCGCCGGCCCGCGAGGTCGCGGCCCAGGGTCGTGGCGACCACGGTGGCCTCGCCGAGCTCGCGCGCGTACGCGGCGAGGCGGGGGGCCGCGAGCAGCACGCGCTCGCCGGGGTGCGCCTGGCCGAACGGCGAGTCCGGCGCGGGCTCGACCGTCACGTACTCCACGTCCGGACCGACCGCGACCGCCAGGTTGCTCGGCAGCGTCCACGGCGTCGTCGTCCAGATCAGCGCGAGCTCACCGGTCTCGAGCCGCACGCCCACGGTGAGCGCCGGGTCCTGCCGGCTCGCGTACACGTCGTCGTCCATGCGCAGCTCGTGGTTCGACAGCGGCGTCTCGTCGACCCAGCAGTACGGCAGGACGCGGTAGCCCTCGTACGCCAGCCCCTTGTCGAACAGCTGCTTGAAGCCCCAGATCACGGACTCCATGAACGACACGTCGAGCGTCTTGTAGTCGTTGTCGAAGTCCACCCACCGGGCCTGCCGCGTCACGTACTCGCGCCACTCCTGGGTGTACTTCAGCACCGACTCACGGCACGCCGCGTTGAACGCCGCGATGCCCATCTCCTCGATCTGGGCCTTGTCCTTGATGCCCAGGAGGCGCTGCGCCTCGAGCTCCGCAGGCAGCCCGTGCGTGTCCCAGCCGAACCGGCGCTCCACGCGGCGGCCCCGCATGGTCTGGTAGCGCGGCACGACGTCCTTCGCGTACCCCGTCAGCAGGTGCCCGTAGTGCGGCAGGCCGTTGGCGAACGGCGGACCGTCGTAGAAGACGAACTCGTTGCTGCCGTCCTCGCCCGCGTCCCGCTGGTCGATCGAGGCCTGGAACGTGCCGTCGGCCGCCCAGTGCGCGAGCACCTCGCGCTCGAGCGCGGGCAGGTCGGGCGAGGGCGCGACGGGCTCGTCGCGGTGCAACGGGTAGTGACGATCGGTCACCGGGGCGTCTCCTGTGGTCGGCACGTGCTGGTTCGGCAGGTGCGTGCGTCGCGTCGGCTGCGAGGACGATCGCCCGGACCGGCCGGACCACCGCGGTACCACCTCACTTGCCGGCTCGTCGTCCTCGCCGGCCTGAGCCCGGCGGCGACGGCGCGTCGACCACTCGTGACGGCTGTGACGGGCCTACCCGTCCGGTTCTAGTGAGGCCGCCGCGCGAGCGTGGCGACCCGTTCTTCCGGAGGCTCCCCGGTGATGGCCGGATCGGTGCCTGTCCGCCCAGGGTAGCCCAGGGCCGCACACGGCCGTACGGCATAGTCCTGCGCGTGACCATGCACGTGACCACGCACGCGACCCTGCCGACCACCCTGCCGACCACCCTGCCGACCACGACGCCGACCGCGACGCCGACCACGACCGACCCGTCGGCCGCGCCCGTGGTGCTGCTCGACCTCGACGGGACGCTCAGCGAGTCGGCGCCCGGCATCACCGGGAGCGTCGCCGCCGCGTACGGCTCGCTCGGGCTGCCGGTGCCCTCGGCGGCGGCGCTGCGCTCGTTCGTCGGACCGCCCCTGCAGGACAGCCTGCGCGCGCACGGCGTGCCCGAGGACCTGGTCCCGGCCGCGCTCGCCGCGTACCGCGCGCACTACGACGCGGGCGCGCTGCGCGAGACGCGCGCGTACCCGGGTGTGCTCGACGCGCTGCGGGCGCTGCGCGCGGCGGGCTGCACGCTCCTGGTGGCCACGTCCAAGCCGCAGGTCCGGGCGGACCCGGTGTGCGCGTACCTCGGGATCGACGCGCTGGTCGACGGTGTGTTCGGCGCCCCGCCGGACGACGTGCCGAGCAGCAAGGCGCTCGTCGTCGCCGCCGCGCTCGCGAGCGTGCCGGGCCACGGGCCCACGGTCATGGTCGGCGACCGCAGCCACGACGTCGTCGGCGCGCACGCGAACGGCGTGCGGTGCCTCGGCGTCACCTGGGGCTACGCCGAGCCGGGCGAGCTCGCCGAGGCGGACGCGCTCGTCGACGACACCGACGACCTGCCGCGCGCCGCGCTGGAGCTGCTCGCCCGCACACCGGCCTGACCCGGCGTCACTCGAGCGCGGCGGCGAGACCGCCGTCGGGCCCCACGTGCGCACCGAAGTCCGCGAGCGCCGCGACGCGCCGCGCGCGGGGCGCGTCGCGGTCGAGCGCGGTCGCGGCGGTCGCCGTGAGGTCCTGCAGCGCGCGGACGCACCGCGCGTACGCGAGCCGGTCCTCGTCGATGTCCACGCGCCCGTAGCCCGTCAGGAACGCGGCCGACTGCTCGACCGTCACGCGCAGCCCCGGCAGCACGCCCCCGAGCACGAACATCAGGTCCTGCTCGGCGGGTGCCACGCACGCGTGCTCCCAGTCCAGCAGCGCGACGTCCCGCGGCCCCGTCGCGACCACGTGCCCCACGTGGGCGTCCGCGTGGCAGACGACGAGCGGGACGTCGCGGCCCTGGTCGCGCAGCCGGTGGCCCGTCCGCACCGCGCGGGCGCGCACGGCGGCGATGCGCGGACCCGCCGCACGCCACGTCTCGGCGGCGGCCCGGGCGGCGGCGTCCCGCTCGCCCCGCAGCGTGCGCGCGACCTCGTCGTCGATCTCGGCGGTGCGCGCGAGCCGCTCCGTCGGGTCGAACGACTCGCGCGTCAGCCCGGGCACGCTCGTCGGCGCGAGCGCGTGCACCCGCGCGACGAGCCGACCGAACGCGGTCCACTGCGGCGGCGTCAGCGGCACGTCCCGGCCGGTCGGGCCGTCGAGCCACGGCGTGACGGACAGCCGCCCGCCGTCGTGGTCGGCCGCGGGCGCCCCGCGCCGGGTGAGCAGCGGCGGCGCGAACGTCGCCGGTGCCGGCAGGAGCTCCTGCGGGCGCTGCGGGAGCGTGCGCGCCAGCGCGAGCGCGACCTGCGCGGCCGCGCTCGTCGTCGACGTCCACCGCACGGCGTACCGGCTCGGCCCGACCGTCGCACGCCACAGCCGGGCGGTGGCGTGCGTGGTCACCGGTTCGAGGGTCTCGACCTCGAGCCCGAAGTCGTCACGCACGCGGTCGCGGACGGCGGTGGTCGTCACGTGCTGCACGCTAGGCAGCGGGTGTTGCGCCGAGGTTGCCGCCACGTGCCCATCGCGACACATCAGCCTCACGGCGGGCGGACGGGCCACGGCGGACAGGGCGCCCGCCGAGCGGTGGCAGGATCTGCGGGTGACTGCTGCCGTGCTGCTGGACCTCGACGGGACGCTCATCGACTCCGGTGACGGGGTGGTCGACTCCCTGCGCGCGGGGTTCCGCGGCGCCGGCCTGGTCCCGCCCGACGACGCGGTGCTGCGCTCGTTCATCGGCCCGCCCATCCACGACTCCGCGCGGCGCGTGGGCGTCCCGCCCGAGCTGCACGACGCGGTCGTCGCCGGTTACCAGCGCGCGTTCGCCGAGCGCGGGAACCTCATGGCCCACGTGTTCGACGGGGTGCCGCGGGCGCTGGCCGGGCTGCGGGCCGCCGGGGCGCGGCTCGTCGTCGCGACCGCCAAGCCGCACACGTTCGCGGTCCCGGTCCTGGAGCACCTGGGCCTGGCTCCCCTGCTGGACGGCGTGTTCGGCGCACCCGACGACGAGAGCGACACCAAGGGCCAGATCATCGCGCGGGCCGTGGCGTCGCTCGGGCCGGACGTGCGCGCCGTGATGGTGGGCGACCGCGAGCACGACGTCGAGGGCGCCCGGGAGAACAGGCTGCCCTGCGTCGGCGTGCTGTGGGGCTTCGGCGACCGCGCGGAGCTCGAGGGCGCGGGCGCGCGGGCCGTCGTGGACTCCCCCGCCGCGCTCGTCGCCGCGGCGCTCGGGCTCGTGGGGCTCAGGCCGACGGCGTGACGGGGTCGAGCGCCGGGCGAACCGCTCGGACGCACCTCGACCTCCTCGCTTGATCTTGACGCGGCGTCAACTCCTACCGTGGATCTCGTCCGCACGACAGCACGACGACCGCACGAAGGAGGAGCGATGGAGGCGTCGATCCAGGAGGTCGCGCGCCTGACGGGCACGACGAGCCGCACGCTGCGGCACTACGACGCGGTCGGCCTGCTGCCGCCGAGCCGGGTCGCCGCAGGTGGCCACCGCTGGTACGACGACGCCGCGCTCGTCCGGCTGCAACGCATCCTGCTCCTGCGCGAGCTCGGCCTGGGGCTCAGCGAGATCGGTCGGGTCCTGGACCGCGAGCAGGACGAGGTCGTCGCGCTGCGGCGCCACCTCGCCTGGCTGCGCGACGAGCAGCGCCGGCTGGAGCGGCTCGTCGCCTCGGTCGAGCGGACGATCACCGCACGAGAGGAAGGAGGGCCTGTGATGGCCGAGGAGATGTTCGACGGGTTCGACCACACGCAGTACAAGGACGAGGTCGAGCAGCGCTGGGGCGCCGACGCGTACGCGACCTCGGACGCGTGGTGGCGAGGGATGCCCGACGACGAGAAGAAGGGGTGGCAGGCGCGCACCGCGCGGCTCGCCGCCGACTGGGCCGCGGCCGCCGCCACGGGCACCGACCCCGCGTCCGACGAGGCGCAGGCGCTCGCCGCCCGCCACGTCGCGTGGCTCACGTCCATCCCCGGCACCCCGGGCCACGGCACGGGCGCCCCGGTCGAGTACGTGCTGGGCCTGGCCGAGCTCTACGTGGCCGACGAGCGGTTCGGCGCGACCTACGGCGGCCCGCAGGGCGCCGCGTTCGTGCGCGAGGCCCTGCACGCCTGGGCCGCGTCACGCTGAACGCCCCGCCGCGCGCGCTCGGGTGCTACGGCGTGCGCAGCGTGGCCTGCCAGTCGTCGTACAGCTCGGCGAACCGGCCGCCCGCCGTCGCGAGGTCGGCCGGGGCACCGTCCTCGACGACGCGCCCGCCGTCGACGACGAGCACGCGGTCCGAGCCCATGACGGTCGACAGCCGGTGCGCGATCACCACGGCCGTGCGACCCGCGAGCAGCGTGCGCAGGCCGCGCTGCACGAGCGCCTCACCGGGGACGTCGAGCGAGCTGGTCGCCTCGTCGAGGATCAGCACGGCCGGGTCGGCCAGGAACGCGCGCGCGAACGCGACGAGCTGGCGCTGCCCCGCCGACAGCCGCCCGCCGCGCTTGTCGACGAGCGTGTCGTACCCGTCCGGGAGCGACGCCACGAGCTCGTGCACGCCGACGGCACGCGCCGCCGCCTCGACCTGAGCGCGCGACGCGCCCGGACGGCCGAGCGCGATGTTCGCGGCGACCGACCCGGAGAACAGGTACGACTCCTGCGTCACCATGACGACCGCTCGGCGCAGGTCGCCGGGCGCGACGTCGCGCACGTCGACCCCGTCGAGCAGCACCGCTCCCGCCCGCACGTCGTAGAACCGCGCGAGCAGCTTCGCGACCGTGGACTTGCCCGCGCCCGTCTCGCCGACGAGCGCGAGCGACTGCCCCGCCGGCACGTGCAGGTCGAGCGCGGGCAGCACGCCCGGCCCGTCGCCGTAGCCGAACTCGACACCCCTGAACCGCACGTCGCCGCGCACCTCACGCAGCGCGACGGGGTGCTGCGGGTCGGGCACCGACGGCTCCTGCGCGAGGAGCGCCGAGAGCTTCTCGAGCGCCGCGGTCGCCGACTGGAACGAGTTGTAGAACATCCCGATCTGCTGCAGCGGCTGGAAGAACCGCCGCGCGTACAGCACCGCGGCCACCAGCACCCCCACGTCCAGCCCGTCGTCGAGCACACGCAGGCCGCCGACCAGCAGCACCCCCGCGACCGTGACGTTCCCGATCAGCGTCAGCCCCGTGTCGAACACGCCGTTGACGCGGATCGCGTCGGCCGTCGTGCGGCGGTAGACCTCGGCCTCCGCGCCGTACACGTGCCCGGCCGCCTCCTCACGACGGAACGCCTGCACCGCGCGGATGCCCGTCATGGTCTCCACGAACCGCACGATCACGCGCGCGGCGGCGGTCCGGTTGAGGCGGTACTGGCGCTGCGAGCGCAGCTGGAACCACCGCGTGAGCACCACGCCCGGGACCACCGCGACCAGCAGCACCAGGCCGCTGCGCCAGTCGAGCAGCGCGAGCGACGTCGCGGTGAGCACCATCGCGAGCCCGGACGACGCGAGCGTGGTGACACCGCCGTCGAGGAGCTCGCGCAGCGCGTCCGTGTCCGACGTCTGCCGGGAGATGATCCGGCCCGAGGTGTAGCGCTCGTGGAACTCCAGGCTCAGGCGCTGCGTGTGCCGGAACAGCCGGCCGCGCAGGTCCAGCAGCACCGCCTGGCTCACGCGCGCGGACGCGCGCACCACCTGCGCGGAGAGCAGGCCTCCCCCGACCGCGAGCACCAGGTACACGCCCGCCGCGACGACGAGCGGACGCGCGTCACCGTCGTCCGCGAGGGCAGGCAGCGCCGAGTCGATGCCGTAGGCGACGAGCGCGGGCCCGGCGACCGCCGCGAGCTGCGCGAGGACGACGAGCGCGACCGTCCACCACGCGGGTCGCGCCACCGGGCGCAGCAGCGAGCCGAGCAGCCCGAGCGAGCGGCGGCGGACGACGCGCGGGTCCTCGAGCGCCTCGTCGGACGCCGCGTCCGCGGGCGGCGGGCCCGCGGACGGCGGGCTCGCGGGCGCCCCGTGGGTCGTGGGTGCCGTCATCGCGCGGTCTCGACCCACTCGTCAGCGGCCTCGTCGGCGGCCTCGTCGGCCGTGCGCTCCTCGTCCTCGCGCACGTCCGTGTCCTGCGCCCTGCGGTCCGCCGCGCGCGCCGCGTCGTCCACCGCCTCCTGGGCCGTGAGCACGTACCGGTAGTGCGCGTGCGTCGCGAGCAGCTCGGCGTGCGTGCCCACGCCCGTGATCCGGCCGTCCTCGAGCACGGCGACGCGGTCCGCGAGCGCGACCGTCGACGGACGGTGCGCGACGACGAGCGTCGTCGTGCCCGCGAGCACCTCCCGCAGGCGCGCGGTGACCTGCGCCTCCGTGCTCACGTCGAGCGCGGACAGCGGGTCGTCGAGCAGCAGCACGCGGGGGCGCACGGCGATCGCGCGAGCGAGCGCCACGCGCTGACGCTGCCCGCCGGACAGGCTCAGGCCCTCCTCGCCGATGACCGTGGCGAGCCCGTCGGGAAGGTCGCGGGCGAAGCCCGCGCGCGCGACGTCGAGCGAGCCCTGCAGCAGGTCCTCCGCCTCCTCGGCGGGCAGGTCGGCGGGCGTGCCGAGCAGCACGTTCTCGCGCACCGACGCGGAGAACAGGATCGGGTCCTCGAACGCGACGGACACCGCCGCGCGCAGCTGGGCGCGGGTGAGGTCCCGCACGTCGACGCCGTCGACGCGCACCGCGCCGGCCGTCACGTCGTACAGCCGTGGGACGAGCTGCAGCAGCGTCGTCTTGCCGCTGCCGGTGAGCCCGACCAGTGCGGTCGTCGTCCCGGGCTCGAGGCGCAGGTCGACGCCCGCGAGGACCTCCCCGACCGGCCCCGACCCGCGCGCCGGGTGCGCGAAGTGCACGCCGTCGAGCTCCACGAGCGAGCCGCCGGCCGGGCGGGGCGGCAGCGCGACCGGGGCCTGCGGGTCACGCACCGTCGGGACGGTGTCGACCACCTGCACGAACCGCTCGGTCGCGGCACGCGCGTCGAGCGTCATCGCGAGCAGGTTGCCGAGCCGCTCGACGGGCGCGTTGACGATCGCCGCTGTCGCGAAGAACGCGACGAGCGCACCGACCGACACGCGGC
The DNA here is from genome assembly GCF_006538705.1 of Cellulomonas uda. Taxonomy (GTDB): domain Bacteria; phylum Actinomycetota; class Actinomycetes; order Actinomycetales; family Cellulomonadaceae; genus Cellulomonas; species Cellulomonas uda. The sequence continues at coordinate 63,126 of NZ_BJLP01000005.1, forward strand.
CCGCCGCGGCGAGGGGCACACCGACCGCGAGGGACACCGCGAGCACCGCCTCCGGGATCGCACCCAGCGCGAACGTCACGCGTGACTGCGTGCGGGCCTTGGCGACCTCGGTCGCGCGCAGCTCGTCGGCCTGCCGCACGAAGTCACCGAGCGCGTCCTCGCCGCGGCCGAACGCCTTGAGCACCCGGATGCCGTGCACCGACTCCTCGACCGTCGTCGCGAGGTCACCCGCCTGGTCGCGCGCGCGGCGCGCGACCACCTTGTAGTCCTGCCGGAACCGGAACCCGAGCCAGACGACCGGCACCGCACCCGCGAGGTAGACCAGGCCCAGCACGGGCGCCGTCGCGATCATGAGACCGACGCCGACCACCACGGTCGTCGCGCTCACGCACAGCATGACGAGGCCGAACACCATCCAGCGTCGGATGACCGACAGGTCGCTCATCGAGCGCGACAGCAGCTGCCCGCCCGACCAGCGGTCGTGGAACTCGACCGGCAGGTCGAGCAGGTGGCGGAACAGGTCGCGCCGCATCGTGAGCTCGACGCCCGTGCCCGGTGTGAGGATCAGCGTCCGCCGGCACCACACCAGGAACGCCTCGAGCACGCCCAGCGCGAGCACCAGCCCGGCGGCCTCGACGACCGCCGTCCGCGACCCGTCCGTGAGCAGCGGCCCGTTGACCACCGAGCGCAGCACCTGCGGCACCGCGAGCGCGAGGAGGCTCGCACCGAGCGCCGTGAGCCCGCCCACGACGATGCGCGGGACCGCCGGCCGACCCCAGTGCACGAGGCGCAGGAGCACGCTGCGCGAGGGACGTCCGGGGGGCATCCCGTCACACTACGTCCGCCCGCCGACGAGCCCACCCGGGGGCGTCGTCGTCTCACGGGGCGGGCGTGCGCCCGCGGACCGGCTCCGGTCAGACGCCCGTGCGCGCCGTCGTCGTGTTGTTCGCCTGCGCGCGCGGCCGCACGACCAGCAGGTCGACGTTGACGTGCGCGGGCCGCGACAGCGACCACGCGATGGTGTCCGCGACGTCGTCGGCCACGAGCGGCTGGTACCCCTCGTACACCGCCGCGGCACGCTCGGCGTCCCCGTCGAACCGCACGAGCGAGAACTCCTCGGTCGCGACCGCGCCCGGGGCGATCTCGATGACGCGGACCGGCTGGCCGACGATCTCCCACCGCAGCGTCTGGGCGAGCAGGTGCTCGGCGGACTTCGCACCGGTGTACCCCGCGCCGCCCGGGTACGCGCCGTGCGCCGCGGTCGACGTCACGACGACCACGTCACCCGCGCCGCGCTCCCGCAGCAGCGGCAGCAGACCCTGGGTGACCCGCAGCGTGCCGAGGACGTTGAGCTCGTACATCGCGCGCCACTGCGCGAGGTCGCCCGACTCGACCGGGTCGAGCCCGAACGCGCCGCCCGCGTTGTTGACCACGGCGTCGAGGCCCCCGGTCGCGCGCACGTGCTCGACGAGCGCCGCGACGTCGTCGTCCGAGGTCACGTCGGCCACGAACGTCTCGGCGCCCGTCGCGTCCGCGAGGGCCGCCAGCCGGTCCGCGCGGCGCGCGGTCGCGACGACGTCCCACCCCTCCGCGCGCAGGCGGCGGACGGTCGCCGCGCCGATGCCGGACGACGCGCCCGTGACGACGGCGCGGCGGGGGGTGCTGGTCATGCTGGCTCCTGGTGTCGGTATCGGTCCGCGGTCGGCGCTGCGAGCGGTCGGTCGCACGCTACGACGCGCGGGGCACCCCGTGCACGCGACGTTTGCGTGCGCGGCCCGCTGGTCCTTAGGGTTTCGGCGGAACCCGGCCGGACGTTCGGCCAGGTCGCACCGCCCTCGACTGGGACGGTCCTCCACGGCGCGACGTGCGCCGGCACCCCTTGGCCCGCGCCCGACGGCGTGCGCGGCGTGTCGCCCACCGGAGGAGCCCCATGCCCACGCCCGCCCGTCCTCGTCGCCGGCTCGCGAGCGCCGTCCTCGTCGCACCGCTGCTGCTCGCCGGGTGCGCCATCGCCTCCGACGGCGACCGCCCGGGCTCGGCGGCCGGCACGACGACCGCCGACGCCTCTCCCGCGTCGTCGTACCCCGTCACCGTCGACAACTGCGGCACCGAGGTGACGCTCGACGCCGCTCCGCAGCGCATCGTGACGATCAAGTCGTCGACCACCGAGCTCGTCGCGGCGCTCGGGGCGGCCGACCGCCTCGTCGGGACCGCGTTCTCGGACGGCCCGCCGCCCGAGGACCTCGCGCCCGCCCTCGCCGACGTGCCCGTCCTGTCCGACAAGGTGCCCGGGCAGGAGGCGCTGCTCGCCGCCGAGCCGGACCTCGTCGTCGGCGGGTGGGAGTCGAACTTCTCCGCGGACGGAGTCGGGGAGCGCGACACGCTCACCGGCCACGGCATCGCCACGTACGTCGCACCGTCGGCGTGCAAGGAGCCCGGCTACCAGCCCGACCCGCTCACGTTCGACGACGTGTTCGCCGAGATCCGCGAGGCGGGCGCCCTGCTCGGCGAGCCCGAGGCCGCCGAGCAGGTGGTCGCCGCGCAGCAGGCCACGCTCGACGGCGTCGACCCGCTCGACGGCGCGAGCGTCGTGTGGTGGTCGTCCGGCACGGACACCCCGTTCGTCGGCGCGGGCATCGGCGCGCCCGCGATGCTGCTCGACGCCGCGGGGCTGACCAACGTGTTCGCCGACGTGCACGACACGTGGACGTCGGTCGGCTGGGAGCAGGTCGTCGCGGCCGACCCCGACGTGCTGGTGCTCGTCGACTCGACGTGGAACACCGCCGCTGACAAGAAGGCCGCGCTCGCCGCCAACCCGGCCACCGCCGCGCTGCAGGCCGTGCAGCAGGAGCGCTACGTCGTCGTGCCGTTCGCCGCGAGCGAGGCGGGCGTGCGCAACGCCGACACCGTCGCGTCGATCGTCGAACAGGCGCGCGCCCTGGGCCTGGGCTGACCGCGGCGTGCGGCGCACGACGAGGACCGGGACGCCCGGCGCCGACCTGCGCGGTGACGAGCGGCGACCCCCGCGTCGGCCGCCGCTCGCGGCGCTCGTCGTCGGCGGCCTCCTCCTGCTCGTCCTGAGCCTGCTCGTCACGGTCACGATCGGCCCCGCCGCGCTCGGCGTCGGGCAGGTCGCGCGTGTCGTCGGCCACCACCTCGGGCTCGTCGGGGACGTCCCCGCGCTGCACGACGCGATCGTGTGGGACCTGCGCGCACCGCGCGTGCTCACCGCGGCCGCCGTCGGCGCGGGGCTCGCGACCGCCGGCGCCGTGATGCAGTCGCTCACGCGCAACCCGCTGGCCGACCCGTACCTGCTCGGGCTCTCGTCGGGCGCGTCGCTCGGGGCGGTCGCCGTGCTCGTCGTCGGCGTGTCGCTCCTGCTGCCCGTCGCCGCGTTCGCCGGTGCGGTCGCCGCGCTCGTCGCGACCCTGACGCTCGCGCGCACCGCCGGGTCCGTCACCCCCACGCGCGCCGTGCTCGCGGGGCTCGCCGTGTCCCAGCTCGCGGCCGCGGGCACGTCGTTCGTCATCTTCTGGACCGCGACCGGGGACTCCTACCGCGAGATCCTGTCCTGGCTCCTCGGGTCGCTCGCGGGCGCCACGTGGCCGTCGGTCGCCATCGCCGGCAGCGCGCTGCTCGTCGTCGGGTCCGTGCTGCTGGTCGTCGGCGGACGCCTCGACGCGTTCGCGTTCGGCGACACCGCCGCCGCCGCGCTCGGCATCGACGTCGACCGCACGCGGTGGACGCTCATGACGCTCGTCGCGCTGCTCACCGGCGCGATGGTCGCCGTGAGCGGCGCCATCGGGTTCGTCGGCCTGATCCTGCCGCACGCCGTGTCCGTGCTCACCGGCCCCACGCACCGCCGCCTGCTGCCCGTCGCCGCGCTCACGGGCGCGACGTTCCTCGTGTGGGCCGACACGCTCGCCCGGACCGTGTTCGCGCCGCGCGAGCTGCCCGTGGGCATCGTCACCGCGATGGTCGGCGTGCCCGTGTTCGCCGTGCTGCTGCGGCGGGGACGGGGGACGGCGTGGAGCTGACGATCTCCGGGGTCGGTGTCCGGCTCGGCGGGCGGTGGGTGGTCGACGGGGTCGACGCGACTCCCCCGGCCGGTGCGCTCACCGGGCTGCTCGGGCCGAACGGCGCCGGCAAGACGACGCTGCTGCGGCTCGTGGCGGGGCTGCTGCCGCCCGATGCGGGAGCGGTCCTCGTCCCCGCTGCGCCCGGGTCGTCGGAGCGCACGTCGTCCGACCGCTCGTCGTCGGACGGTGCTCCGGGGGCTCGCCGCACGCCCGTGCACACGCTCGACCGGCGCCTGCGCGCTCGGCGCGTCGCGCTGCTCGAGCAGGAGTCCAGCGCGACCGTCCCGCTCACGGTCCGGGAGGTCGTCGCGCTCGGCCGCATCCCCTACCGCTCGCTGTGGGGCACGGACCCCGACGACGGCGCGGTGCTGCGTGCGCTGCGGGCCGCGAGCGCCGCACACCTGGTGGACCGCACGTGGTCCACGCTGTCCGGCGGCGAACGGCAGCGCGTGCACGTCGCGCGGGCGCTCGCGCAGGAGCCCGAGCTGCTGCTGCTCGACGAGCCGACCAACCACCTCGACGTGTCCGCGCAGCTCGCGCTGCTCGCGTTCGTACGGGACCTGGGCGTCACGACCGTCGCCGCGCTGCACGACCTCAACCTCGCCGCGGCGTTCTGCGCGCACGTGCTGGTGCTCGCCGACGGACGCCTGGTCGCCGCGGGCCCGCCGGCCGACGTGCTCACGCCGCCGCTGCTGCGCGAGGTGTACGGCGTCGACGCGGACGTCCTGGTGCACCCGCGCACGGGTCGGCCGGTCATCGCACTCACCGGGCGCGCGTGACGCCCGGCTCCGGGCCGGGGACAATGGCCGCCATGGCGCTCTGGATGACCGGCGACGCGGCCGCGGACCAACTCCTCGACTCCGACCCGTTCGCGCTGCTGATCGGGATGCTGCTGGACCAGCAGTACCCGATGGAGGCCGCGTTCGCGGGTCCCGCGAAGATCCTCGACCGGCTCGGCACGCTGTCGCCCGAGGCGCTCGCGCACGCCGACCCCGACGAGTTCGCGGCCCTGTGTGCGACTCCCCCGGCGGTGCACCGCTACCCCGGCTCGATGGCCGGGCGCATCCAGGCCGTCGCGCGTGCGGTCGTCGAGGAGTACGACGGCGACGTGACCCGCATCTGGACGGACGGCGACCCCGACGGCGCGACGGTGCTCAAGCGGCTGCGTGCGCTGCCCGGGTTCGGCGAGCAGAAGGCCCGGATCTTCCTCGCGCTGCTCGGCAAGCAGCGCGGCGTGCAGCCCGCCGGCTGGCGGGAGGCGGCCGGCGCCTACGGCGAGGACGGTGCGCGGCGGTCGATCGCCGACGTGACCGACGCGGTCTCGCTCGGCCAGGTGCGGGAGACGAAGAAGGCCGCGAAGGCGGCTGCGAAGGCTCGCTGACGCCACGCAGGCTCGGTCCTCCGCGTCGTCCGGTCTGTGGACGACGATGTCCGGGTCGTCCCGATGCGCGTAGGATCGAACACATGTTCGAGCGCGATGGTGTCGAGGCAGGCGGGTCCGCCGACCGCGCCGTCGTGCCACCGAGCTGCCATCCCGACAAGGACGGCGAGGCGCTCCTCGCGACGCTCGAGTCGGTGGTCGCGCTGCTCGCGGAGGCGAGCGTCCGGTCGCGCGGCGCAGCGACCTGGGCCCCTGGGGTGCGGGCCCGGGTGCTGCGCGTGCTGGACCACGTGCCGGGTCTCGTCGCGACGCTGCGCTCCCCTGTGCTCGTCGCGCAGCGCGACTCCGCAGCGGCCGTCGGGGGCGAGCGGGCGTTCCTCGACACGCGGGCCCGGCTCACCGGAACGTCGCGGTTCCACGCGGCGCGTGAGGTCGGCACCGCGCAGGCGCTCGCCGAGCTCGACCAGGTGCGTGAGGCCGTCAGCCGCAACGTCATGCCCGTGGGCCACGCGGACGTGCTCGCGCGCACGATGCACGACGCGCGCGAGACGGTCGCCGCCGTGCTCCGCGCAGGCCCGACGCAGTCGCAGGTCGTGGAGCTCGCTCGGGGCACGGAGGTCCGGGAGTTCGCGCGCTCGCTCGCGGCCCTGGTGGCCTCGCACGACCACGACCAGCTCGAGGACGCCCGCTCCGCCGCGCGGCGCGCGCGGTTCCTGCACGTGACCCACCACCCGGACGGCACGTTCCTCAAGGGGCGGCTCGACCCGGTGAGCGGCGAGATCCTCGCACGCGCCCTCGACGCGACCGGCCACCGCGAGGACGACGAGCGCACCCGCGAGCAGGCCCGCGCGGACGCCCTGGCCGCTCTCGCCCAGCACGCCCTGCGCTCCGACGTCCGCCCGGCGCCCGGCGGTGAGGAGCCCGGCCCGGGGGCCCACGGCGACGGATCCGGCCCGGACGCTCGCGGCGGCGGGCACGGTCCCACCACCCGCGACGGGGAGACGGTCCGCGGGACGGCGAGCGCCCCGGTGGCCCAGGTCAGCCTCCTCGTCCCGGCGGCGACCTGGGACGAGGTCCGGCGGCGGCTCGCGCACCGCGCAGGACCCGGCGGCCGGGCAACAGGTCCCGACGCGGACGGCTCCGCCACCGGAACCGCACCGCCGCAGTCGGTCCTCCCGGACGTCCCGGTGCCGGCGGCCACGACCGAGGACGGCACCGTCCTGAGCCGCTCCGAGCTCGCCGCGGCGTTGTGCGACTGCGCGATGACGCGCGTCGTGATGGACGCGCGAGGGCTGCCGCTGGACGTCGGTCGGACCCGCCGGATGTTCACCCCGGCCCAACGCACCGCGGTGGTCACGCGCGACCGGATGTGCGCGTGGAACGGGTGTGCCGTCGTGCCGCGGTTCTGCGAGGTCCACCACATGCGCTGGTGGCACCGCGACGGCGGGCGCTCCGATCTCGAGAACGCCGTGCTGCTGTGCAGCCACCATCACCACCACGTGCACGAGCAGGACCTGACGGTCGACCGGCGGACCCACCCGCCCGGCGAGGGACCGGCGGGCGAGGTCGGCCCGTCCGCGGGCCTGGCCCCACCCGCCCGGTACGAGTTTTGTGAGCGTTCAGGCGAGCCGGTCAACGCACCCGCGTCACGCGACGACCGGGCGCGGACGTGACGCAGGGCCACCGGCCCGGTAGCGGACGTGACGCCGGGCCACCGGCCCGGCCGCGGGCGTCGGACGTCGGGGTCGGCTCGGGAACCCGCGGCGCCGTGGCGTCAGCTCGGGTCGGACTCGGGCCGGGCGTCGAGGGCGTCCTTCCAGCCCTGGGCGTAGGCCTCGGCGCTGCCCTGGCGGAACATGTCCTGCTCCCCCGTGCGCACGAGCACCCGGGCGCCGGGGCCGTCGTCGTCGAGCACGTGCGCGGCCAGGCCGCGGACGATCGCGAGCGGGCGGCCCGTCGCCTTGCCCTTGACGAGCTCGGCGGCGGCCGCGACCTCGTCGGCCACAGCAGTCACGGTCATGGTCAGCGGACGGCCGAACGAGTCGGACTCGCCCCGCAGGTCGTCCAGGACCCGCACGCCCGCGGCGCCGATCGTGATGTCGGTGACGCCGTCGCGCCACGGCCGCCCGGCGGTGTCGGTCATGAGTACCCCGACCCGCACGCCGAACGCCGCCGCGATCCCGGCGCGCAGCGTACGGGCGCTCGCGTCGGGGTCGAGGGGCAGCAGCAGGACGGTGCCCTCGGGGGTGTTGCTCGCGTCCACCCCGGCGGCGGCCATGACGAGCCCGAGCCGGTTCTCGACGATCCGCGTGACACCGGTCGCGTGCTCGCGCGTCGCGACCACCCGCACGGTCTCGGCCGTGATCGCCTGCTCGCGGTCGTCGGCCGCGACGACGCGCCCCTCGGCCTTGGAGACGACCTTCGAGGTCAGCACCAGCAGGTCCCCGTCCGCGAGCGCACGGTCGGGGTGGGCGGCGGCGTCGTCGCGCAGGAGGCCGACGAGCAGGCCGACGAGGTCGTCGCCCGGGACGATCTCCCGCAGGCCCGCGGGAGCCCACACCCGCAGCTCGTCCATGGTCACCGCGGGTTCACCGCACCAGCTTCGGCAGCACGTGCTCACCGAACACGTCGATCCACTCGCGCTGGTTGCGGCCCACGTTGTGCAGGTAGATGCGGTCGAAGCCGAGGTCGACGTACTTCTGGATCGCCGCGCGGTGCACGTCGGGGTCGGCGGAGATGACCATGCGGCCCTCGAAGTCCTCGGGACGCACGAGCCGCGCCATCTGCTCGAGCTCGAACGGCGAGCGGATGTCGGCCTTGGGGAACTTCATGCCCCCGTTGGGCCACTCGTGCATCGCGTTGGCGAGCGCCTCCTCGTCGGTCGGTGCCCACGACAGGTGCACCTGCAGGACCTTGGGCAGGTCCTCGGGGTTGCGGCCGGACTCGCGCACGCCGTCGTGGAAGCGCGAGAACAGGCCCTCGATCTTCTCGAGCGGTGCACCGACCGTGATGAGGCCGTCGGCGTGGCGACCCGCGCGCTTGGCGGTGATCGGGCCCGCGGTCGCGACGAGGATCGGCGGGGCCTCCTCGGGCATCGTCCACAGCCGCGTGGACTCCATCTTGTAGAACTCGCCGGAGTGCTTGACGTCCTTGCCCGCGAGCGACGCGTTGAACAGCTTCTTGATGATGTCGATGGCCTCGAACATGCGGTTGATCCGCTCGGGGGCCTCGGGCCAGTACTGCGCGGTGATGTGCTCGTTGAGCGCCTCGCCGGAGCCCAGGCCCAGCCAGTGCCGCCCCGGGTACATCGCCGCGAGCGTCGCGCTCGCCTGCGCGACCATCGCGGGGTGCCAGCGGAACGTCGGCGCGGTCACGCCGGGCCCCATGTCGCCGCTGGTCCGCTCGCCGATCGCCGTGAGCACGTTCCACACGAACGCGGCCTGCCCCTGCGCGGGGACCCACGGCTGGAAGTGGTCCGCGGCCATGACGCCCGAGAAGCCGTGCTCCTCGGCGTACGCCGACAGCGCGACCGCCTCGGTGGGGTGGAACTGCTCGAGCATCGCCGCGTACCCGACCGTCAGGCCGGACGCCGTCACACCAGTCACGTGGTCGTCCTCGTCTCGCTCGTCGTGGCGCGCGCGTGGCGCGGCCGTACCCGATCGACCTTATGCCGTGCGGCGCGGTGGGCGACTGAGCGCGGCGGTCAGGTGCACGCGGTCAGGTGCACGCGGTCAGGTGCACGCGGTCAGGTGCACGCGGTCAGGTGCGCGCGGGTTCGCGCACCGGCGGCAGCACCGGCTCCGGCGTCCCGTCGCGCAGCTCGCCGTCTGACGCGGCGCCGGAGCGGACCAGCGCGACCCCGGTGACGACGAGCGCGGCACCCAGGACCTGGATCGCCAGCGGCGCCTCGCCGAGCAGCAGCCACGCCAGGAGCACGGCGAACAGCACCTCCATGAGCGCGAGGAACGACGCGAGCCGCTCCCCGAGCAACCGCACCGAGACCGCGCTGACGCCGTACGCGAACGCCGTGGGCACGGCGCCGACGACGAGCAGCGGGACGAACCACTCGACCTGCGCCCCGAGCATCGTGACCTGCACCCGCGGTGCCGCCACGGGCAGGATCCCGACGAGCGCGACGAGCGTCACGGTGAGCGCGCCGACGAGCATCGCCGAGCCCGCCAGGCTCACGGGCGGCAGGGCGATGGGCCGTGCGGTGAGCGCGAAGTACGCGGCGTTGCCGATGGCCGCGACGCACGCGTAGACGAGCCCGAGCGCGTCGAGCTCGAGCGAGCCGGTCACGTCGAGCACGAGCACGAGCCCGGCCATCGCGAGCGCGGCACCGGCGAGGGTCGCGCGCGACGGGGTGCGGCGCGTGCGGAACCACGACCAGCCCAGCAGGAGCAAAGGCCCGGTGTACTCGACGAGCAGCGCGACGGCCACGGGGAGCCGGTCCACGGCAAGGAAGTAGAACGTCGAGGCGCCCGCGACGCCGAGCAGACCGAGCCCGACGACGGTGCGCCACTCGGCTCGCAGCACGTGCCGGCGCCCCCGCAGGGCCCACGCCGCGGGCCCGGCGAGGAGCAACGCCCCCAGCCACAGCCGGACCAGGATCGCCGCGCCGGGCGTCCAGCCGGCCGCGAGCAGCGGCTTGACGACCGGCCCGCTCGTGGCGAACGCGAGCGCGGCGACGAGCCCGGCGACGATCCCCACGCTGCGGGCGCGCGTGCCCTGCATCTGCTCTCCCCGACGTGCCGCCGCCCTGCGCTCCGTGTCAGGGGTCACAGGCTCCTATGCTCGTGACAGTAGGACCCGACCTGCTCAGGAGTCAATGTGGTTTTTGCTCGTGACACCGAGGCGAACCTGCGCGCTGCGGTCGAGCTGGTCAACAGCGACCGTCGGCGCGACGGCGCGGACGCCCTCGCGCGCGTCGACCAGCTCGACGCGTTCTACCGGCGGTGGGGCTACTCGGTGCGCCACGACGGCGACCTGGCCGAGCTCGCGCAGGTGCACGACGCGCGCACGCGCCTGGGGCGGCTGTGGGACGTCGACCGCGACGAGGCCGCCGGGCTCGTCAACACGATCCTGCGCGACGCCGCCGCGGTGCCCTTCCTGACCCGGCACGACGCGCTCGACTGGCACCTGCACGCGACCGTCCCGGACGCCCCGCTCGCGACGGTCATGCTCGTCGAGACCGCCATGGGCGTGGCCGACGTCGTGCGGTCCGACGAGTACGACCGCCTGCGCCGGTGCGCGGGCGAGGACTGCACCGCCGTGCTCGTGGACCTGTCGCGCAACCGCTCCCGCCGGTTCTGCGACGTGAACAACTGCGGCAACCGCGCGCACGTCGCCGCCTACCGAGCCCGCCACACCGCGGACTGACCGCCGCACGGACCGACCGTCGAGCGGCAGCGAGCAGCACCCAGCACCGAGCAGCACCGGCCGCGGGACGGCACCGACCGCGGAGCAGCACCGCGGGGTCAGCGCGGCAGCGGACCACCCACCGCGGGCAGGGCCGCCGGTGTCCCGGCCCAGCGCAGCGCCCCGCCCGCCGGCGGGTCGGTCAGGCAGCCGGCGAGGTCCACCGGCTCGTCGGGCACGCCGGCACGCACGGCCGCGGGCAGCAGCGCCCGGTCGGACACGTCCTGAGGCGCGGCCGCGACGACCTCGACCGACACCACGGTCGAGCCGTCCGACAGCCGCGCGGGCAGCCCGAGCTCGTCGACGACCTCGCCCGTCACGGTCGCCGTGGCGGGCACCCCCTCGTGCACCTCGCGCACGAGGTCGACGCGCACCGAGTCCTGCCGGCCGGCGCACTGCGCGTACACCGGGACCCACCCGGCCGCCACCGCCCGCCCGACCTCGGCGCCGACCGCGCGCCACGGCTCGTGCGGCGAGTCGCTGCGCGCCGACGCGCGCGGCCGCGCGTAGCGACCCCCGCCCGGGTCGTCGTCGCTCTCGACGCTCGCGTCCGCGGGCCACCCCTGCGCCCGCAGCGCGTCGAGCACGTCGTCCCGGCTGAGGTCACGCGCGCACCCCCCGACCGCGGCGAGCACCAGCCCGACGACGAGCCCCACGACCACGGGCCTCCCCGCGCCCCGAGCCGTGACCCGAGCCAGCACCCGAGGCGTCACCCGAGCCCTCACCCGAGCCCTCACCGGGCAGCCTCGTCGGCGCCCTGGACGGTCGGCAGCAGGTCGGTCGGTCCCACGCTCGCTCCCCCTGCGCCACCGAGGCAGGCCAACGCGTCGAACGCGACCGGCTCGTCGGGCACCTCGACGCGCGCGCGGTTCGTGTGGTGCGGCGCGTACGCCGCGACGAGCACGCGGCGCGGCAGCACGCGCGTCGCACCGTCCTCGACGCCCGACTGGTCCTGCTCCACGCGCACCTCGCCCACCGCCGCGGCCCCGTCGGCCAGCACCCGTACCAGCTCGACCGTCACGGGCCACCCGGAGTCCGTGCCCGAGCCGTCCCCGCAGCGTGCCGCGGCGACGACCCAGCCCTCACGCGCCGCGGCGGACGTCTGGGCCGTCAGCACCTGCCCGACGGTCCCGGTGGCCGTGCGCGTCCCGCGCGCCGCGCCGGGCTCGAACTGGCGGTCCGTGCCGAACGCGTACCGCCCGACCGTCAGCGCGGTCGCCGCGAGCCAGGGGTCGGCGGCGAGGTCCTGGAAGCGCTCGACGTCGACGCGCGTCGTCTGGTCCTCGGGGACGGGCGGCGTGCACGCGGCGAGCGCGCACGCGGCGACTGCGACGGCCGACACCCCGGCGAGCGCGCCCCGCGCGGTGCGGCCGGTCACGGCGTGACGACGGCCCACGGCTTGGGCCACCCGCCCACCGAGAACTCGCCGTGGACGAACTGCTCCTGCGTGACGACCACACGCTCGCCGTGCCCGGGCTCGTAGAGCTCGATCGACCCGTCGGCGTGCGCGTACACGAGCACGACGTGCCGCGGGGCGGTCTCGTCGCCGACGTAGAGGATGGCCGGGTCGCCCCGGTCGGTGGACTCGACCAGCGAGCGGTAGGCGTCCTGCTTGTCGTCGGGCGAGGCCGGGTCGACCATGTCGACCCGGTAGCGCACGCCGTCCGGCGCCAGCGCGTCGAGCTCCTCGGCGGCGGCCCACGGCGAGGTCCCGAGCGCGGGGATCCACGGCATGGAGACGTTGCCGGGCCGCCACCCGCCGTCGGGGTCCTTGCGCGGGTCGTCGGTGCGGCGCTTCATCTCGGTCTCGAGCTCGGTGAACCGGTCGGCGGGTGTGCGGGCCGGGTCGTCGGCGTGGCCCGTGGTCGCGTCGTAGCCGGTGAGCACACGCAGCGCGAGGGCGGGGTCGCGCAGCATGCTGGCGTAGACGAGCGACGACGAGCCGCAGGTCGTGCCAGTCGTCTGCGTGAACGGGCCGTCGCGCCGCAGCGCGGACCGCGGGTCGAGGAGCGCGTCGGGGTCCGCCGCGCGGTTGATCCGTTCGGCGAACCGCCGCAGCGTGGCGAGAGGGTGTCCAGCCGCGAGCGCGGCAAGCAGCCAGGCGCGGTGCCGCTCGGACGCCGCACCGGTCATGAGCGCGTCGAACGCGGCACGGTCCTGCGGGGACAGCGCGTCGTACGCGGCCCGCGCGCGCTCGAGCACGCCGTCGACGAGCGGGGGCCGGCCCGAGCCGGTGCCGTGCTGGCCGAGGACGTCGAGCGCGCGCATGCCGGGCGCCGCTCCGTCGGGGAACGGCATCGCGGCCTCGACCGCGGCGAGCTCGCTCGCGCACGCCTGCGCCGCCGCCCCCGCGTCGCGCCACGACTCGAGCGCGGCGGTCAGCGCGTCACGCAGGTGCCGCACGACGTCGTCGAGCTGGTCCAGCTCGCCCGGGTGGCGCGGGATGTCGTCGCGTGCGCGGCGCAGCGAGGCCGCGACGTCACCGTGCCTGCGCTGCGCGCGGGCGAGCGCGTCCGCGTGCTCCTCGAGCGCGACGGCGGCTCGTCGGGCACCGGCGGCCGCATCGGTGAGCCGACGGTCCAGCTCGAGCGCCGTCGCGTCGAACGCGCGCGCGGCGGTGCCGGTCCAGACGGTGCGTCGGTGCGCCCGGTCGGTGTCCACCTTGTCGGTCGTCGCCGTCAGCCCGCGCGCGAGCGCCGACCAGGCCTGTGCGGCGCGCCGGCTCGCCGCGGGGTCTCCCGGCGGCGGTTGCGTGGCGACGGTGCGGACCCGGTCGACGAGCCGACCCGCGGCGCGGACGTTCTCGACGATGTCCAGCGGGTTCAGCGAGAACCCCGCCTCGTCGAGCGAGTCGAGGCCGCGCCACAGCGACTGGACGACCTCGTCGAAGTCGACGTCCACGACCCCGCTCACGGCTGGACCCCGCGGAACGTGGCGGCCGTCCGCTCGTCGCCGTCCGTCGTGGCGCGCACGCACGCGTCGAGCTCGGTCCCGACCTCGACCAGCGCGGCGGCGGCGACCCGCAGCCCCTCGGTCCAGCGGTGCACGGCGCGCTCGTGGGCGCGCGCGACCGGCACGACGGCCTCGGCGGTCGCGGCCGCGTGCGCGTCGCGCACCCGGCCGAGCTCCATGCCGGACGCGCGGAAGCGCACCGCCATCGCCCCGACGGCGGCCGGCTGCAGCTCGACGTCGTCGCTCACTCCCCCACCCTTCGTCGGACACCCCGTCGTGGATCGACCCGAGTCATCGTGGCAGACGAGCCGCCTGCCCGGAACCGGGGCGGTCGGTCCGTCGAACGCCCCCCCGTCGAACGCCCTCGCGGGGCGGTGCCGGCGTGGCACGATCGGCCGACGGCTCACCCGCGCAGAAGGAGCGACGTGGACACCCTCGGATACCAGGCGCTCGTCCACGACAGGCTCGTCGTCTCGGGCTACACGGTGCGCAGCGCACCCCCGTCGGCGCTCGTCGGGTACCGCCGGGACTTCCGCGTGCGGTGGTTCGCGACCACCCTGCACCTGCTCGTCCACGTCGCCACGACGCCCCACGTGACGGCGGACGGGCTCGCCCGGTTCACCCGCGCGTCGCTCGACCACGCGAAGCTCGCGCACGGCGGGATGCGCGGCATGCAGTCGGGCGTCGGGGTCGTCTCGGTGGTGGTCGGCGACCGCGCGGACGACGACGCGCACGCCTACGCGCTGACGACCACCGTGCGGGACTTCGCGGCGTTCGCCTGGCCGGCCGTCGTCGACCTCGACGCTCAGGTGCGCTCGAGCCGGACCGCCGGGCCGATGGTCGGCGCGGTCTACAACTCCTGGATGCGCGCGCAGATCGACGCGCTCCTGCCGCAGCCCGACGCCCTCGTAGGCGCGGACCCACGCTGAGGCGTCCCGACGCACGAAACCCGTACGGGAAGACCCCCGACGTCTGGGAAGATGGGCGGTCATGAGCGACCTGACCTCCCGCACCGACGTCCCGACGACCGCGACCGGCCGCCGCGTACCGGACAAGGTCGGCCTCGAGGGGCTCGAGGAGTCGTGGTCGCAGCGCTGGGCCGAGCTCGGGACGTACTCGTTCGACCGCACGCGCTCGCGCGAGGAGATCTACTCGATCGACACCCCGCCGCCCACCGTCTCCGGCTCGCTGCACGTGGGGCACGTGTTCTCGTACACGCACACCGACGTCGTCGCGCGGTACCGCCGCATGCGCGGCGCGGAGGTGTTCTACCCGATGGGCTGGGACGACAACGGCCTGCCCACCGAACGTCGCGTGCAGAACTACTACGGCGTGCGCTGCGACCCGTCGCTGCCGTACGACCCGGACTTCACGCCGCCGCACGAGGGCACGGACAAGACCGTGAAGGCCGCCGACCAGGTGCCGGTCAGCCGACGCAACTTCGTCGAGCTGTGCGAGCGGCTCACGGTCGAGGACGAGCGGCAGTTCGAGGCGCTGTGGCGCCGCCTCGGGCTCTCGGTCGACTGGTCGATGACCTACCAGACCATCTCGGCGGAGTCGCGCGCCGTCGCGCAGCAGGCGTTCCTGCGCAACCTCGCGCGTGGTGAGGCGTACCAGGCCGAGGCGCCGGGCCTGTGGGACGTGACGTTCCAGACCGCCGTCGCGCAGGCCGAGCTCGAGGCGCGCGACTACCCGGGCGCGTTCCACCGGGTCGCGTTCCACGGCGCCGACGGCCCGGTCCACATCGAGACGACGCGACCGGAGCTGCTGCCCGCGTGCGTCGCGCTCATCGCGCACCCCGACGACGAGCGCTACCAGCACCTGTTCGGCACGACGGTCACGACCCCGCTGTTCGGCGTCGAGGTCCCGGTGCTCGCGCACCCGGCCGCCGAGCCCGACAAGGGCGCGGGCATCGCGATGTGCTGCACGTTCGGCGACCTGACCGACGTGCAGTGGTGGCGCGAGCTGCAGCTCCCGACACGCTCGGTGGTGCAGCGCGACGGCCGCCTGCTGCGCGAGACGCCGGAGTGGATCACGTCGCAGCAGGGCCGTGAGGTGTTCGCGCAGCTCGCGGGCAAGACGACGTTCTCGGCACGCGAGGCGGTCGTCGCCGGTCTGCGCGCCTCGGGTGACCTCGACGGCGAGCCGACGCCCACGCAGCGCAAGGCGAACTTCTACGAGAAGGGCGACAAGCCCCTCGAGATCGTCACGTCGCGTCAGTGGTACATCCGCAACGGCGGCCGCGACACGGACCTTCGCGCGGCGCTGCTCGCGCGCGGTGCCGAGCTCGACTTCCACCCCGAGTTCATGCAGGTCCGCTACGAGAACTGGGTCGGCGGCCTGAACGGCGACTGGCTCATCAGCCGCCAGCGGTTCTTCGGCGTGCCGCTGCCGGTCTGGTACGCGCTCGACGCCGACGGCGAGCCCGACTACGACAACCCGCTCGTCCCGTCCGAGGACCAGCTTCCCGTCGACCCGTCGTCGGACGTGCCCGCGGGCTACACCGCGGACCAGCGCGGTGTGCCGGGAGGCTTCGTCGGGGACCCCGACATCATGGACACGTGGGCCACGTCGTCGCTGACCCCGCAGATCGCGGGCGGCTGGCGCTCCGACCCGGACCTGTTCGCGCGCGTCTTCCCGATGGACCTGCGGCCGCAGGGCCAGGACATCATCCGCACGTGGCTGTTCTCGACGGTGGTCCGCTCGCACCTCGAGCACGGGTCGCTGCCGTGGACCGACGCCGCCATCAGCGGGTGGATCCTCGACCCGGACCGCAAGAAGATGTCGAAGTCCAAGGGCAACGTCGTCACGCCCATGGGCCTGCTCGAGGAGCACGGGTCGGACGCGGTCCGGTACTGGGCGGCCTCCGCGCGGCTCGGCACCGACGCGGCGTTCGAGGTCGGCCAGATGAAGATCGGCCGACGCCTGGCGATCAAGGTGCTCAACGCCTCCAAGTTCGCGCTGTCGTTCGGCGCGGCCGACGAGGCACCGTCGCTCGACCCGGCGCTCGTCACGGTCGCGCTCGATCGGGCGATGCTCGCCGGCCTGGCCGACGTTGTCGACCAGGCGACCGCCGCGCTCGAGTCGTACGACCACACGCGCGCGCTCGAGCTCACGGAGACGTTCTTCTGGACGTTCTGCGACGACTACCTCGAGCTCGTGAAGGACCGCGCGTACGGCGAGGGTGCGGGGGCGCAGAGCGCCCGCACCGCGCTGTGCCTCGCGCTCGACGTGCTGCTGCGCCTGCTCGCGCCGGTGCTGCCGTTCGCCACCGAGGAGGTCTGGTCGTGGTGGCGCGAGGGCTCGGTGCACCGCGCCGCGTGGCCGCAGTCCGCGCCGCTGCGCTCGGCGACGGGTGACGCGTCGTTCGCGACCGTGACCGCGGCCGGTGCCGCGCTCGCGGCGCTGCGCAAGGTCAAGTCCGAGGCGAAGGTGTCGATGCGCACGGAGATCCTCGCCGCGCGCCTCGAGGTCCCGGCCGCGCAGCTCGCCGACGTCGAGGTCGCGCTCGACGACGTGCGCGCCGCGGGCCGCGCCACCGGCACGCTGGAGCTCGTCGCGGGCGAGGTCGAGCAGGCCGTCGCGCACGACGCGCAGCTGGGCGAGCCGGTCAAGCGCGGCGCCTGACGCCCGACGGTGGGAGGCGAGCACCGACGTGCCCGTCTCCCACCTGCGGGCGTAGCGTGCTGGGCATGACCTCGACCTCGCCGAGCCGACCGACCGCCCCCGAGGACGTCCCCACCCGCACGCTGGCCGACGGCCTGGTGCTGCCCGCCATCGGCTTCGGCACCTACCCGCTCAAGGGCTTCGCGGGCCGGGACGCGGTGGCCGACGCGATCGGCGCCGGGTACCGCCTGATCGACACCGCGTACAACTACGAGAACGAGGGTGCGGTCGGCGCGGGCGTGCGCCAGTCCGGTGTGCCGCGCGACGAGCTCGTGCTGCAGACCAAGCTGCCGGGCCGCTACCACCGGCACGACGACGCGGTCACGGCCGTGCAGGAGTCCCTGCTGCGCGCGGGGCTCGACCACTGGGACCTGGTCCTCATCCACTGGCCGAACCCCGGCCGCGGGCTGTACGCCGAGGCGTTCGCGGCGCTGCTCTCGCTCCGGGACGCCGGTCTGGTCCGGTCGGTCGGCGTCTCGAACTTCCTGCCCGAGCACCTCGACTCGCTGAAGCGCGTCACGGGTGAGCTGCCGACCGTGAACCAGGTGGAGCTGCACCCGCACTTCGCGCAGCCGGAGCAGCGGGGCGCCGACGAGGCGCGCGGCGTGCTCACGCAGTCGTGGAGCCCGCTGGCCCGCGGACCGCTGCTCGAGGAGCCGGTGATCCAGGAGGTCGCCCGCGCGCACGGACGCACACCCGGCCAGGTGGTGCTGCGCTGGCACGTCGAGCTGGGTGCGGTGCCGCTGCCGAAGTCGGGCTCGGCCGAGCGCCGCAGGGAGAACCTCGCGGTGTTCGACTTCACGCTGTCGCCCGACGAGGTCGCGGCGATCAGCGGGCTGTCGCGGCCGGACGGTCGCACCAACGACCAGGACCCGGCGGTCTACGAGGAGCTCTGAGCGACGGCCGGCGGCACACCGCGGGCCGACGAGCGCGCGAGGCTACCGCCCGGTAACCGAGCGGTAGGGTCTCGTCGTACCCCCACGGAGAGAGACATGTCCCCCAGCACCTCGCCGTCGACGCTGCCCGCCGACGCCCCTCGTTCCATCCCCGGCATGCTCGCGCAGCGACTCGCGCGCGACCCCGACGGCACGTTCGCCGAGCGCTCGTCGGGCCTGGGCTCCGCGTGGACGCCCGTGACGGTCCGCGGGTTCGTCGCGGAGGTCACCGCGGTGGCCAAGGGCCTCGTGGCCCGCGGCATCGCACCGGGCGACCGGGTCGGCATCATGTCGCGCACCCGGTACGAGTGGACGGTGCTCGACTTCGCGGTGTGGTCCGCGGGCGCGGTCGGCGTGCCGGTGTACGAGACCGACTCCGCGGAGCAGGTGCGCTGGATCTGCGCGGACGCGGGCATCCGCCTGCTCGTCGCGGAGACCGAGGCGCACGCCGCCGTCGTCGAGAGCGTGCGTGACGACCTGCCCGGGCTGCGCGAGGTCCTCGTGATCGACGCCGGCGCGCTCGAGCAGCTCGTCGTGTCCGGCCACGACGTGCCCGACGCCGAGATCGGGCGGCGCAGCGCGCTCGCCGGCCGCGACGACCTCGCGACCGTGATCTACACCTCCGGCACCACCGGCCGCCCGAAGGGCGTCGAGCTCACGCACGGCAACTTCGTCGCGGTCTGCCTGCTCGGCATCGACGACCTCGGCGAGGTGTACGCGCAGCCGCACTCGCGCACGCTGCTGTTCCTGCCGCTCGCGCACGTGTTCGCGCGGTTCATCCAGGTGCTGTGCGTCCCGTCCGGCGCGGTGCTCGGGCACACGCCCGACACACGCAACCTCCTGCCCGACCTCGCGTCGTTCCGTCCCACGTTCCTGCTGGCCGTGCCGCGCGTGTTCGAGAAGGTCTACAACTCGGCCGAGCAGAAGGCCGGCTCGGGCGCCGCGCTGCGGGTGTTCCGCTGGGCGGCGAAGGTCGCGATCCAGTACTCACGCGCCCTCGACACGCCCGCAGGACCGAGCGCCGCGCTGCGCACGCAGCACCGGCTCGCGGGGCGCCTCGTGCACGCGAAGCTCCGCGCGGCGCTGGGTGGCCATGTCGAGTGGGCCATCTCCGGTGGTGCGCCGCTCGGCGACCGGCTGGGGCACTTCTTCCGGGGGATCGGCGTGCGGGTCCTCGAGGGCTACGGGCTCACGGAGACGACCGCGCCCACCGCGGTCAACCTGCCGCGTCTCACCAAGGTCGGCACGGTGGGTCCCGCGTTCCCGGGGACCCGGGTGCGCGTCGACGAGGCGGGCGAGATCTGGGTCGCAGGTCCGCACGTCTTCCGCGGGTACCGGCACGACGAGGAGGCGACGAAGGCCGCGCTCGTCGACGGCTGGTTCCGCACGGGCGACCTCGGCTCGCTCGACGAGGACGGGTACCTGCGCATCACCGGCCGCTCCAAGGAGATCATCGTGACCGCGGGCGGCAAGAACGTGGCCCCGGCGGTGCTCGAGGACCGCCTGCGCGGGCACCCGATCGTCAGCCAGGTCGTGGTCGTCGGCGACCAGCGGCCGTTCATCGGGGCACTCGTGACGTTGGACGCCGAGATGCTGCCCGGGTGGCTCGCGAACCACGGCCTGCCGGCCATGGACGTCGTCACCGCCGGTGAGCACCCCGCCGTGCTGGAGGCGCTCGACCGCGCGGTGGCCCGGGCCAACGAGGCGGTCTCGCGTGCCGAGTCCATCCGCAAGATCGCCGTGCTGCCGACCGACCTCACGGAGGCGAACGGCTACCTCACGCCGTCGCTCAAGGTGAAGCGCACCCGCGTGCTCGCGGACTTCGCCCCGCAGATCGAGGAGCTCTACACGGACACCCGCGGAACCGCGCGGGACTGAGACGGCTCGGGCCGCGCGCCCTCGATGGGGACGCGCGGCCCGTGACGCCGCAGCCGAGCGCCTGCGCTACGGGATCGCGCGCACGCGCCGCGCGTCGGCCGACTGCGTGAGCAGCTGCTCGCTCGGTGTGGACTCGTCCGACCACCGCAGGAGCGCCCCGACGCCGTCCGCCAGCTCGGCCGCCCCGTCCGGGGCGAACGTCACGCCCGCGTCCTGCGCGAGCGCAGCCCGCACGAGCGCGACGACCGCCGGGTACCGTCGACCGTCCGCGACGCCCAGCGTGTCGAGGTCGGCCTGGTTGGTCGCGAGCTCGAGCGGCTGCAGGCCGACGAGCACCTCACGCTCCTGCAACGCGCCGAGCGCCCCGTCACCGAGCACCAGCTCGGCGACCTGTCCCCGGCGCAGCACCTCGACGACGTCGTCGAGGGAGGTCACCGCGGCCTCGCCGCGCCCCAGCGCCTGGCCGAACCGGTCGAGCACCGCGTGACGGCGACGCGCGCGCAGCTCGTCCACCGCGGCCCGCACGCGCTGTGCGAACGCGTCCGGCTTCGCCCCGGCGCCGCGCGCCCCGCCGGGCACCTCGACGACGAGCTCGCGGACCTGCTGGCCGACCTTCTCGCACACGAGCGCGACCGCACGCACGTCACCGGTGAGCACGACGAGCTCGGGGGTGCGTTCCGCGACGCGCTTGTCCAGGAACGCCGCCACCTCCTCGGCGTTGCGCTGCCACGAGTCCTCGGCCCGCGACTGGTTGCGCCGCGACAGCCCGTTCTCCCGGGTCTTGTGCACGTCGTCGTGACCGCCCTCGACGCTCTCGTGCAGCGGTTCGCCGTCCTCGCCCACGCCGGGGCGGGCACCGCCCGCGGACTTCCACACAAGGTCCGCACCCGTGCGGTCGACCGCGACGACGAGCAGCTCGACCGCCTCGTCGGCGGCCCGCACCGCGGGCAGCAGGTCGGGCACCGGTCCGAACGTCGCGATCGTCCGAGCGGGCGGCTCGCCCACGACGCGGTCGACCAGCACGCCCTGGCCGTCCGCCACGATCACGCGCCCGTGCGGTCCTCGCACGCCCGTCGGCACCGCGACCAGGTCGGCGATCTCGTCGAGCACGGCACCCGGCGCGCCCTCGCGCTCGAGCTCCCGCCGTGCCGCCTTCCAGCGGTCCGCCGCCTCCGACTCCCCCGCCGACTCTGCTCTCGTCGCGTCGAGGAACACGGTGACGAACGGCGACGTCCGGCCGAGCAGCGGCTTGAGCCAGTGCAGGTCCATGCGGCAACCTCCTTCGGCCCACGAGGTGGGCCGTGCAGTGGACGGTGCCCGGGACGCGGACGTCAGCGGTCGCGCGTCTCGAGCCTCGCTGACCACTCCTAACCAACCGCAGGTTGGCGCCCCACGCCACCCCTGGCGACGGCCCCGCGGGAGGGCGCCGCGGCACGGTCAGGTGGTGGCGTCACCACCTGCGGGTTCGCGCCCGCCGTCCTGCGCGATCGCCTCGTGGTGGCGGATGACCTCCTCGACGATGAACGCCAGGAACTTCTCCGCGAACACCGGGTCGAGGTCCGCCTGGTCCGCGAGCTCACGCAGGCGCGCGACCTGCCGGACCTCGCGACCCGGGTCCGACGGGGGCAGTCCGCGCTGCGCCTTCAGGACCCCGACCTGCTTGGTCGCCTTGAACCGCTCCGCGAGCAGGTAGACCAGCGCGGCGTCGATGTTGTCGATGCTGTGCCGCAGCCGGGCGAGCTCGGGCGGGATGTCCGTCGGCTGCGCCGCCCCGGACGCTCCCCCGTGCTCGGGAGCGGGTTCGGCGGGGCGGATCGCGTCGGTCACGCCCGCGATCCTAGGCCGCGAACCGCGCGGTCAGGCGCTCTTCTCGCGGGGCGGGCGCTTCTCGCGCGGCACGAGGGTCGGGTTCACGTTCTCGAGCACCACGTCGCGCGTGATGAGCACGCGTGCGACGTCGTCGCGGCTCGGGACGTCGAACATCACCTGCTGGAGGACCTCCTCCATGATGGCGCGCAGACCGCGTGCGCCCGTCCCGCGCAGGAGCGCCTGGTCCGCGATCGCCGCGACGGCCTCCTCGTCGAACTCGAGCTCGACGCCGTCGATCTCGAACATCCGCTGGTACTGCTTGACGAGCGCGTTGCGCGGCTCCGTGAGGATCCGCACGAGCGCGTCCTGGTCGAGCCGCCCGACGGCCGCGACGACCGGCAGACGCCCGATGAACTCGGGGATGAGCCCGTACTTCTGCAGGTCCTCGGGACGGACCTCGGAGAACAGGTCGCCCTCCTCGTGGTTGTCGACGAGCGGCGCGCCGAACCCGACGACACGCTTGCGTGCGCGGGCGGCGATGATGTCGTCGAGCCCTGCGAACGCCCCGGCCACGATGAACAGGACGTTCGACGTGTCGATCTGGATGAACTCCTGGTGCGGGTGCTTGCGACCGCCCTGCGGCGGGACCGAGGCCGTCGTGCCCTCGATGATCTTCAGCAGCGCCTGCTGGACGCCCTCGCCCGAGACGTCACGCGTGATCGACGGGTTCTCGCTCTTGCGGGCGATCTTGTCGATCTCGTCGATGTAGATGATGCCCTGCTCGGCCTTCTTGACGTCGTAGTCAGCGGCCTGGATGAGCTTGAGCAGGATGTTCTCGACGTCCTCACCGACGTAGCCGGCCTCCGTCAGCGCGGTGGCGTCGGCCAGGGCGAACGGCACGTTGAGCATGCGCGCGAGCGTCTGGGCCAGATACGTCTTTCCCGTGCCCGTGGGGCCGACGAGCAGGATGTTGGACTTGGCGATCTCGACCTGGTCGTCGGCGTTGCGCACGCCCTCACCGGCCTGGATCCGCTTGTAGTGGTTGTACACCGCGACCGACAGGGCCCGCTTGGCCGACTCCTGCCCGATGATGTACTGCTCGAGGAACGCGAAGATCTCGCGCGGCTTCGGCAGCTCGACCAGGCCCGTCTCGTTGGCCTCGGCGAGCTCCTCCTCGATGATCTCGTTGCACAGCTCGATGCACTCGTCGCAGATGTACACGCCGGGCCCGGCGATGAGCTTCTTGACCTGCTTCTGGGACTTGCCGCAGAAGGAGCACTTGAGCAGGTCGGCACCGTCCCCGATCCGAGCCACGTCTCGTCCCTTCCTCGCGCTGCGCCGCCCCTCGCGGCCTGCGTCCTTGCGATCGTCGGCTGCTGCCGACTGCGTGCTGTCGTGCTGCGGGCGTCGCCGCCGGTGTCCCATTGGACACTACGCCGCGCGCCGTGTCCCGCGTACCCCGCATCGTGTCGCGGCGTGTCCTCGCTCGTCCGGGCGGTCCGGGCCGTCTGAACCGTTTCGGCGTGCCGGATCTGGGCTATCGGGCGCGTCGGCGGCCTGGGCGGCTCGCCGTCAGGAGCGACGACGGCGGGCGCGTCCGGGCAGGATCACCCGTCCGCGCCCGCCGAGGTCGTCACTCGCAGTGCGCCGTCAGGACGGCTCGACGACCGTCGGGCGCGCGCCCTTGCGGCTCGCGAGCACCTGGTCGACGAGTCCGTACTCGAGGGCCTGCTGCGCCGTGAGGATCTTGTCACGCTCGATGTCCTGGCGGACCGCGTCGACGTCCCGCCCCGTGTGGTGCGCGATCGTCTCCTCGAGCCACTCGCGCATGCGGATGAGCTCGTTGGCGTGGATCTCGATGTCGGACGCCTGCGCGTACCCACCGCCCTCCATCGCGGGCTGGTGGATCAGCACGCGCGCGTTGGGCAGCGCCAGGCGCTTGCCCGGGGTGCCCGCCGCGAGCAGCACGGCCGCCGCGGACGCGGCCTGCCCGAGGCAGACGGTCGCGATCTGCGGCTTGATGTACTGCATCGTGTCGTAGATCGCCGTCAGCGCGGTGAACGAGCCACCGGGCGAGTTGATGTACAGCGTGATGTCGCGGTCCGGGTCGGTGCTCTCCAGCACCAGGAGCTGCGCCATGACGTCGTCGGCCGAGGCGTCGTCCACCTGCACGCCGAGGAAGATGATGCGGTCCTCGAACAGCTTGGTGTACGGGTCCTGCCGCTTGAAGCCGTAGGCCGTGCGCTCCTCGAACTGGGGCAGCACGTAACGGGCGGACGGCGCGGCGGCCGCCGGACGGCCGAAGCCGCCGGCCAATGCGCCCGCGCGGGCGATGAACTGGGACTCGGTGCTCACTGGATCTCCTCGCGGTCTCGAAGGCTCAGGCGGTCCCGCCGCGGCCCGTGACGGAGCTCGCGGCCTCGACCACGTGGTCGATGAACCCGTACTCGAGCGCCTCCGGGGCGGTGAACCAGCGGTCACGGTCGGCGTCCGCGTTGATCTGCTCGACGCTCTTGCCCGTCTGCGCGGCGGTCAGCTCCGCGAGCACCGTCTTCATGTGCAGGATCAGCTGCGCGTTGATGCGCACGTCCGTCGCGGTACCGCCGATGCCGCCCGAGGGCTGGTGCATCATCACCCGCGCGTGGGGCGTCGCGTAGCGCTTGCCCTTGGCGCCCGACGAGAGCAGGAACTGCCCCATCGAGGCCGCCATGCCCATCGCGATCGTCGCCACGTCCGGCTTGATGTACTGCATCGTGTCGTAGATCGCCATGCCGGCCGTGATCGAGCCGCCGGGCGAGTTGATGTACAGCCAGATGTCCTTGTCCGGGTCCTCCGCGGCCAGGAGCATCATCTGCGCGCAGATCGCGTTCGCGTTCTCGTCGCGCACCTCGGAACCGAGCCAGATGATCCGCTCGCGCAGCAGCCGGTTGTAGATGTGGTCGTTCAGGCCGAGTCCGGGAGAGTCGGCCCGGGCCATGGCCGGGAAGTCGTTCACGAAGGCTCCTTGGTCGAAGCGGCATCCTTGCGTCGCAGTGACACTAACGCCCGGCCGCCGCAGATCCGGCCCGGCCACGGCCCGTTTCGCTGTCGGCGCAGCACGCGCGCGGCGGGTGCGGGCCGGGACGACGAGAGCCCCGTCACCGGCGTGCGGCGACGGGGCTCCCGGTGGAGCGGGGCGACCGTCAGGCGGTCGCGTCCACGGCCGCGTCGGCGACCGCGGCGGCAGCGGCGGCGTCGTCCTGCGACTCGGCCGCGTCGTCCTCGTCGGTGCCGATGAAGTCGGACAGGTCCACCGCGGCACCCGACGGGTCCGTGACCGTCACCTGGCGCAGCGCGACGGCGATCGACTTCGAGCGCGCGACCTCGGCCACCATCGCCGGGATCTGGCCGCCCTCGTCGAGCGTCTTGATGAACGTGTTCGGGTCCATGCCGTACTGGCGCGACGCCTGCACGAGGTACTCGACGAGCTCCTGCTGCGAGACCTTGACCTCGAGCTTCTCGGCGAGCGTGTCCAGCAGGATCTGGTTGCGCAGCGCGGTCTGCGCCTGCTCCGTGACCTCTGTGCGGTGCTCGTCGTCGTCCAGGCGGCCCTCGGACTCGAGGTGACGGTGCACCTCGGCCTCGACGACACCCGACGGCACGGGGATCTCGATGCTCTCCACGAGCTTCTCGACGAGCAGGTCACGCGCCTGCACCGCCTGGTTGGAGACCTTGATGCGCGCGGCCTGCTCGCGCAGGTCCGCCTTCAGCTCGTCCAGCGTGTCGAACTCGGACGCGAGCTGCGCGAAGTCGTCGTCGGCGTCGGGCAGCTGACGCTCCTTGACGGTGGTCGCCGTCACCGTGACCTGAGCCTTCTCGCCCGCGTGCTCGCCACCGGCCAGCTCGGTCTCGAACGTCGTCGTCTCGCCCGCCGACAGGCCCGTCAGCGCCTCGTCCAGACCCTCGAGCATGTTGCCCGAGCCGATCTGGTAGCTCACGCCGGACACCGAGTCGACCTCGGCGTCGTCGATCTTCGCGACCAGGTCGATCACGACGAAGTTGCCGGCCTCCGCCGGGGCGTCCACGCCCACGAGCGTGCCGAAGCGCTCACGCAGCGCGTCGAGACGGCCCTCGACGTCCGCGTCCTCGACCTCGACGCCCTCGACCTCGATGGCCAGGCCGTCCAGCGCGGGGAGCTCGAGCTCGGGGCGCACCTCGACCTCGGCGGAGAAGTGCAGCTCGCCCTCCTCCTCGCCGGCCACCAGGCCGGGGACCTTGGTGACCTCGACCTCGGGCTGGCCGAGGGGACGCAGCTTGTTCTCGCGCACCGCCTCGGCGTAGAAGCCGCCCAGACCCTCGTTCACCGCGTGCTCGATGACCGCCGGACGGCCGACGCGCTGGTCGATGATGCGCGGCGGCACCTTGCCCTTGCGGAAGCCCGGCACCGTCACCTGCTCCGCGATGTGCTGGTACGCGTGCTCGATGCTCGGGCGGAGCTCGTCGTACGTCACCTCGACGGTCAGCTTGACCTTCGTCGGCTCCAGGGTCTCGACGGCGCTCTTCACTTCGATGCTCTCCAACTGATCGGGGTGGTTTCGCCGTTCCCGGCGGCGGTGCGAGGGCGCCGGCGCGGCGACAGGCTCGAGGCCAGGTCCATGAGGTCGGGCTCAAGGGCTGAGGCGCTCAAGGGCTGAGGCGCGCACGGGCGACCCTCGATGGTACGTCACGCGCCGGAGCACGGACGAATCACAGCCCGGCCGCCACCTAGCGGCGGCCGGCCCCCGAGCGGTCGCCCCGGGGCGGTTCGGACGGACCGGAACGAGCCGGTACCCTTGACGCCGCCGGTCGCACCTGTGCGGCCTGTGCGGACGTAGCTCAATGGTAGAGCCCCAGTCTTCCAAACTGGCTACGCGGGTTCGATTCCCGTCGTCCGCTCCCCCGCCCGCCCACGCACGTCCTCCGGGCCTGCGCCGATCCACCCGCCCAACCCGTCGAGCGGGCCCATGCGTCGTTCACGTGCTCGTCGTCGCCGCGCGCGTCGAGGAACGCGTGCACGGCGGAGCCGCGGTAGTGGCGCTCGGGGCGCTCACGGACCATGACCATGCGGAACCAGTACTGCTCGACCTCGGCGAGGTGGCGCACGATGCCGGGCAGGGACATGTCCGACGGCGGGACGGAGCGGCGCGCGAGCGTCGCGCAGGGCCTGTCGAACAACCAGATCGGCCGCCGGCTGTACATCTCCGGCAAGACCGTCTCGGTGCACGTGTCGAACGTGCTCGCGAAGCTCGGCGCGTCCGGCCGCGCGGAGGCGGTCGACGTCGCGCACCGTCGCGGCCTGATCGGCGCCCGGTGACCTGGTCGGGGTGGTCGGATTCGAACCGGCGACCTTCCGCTCCCAAAGCGGACGCGCTACCAACCTGCGCCACACCCCGTCGCGCGAGGGGGCCCGCGCGACGCCCAGCCTAGGGGACGCGTCGCGGTCACCCCTTCGGGTCAGGCTGTGGTGGGATGTGCGCGTGCCGACGTTCTTCACCCACGCCGACCGCGTCCTGTTCCAGGGCGACTCGATCACCGACTGGGGCCGGGACCGCCAGGACCCGCTGAGCCTCGGCCACGGGTGGGTGGCGATCGCCGCGGCGCTGGCCGGCGCGCGACGGCCGGACCTGGGACTCACGTTCCTCAACCGCGGCGTGGGCGGTGACACGGCCGCGATGGTGCGGGACCGCTGGGAGCGGGACACCCTCGCGCTCGAGCCGACGGTGATCTCGCTGCTCGTCGGGGTCAACGACACGTGGCGGCGCTACGACAGCGGGCAGCCGACGAGCACGCGCGAGTTCGAGGAGCACTACCGCGCGATGCTCGACTCGGCGCGCGCGCGCCTGGACGTGCGGTTCGTGCTCGTCGAGCCGTTCCTGCTCCCGCTCACGCCGGAGCAGGAGGCGTGGCGCGAGGACCTGGACCCGCGCATCGCGGTCGTACGGTCGCTCGCCCAGGAGTACGGCACGAGCCTGCTCGCGGCGGACCTGCTGTTCGCGGAGGCGATCGAGGCCGCGGGCGCGGCGCACTGGACGACGGACGGCGTGCACCTGACCGCGGCGGGCAACGGGCTGCTCGCCGAGGCGTGGCTCGACGAGCTCGGCGTGCCCGCCTGAGCGCGCACGGACCGGCCGGCCCGGGGGGACGGCGCGGCGCGCGGGCACCTCGGGCGTGGGTGGCGTGCGGCAGGCTGCAGACGTGATCGTCGTCGTCGCCCGGCCGGCGGGCTCGTCCGCGTCGCCGGACACCGTGGGACCGGACCGCGTGGTCGCGGTCCGCGAGAGCGGTGCCGCGGTGCTCGGCCCCGAGCGCGCGGTGCGCTGGGCGTGGGCGGACACGCACGCGTGGTACCCGCGCCTGCTGGCGGACGGCGTGCACGTCGAGCGGTGCCTGGACCTGCGCCTCACGCACCGGCTGCTGCGCGGCTCGGCGTCGTGCGCCGGGTCCGACCTCGCGCACGCGCCCGCGGGTCCGTTCGACGCGGCGGGGCCCGCCGACCCGGCGTCCGCGCGGCCCGCCT
>NZ_BJLP01000006.1 GCF_006538705.1 Cellulomonas uda
GGGCACGCGCCCAGGTTACCCGCGCGTGCCCACCGACCCGCCGCGTCTACCAGCGGGCGAGACGTCGTCGGCGCGTCACCCGCAGGTGAGCGCCAGGGACGACGGCGCGTTGCCCGTCCCGACGAACCCGAACGTCGTCGACGCGCCCGGTGCGAGCGAGCCGTTGTAGGACTCGTTCGCCACGACGAGCGACGAGCCCGACCCCGTCGACCGGCCGTTCCAGACGTTCTGGACGCCCGAGCCGGACGACAGCGTGCCGCGCACCGTCCACCCGGTGACGCCGCTCGACCCGGCCTTCACGGTGACGTTCGCCTGGAACCCGCCGCCCCACGACCCGACGAGCGCGTACGTCGCCGAGCACGAGCCGGACGAGCCGCCCGGCGGCGGCGTGGTCTGGGTAGGCGGCGGGGTGGTCTGCGTCGGCGGCTGGCCGTTGCCCGTGACCGAGAAGTCCGTCACCGCCAGACCCGTCCCGCCGATCCACGGCTCGAAGCCCGCCTGGACGCTCGTAAGGTACCAGGACGACTGCCCGTAGCCGCGCGCGAGCATGTCGTCGAAGAACGTCTTGACCGAGAAGCTCACGGAGCCGGCCGTCGAGGTGCGCACGTAGGAGACGACGTTCCAGCCGGTGTTGCCGAACCACACGTCCCACGTCGAGCCCGCGAGGTTCACGGTGGCCACCTTCGAGCCGATCGGCTGGATCGACCCCTGCCGGTTGAGCCAGATCATCAGCTCCGCGCCGTCGTTCTGGCCCGTCGTCGCGCTCGGTTGCGACCGGTGGAACCAGATGTCGTACGCCGCGTCGTACGTGCCGCTCGACGGGTACGTCATCGACACGCTCGTCTGGATCGACGCGAACCGCGAGTCGGACACCCGCACGCCGTTCGGGCCGATGACCTCTGAGCTCGAGCACGTGCCGTAGTGGCAGCCCGCGTAGATCGTCGGGTAGGACTTCGGGGCGCCGTTCGTCGCGGTCTGCCCGTCGGCGCGCGTGATGCGGAAGCCCCGGTCGTTGACCGAGATGCACTGCGTCGCGCTCGTGCCCCAGCGGTTGTTCCCGACGACGTAGCGGCCACCCTGGACGGTCGTCGTGCCGTACTGCTCGCAGATCTCGGTGTCCGCCGCGGCCGGCTGGGCCGTCGCGAGCGTGAGCAGCGCCAGCAGCGCGGCGAGCGCGACCGAGGCGGCCAGCAGACGTGGGCTGCGACGTGGAAGTGGGCTGATTCGTGGAGCGGGGCTGAGTCGTGGACTGCGGCTCATGGAGGAGTCCTTCCGTGTGACGCCCGCCGTGCACGGTGCCCGGAGACCGGTCCCCGACGGCGGTGTCGGGGCGCGGCGGACGCTCGGACCAACAGGTCCGAGACAAGCACCGCCGCACCCCGACCGCGGGACCCGGAATCGTTTAGCGCGACGCCGCCGCGCCGTCCGCCTCGAGCACGGCCCGCAGCCGCCCGCGCGCCCGCGACAGCCGCTGTCGCGCAGCCGCGGGCGTCAGGTCGAGCACCGTCGCGATCTGGTCGCCGGTCAGCCCGTCCCACGCGTCGAGCCGCAGGATCTCCTGGTCCGGCTCCGACAGGCGCGCGAGGGCGTCCCGCACCTGCTCGCCCACCTCGCTGCCGGGCCGCTGCGCCGCACGCACGACGATCTCGTCGCGCAGCCGTCGCACCAGCGCGTCGCGCCGTCGCGCGGCCCGTGCGCCGTTCGCCAGCGTGAGCCGCGCGACCCCGATCATCCAGGCGAGCGCCTCGTCGTCGTCCGACGGCACGTCGTCGCGGCGACGCCACACCGTCGCGAGCGTCTGCGAGAACAGGTCCGCGGCGTCCTCCCGGTGCCGCACGCGCCGCGCGAGGTAGCCCAGCACGCGCGGCCCGAACGTCCGCACGAGCACCGTGACCCGGTCGTCGGAGCGGGTCACGGCTGCGACCGGGGTCGCCGCCCGCTCGGTGCCATCGATCTCGTCTCGCGGCGCCACCAGGTGGCTGACCTGCGCACTCACCGGCCGTCCCCCGCGAGGCCGGCTCCCGCGGGGTCGAGCCCCGGGAGCTCGTCGGTCGTGGCGGGGTCGCCGTCCGCGCCGATCCGCTCGACGAAGTCCGCGACCCCGTTCGCCTCGAGGTCCTGGAGCATCGCAGCCGCGTCACCCGCGCGCACGTCGGCGACGAGCCGCTCCCGGCCCTTCCACGACTCCTCCTCCCACGCCCACCGCGTCGCCTCGAGCGCCGCCTCCCACGCGTCGAGCGCGCGAGCGGCCGACACGTCGTCGCCCGCCGCGCGGGCAGCGAACCACTGCGCCTGCCACGCGGCGCCCGCGACCGAGTGCAGGGAGGCCGTGATGCCGTCGGCGGACGTCACGCTCGGCTCGTCGACGGGCACGGGCAGGACGTACGCCGCGACCTCGTCCCAGGTCAGCCACGCCGGCAGCGGCTCGTCGCGCGGTGCGAGCGACGCGACCACCGCCGGGGCGTCGGGGTGCGACAGGTCGAGCATCTCGGACGTGTCGGTGCCGCTCTCGTTCCGGTACGTCACGCCGTCGACCACCAGCAGACCGTCGGGCGTGCCGCCCGCGTGCTCGCCGGTCCACGCACCCGACGCGACCCCCGCCGCCGTGAGCGCGAGGGCCACCGCGGTACCGGTGCCCGCGACGGCCCAGCGCCGCGCGTGGCGCAGCGGCAGGCGGGTCACCGGGGCGGGAGCGCGGTCGGCCGTCGCGTGCCGGGCCACGAGCGGGGCCAGCACGTCGTCGAGGTCCGGGGCGGACCACGGGTCCGCGGCCGCGAGGCGGGCGCGCAGGTCGTCGTCGGTCAGGGGCTCGTGCAGCGTCATCGTCGGTTCCTCCTGTGGTCGGTCGTTCACCACAGGGATGTCCGGGTTCGCGCCGCGTGTGACACGGGACCTCGACGACCCTCTCGACACGCCGCCGGGAGGGGCGTCGGACGGGCCGCCGGTCAGCGCTTGCGACCGCGCGCGAGCGCGCGCATCGCCTGCCACCGGGACATGCCGACGCTCGTCACCACGCCCGGCACCGCGGAGGCCTGCTCCGAGCCCAGCAGCAGGTCCTCGAGCACGGGCGGGGCGTCCGCGAGCACGAGCCCCGCGGGCAGCTCGTCGTCCCGTGCGCCACCGACCCACCGCGCCGCGGCGATCTGCCCCTCGCGGCGCGTCAGCAGGACGACCGGCGTCTGGCGCAGCAGCTGCGAGATCGCGGCCGCGCCCGCGTCGGCGGCGGCCGGGTCCCGCAGGACCGCGACCGCGCCCACGGGCGTCGGGACCGCGTCGATCTCGACGTGCGCGATCGCGCACGCGGCCGCGAGCGGCTCGGGCGCCGCGACCTGCGTCACGACGAGCGCGACGGTGGGCTCCTGCGCAGGGTCGTCGAGCAGCCCCGACAGGTCGTCGGGCACGACGAGGTCGCCCAGGCCCTCGAGGTCGTCGCCGGTCGCCGCCGCCTCGTCCGAACCGCCCGACGTCGCGGGCTCGCGTGGCTCGTCGGGTCCGGCCTCACCGGGACGCGGGGTCTGCGACGCGCTCACAGCGCGCCCTTCGTCGAGGGCACGCCCTCCACCCGGGGGTCGAGCTGGACGGCGAACCGCAGCGCCCGCGCCAGGGCCTTGAACTGGGCCTCGACGATGTGGTGCGGGTCGCGCCCCTCGAGCACCCGCACGTGGATCGAGAACGCCGCGTGGTGCGCGATCGACTCCAGCACGTGCCGCGTGAGCGAACCTGTGAAGTGGCCACCGATCAGGTGGTACTCCTGCCCGGGCGGCTCGCCGGTGTGCACGAGGTAGGGCCGCCCGGACACGTCGACCACCGCCTGCGCGAGCGCCTCGTCGAGCGGCACCAGCGCGTCGCCGAACCGCGAGATGCCGCGCTTGTCGCCGAGCGCCTCGCGCAGCGCCTCGCCGAGGCAGATCGCGACGTCCTCGACGGTGTGGTGCGCGTCGATGTGCGTGTCACCCGTCGCCTTGACCGTCAGGTCGATGAGCGAGTGCTTGCCGAGCGCGGTGAGCATGTGGTCGTAGAAGGGCACGGTCGTCGAGATGTCCGTGCGGCCCGTGCCGTCGAGGTCGAGCTCGACCACGACGCTCGACTCGCTCGTGGTGCGCTCGATGCGTGCCGTGCGGCGCGTCCGGCTCGAAGGGTCCGTCGAAGGGCTCACAGTCCTGCCACCTCCACCAGGGCGTCCTTGAACGCCTGCGTCTCGTCCGGGGTCCCGACCGACACCCGCAGCCATCCCGGCGGTCCGACCTCTCGGACCAGGACGCCACGGTCGAGCAGACCCTGCCACACCGCGCGCCGGTCGTCGAAGAGGCCGAACAGCACGAAGTTCGCGTCGGAGTCCGCGACCTGCAGCCCGCGCGCGCGCAGCCAGACGACGAGGGCGTCCCGCTCCTCGCGCAGCGCGCCGACCTGCGCCATCAGCTCCGCCGAGTGCGCGAGAGCGGCCCGCGCGACCGCCTGCGTGACCGCCGACAGGTGGTAGGGCAGCCGGACGACGCGCAACGCGTCGACGAGCGCCGGCGCCGCGGCGAGGTAACCCACCCGGGCGCCCGCGAGACCGAACGCCTTGGACATCGTGCGGCTCACCGCGAGGTGCGGGTACGCGGCCAGCAGCTCGAGCGCGGACGGCGTCCCGGTCCGCCGGAACTCGCCGTACGCCTCGTCGACGACGACGACGCAGCCGCCCGGGACCTGCGCGGCCGCGTCGAGCACCGCGCGGACGGTGTCGAGCGGCAGCGCCGTGCCCGTGGGGTTGTTCGGGCTCGCGAGCAGCACGACCGACGGCGCGTGCTCGGCGATCGCGGCCCGCGCGGCCCGCGGGTCGAGGCTGAAGTCCTCCGCGCGACGGCCCGCGACCCACTCCGTGCTCGTGTCGCGCGCGTACTCGGGGTACATCGAGTACGTGGGCGCGAACGACAGCGCGGTGCGCCCCGGCCCGCCGAACGCCTGCAGCAGGTGCAGCATGACCTCGTTCGAGCCGTTCGCCGCCCAGATCTGCTCCGGGCCGAGAGCGACGCCCGACTCCGCGAGCAGGTACGCCGCCAGGTCCGAGCGCAGCGCCTCGAAGTCGCGGTCCGGGTACCGGTTCAGCCCGCGCGCCGCGTGCGCGACGGCCGCGGCGATGTCGGCCACGACCTCGTCGGACGGCGCGTACGGGTTCTCGTTGACGTTGAGCAGCACGGGCACGTCGAGCTGCGGCGCGCCGTACGGCTCGAGCCCCGCGAGCTCGGGCCGGATCGGCAGGCGCTGCGCGCCGGACGTGCTGGTCGACAGGTCGGTCACGGCGGCGATCCTAGGCCGACCGCCCCCGGGCCGGTCGGCGCGGTCCACGGCGCCCACCGGCGCTCAGAACCGCGCCCGCACGGCGTCGCCGTGCGCGGGCAGACCCTCGGCGTCCGCGAACGCGACGATGCGGTCCGCCACGGCCCCGAGCGCGTCCGCGTCGTACTCGATCACCTGGACCGCGCGCACGAACGAGTGCACGCCGAGCCCGCTCGTGAAGTGCGCGCAGCCACCGGTCGGCAGGACGTGGTTCGAACCCGCCATGTAGTCGCCGAGCGACACCGGCGAGAACGGTCCGACGAAGATCGCGCCCGCGCTCGTCACACGCTCCGCGACCGCCGCGGCGTCGGCGGTCTGGATCTCGAGGTGCTCCGCGCCGTACGCGTTCACCACCGCGAGCCCCGCCTCCAGGTCGTCGACGAGCACGATCGCGGACTGGGTGCCGGACAGGGACGTCGCGACGCGCGCCCGGTGCGTCGTCGCCTCGACGAGGTCGACGAGCTTCGACTCGACCGCCCCCGCGAGCTCGATGCTGGGCGTGACGAGCACCGAGGCCGCGAGCGGGTCGTGCTCCGCCTGGCTGATGAGGTCCGCCGCGACGTGCACGGGGTCGGCCGTGCCGTCGGCGAGGACGGCGATCTCGGTGGGACCGGCCTCGGAGTCGATGCCGACCACCCCGCGCACGAGCCGCTTCGCGGCCGCGACGTAGACGTTGCCCGGGCCCGTCACGACGTCGACCGGCTCGCACAGCACGTCGCCGTCCGCCGCGGTCTCGCCGACCGCGCCGTACGCGAACATGGCGACCGCCTGCGCGCCGCCCACGGCGTACACCTCGTCGACGCCGAGCAGCGCGCACGTCGCCAGGACCGTGGCGTCCGGCAGCCCGCCCCGGTCCTTCTGCGGCGGGCTCGCGACAGCGAGCGCACCCACGCCGGCCTCCTGCGCCGCGACCACGTTCATCACGACGGACGACGGGTAGACCGCGAGACCGCCCGGCACGTACAGACCGACGCGCCGCACCGGGATCCAGCGCTGCCGCACCTGCGCGCCCGGGGCCACCTCGACCGTGAAGTCGGTGGGCCGCTGCGCGGCGTGCACCGTCCGGACGCGGACGATCGTCTCCTCGAGCGCGGCGCGGACCTGCGGGTCGAGCTGGTCGAGCGCGTCCGCGAGCGCCTGCGCGGGGACCCGCAGGTACTCGGGCCGCACGCCGTCGAACCGCTCGGCGAGGTCGCGCAGCGCAGCGGCACCCTGGTCCCGGACCGCCTCGAGGATCGGCGCGACCTGCGCGCCGGCGTGCTCCACGTCGACCTCCGCGCGGGGCAGCTCGGCGAGGAGCTCACGTCGGGACAGCGTGCGACCACGCAGGTCGATGCGGGAGATCATGCCCCCGAGTCTAGGTCGCGCGCGGTGCCGCGTCGGGGCCGTCCGGGCTGCGGTCGTCCGGGCTGCGGTCGTCCGGGCTGCGGTCAGACGTCGTAGCGCGCGCGACGCTCGTCGTACAGCGCGTCCCAGGCCCGAACGGGCCGTCCGGCGCGGTCGTCGTCGAGCTGGTCGAGCACGACGTGCCAACCGCCGCCGTAGCCGCGGGCGGCGGCGGGCTCGAGACCCGTGTGGACGAGCGTGAGCACGGCCCCGTCACCGGCCGCCTCGAGCTGCGCCCGCACGTGCGACGTCCGCTCACCGGGGAAGGACCATGTGAGCTCCAGCACGTGAGGCGGCTCGCACACGAGCACGTCGCCGTGCGCGACGTCGTCCGCGTCGGGGTGGTCCTCTCCCATGCGCAGCTCGTAGGAGCCGCCGGCCCGCAGGTCGCCGTGCAGCGCGCCGAGCCACCGGCGGGCACGCGCCGGTTCCGTGATCGCCGACCACAGGTCCTCGGGCGTGCAGGGGTAGCGGCGCCGGAACTCGACGCGCGCGCCCTCCGCGTCGACGTGCACGGTGCCGTCCGGGCCGAGTGCCTCCGGCGTCGGGTTGCCGGGTGTGCGTGTCATGCGTCCTCCTCGTGCGGTGTGGTGGTGGGGCGCGCCGCGCGCGTGTCGTCGCGGACCCGTGTCTCGCGTCGTCCCCGGGCGACCTCGGTCGCGAGCGCGTCGAGGCGCGGCCGCCACGCCCGGACGAGGTCGTCGGCCCAGCGCGCCACCTCGTCGACGGCCTGCGGCCGCAGCGCGTAGAGGCGGACCGTCCCGCGCGGACGGGACTCGACCAGACCGGCCTCGCGCAGGACGCGCAGGTGCCGGGACACCGCGGGCTGGCTGATCCCGAACTCGTCGCCGACGGCCGTGGCGAGGTCGCCGGCCGGCCGCTCGCCCGTGCTGACGAGCTCCACCAGGCGGCGGCGGACCGGGTCGCCGAGCGCGTCCATCGGGTGCATCCCGCCATATTTGCACGACGCGTTATATAACGCAATGGTGATATGTAGTCGCCCGCCGCGCCGTGCCGCACACTGGGCACGTGGGTACCACCGACGAGCCGATCCGACTCGGCCAGTTCCTCAAGCTCGTGAACCTCGCCGAGTCCGGCGGGCACGCCCGCGCGCTGCTCGACGACGGCGCCGTCACGGTCAACGGCGAGCCGGAGACGCGCCGCGGCCGCCAGCTGCGGCCCGGCGACCAGGTCGAGGTCGACCTCCCCGGGGGCCCGCAGCGCGTGACCGTGGAGCTCTGAGCCGGAACACCCGCCCCGGGGGTCACCCCGTGAGGCAGCCCGGGCCCAGCAACGCCTTGAGGTCGCCGAACAGGGACGGGTTGCGCGTCACGCGCAGGCCGTCGTCCAGCCGCATGACCGTCGCGCGCCCCGGCTGCGTGAGCCGCAGGTGCACCTCGGTGACCCCCGGGTGCGTCGTCAGGACCTCCTTGAGGCGCTCGACGACCGGCTGGGTGCAGCGCGCCACGGGCAGCGTCACGACGACCGGCGCGTCGGCCGCGACGTCGATGTCCGGGAGCGTGACCTCCATGGCCTGCAGCTGCATGGTCTCGTCGCGCCGCCGCACGCGGCCCTTGATGACGACGACCGCGTCCTCCGCGAGGACCGTGGAGTACGCCACGTAGGTCTCGCCGAAGAACATGACCTCGACCGAGCCCTCCATGTCCTCGATCGTGACGGCCGCCCACGCGTTGCCCTGCTTCGACATCTTGCGCTGCAGGCTCGTGATGAGCCCTGCCACGACGACCGTCGAGCCGTCCGGCCGCTGCTCGTCGGCGTTGAGCGTCGCGATCGACACGTCCGCCGACTGCGCGAGCACGTGCTCGAGCCCGGACAGCGGGTGGTCGGACACGTACAGGCCGAGCATCTCCCGCTCGAACGCGAGGCGCTGCTTCTTGTCCCAGTCCGGCAGGTCCGGGATCGCGACCTGGAAGCCCGCCTCGTCGTCGCCCCCGAAGACGTCGGCGAACAGGTCGAACTGCCCCTCGGCCTCCTTGCGCTTGACCCCGATGACCGCGTCGACCGCCTGCTCGTGCACCAGCAGGAGCGCCTTGCGCGCGTGGCCCAGCGAGTCGAACGCGCCCGCCTTGATGAGCGACTCGATGGTCCGCTTGTTGCACACGACCGCGGGCACCTTGTCGAGGAAGTCCTGGAAGGACGTGTACGCGCCCTTCTCCTCACGCGTGCGCACGATCGCGTCGACGACGTTCGCGCCGACGTTGCGGATCGCGGTGAGCCCGAACCGGATGTCCACGCCGACGGCCGTGAAGTTCGCCGACGACGAGTTGACGTCCGGCGGGAGGACCGTGATGCCCATGCGCCGGCACTCACCGAGGTACAGCGCCGACTTGTCCTTGTCGTCGCGCACGCTCGTGAGCAGACCCGCCATGTACTCGGTCGGGTAGTTCGCCTTGAGGTAGGCCGTCCAGTACGACACCAGGCCGTACCCGGCGGAGTGCGCCTTGTTGAACGCGTACCCCGCGAACGGGACGAGCGTGTCCCACACCGCCTGGATCGCCGCGTCGGAGTAGCCGCGCTCGGACATGCCCTGGTGGAAGGGCACGAACTCCTTGTCGAGGATCTCCTTCTTCTTCTTGCCCATCGCGCGGCGCAGCAGGTCGGCCTGACCCAGCGAGTAGCCCGCGAGGATCTGCGCGGCCTTCTGCACCTGCTCCTGGTAGACGATCAGGCCGTACGTCTCGTCGAGGACCTCCGCGAGCGGCTCGGCCAGCTCCGGGTGGATCGGCTCGATCTGCTGCAGCCCGTTCTTGCGCAGCGCGTAGTTCGTGTGCGAGTTCATGCCCATCGGGCCGGGGCGGTACAGCGCGATGACGGCCGAGATGTCCTCGAAGTTGTCGGGCCGCATCTGGCGCAGCAGCGCGCGCATGGGACCGCCGTCGAGCTGGAACACCCCCAGGGTGTCGCCGCGGGCGAGCAGCTCGTACGTCGCCGGGTCGTCGAGCGCGACCTTCTCGATCTCGACGGGGTCCTTGCCGTTCATCACGATGTTCTCGAGCGCGTCGTCGAGGATCGTGAGGTTGCGCAGCCCCAGGAAGTCCATCTTGATCAGGCCGAGGCCCTCGGACGTCGGGTAGTCGAACTGCGTGATGATCGCGCCGTCCTGCGGGCGGCGCATGATCGGGATGATGTCGATCAGCGGGTGACTCGACATGATGACGCCCGCCGCGTGCACGCCCCACTGGCGCTTCAGCCCCTCGATGCCCTTGGCGAGCTCGACCACGCGCTGCGCGTCCGGGTCCGCGGCGTGCAGCTGGCGGAACTCCTCGGCCTCCGCGAAGCGCGGGTCCTCCGGGTTGAAGATCCCGCCCAGGCTGATGTCCTTGCCCATCACCGCGGGCGGCATCGCCTTGGTGAGCTTCTCCCCCATCGCGAACGGGAAGCCCAGCAGGCGCGACGAGTCCTTGAGGGCCTGCTTGGCCTTGATGGTGCCGTACGTGACGATCTGCGCGACGCGGTCCTCGCCGTACTTCTCCGTGACGTACCGGATCACCTCACCGCGCCGACGCTCGTCGAAGTCGACGTCGACGTCGGGCATCGAGACGCGCTCCGGGTTGAGGAAGCGTTCGAAGATCAGACCGTGCTCGAGCGGGTCGAGCTCCGTGATCCCCATGCAGTACGAGGCCATCGACCCCGCCGCGGAGCCACGGCCCGGCCCGACGCGGATGCCCTGCTCCTTGGCCCAGTTGATGAAGTCCGCGACCACGAGGAAGTACCCCGGGAAGCCCATCTGGAGGATGACCTCGGTCTCGTACTCCGCCTGCTTGCGCGACGCGTCCGGCACGCCGCCGGGGTAGCGCCGGTGCAGGCCGCGCTCGACCTCCTTGACGAACCAGCTGACCTCGTCCTCGCCGTCCGGCACCGGGAAGTGCGGCATGTAGTTCGCCTTGGTGTCGAACGACACCTCGCACTGCTCCGCGATCCGCAGCGTGTTGTCGCACGCCTCGGGCAGCTCCGCCCAGATGCGGCGCATCTCCTGCGCCGACTTCACGTAGTAGCCGGTGCCCTCGAACGCGAACCGGTTGCCGCCCTGCTCGTAGCTGGGCTCCGTCAGCGCCGAGCCCGAGTTGATGGCGAGCAGCGCCTCCTGTGACGAGGCGTCCTCCTCGCGTACGTAGTGCAGGTCGTTCGTCGCGAGCAGAGGCGCCCCGATGGCCTCCGCGAGCCGCAGCAGGTCCTTGAACACGCGGCGCTCGATGTCGAGCCCGTGGTCCATGAGCTCGACGTAGAAGTACTCCTTGCCGAAGATGTCCTGCAGCTCACCCGCGGCACGCACGGCCTCGTCCCACTGCCCGAGACGCAGGCGCGTCTGGACCTCCCCCGACGGGCAGCCCGTGGTCGCGATCAGGCCCTTGCCGTACGTCTGGAGCAGGTCCCGGTCCATGCGGGGCCACTTGCCCATCTGGCCCTCGAGCGAGGCCAGCGAGCTCGCGCGGAACAGGTTGTGCAGACCCTCGTTGTTGCGGGCCAGCAGCGTCATGTGCGTGTACGAGCCGCGCGCCGAGACGTCGTCGGACTCCTGCCCCTGCTGCCCGAACCGCACACGCGTCTGGTCGAACCGGCTGGTACCGGGCGTGACGTAGGCCTCCACGCCGATGATCGGCTTGACGCCCGCCGCCGTGGCCTTGGACCAGAAGTCGAACGCGCCGAACAGGTACCCGTGGTCGGTCGTCGCGATCGCCTTCTGCCCCAGCCGCTCGACCTCGGTGAACAGCTGGCCCAGCCGCGCGGCACCGTCCAGCATCGAGTACTCGGTGTGCACGTGGAGGTGCACGAAGGACGGGTCCTGCACTGCTGCTCCTGCTGCCACGCGCCCGAGTCTAGGTCGCGCCGGGGACACCCCGGCCGCCCGCGCCGGGCGAGTCAGCGATACCCGGCGGAGATCACGTCGAGCGCGTGCTGCAGGTCGTCCGGGTACCGGCTCTCGACCTCGAGCCACCGCCCGGTGCCGGGGTGCTCGAAGCCGAGCCGCACCGCGTGCAGCCACTGCCGCTCGAGCCCGACACGGCGCGCGAGCGCGGGGTCGGCGCCGTACGTGAGGTCGCCCACGCACGGGTGGCGCAGCGCCGAGAAGTGCACGCGGATCTGGTGCGTACGCCCCGTCTCGAGGTGCACCTCGACGAGCGACGCCGCCGGGAACGCCTCGAGCAGCTCGTAGTGCGTGACGGACGGCTTGCCGCTCGCGACCACGGCGAACTTCCAGTCGTGGCTCGGGTGCCGGCCGATCGGCGCGTCGATCGTGCCCGACGTCGGCTCCGGGTGGCCCTGCACGAGCGCGTGGTAGACCTTGTCGACCGTGCGCTCCTTGAACGCGCGCTTGAGCGCGGTGTAGGCGTGCTCGCTCTTCGCCACGACCATGAGCCCGCTCGTCCCGACGTCGAGACGGTGCACGACGCCCTGCCGCTCGGCCGCGCCCGACGTCGAGATCCGGTAGCCCGCCGCGGCGAGCGCGCCGACGACCGTGGGTCCGGTCCAGCCCGGCGACGGGTGGGCCGCGACGCCCACGGGCTTGTCGACGACGACCACGTCGTCGTCGTCGTGCACGATCGCCATCCCCGGCACGGGCTCGGGCACGACCTCGGCCACGGCGGGCGCCGCCGACGGGATCTCGACCTCGAGCCACGCACCGGCCACGAGCCGGTCGGACTTCCCGACCGCGCGCCCGTCGAGCTGCACGCCACCGGCCTCGGCGATCTCCGCGGCGCGCGTGCGCGACACGCCGAGCAGCCGCGACAGGCCGGCGTCGACCCGCTCGCCCGCGAGCCCGTCGGGCACCGGCAGGCTCCGGACGTCAGCCACGGGCCCGCTCCGCGTCCTCGGCGGCACCCGGGTGCGCGTCGTGGTCGGACTCGCGTGTGCCGTCGACGCGCACGCCACGGGCGACGAGCAGCACGACCAGACCCGCTGCGACGACGATCGCGATGTCGGCGACGTTGCCCACGAACCAGTCGAGGTACGCGATGAAGTCGATGACGTGCCCGCGCGCGAAGCCCGGCTCGCGCGCCAGACGGTCGACGAGGTTGCCCACCGCGCCGCCCAGCAGCAGCCCGAGCGCGACCGCCCAGGCGGTGGAGCCGATCCGACGCGCCACGCGCACGATCACGACGACGACGGCGACCGCGACGAGCGTCAGCACCCACGTCATGCCCTCGGCGATCGACAGCGCCGCGCCCTTGTTGAACACGAGCTGCAGACCCAGGAGCGAGCCGAGCACGTCACGCCGCTCGGCGTCGAGAACGCTCAGCGCCCACGCCTTCGTGAGCTGGTCGACGACGAGGACGCCGACCGCCAGACCCAGGAGCAGCGCGACGAGCCGACGGCGCCGCTCAGGGGCCGAGACGGGCTCGACGACGCGCTCGGCACCGGACTCGTCCGTCACGGGGGCGACCCCCACGCCCGTGTCGGCGGTGGACTCGTCCGGGAGGTCCCCGTCGGGGAGGGTGGAAGGCACCGCAGGAGTCTACGGGCGCCGGGCCGGCGGACGACGCGTCAGCGCCGCTCCTCGCGCTGCTTGCACTCGACGCACAGCGTCGCGCGCGGGAACGCCTGCAGGCGCGCCTTGCCGATCGCCTTGCCGCACGACTCGCACGTCGCGAACGAGCCCGCGCTGATCCGCTGGAGCGCGTGCTGCGTCTGCGCGAGCATGTCCCGCGTGTTGTTGACGAGCGTGAGCTCCTGCTCGCGCTCGAGCGCCGACGAGCCGGAGTCGGCCTGGTCGTCCCCCGCGCCGTCCCCCGAGTTGCGCAGGAGGTCGGACAGCTCGGCGTCCGCGACGGCGAGCTCGCTCGTCAGGCGGTCGATGTCGGAGACGAGGTCGTCGGCGACGTCCTTGACCTCACGCGCGGTCCACGGCTTCTCGCCGTCCCGGACCGGGAACAGCTTGGCGAGCCGCGAGAGCTCCTTGGTGTCGTCAGGGACGACGACGGTGCTGCTGAGCGAGTCGTTCACCACTGGCCAGCCCCCTGTCTGTGAGGTCACGTGACTGTAGACGTGCATACGGGTCGGCACAACAGGACACGCCGGGTGAAAACCCGGCGTGCCATGGCGCTGACCAGCGCAGACGACCGACAGTACCCCGGCTGTCGGCCGTCCGCGCGGCGGGACCCGCGCGGACCGCGCGAAAGACCCTTTACAGGTTGTGACCCTCGCCCACCGGCTGCGCGGCGGACGAGCGCGGCGGCAGCGCGTTGCCGCGGTTGTCGAGGTCGCCGAGCAGGTTCTCGAGGTAGCTCTTGAGGCGCGTGCGGTAGTCCCGCTCGAACACCCGCAGCTCGTCGATCTTGCGCTCGAGCAGGGACCGCTCCTGCTCCAGCTGGCCGAGCGTGCGCTGCGACGTCTCCTCGGCCTCCCGCACGATGCGGTTCGCCTGCGTCTTGGCCTCGCCGATGAGCCGCTCGGACTCCTCCTGGCCGCTGCGCACGTAGTCGTCGTGGAGCTTCTGGGCGAGCTGGAGCATGCCGGTCGCGGACTCGGGCTCGCTCGAGTGCACGGGCGACGGCGCGGCCGCGACGGGCGCGGGCGCCTGGACGACGGGCTCGGGCACCGGCTCGGGCTTGGGGGGCTGCACGGGCGCGGCGACGGCCTGCTGCGCACCGGCACGGCTCAGCTCGGCGATGCGCCGCTCGGCGGCCGCGAGCTTGGTCTTGAGGTCCTCGTTCTCGCCCTGGAGGTCACGCAGGGTGTTGACCACCTCGTCCAGGAAGTCGTCGACCTCGTCCTGGTCGTAACCCTCGCGGAACTTCGTCGCCTGGAACTTCTTGTTCAGGACGTCGTCTGCGGTCAGCAGTGCCATCGTCGTCACCTCGATCGGTCGTGCGGGGTAGGTGGAGCTGGTGGCCGGCAGTGACTCGTCCACCTCGGCCACCGTAGCGGACGGATCACGTCAGGGACGCGCGTGCACGGTCTCTAGAACCGCGCGGCGAGCGCCGGGAGCACGGACAGCAGGATGCTGCACAGCAGGAACAGCACCAGGAACGCGAGGTCCAGACGGACCGGACCCAGCGTGATCGGAGGCAGCACGCGGCGCAGTGCGCGCAGCGGCGGGTCCGTCACCGTGTACGTCGCCTCCGCGACGACCAGGGCGACCCCGTGGGGTCGCCACTGGCGCGCGAAGAACAGCACCCAGTCCAGCACGAGGCGGACGAGCAGGAACAGGAAGAAGACGAAGACGACGAACGTCAGCAGGTTCAGGACGAGGGCCACGCGTCAGCTCTGGTTGTAGAACCCCGCGCGGCTCGCGGCGCCGGCCGCGGAGTCGCCCGAGACCTCGACGTGCGCCGGCGACAGGAGGAACACCTTGTTGGTGACCCGCTCGATCGCGCCGTGCAGGCCGAAGATCAGCCCCGCGGAGAAGTCGACCAGACGCTTGGCGTCCGCGTCGTCCATGTCGGTCAGGTTCATGATCACGGGCGTCCCCTCACGGAACGCCTCACCGATCTTGCGCGCGTCGTTGTACGAGCGCGGGTGGATCGTCGTGATCCGCCGCAGCTCGGACACCGGCTGCGGCTGCTCGACCGCGGCGACGCGGGTCGGCCGGAACGGCGTCACCTGCGCCTCGTGCTCCTCGTGCTCCATCGGCACGTCCGCCCCCTCGAACTCGTCGGGGTACTCGCCGTTCGCGGCGCCGTCATCGGCCAGGCCGAGGTACAGCATCGTCTTGCGCAGCGCTCCGGCCATGGCCCCGCTCCTCCCCCGGACGTCGTCCGGACCTGCTCGTCGTCCCACCTCTGCCGCGGCCCGTCACCGCGACGACCGTGGGCCGTCCTTCTCCGCTGGTCACGCTAGCAACGTGCGCCGGATCGCTCATCTCGCGACACGCCGTTTCTGATGACGCTCTCGTGCTCGTCTGTCAAGAGCGGATCCGCACAGTCGTCCCATGTCGGACATGTCAGACAAGTCGCACCACTCCGGCGAACCGGCCCGTCCTGCCCCCGTCGGCCGCGTTCGCGCGGTACGAGAACAGCGTGCCGTCCCGCAGGGTGTCGCGCGACGACCGCACCACCCGCTGGACGCCGGCCGCACGCAGCTGCGCCTCGACCCCCGCCGGCAGGTCGAGCGCCGGCGTCCCCCAGGACGTCGTCGCCGCAGCGGCCGGGACCACGCCCACGACCTCGTCGCGCAGCGCCGACGGGACCTCGTACGAGGCGCCGGCCACGGCGGGCCCGATCGCGGCGCGCACGCGCCCGACCTCACCGCCCCGCGCGACGAGCGCGTCCAGCGCCGCGGTGACCACCCCGTCGACGAGCCCCCGACGACCGGCGTGCGCCGCGGCGACGACGCGCGCGGCCGGGTCCGCGAGCAGGACGGGCACGCAGTCGGCCACGAGCACCGCGAGCGCCAGCCCCGGGCTCGTCGTCACGAGCGCGTCCGCCGTCCCGACGGGCTCGAGCACGTCGTCGGGAAGATCGCCGGGCCCCACTACGAGGACGTCCGCGCCGTGCACCTGGTCGACGAACGCGACCCGGCACCCGAGGCGCGCCGCGAGGCGACGGCGGTTCTCCGCCACGGCCCGCGGGTCGTCGCCGACGTGCGCGCCCAGGTCGAGCGCGTCGAACGGCGGCCGGCTCACGCCACCGCGG
The DNA here is from genome assembly GCF_006538705.1 of Cellulomonas uda. GTDB lineage: Bacteria > Actinomycetota > Actinomycetes > Actinomycetales > Cellulomonadaceae > Cellulomonas > Cellulomonas uda. The sequence continues at coordinate 16,302 of NZ_BJLP01000006.1, forward strand.
CGGTCGGTGAACCCGGCGACGACGCCGGGGCCGAGATCGACCTCGTCGAGGTGGATCTCGGCCCCGCCGCGGTCGGTCACGAGCGGGACGTCACTTGAGGAAGTCCGGCACGTCGAGCTCCTCGCGCTCGCGCTCGCGCCGCGGCTCGTCCTCCGTGAAGATCCGCGGCACCTCGAGCGCCCCCGTCACGGGGCGGGGCTCCGCCTCGGTCGAGAGGAACGCCGGCACCGCGGGGACCGGCGCGGTCGCGGCCGGGGCGGGGGCGAACGCGGGCGCCGCGTCGACGACCTCGGGACGCGGCGCGGGCACGTTCGGGACCTGGCGCGGTGCTGCGCCGCTGACCTGGCCGAGCGCGCGGGAGTCGCGCCGCACGACCGGCGAGCCCCCGTCGAAGCCCGCCGCGATCACGGTCACACGCACCTCGTCGCCCAGCGCGTCGTCGATCACCGCGCCGAAGATGATGTTCGCCTCGGGGTGGGCAGCCTCCTGGACCAGGCGTGCGGCCTCGTTGATCTCGAACAGGCCGAGGTCCGAGCCGCCCTGGATCGAGAGCAGCACGCCGTGCGCACCGTCGATGCTGGCCTCGAGCAGCGGCGAGCTGATCGCCATCTCGGCGGCCTGCACCGCGCGGTCGTCGCCGCGCGCATACCCGATGCCCATGAGCGCCGAGCCCGCGCCCTGCATGACCGACTTCACGTCGGCGAAGTCGAGGTTGATGAGACCCGGCGTGGTGATCAGGTCGGTGATGCCCTGCACACCGGAGAGCAGCACCTGGTCGGCCGAGTGGAACGCGTCGAGCACCGACACCGAACGGTCCGAGATCTGGAGCAGGCGGTCGTTCGGGATGACGATGAGCGTGTCGACCTCGGCGCGCAGGGCGTCGATGCCCGCGTCGGCCTGCACGGAGCGTCGGCGGCCCTCGAACGTGAACGGGCGCGTGACGACGCCGATCGTCAGCGCGCCGAGCGACCGTGCGATGCGCGCCACGACCGGCGCACCGCCGGTGCCCGTGCCGCCGCCCTCACCCGCGGTGACGAAGACCATGTCGGCGCCGCGCAGGACGTCCTCGATCTCCTCCGCGTGGTCCTCGGCGGCCTTCTTGCCGACCTCCGGGTCGGCGCCGGCGCCGAGACCGCGCGTGAGCTCGCGGCCCACGTCGAGCTTGACGTCGGCGTCCGACATCAGCAGGGCCTGGGCGTCGGTGTTGACGGCGATGAACTCGACACCCTTGAGGCCGACCTCGATCATGCGGTTCACGGCGTTCACGCCGCCGCCGCCGATCCCGACGACCTTGATGACCGCCAGGTAGTTCTGCGGAGCTGCCACGGTGGGTGCCTCTCGTTTCGTGCCGATCGTGCGAGCCTGTCGGGCGCGGGCCCGGTGGTGTCGTGGGCGGCGAGCCGCTCCACCGACGTCCGCCCCCGCGACACGCCGCGGCGACGACCGCTCAAACCTTCACCCTCTACTTGAGGGTTATAGTTATGTCAGGTGTCCTGTCAGGGCGTGACGCTAGGTCGCGGCCACCGCCGGATCAACGACCGCGCGCGCGTGTCGCGCCGCGGGTTGCGCACATCCGTGCGTCGGGCTCGCGCGGGTCGCGGACGGGCGTCCGCAGGCACCCGCGACCGCGGTCCGACCCGTCACTCGATGATGGGCATGCGGGGTGCCGAGACGTCGACGACCTTCGCCCCCTCGACCGCGTCCGACCCCAGCAGCGTCGTGAGCACCGCCGCCTTCAGCGGCGTCTGCGCCGAGCTCCCCCAGTCGACCCGCAGACCACCGCGCAGCTTCATCGACACCGTGTCCTGCGTCTGCGCCGAGACCGAGCCCACGCGCGCCGCGAGCGGCGCCGGCAGCTGCTCGACGACGTCCAGCACCGCGCCGAGCGTGCGCGCGTCGCCCGCCGGCACGTCGACCACCGGCAGAGACTCGGGCGCCTTGGCGACGTGCCCGACCTGCACGCCCGCCACGTCGAGCAGCGTGAACCCCTTGCGCCCGTCGGCGGGCACGGCGGCCACCGGCTCCCGCGCGACGATCGTGATCGTCAGGCCGTGCGGCCAGTCGCGCGAGACCGCGACGTCCCGGACCCCGGGGACGTCGAGGACGTCCTGGCGGATCGCCCCCGTGTCGAGCCGCGGCAACGGCGTCTCGTCGCGGGCCTGCACCACCGCGCGCACCTCGTCGGCAGCGACGACCGAGTTGGCGCCCTCGATCTCGATGGTCAGCTCGCGCGCGTCGAGCGCCAGCACGGGCGAGAAGAACAGCACCCACGCGAGCGCGCCGAGCACGACCACCGCGCCCGCCAGCCCGACCGCCTGCCGGCGGGCGAGCGTGCGGCGCATGCGGGCCCGTTCCTCGAAGCGGGCGGCCGAGGTGGTGGACACGACCGGCGGGACCCGGATGGCCACGCTCGGCGGGCCCCCGCGGCCCGCCGCTGCGCTCACGGACCGTGCCGGCGTGCGGGCCGGGCTCGGTGCGGTCTCAGGTGCTGCGGTCTCGGGTGCTGCGGGCTGGGGTGCTGCGGGCTTCGGTGCTGCGGGCTTCGGTGCTGCGGGCTTCGGCGCAGCCGTCCGCGCGGGCGTGGACGCCGGGACCGCCCCGTCCGGAGCCGCCGGGTCGGCCGGTCGCGATGTCACGACCCGCGGCGTCGGACGCGGGCGCGGCGACGGGCGCGGGACGGGCGGCCGCGGCGGCCGGGACGGGCTCATGACGCGTCCCGCTCCCTGGCGGCGAGGTGCTCGAGGATCTCCGGGCCGAGCGTCGTGACGTCGCCCGCACCGACCGTCAGCAGCAGGTCACCGGGACGTGCCGCGTCCGCGACCGCGCGCGCCGCGGCGTGCCGGTCCGGGACGAAGCTCGCCTTGCCGGGCGTCGGCACCCGGTCGACGACGAGCGCGCCCGACACGTCCGGGTCCGGGTCCTCGCGCGAGGCGTAGACGTCGGTCACGACGACGAGGTCCGCGAGGTCGAACGCCGCCCCGAACTCGGTCGCGAACGTGCGCGTCCGTGAGTACAGGTGCGGCTGGAACAGCGCGAGCACCCGGCCCGTGCCGGCGACGGCCCGCGCGGTGCGCAGCAGCGCCGCGACCTCGGTGGGGTGGTGCGCGTAGTCGTCGACGACGCGCACGCCCCCGACGGTGCCCCGGTCCTCGAACCGTCGCCCCGTCCCCCGGAACGCGCCGAGCGCGTGCGCGGCGTCGGGCCCGGGCACGCCGAGGCGCACGAGCACGGCCCACGCGGCGGCCGCGTTCAGCGCGTTGTGCGTGCCGGGCACCGCGAGCATGACCGTGGTCGCGCCCGTCGCGTCACGCGGCGTGACGTCGAACGTCCAGCGTGCGTCCTCCTGCGCGACGAGCTCGCCGACACGCACGTCCGCGTCGGCGGACCGGCCGTAGGTCAGCACGTCGACCCCCCGGGACGCGAGGTCGTCGGTCACGCGAGCGACGAGCCGGCGCGAGCCGTCGTCGTCCGCGCAGGCGACGAGCAGCCCGCCGGGGCGCACCCGCGCGGCGAACGCGACGAACGCGTCCTCGAACGCCTCGCGCGTGCCGTAGTGGTCGAGGTGGTCGGGCTCGACGTTGGTCACGACCGACACGAGCGGCGCGTACGCGAGGAACGAGCCGTCGGACTCGTCGGCCTCCGCGACGAACGCCGCGCCGGCGCCGTCGTGCCCGCCGCCCACCGGGCCCGCCTCGGTCAGGACGGTCCCGCCGATCGCGAACGACGGGTCCGCGCCGACCGCGAGGAGAGCCGTCGCGACCATCGCCGACGTCGTCGTCTTGCCGTGCGCGCCCGCGACCGCGACTCCGGCACGGTCCGCCATGAGGGACGCGAGCGCCTGCGAGCGGTGCAGGACCCGCAGCCCCGCGGCGCGCGCGGCGGCCAGCTCGGGGTTGGTCTCGCGCACGGCGGAGGAGACGACGAGCGTGTCGACGTCGGCGACGAGCGCCGCGTCGTGGCCCACGTGCACGTCCACGCCCGCGGCACGCAGGCCGGGCAGGGCGGGTCCGTCGGCCGCGTCCGAGCCGCTGACGGCGAGCCCCCGTGCGGCGAGCAGCAGCGCGACCGCGGACATCCCCGCACCCCCGACGCCCACGAGGTGGACCCGTCCGAGGTCGCCGACTGGGACCGGCGCCGCCTGCTCGGGCGCGGTCACGCGGCACCGCCGTCGACCAGCTGCGCCTCGACGAGGTCGACCACCCGGCCCGCGGCGTCGGGCACGCCGACCGACGCGGCCGCCGCGGCCATGCGCCGGCGCGCCGGCGCGGACCCCGGTCCGACGAGCAGCGCGGGCAGGTGCGCGGTGATCCACGCGGCGTCCAGCTCGTCGTCGGCGACGAGGAGCGCACCGCCCGCCGCGACCACGGGGCCGGCGTTGCGACGCTGCTCGCCGTTGCCGATCGGGAGCGGCACGTACACCGCGGGCAGGCCGAGCGCGGCCACCTCGCACACCGTCCCGGCACCCGAGCGCGCGAGGACCACGTCCGCGCACGCGAGCGCCAGGTGCATCTCGTCGAGGTACTCGAGCACGTGGTACCGCGCGACCTGCTCGGCCGTGAGACCACCCTCCCGCGCGAGCGCGTCCCGCGCCGCGACGACGGGCCCGGACTTGTCGCGGCCCGTGAGGTGCAGCACCTGCACGCCCGCCGCGAGCAGGTCGCCGGCCGCGGACGCGACCGCCGCGTTGATGCTCGCCGCACCGAGCGAGCCGCCGGTGACCAGCAGCGTCGGGAGGTCCGGGTCGAGCCCGAGCACACCCGCCGCGCTGCGCCGCGCGGCCGCCGCGTCCGCCGCACGGTCGGCGACCAGCGCCGCGACGGGAGCGCGCAGCGGGAGCCCCGTGACCACGGCGCCCGGCAGCGACGTGCCCGGGAACGTGACCGCGACCGCGCGGGCCCACCGCGCGCCCAGCCGGTTCGCGAGGCCCGGACGCGCGTTCTGCTCGTGCACCACGACGGGGACGCCGCGCCTGCGGGCCGCGAGGTACGCGGGCGTCGCGACGTAGCCGCCGAACCCGACCACCACCTGCGCGTCGTTCTCGTCGATCGCGCGTCCGGCCGCGGCGATCGCCGCGCGCAGCCGTCCCGGCAGCCGGAGCAGGTCGAGCGACGGCCGCCGGGGCAGCGGCACGCGCGGCACCACCGCGAGCGGCAGACCCGCGGCGGGCACGAGGCGCGCCTCGAGCCCCTCGGCGGTGCCGAGCGCCGTCAGGGTCGCCCCGGGGTGCCGGCGGCGCAGCTCGTCGGCCACCGCGACCAGCGGGTTGACGTGACCGGCGGTGCCGCCGCCCGCCAGGAGAACGGACACGGGGCGTGCGTCAGGCACGTCCACCACCTCTCGACGTCGTGGAAGATGCGGCCGTGCGCGACCGGTCGGCGCGCGCGGGGCCCCGGCCGAGCCCGACGACCGCGAGCGAGCGTCGCACGGCGCCCGCGCGCGCCGCGAGCGCGTCCGCCGCCCCGGGCTCGTCGCGCGCGAACGCGATGACGACGCCGAGCGCCGCGAGCGTCATGATGAGCGCCGAGCCGCCCGCCGACACGAGCGGGAGCGGTACGCCGATCACCGGCGCGAGGCCGATGACGACCGCGATGTTGACGAACGCCTGGCCGACGATCCACGCGAGGACCGCGCCGGTGGCGACCTTGACGAACGGGTCGGGGTGGCGGCTGATGACGCGGATCATCGCGAACGCCAGCAGGCCGAACAGGCCGAGCACGATGAGCGTGCCCACCAGGCCCAGCTCCTCGCCGAGGATCGCGAAGATGAAGTCGTTGTGGGCCGCGGGCAGGTACGACCACTTCTCGCGGCTCTGCCCGAGCCCCAGCCCGCCGATCCCGCCGCTCGCCAACCCCCAGCTGCCGTGCAGCGTCTGGTAGCAGTCGGCCGACGCCGAGCACTCGTCGCCCCCGAGCCAGCTGCCGATGCGCTGCATGCGGTTCGGGCTGAGCAGGACGAGCGCCGCCACGGCGGCCCCGGCGAGCGCGCCCGCCACCGCGAACATGCGCAGCGGCACGCCCGCGACGAACATCGCGCCCGCGACCAGGACGCACAGCACGAGCGCGGTACCCAGGTCGTGCCCCAGCAGGACCGCGCCGATCGCGAGCCCCGCGACCGGGACGGCCGGGACGAACACGTGCTTCCACTGCTCGAGGTACGGCTGCTTGCGCGCGAGCACGGCACCGAGCCAGAGCGCGAGCGCGAGCTTGATCGTCTCCGACGGCTGGGCGGTGATGCCGCCGGGCAGTCGCACCCAGTTGGTGTTCCCGCCCGCGCCGGTGCCCAGCCCGAGGAACACGAGCGACTGGAACGCGACCGCGGCACCCAGCGCCGGCCACGCGATCCGCTTGAAGAACCGCACGGGCAACCGCGACAGCACGATCGCGATCGGCAGCCCCACGAGCGCGAACTTCGCCTGGTCGAGGAACACGGCGTACGCGTTGCCGTTCTTGTCCAGGGACTCGACGCTCGAGCTCGACAGGACCATGACCAGGCCGATCACCAGCAGCAGCGCGCTCGCACCGATGAGCACGTAGTAGCTCGTGACGACGCTGTTCCAGTGGCCGAGCAGCGAACCGCGCGCGCGGGCGGTCGCCGTCTCGGCGGCGGCGTCCTGCGGCACGGCGCTCACGCGCGTCCGCCCGTCCGCTCGCCTCCCTCGCCCACCGCCGCACGTGCGGCCGCGGCGAACGCGTCACCGCGCGCGGCGTACGAGGCGAACTGGTCCATGGACGCGCAGGCGGGCGCGAGCAGCACGGTCGTGCCGGTCGCTGGCCCGGGACGCACGAGGGTGCGCGCGGCGGCCACGGCGGAGGTCATCACGTCCCCAGTCTCACCGGGGACGATCTCGACCACGGGGACCTCGGGCGCGTGTCGGGCGAGCGCGTCACGCAGCGGCTCACGGTCCGCACCGATGAGGACGACTCCCGCGAGGCGGTCCCGACGCGCGCGCACGAGGTCGTCGAACCGGGCGCCCTTGGCGAGCCCGCCCGCGACCCACACGACGCTCCCGGGCGGGAACGCCCCGAGCGACGCGGCCGCGGCGTGCGCGTTCGTGGCCTTCGAGTCGTCGACGTAGCTGACGTCCACGGACCGGCCGTCGACCGTGAGCGCCTGCCTGGCGACCGTCTCGATGCGGTGGTGGCCGGGGGCGAACGCCCGCAGTCCCTCGCGCACGTGCGCGGGCTCGACGCCGTGCGCGAGCGCGAGCGCCGCGGCCGCGAGCGCGTCGGCGACGACGTGCGGCGGCACCGTGGCGTCGGGTCCGGCGAGCGCCGCGAGGTCGTCGAGCGTGCCGAGCTCGGCGGCGTGCGTGTGCCGCAGCCGCGCGAACCCGCGGTCGACGAGCACGTCCTCGACGAGGCCGATCTGGCCCACGGCGGGCGTGCCGAGCGTGAACCCCACGGCGACCGCGCCGTCGACGACGTCCGCGTCCCGCACCATCTGCTCCGTGCGCGGGTCGGCGACGTTGTAGACGCACGCGAGCTGCGCGCGCTCGTAGACACGGGCCTTGTCGGCCGCGTACGCCTCGAGCGAGCCGTGCCAGTCGAGGTGGTCGGCCGCGACGTTGAGGACGGCGGCCGCCTGGGCGGACATGCTGTGCGTGTAGTGCAGCTGGAAGCTCGACAGCTCGACCGCGAGCACGTCGAACGTCGGGTCCGTCACCGCGTGCACGATCGGCGTGCCGACGTTGCCGACCGCGAGCGCGTTGCGCCCCGCGGCCGTCAGGACCGACTCGAGCATCCCCACGGTCGTCGTCTTGCCGTTGGTGCCCGTGAGCGCGAGCCACGGTGCGGGTGCGCCGGACGGCCCGGGCACACGCACCCGCCACGCGAGCTCGACCTCGCTCCACACCGGCGTCCCCTGGGCGGCGGCGGCCGCGAGCAGCGGGTGGTGCGGTGCGAGCCCGGGCGAGGTCACGACGAGGTCCGCACGCGCGAGCCCACCGCCCGCGAGGTACTCGGCGCTCGAGACGGCCTCGTCGGACGCGTCGTCGACCGGCACGACGCGCGCGCCGCGCGCCGCGAGCACCTCCGCCGCCGCGCGCCCGGACACCCCCATGCCGGCGACGACGACGCGAGCGCCCTCGAGGTCGAGCGGGCGCCGCGCCGCGGTGTCGGGCCCCGCCTGGTCAGGTCCCTGCGTCACCTAGCCGGCCACCCACTCGCCGTAGAAGATCCCGACCCCGAGCGCGACGAACAGCCCGGCGATGATCCAGAACCGGATCACGATCGTGACCTCGCCCCAGCCGCCGAGCTCGAAGTGGTGGTGCAGCGGCGCCATCTTGAACACGCGCCGCCCGGTCATCTTGAAGAACCCGATCTGGATGACGTCGGACAGCACCTCGAGCACGAACAGGCCGCCGACGACCGCCGCGAGGATCTCGGTGCGCGTGAGGATCGACAGGCCCGCGAGCGCGCCGCCGAGCGCGAGGGAGCCCGTGTCGCCCATGAAGATCTTGGCGGGGCTCGCGTTCCACCACAGGAACCCGAAGCACGCACCGGTGATCGCCGCGGCGACGACCGCGAGCGCGAGCGGGTCGCGCGTCTCGTAGCAGCGCGGTCCCGCGGAGCCGAGGATCTGGCACGACTGGTTGAACTGCCACACGCAGATGACGACGTACGCGCCGAACACGATGAGCGAGACACCCGTGGCGAGACCGTCGAGACCGTCGGTGAGGTTCACCGCGTTGGACCACGCCGTGATGAGGAAGTTCGCCCAGATCACGAACAGGATCAGGCCGATCGTCGCGCCCGCGAACGCCAGGTCGATGCCCGTGTCGCGGATGAACGAGATCTTGGTCGAGGCGGGCGTGCGGAACAGGTCGTTCGGGAACTGCAGCGCCGCGACGGCGAACGCGACCCCCACGAGCCCCTGACCGACGATCTTCCACCGGGCCTTGAGGCCGAGGCTGCGCTGCCGGCTGATCTTGATGAAGTCGTCGAGGAAGCCGACGAGCCCGAGCCCCGTCATGAGGAACAGCACGAGGATCTCGGACACCGACGGCTTGGTGCCGGTGAGCAGCAGCGCGGCCGCCCAGCCGAGCAGCGTCGCGCCGATGATGACGACGCCGCCCATGGTCGGCGTGCCGCGCTTGGTGAAGTGCGCGGTCGGTCCGTCCTGGCGGATGAACTGCCCGTACTGCCGGCGCACGAGGAACCGGATGAACAGCGGCGTCCCGAGCAGCGCGACGAGCATCGCGACGCCGCCCGAGATGAGGACGGCCCTCACGAGCCGCTCACCCCCGCCGGTTCGCCCGTCCCGGCCGTCGCGGCCGGGTCGGCCGGGTCGGCCGGGTCGGCCGTGAGGATGTCACCGAGCCGCCACAGGCCCGCGCCGTACGACGACTTCACGAGCACGACGTCGCCCGCGCGCAGCTCGTCGGCCAGGAACGCCGCTGCGGCGTCCACGTCGTCCGCGAGCGCGACCTCGTCGCCCCAGCTGCCCTCGTGGTTGGCGCCGTCGCGGATCGCCCGCGCGCCCTCGCCCACCACGACCGTCAGACCGATGTTGAGGCGCACCGCGAGCCGGCCGATCGCGTCGTGCGCCTCGCGCGAGCCGTCACCGAGCTCGAGCATCTCGCCGAGCACGGCGATGGAGCGCCGGTCCCGGCCGGCGACGACCGCGAGCGCCTTGAGCGCGGCGCGCATCGAGTCGGGGTTGGCGTTGTACGAGTCGTCGATGACCGTCACGCCGTCGGCGCGGTCGACGACGTGCATGCGGTGCGGCGACAGCGCGTCCGCGCCGGACAGCCCGGTCGCGACCTCGTCGAGCGTCAGACCAGCGGTGAGCGCCGCGGCCGCGGCCGCCAGCGCGTTGTGCACGTGGTGCTCCCCCACGAGCCGCAGCGCGACGTCCGCCTGCGCGCGCTCGGGCGTCCCGTCGCCGACGACGAGCGTGAACCGCGCACGGCCCGCGCGGTCGACGCGCACGTCGGTGGCGCGCACCCAGGCACCCTGGGACTGGCCGAACGTCACGACCTCGCCGGGTGCGAGCGCGGCCATCGCGACGACGCGCGGGTCGTCCGCGTTGAGCACCGCGACACCCTCGGGCAGGAGCCCCTGGACGATCTCGGACTTCGCCCGTGCGACGTCCTCGATCCCGCCCCCGAACCCGCCGAGGTGCGCGTGGCCGACGACGAGCACCACGGCGACGTCCGGCGGCGCGATGCGGGTGAGGTACGTGAGGTGACCCGGGCCGGAGGCGCCCATCTCGAGCACCAGGAAGCGGGTGCTCTCGTCGGCGCGCAGCACCGTCAGCGGCAGCCCGATCTCGTTGTTGAAGGAGCGCACCGGTGCGACCGTCGGGCCGGCCGCGCCGCACAGCTGCGCGAGCAGGTCCTTCGTCGTCGTCTTGCCGACGGAGCCCGTGACGCCGACGACGCGCAGCCCGGAGCCGCCGGGCGCGAGCGCCGCCTCGCGCAGCTGCGCGAGCACGTCGCGCGCGAGGTCGCCCAGCGCGACCTCGACGTCGGGCACGACGACCGTCGGGAGCGCCGAGCCGTCCTCACCCGTGAGGGGACGCGCGGCCAGCACCGCGGCGGCGCCCGCCGCCACGGCCGCGGCCGCGAAGTCGTGACCGTCCACGTGCTCCCCGGGCAGCGCGACGAACAGCCCGCCCGGCTCGACGTCGCGCGAGTCCGTGACGACGGCGCCCGCCACCACCTGCGCGTGCGCGACGCCGTGCAACGTCCCGCCGGTCGCCTCCGCGATCTGCGCGGCGGTCAGCGCGATCACGCGGCACCGCCCGCGGCGGGCAGCGGCGGTGCGTCCGCCAGGCCGTCGGCGACGGCCTGCAGGTAGACGTCTCGGTCGTTGTACCGGTGGAACACTCCGGCGATCTCCTGGGTCGGTTCGTGGCCCTTGCCCGTGACGATCACGGTGTCCCCCTCGCCCGCGAGCGCGACGCCGAGGCGCAGCGCCTGGGCGCGTGGGGACACCTCGTGCACGTCCGCCAGGTCGGGCCGCACCTGACGCACGCCGGCCAGGATGGCGGCGCGGATCTCGCCCGGGTCCTCCGAGCGAGGGTTCTCGTCGGTCACGACGAGGACGTCGGCGAGCCGGGCGGCGATCTCGCCCATGATCGGGCGCTTGCCGCGGTCCCGGTCGCCGTCGGAGCCGAACACGATGACGAGGCGGCCGGGCGTGATCGGCCGCACGGCCTCGAGCGCGAGGACGAGCGCGTCGGGCGTGTGCGCGTAGTCGACGATGCCCAGGGGGCGGCCGGGGGCGCGCTCGATGACGCGCTCCATCCGGCCGGGCACGGCGTGCGCGCCGCCGACCGCGTCGACCGCCGTCGCCAGGTCGACGCCCGCCGCGTGGGCGAGCACGATCGCGAGCGCGGCGTTGGACACGTTGACGAGGCCCGGCAGCGGGCTCGCGGCCACGTGCTCGGTGCCGTCCGGGCCGCGCAGCGTGAACGTCGAGCCCACGCCGTCGAGCCCGACGTCGGCCGACACGACCGCCCAGTCCGCCTCCGCCGCAGCGGGGTCGCCCACGTGCGTGGCGAGGGACTCCACCGGGATCCGCGCCTCGCGCACGAGCCGCCGGCCCCACTCGTCGTCGACCACGACGACGCCGCGACGCGCCTGACCCGGCTCGAACAGCCGCGCCTTGTCGCGGAAGTAGCCCTCCATGTCCCCGTGGAAGTCGAGGTGGTCGCGCTGCAGGTTCGTGAAGCCGACGACGTCGAACGTCGTGCCCGCGACGCGGTGCAGCGCGAGCGCGTGCGACGAGACCTCCATCGCGACGGCGGTCGCGCCGCGCTCGACGGCGAGCGCCAGGACGTGCTGCAGCACGGGGGCCTCGACCGTGGTGCGCGGGCTCTCGATCGCCTGCGACCCGATGCGCAGCTCGACCGTACCGAGCACGGCCGTGGTGGGGTGGACCGCCCGCAGGGCCGCGTCGACGAAGTAGGTCGTGGTCGTCTTGCCGTTGGTACCCGTCACGCCCACCGTGCGCAGGTGCTGCGCGGGGTCCCCCGCGACGTACGCGGCGAGCGGTCCGGCGAGCGCGCGCGGGTCGTCGGCGAGCAGGACGGGGACCCACTGCGCGAGGTCCCCCAGCTCGGCCACGCCCGCGGCGTCGGTGACGACCGCCACGGCCCCGGCGTCGACGGCCTGCGCCGCGAACCGCGCCCCGTGCACGCGTGCGCCCGCCACGGCCACGAACAGCTCACCGGTGCCGACGTCGTCGGACGCCATGGTCACGCCGTGGACCGTGGTGCCCGCGATGTCCGCCCCGACGCTGACCAGCGAGAACGCGTCCACCAGAGCAGCGAGGGGGAGGTCGGCGGGACGCGTGGGTCGCATCCGTGCCGTCGAGGTCATGGGGAGGAATCTACCGTGGACACCGTCCCCCGACGCGCCGCCGGCCACCGCCGTGGCCGGGCTCACCACGTCGTGGGGAACAGCGTGGCCTTGGTCCCCGAGGGCGGGACGCCCAGCTCGCTCAGCGCGTACGCACCGATCTTGCTGAACACCGGCGCCGCGACGACGCTGCCGTACTCCGAGGTCCGCGGGTTGTGCAGGATCACGCTGATCGCGAGCCGCGGCTCGTCCGCGGGGACGACCCCGATGAACGACGCCGTGATGCCCTGCTTGCCGCCGTTGATCCAGTTCTGCGCCGTGCCGGTCTTCCCGGCCACGCGGTAGCCCGGGATCGACGCCGTCGAGCCGGTCCCCTCGTCGACGACCGACTCGAGCATCGTCATCACCGTCGCCGCGGTCTCCTGGGAGATGATGCGCGTGCGGGCCGCCTTCTTGGACGCGGTGAACGTCCCGTCGGGCGCGGTCCAGCCCCTGACGACGTGCGGCTGCACCCGGACCCCGTCGTTCGCGACGGTCGCCAGCACCTGCGTCGCCTGGATCGCGTTCACCGAGACGCCCTGCCCGAAGAGCACCACGTACGGCGTGCGCGCGTTGTTGCGGTCGCCGAACAGGCCCGCGGACTCCCCCGCCAGGTCGATGCCCGTCCGGGAGCCGAACCCGAACCGCTCCAGCCACCGGTAGCGCTGGTCGACGGTCAGCTTGGAGCCGATCTGCACCGTGCCGGTGTTGGAGGACTCGGCGAGCACGCCCGCGGTCGTCAGGTGCTGCGTCTCGTGCTCGTGCGAGTCCTTGAACGTCTGGCCGTTCTCGACCGTCAGCTTGTACGGCACGGTCCACCGGTCCGTCGGCGTGACGAGACCCTCCTCGAGCACCGCCGCCATCGTGATGACCTTGCCCGTCGAGCCCGGCTCGAACACGTTGGAGACGGACGGTGCGAGCGAGCCGCCCGCCGAGTCGCCCGGCTTGTTCGGGTCCCGCGAGCCGGAGTCGGCGAGCGCGAGCACCTCGCCCGTGCGCACGTCCATCACGACGATCGTGCCGGAGTCCGAGCCGGTCGCGGCGACCTGCTCGTTGAGCAGGCTCTCCGCCTTCCACTGGATGTCGGAGTCGATCGTGAGGGTCGCGGAGTCTCCCTGCGTGGCCGGAGTGCCCTCGAAGTACCCGCCGGGGACCTGCTGGCCCTTGGCGCCGCGCTCGAACACCTCGGTCCCCGGCGTCCCCTTGAGACGGTCGTCGAGCGACGCCTCGAGCCCCTCCAGCCCCTGCCCGTTGGAGTTCACGAAGCCGATGATGTTCCCCGCGAGCGGACCGTTGGGGTACACGCGGTCCGCGACCTTGTCCACGTTGATGCCCGGCAGCCGCATCGCGAAGATCTCGCGCGCCACCTGCGGGAGCACGCCCTTCTGGAGGTACTTGAAGCTCCGCGTGCCGACGAGCTCGCCCCCCAGCACCGCGGCGTCCGCCCCGAGCAGCGGCGCGAGCCGCTTCGCGACGCCCAGCGCGCCGTCCGGGTCGTCGGGCGCACCCTTGCCGCGGTACTCGCCCACCAGGCGCTGGTTCACCGAGATGTCGTACCGCTCCACGGACGTCGCGAGCGCGACGCCGTCCCGGTCCGTGATCTGCCCCCGTGCGCCGATGATCGAGATGGTCGACAGGCGCTCGTCGCGCGCCTGCTGGGCGACGGACGGCCCGCGGACCGCCTGCACGTACACCAGCCGTCCGGCGAACACGGCGACGACCAGGACGACCGCGACGGCGAGCACGACGAGGCGGGCCCGCCGCCCCGCGCGTCCGGGCCGCGGCGGCCGCGGGACCACGATCGGGGGGCTCGTCGCCCCCCTCCCCCGCGGCGCGGCGGCACCCGGACGCGCCCCCGCGCGGACGGTCTCGACCGTCTCGCGCGTGGGCTGACGCCCGGCGGGCGGCCGACGCGCCGTCGTGGAGCTCACGGAGCCACTGTGCCTGCTGGCGGTCCGGGCGCCCGGACCGCCACGCGGGGTACGGGAACCCGGCCGCGCGGAGACGTCCGTCATCAGCGCCCGCCGGCGGCGCCCTGCACCGTGCCGTCGGAGAGCCGGATCCAGCCCGTGCCCTCCGACGGGACCATCCCGAGCGCGCCCGCCGACTTCGCGAGCTCGGCCGGCGAGCCCTTCGCGTCGAGCGCCGCGGACAGGTCCTTGGCGTCCTGGTCGAGGCGACCCAGCTCGATCCCCAGGTCGTACTTCTCGTACGAGTTCTTCGCCATCTGCGTGTTGAGCAGCAGCGCACCGAGCAGCGCCGCGGCGAGGACGCCCATGCACACGAGCACGAACGGCACCCGCGTGCGGGCGTGCGACGGCGCGCGCACGAGCCGCAGGCGCGGCGCCGCCGGCTGACGTGCGGGGGCCGGCGCGGCGGTGGCGCCGTACGGGCGGGCCGGAGCGGGGTACGCGCGTGCTGCGCTGCTGGCGCTCATGCTGCCCTCCTCGGTGCGGGACGCAGGTGGTCCGGTGTGGTGCGAAGACGTTCTGCCGCGCGCAGCCGCACCGACTGCGAACGGGGGTTGCGGGCGAGCTCGGCCTCGTCGGCCTCCTCCGCTCCGCGGGTCACCAGCCGCAGGTACGGCTGGTGCGTGTCCGGGACCACCGGCAGGTCGGGTGGCGCGCTCACGCTCGCGCCGAGCGCGAACGCCTGCTTCACCATCCGGTCCTCGAGCGACTGGTACGCCTCGACGACGATCCGGCCGCCGACCGCGAGGGCCTCGACCGACTCGGGCAGCGCCCGCGCCAGCGCGTCGAGCTCGTGGTTGACCTCGATGCGCAGCGCCTGGAACGTGCGCTTGGCCGGGTGGCCGCCGGTCGCGCGGGCCGCCGCGGGGATCGCGGCGCGCACGAGGTCGACGAGCTCGCCCGTGCGTGCGAGCGGTGCCGTCGCGCGTGCCCGCACGATCGCCCGGGCGATCCGCGGGGCGAACCGCTCCTCGCCGTACGTGCGCAGCACGCGCGCCAGGTCGCGCTCTTCGTACGTGTTGAGGACGTCCGCGGCGGTCGGGCCGGTCGTGGCGTCCATGCGCATGTCGAGCGGCGCGTCCTGGGCGTAGGAGAAGCCGCGCTCGACCTCGTCCAGCTGCAGCGACGAGACGCCGAGGTCCATGAGCACGCCCTGCACCGCGGGGATCGACAGGTCCGCGAGCACGTCGCGGATCTCGTCGTACACCGCGTGCACGCCCGTGAACCGGTCGCCGAACGGCGCGAGCCGCTCGCTCGCGAGCGCGATCGCCTGCGGGTCCCGGTCGAGGCCGACGACCCGCACGTGCGGGAACCGGCGCAGCACGCCCTCGGTGTGCCCGCCCATGCCGAGCGTGGAGTCGACCATGACCGCGCCCTCGACCTCGAGCGCGGGGGCGAGCAGCTCCAGGCACCGCTCGAGCAGGACGGGCACGTGCCGCTCGGCCGCGCCGCGTGCGTCGGGGTTCGTCGGGGTGTCCACGTGCTCCTCCTCTCGTCGGTCGCGGGTGCGGGTGCGGGTGCGGGTCGTGGTTGTGGGTGGGTGATGGTCGGGCGGCCCCTCCGCCGTCCGACCAGATCCCCCACCGGCCCTCTGCCGCGGGGAAGTGCGGCAGAGCGGTCGGGAGGAGATCTCGTCGGGCGGGAGCCGGGCACGTGCGGGACCGGTGGGTCACCACCGCCCTTGCGGGAAGACCTCCTCGGTCGCGTCGGCGTAGCCGGCCTCCTGCTCGGCGAGGTAGGTCTCCCAGGCCTGCAGGTCCCAGATCTCGACGCGCGTCCCGGCGCCGATCACGGCGACGTCGCGGTCGAGGCCCGCGTACTGGCGGAGCATCGGCGGGATCGACACGCGCCCCTGCTTGTCGGGCAGCTCGTCGTTCGCGCCGGACAGGAACACGCGCAGGTAGTCGCGGGCCTGCTTGCTCGTCACGGGCGCCTGCCGGAGCTGGTCGTGGTAGCGGCGGAACTCGTCGAGCGGCAGCAGGAACAGGCACCGCTCCTGACCCCGCGTCATGACCAGACCCTGTGCGAGCTGGGGCCGGAACTTGGCCGGGAGGATGAGCCGCCCCTTGTCGTCGAGACGCGGCGTGTAGGTGCCCAGGAAAGGCATGCCGGAGCCGAGGACGCCGACCGTCTCATGCGACACCACGCCTCCCTCCGAGCAGTCGACGCGGCGGCGGGGGAACCGCCCGGAGGGGACCCGCTCCCCGCCTCACCACGTGCCTCCACGGTACTCCACTTCCCTCCACAAGCACGTCGAAAATCGGCGGTTTCACCCTCGCGGCGCAGCGTTTGCGCAGGTCAGCACGGGTGGTGAGGAGTGGAGGAAGATTTCCGACACGCGTCCTGTTTCGCCGGGCACGTGCACCCCTGGCCTGCCGTCAGGACCGCCTCGTCCCACTCTGTCCGGGTATGTCCCGGGCCCCGGCTGCGTGTCGGGGTGCGCACGTGGAGGGAAGTGGGGACCCACCCCCGGGTGGAAGTCCGCCCGAGTCGTCCCGCGACCGGCGAGCCGCACCGTAGGCTCGGACCCGACCGCAAGGAGGCGCCCATGCTGCAGTCCGTTCCCTCGTCCGACGAGCTCACCGACCTCGTCGGGACGACCGACCGGATGCGTTCCGCCATCGAGCACGTCGTGACGGGACGGCCCGAGCTCGTCCGCACCACGCTCGCCGTGCTGCTGGCCGAGGGGCACCTGCTCCTCGAGGACGTGCCCGGGGTGGGCAAGACCACGCTCGCCAAGGCCCTGGCCCGGACGATCGACTGCACCGTCGGACGCATCCAGTTCACGCCCGACCTCATGCCGAGCGACCTCACGGGCGTCAACATCTTCCGGGCGCAGACCAACGAGTTCGAGTTCCGGCCCGGCCCGGTCTTCGCGCACGTCGTCATCGGCGACGAGATCAACCGCGCATCGCCCAAGACGCAGTCCGCGCTGCTCGAGTGCATGCAGGAGGGCCAGGCCACCGTCGACGGCCGCACCTACCGCCTGCCGCGGCCCTTCTTCGTCGTCGCGACGCAGAACCCCGTCGAGATGGAGGGGACCTACCCGCTCCCCGAGGCGCAGCGCGACCGGTTCATGGCGCGCCTCACGGTCGGGTACCCGAGCGTCGAGGCCGAGCTCGCCATGCTCGACCAGCAGGAGGCGTCCGACCCGCTCGCCGGCCTCAAGCCCGTCACCGACGCGGAGCACGTCGCCCGGCTCGTCGACGTCACGCGTCGGCTGTACGCGTCGGCCGCCGTCAAGCGGTACGTCGTCGACCTCGTCGGCGCCACGCGCGAGGAGCCCGGGCTCCGCCTCGGCGCGTCGCCGCGCGCCGCGATCCAGCTCCTGCGCGCCGCCAAGGGGCTCGCGGCGATCGACGGCCGTGACCACGTGCTCCCCGACGACGTGCAGCAGCTCGCGCCGTCCGTGCTCGCCCACCGGCTCCTGCCCAGCACCGAGTCCCGGCTGTCCGGACGGTCGACCGAGTCGATCGTCGAGGGCCTCGTCGCGCGCGTCGCGGTGCCGACCGCCGACGTCGCGGGCGTGGGCGCGCGGCGCGCGGTCTGACATGCGGCTGCAGCCCACGCTGCGCGGCTGGGCGCTCGGCGCGACCGGTCTGGTCCTCGTCCTGCTCGGGATCGGCGCCGGGTCGCGCGACCTCGTCCGCATCGGCGCGGTCGCGCTCGTCGTCGTCGCGGCGGCCGCCGGGCTCGTCGCCTGGCTCGACGCGGGCGGCACGCGGCGCCCCCTGGGCGTGCGGCGCGTGGTGACGCCCAACCCGGTGCACGCGGGCGAGCGCGTCGGCGTCGAGGTCCACATCACCTCCTCGGACCCGTCGGGACGCGCCCGGCTGGCGGGGCTGAAGTTCGCCGAGCAGGCCGCCACCGAGCTGTCCGCGGGACGCCCGCTGCGCGCCCGGGTGCACCGCTCCCCCGGCTCGGTCGTCGTGTCCTACGGCGTGCAGACGGCACGCCGCGGACGGTGGCCGCTCGGACCGCTCGTCGTGACCAGGACCGACCTGTTCGGCACCCCCGCGAGCACCACCACGCTCGGCGAGCAGGCCGAGGTCACCGTGTGGCCGACGGTCGTCCCGCTGCCGGCGCCGACCGACGTGCTCGTCGGCGAGCCCGACCGCGTCGCGCTCGGCGCCCGCTCCCCGTCGACCGACGACGCGTCCCTGCGCGACTACCGCGAGGGCGACGACCTGCGCCGCGTGCACTGGCGCAGCAGCGCGCGCCGCGGCGAGCTGCTCGTGCGGTCCGACGAGCGCGCCGGGATGCGCCCCGTGTCCGTCCTGCTCGACCTGCCGTACCGCGGCACGCACCTCGAGTGGACGATCTCGCTCGCGGCGTCCATCGCGCTCGCGATGCTCGACGCGGGCCACCCCGTGCGCCTCCTCGACGGCGTCGGCGCGCACAGCACCACGACCGGCGTGCCGTTCCTGCACACGCGGCACGACGGCGCGCGCGCCGCGCTGCTCGACCGCACGGTCGACCTCGAGGCGCCGCGCACCTCCAACGAGGCTCAGGCGCGGCTCGTCGCGGGGGCGCACCTGCTCGAGAGCACCGAGGCCGGGGGCGAGATCGTCCTCGGCGTGCTCGGGCCGCTCGGCGCCGGCGCCCGCAGCGCCCTCGCGCACGTCGCGGACACGGCGCAGGGCTGGGCCGTCGTGCGCAGCGACCCGCAACAGACCGGCGGGCAGCGCGACGCGCGAGCGACCGTCGACGCGCTGCAGCGCGCCGGGTGGCGCGCGTGCGAGGCCGCCCCCGGCGAACCCCTGCCCGACTGCTGGCTGCGACTGCTCGGGAGCGCGCGATGAGCCCCCTGCACACGACCCCGCCGCGCGGGTGGCGCGCCGTCGCCACCACCGCCCTGTGCGTGCTCGGGACGATCGCGTCCCTGCACGCGCTCACCAACCTGCTCGGCACCGTGCCGTGGCGCGGGCCCGTCGTCCTGCTCCTGCTCGTCACCGCCGCAGCGGTCGCCGTCGTGCGGTCCGTGACCCGCACCGTGTGGGTCCCGACCGTGGTCGGGCTCGTCGTCGCCACCGTCGCCGTGCTGCTGCGCTACGGGGCACCGCCCGGACGCCTGCAGCTCGTGCCCGACCTCTCGTCGTGGGAGCGCACCAGCGCCCTGTGGTCGCAGGGTGTGCACCTCGTCGAGGTCGCGGTCGTCCCCGTCGACGTCGTGCGACCGCTCGAGCTGCTGCTCGCGGTCGGCGCGCTGCTCGTGTTCCTCGCGGCCGACCTGCTCGCCGTCGGCCTCGCGATGCCCGCGCTCGCCGGCGTCGCGTTCGCCGCGATGTGGACCCCGACGATCGTGCTCGAGTTCCCCGGCCGCGGCTCCGCGATCCTCTGGACCGGCCTGGTCTACCTGCTCCTGCTCGCCCTGAGCGTCGCGCCCCAGCAGACCCGCGCCGACAACGCCCGGCGCGCGGGGCGGGCGACCGCCTCCGCGGTCGCGGTCGTCGCCGTCGCGCTCGTCGCAGGCCCCGTGCTCGCCGCCCTGCCCGGCTGGTCGGCGTGGGGGCTGCCGCAGTTCGGCTCCGGCGCGGGCGGCCCCGTCGACCTCGCGGCCGACCTCGACGTGCGCGCGAGCCTCGGCGGACGCACCGACCGGGCCGTGCTGCTCTACCAGGTCCACGCGCCGGGCCAGGACGACGACGCACCCGCCCCCACGCCGAGCACCACCGCCGCGCCCGCCGTCAACGCGAACTCCGTCGGCCCGCTGCGCGCCATGACGCTCCTGTCCTTCGACGGACGCTCGTGGCACGCCGACTCCGACTCCGGCCGGTCGCTCGAGATCGGGGCGCTGCCCGGCCTGCTCTCCCCCGACCCGGACCGCCTCGGCACCGAGCCGGACGCCGAGCGCGGGACCCTCGCCGTCGTCGATGTGGAGGTCGGCGCGCTCGAGGACGACCAGCTGCCCATCCCGGTCTTCCCGCGGACGCTCATGATCGACGGTGACTGGACGTACGACCCCGTGCGCGACCAGGTCGACGGGTCGGGCGACACGTACGAGGGCCAGCAGTTCTCCATGGTCGTCGAGATCCCGTCCCTCACCGCCGACGACCTCGCCGACGCCCGCGTGGGCGACCCGGGCGACCCACGCGCTCTCGAGGTGCCCACGAGCTCCCACGCCGGGGACATCCGCGACCTCGCCGTCGAGCTGACCCGCGAGGCCGACACGCCCTACGAGTCCGCGATGGCCCTGCAGTCGTACCTGCGCTCCGCGGCGAACTTCACGTACGACACCCGCGTCGCCCCCGCCCGGACCGACGACGCCGTCTGGGACTTCCTGGAGTCCCGTCAGGGTTACTGCGTGCAGTTCGCGACCGCGATGACCGTGATGGCCCGCTCGATCGGCATCCCCGCGCGCGTCGGCGTCGGGTTCCTGCCCGGCTCCTCCGACGACGGCACCTACGTCATCACCGGTCAGCAGTCGCACGCGTGGCCCGAGCTGTACTTCGAGGGCCACGGCTGGGTGCGGTTCGAGCCGACGCCCGCCATCCAGACCGGCGCGCCGCCGCCGTGGAGCGACCCGCTCCTCAACGCGGGTGGCGGCGCCCGTCCCACGCAGGAGGCGCTGCCCACCGCCCAGCCCGGTCCCGCCGCGACCGGCCAGGCCACCGCCGCACCGCGCACCGGGAGCGCCACGCAGGACGACACCTGGGTCCCCGTCGCCGTGACCGTCGCCGTCGTCCTCGCGCTCGCCGCGCTGGTCGTCACGCTCATCACCCGGCGACGCGCGCGCGTGCTCGCCGACCTCACCCCCGAGCAGGCCTGGGCGCGGCTGCGACGCTCGCTCGGACGGTTCGGGGTCCGCTGGTCCGCCGCGACCACACCGCGCTCCGCCGTGGCGTCCGTGCAGCGCCAGGTCTCCGCGCTCGCCGGGCAGCCGCTCGGCGACGACGCGCTCGCGGCGCTCCATGAGCTCGCGCACGCGCTCGAGCTCTCGCGCTACGCCCCCCAGCCGCCGGTGGCGACCCCCGGTGCTGCGGCCGGGGACGTCGAGCGGGTCCTGGCCGGTGTGCGTGCGGCCGGCGTGACCCGCTCCGGCGCGGTCGCGCACACCGTGCGCTCCCTCCCCGGTGCCGCCTGGCTACTCCGGCGACGCGTGCGGCACTCGCGCGCGGCACAGCGACCGGCCGAGCGCGCCGAGGCGCACACCGGTTGGGGCGACTGACACCGCGCGTCCGCTGACACTGCGGAGCGCCCGCCTCCGGGTCACCGGGGGCGGGCGCTCATGCCCGTCGGTCCGCCGACTCCCAGACGTCCCGAGGGCCGTGAAGAGTGCGGGAAGGAGGTGCGCCGGGTTCAGAGGCCGCCGTGCTCGCCGCGGCGGCGGTCCCAGCGGTCCTCCATGCGTGCCATGAAGCCCTGCCCCTTGGGCCGGCGCCCCTGCGACTGCTTGTGTCCCGACGCCTTGCGCACGGAGCCGTCGTCGGCGACGACCCCGGTGGGCCCCGAGGCGCGGTGCGGGCGCGCGAACGCGTACGCGACCGCCGCGAACATGACGATGAAGCCGAGCACGCCGAGGAGGGGCAGGCTCCCGGCAGCGCCGATGACGAGCAGCAGGAGCCCGAGGGCCGCACCGATCCCGGCCACGACGTAGCGCCCCACGGCCCGCCGACCGCGCTGGGTGAGCGTGTTCGCCAGGCGTGGGTCGTCGGACGCGAGCTGGCGCTCCATCTGCTCCAGGACGCGCTGCTCGTACTCAGAGAGAGGCATCCCGACCCCCGATGGTCTGTGTCGACGAACGTGTCGGGTTCAGGATAGATCCGCCACCTGGAAGGTGGTAGTCGAGCGGTCGGTGGACGGCGCGTCGAGAGCCGCCCCGGAGCGGATCGCGAGCGTCCCGAACCGGTCCCGCACCTCGTCCATCGCGCGCTCGGCCTCCCGCCGCGCCTGCGCCGGACCTGGGCCCTCCCCGGCGACGTCGTCGAGCGTCGGCTGAAGCGCCGCCTCGGCGACCGCGGACAGCGAGTCGACCCGCACACCCACCAGCCGTACGGGCAGTCCCCGCAGGTCCACGCCCGCCAGGAGCGTGCGCGCGGCGAGGTAGATCTCGCGTCCGACGTCCGTGGGGGTCGCGAGCGTGCGCGAGCGTGTGAGCGTACGGAAGTCCGACGTGCGGACCTTCACGGTCACCGTCCGCCCGACCAGCCCGCGCTGCCGCAGGCGACGCGCACACCTGTCGGAGAGGTCCAACGCCTTCGCCTGGACGACCCCGAGATCGTGCTCGTCCGTGACGAACGTCTCCTCCGAGCCGATCGACTTCTCCTCGCGTCCCGGCTGGACCGGCCTCGGGTCCCGGCCCCACGCGAGGTCGTGCAGGTGTGCCCCGGCGACCTTGCCGATCGCCCGCTGCACCGTCGCGACGTCGCAGTCCGCGAGCTCCGCGACCGTCGTGATCCCCCACCGCGCGAGCGCCGACTCGGTGCGCTCGCCGACG
Organism: Cellulomonas uda; assembly: GCF_006538705.1. GTDB lineage: Bacteria > Actinomycetota > Actinomycetes > Actinomycetales > Cellulomonadaceae > Cellulomonas > Cellulomonas uda. The sequence goes on from NZ_BJLP01000006.1 coordinate 39,052, forward strand.
CCCCAGAGCGCACCGACGGGGAGCTCGCGCAGGAAGGCGACGGTCGCGGCCTTGGGGACGAGCAGGACGCCGTCGGGCTTGGCGTGCCCCGACGCGAGCTTGGCGACGAACTTGGTCGCCGCGATGCCGACCGAGCACGTGATCCCGTAACGCCGGTGCACGGTCTCGCGCACGGCTGCGGCGATCTGCGTCGGCGGGCCGAGCCGGCGCCGCGCGCCGGAGACGTCGAGGAACGCCTCGTCGACGCTCACCTGCTCCACGAGCGCCGTGACGTCCGACAGCACCTCCATCACGCCGACCGACACCTCGTGGTAGGCCCGGTGGTCGGGTGGCACGACCACGGCCTTCGGGCACAGCCGCAGCGCGGCCGTCATCGGCATCGCCGAGTGGACGCCGTACGCCCGTGCCTCGTACGTCGCGGCGAGCACCACGCCACGCGCGGCGCCGCCCACGATCACGGGTCGGCCGCGCAACTGGGGTCTACGGGCGAGCTCGACCGACGCGAAGAACGCGTCCATGTCGACGTGCAGGACCGAGCACCCGTCCTCGCTCGACCCCCAGTCGCGCCGGACGTGCTCCGCGCGCGGACCGCGGCTCATGACGCCCGCACGGCGAGCATCCGAGGACCGGTGCCGATCTCGGCCTCCGCGTCCTCCGCGAGCACGAGCTCGCGCGCGGCGTCGACGAGGTCCTCCGCGGCGCACAGCGTCCGCTCCGCGCGCTCGTCGTCCACGAGGTCGAACCGGCCGGCGTCGACCGCGGAGCGCAGCGCCGCACCGTCGGCGAAGAACTGCGCGAGCGGGGCGAGCTCCGGGGCCACCCGGGTGAGCATCCCCCAGACGGTCCGCGGCGCGCCGCGCCCGGACGGGGTGCCCCGCCGCGCGAGGACCGCCGCACCGGCACGCAGACCGGCGAGGTGCGCGTGACCGAGCCGCTCCCACGGCTCGGTCGAGTACTGGGCGGCGAGCAGCTCGGCGTCGGCACGCCCCAGCAGCTCCTGAGCGCGTCCGCTGTGGATCACCGCCATGCCCGCCACCTCATCTCTCACCGCCCACCTGTGGAACCAGTATCGAACGCCTGTTCGAGTCCCGTCAACCCCGGCGGTCGCGGTCCGCCCGCCTAGAGTCGGCACCATGCCCGACCGAGCACGACGCCCAGGCTCCCACCGACCTCCGACACCCCGTCCGCTGCCCGGACGCGGTCGCGGCCGCCAGGGTGCCCGCACGCTGCGCGAGACCTGGCCGGTCGGGCCCGTCGAGATCCCCACGGGCACCGTCGAGGTCGTGCCGGACCCGGACCACGCGGCGGGGGCCACGCTGCTCGTCAACGGCGTGCCGAGCTCCTACGTCGACCTCGACGACCCCGGCGTGCTGGCGTTCGAGTACATGCAGCAGATGGCGCTCGTGGTCGACGCGCTGCGCCCCGGCGAGCCGCTCGACGTCGTGCACCTCGGCGCCGCGGGCTGCGCGCTCGCGCGCGCCATCGACTGGACGCGGCCGGGCTCGCGCCAGGTCGCGGTCGAGCTCGACGCGCGTCTGCCGGAGCTCGTGCGCACCTGGTTCGGGCTGCCGCGCTCCCCCGCGCTGCGCATCCGCGCGGGGGACGCACGCGCCCAGCTCGCGCTGCTGGGCGGCGCCTCGGCCGACGTCGTCGTGCGCGACGTGTTCGCGGGCGACACGACACCGGCGCACGTCACGACCGTCGAGATGGTCCGAGACGTGGCGCGGGTCCTGCGTCCCGGTGGCGCCTACCTCGTCAACTGCGCCGACGGTGCCGACCTCGTCCGCGCACGCGGCGAGGCGGCGACCCTCACCGAGGTGTTCGCCGACGTCGTGGCGATCGCGGAGCCCGCGCTGCTGCGCGGACGGGGGTACGGCAACGTCGTGCTGGCCGCGAGCGACGACCCCGACCTGCTGGCCGTCGCCGGGCTGGCGCGCGCGGTCCGCAGCCTCCCGGCCCCCGCGCGCCTGCTGCGCGGCGACGAGCTGCGCGCGCTGGTCGGGGACGCGGCCGTGCTCCGGGACCCACCACCGGACCCGCAGGACGCCGCCTGACGAGCACCGGGCGGGCGGCGAGGGCGCACCCGCTCCGCGGACCCGCTCGGGGGACCTGGCCGAAAGGACCCGTGCGGAGGACGACGAAGGGGCCGCCGTGACGGCGGCCCCTTCGCGGAGTCGTGCACGCGCCAGGGCGCGGCGGCACTCAGAGGGGGCGGACCTCCTCGGCCTGCGGACCCTTCTGGCCCTGCGTGATCTCGAACTCGACGCGCTGACCCTCCTCGAGGGAGCGGTAGCCCTGCGACTGGATCGCGGAGTAGTGGACGAAGACGTCGGCGCCGCCGCCGTCCTGGGCGATGAACCCGTAGCCCTTCTCAGCGTTGAACCACTTGACAGCACCCTGTGCCATGTCTTGCTTCCTTGTCGTTCCACTCGGTGACGCGTGCGGACCTGCTCCGCACGCGCTGCCGCAATGCCTCACGTCCTGCACCGGGTGGGCCAGCCTCGCGGCTGGTGGGACACCCGCTCCCGAGCCGGGCAGACCCCGGGGAGCGAGGGCACCGGTCAAGCGATCACGCCACTGCAACGGCCCGATCCTTGCACCGGGGATGTGTGCTGCGCCACGCCTGGAAGCGCCCGTCCGCCCACGATTCGACAACGATTGGGTAAACACCCGGGGCACGCTGGTCCTATCGGGTGACCAGGCGTGCCGCGCGTCGGGCTCCCTCAGTCGGTCGTGTCGTCGCGCTGCTGCGCCAGGAAGCGCTCGAACTCGGCGCCCAGCTCGTCGGCCGTCGGCAGGTCCGACGCCTGCGCCAGCAGGCTCGTGCGGCCCGCGCTGCGGCTGAAGGCGTCGTACTGCTCCTCGAGCGCGGACACCAGCTGGCGCACCTCGTCGGACTGCTCCACCTGACGCTCGATCTCGAGGGTCGCGTCGGTCGCGGCCGCCTCCAGCTCGCCCGTCCGCAGGTCGAGGCCGGTCGCGCGCTCCACGGCGCGCAGCCCCGCGATGGTCGCCTGCGGGTACTGCGACTGCGCCAGGTAGTGCGGCACGTGCACCGCGAAGCCCACCGCGTCGTGACCGGCCTGCCCGAGCCGGTACTCGAGCAGTGCTCCCGCGCTCGCCGGGACCTGGACGGTGCCGAACCAGGACGGGTGGTCCACGACGAGCTCGTCGCGCGTCGCGTGGGCGGTGAACGACACGGGCCGCGTGTGCGGCAGACCCATGGGGATGCCGTGCAGCCCGACGGTGAGGGGCACGTCGAAGCGCTCGACGAGCTCGCGCACCGCCGCCACGTACCGCTCCCACTGCACGTCCGGCTCGTGGCCGTGCAGGAGCAGGAACGGCACGCCCTCGGCGTCGCGCACCAGGTCGACGACGAGCTCGGGCTCGGCGTACGCCGACCACGTGCTCGCGTCGAACGTCATCATGGGGCGGCGCGAGCGGTAGTCGACGAGCTGGTCGGTGTCGAACGTCGCGAGCCGCGTGTGCGCGAGCTCCTCGACCAGGTGCTCGACCGCGAGCTGCCCGGCGGCGCCCGCGTCGACGAACCCGCGCACCGCGTGCACGAGCACGGGGCCCGAACCCTGCGCCAGGGAGCGGGCGCGGACCTCGGCAGCGACCGCCGGGTCCACCTGGTAGATCTCGCTGGGGTCCAGCATCGTCGTGGGCGCTCCTGTCGTCCTGAGGTCTGCCGGCCGTCGGCCGGACGTCTGCGCACCTCAACGCGTGCGCCCCGGCGAGGATTCCCACCGGGGCGCACGACGAGACCGCGCCCGCGGGGCGCGCGGCGTCAGGAGCGGTCAGTGCTGGGGCAGCCGCACGACCTCGACGAAGAACTCGTCGATCTGCCGGACGACGGTGATGAACGCGTCGAAGTCGACCGGCTTGGTGACGTAGGCGTTCGCGTGCAGCGCGTACGACCGCACGACGTCCTCCTCGGCCTCCGACGTCGTGAGCACGACGACCGGGATCGCCCGCAGCCGCTCGTCGGCCTTGAGGGCCTGCAGGACCTCGCGCCCGTCCATGCGCGGCAGGTTGAGGTCGAGCAGGACCAGGTCCGGCGTGGGCGCGTCCGCGTGCTCGCCCTCCTTGCGCAGGTAGGCGAGCGCGCTGACGCCGTCGGCCATGACGGTCAGGGTGTTGCGCACCTTGTTGTGCTCGAAGGCCTCGCGCGTCATGAGCACGTCGCCGGGGTCGTCCTCGACGAGCAGGACGTCGATGGTCTTGCGTGGCATCAGGTGCTCCGTTCGGGGCCGGTGTTGTGTCAGGTCTCGTCGGCGGCGGGTGCTGCGGACTGTGCCGAGTCGGGCGGCGCGGTCTCGACCAGCTCCCCCGGACGGTTGTGCGGGAGGGTCCAGCACACGCGCGTCCCGATGCCGGAGGCCGGCTGGTCGATCCAGATCCGCCCGCCGTGGAACTCGACGATCTTCTTGCACAGCGCCAACCCGATCCCGGTGCCCTCGTAGACGTCCTTGGCGTGCAGCCGCTGGAAGATCACGAAGACGCGCTCGGCGTACGGCGGGTCGATGCCGATGCCGTCATCCTCGCACGCCAGCTCCCACCCCTCGTCCGTCTCGCGCGCGTAGACGTGCACGCGCGCGGGACGGCCCGGGTGGCGGAACTTGACCGAGTTCGCGACGAGGTTGGCGAACAGCTGGACCAGCAGCGGCTCCTCACCGACGACGACGGGCAGCGGGTCGTGCGTGACGACCGCGCCGGCGTCCGTGATCGCCTCCGACTGCTGCTCGACCGCCTCGGCGAGGGCCGTGGTGAGGTCCACCTCGGTGAGCTCCTTGCCGACCCGCCCCACGCGCGAGAACCCGAGCAGGTCCTGGATGAGCCGCTGCATGCGCTTGGCACCGTCGACGGCGAACTCGATGTACTGGTCGGCGCGCTCGTCGAGCTTGCCGCCGTAGCGCTTCTGCAGCAGCTGCGTGAAGCTCGCGACCTTGCGCAGCGGCTCCTGCAGGTCGTGCGAGGCGACGTAGGCGAACTGCTCCAGGTCGCGGTTCGAGCGGCGCAGCTCCTCGGCCTGGGTCGCGAGCTGCGCGTGCGCGAGCTCGACCTCACGCTGCGCGTCCCGCGTCCGGCCCATCTCGTCGACGAGAGTCGTGCGCATCTGCTCGACGTCGGCGGCCAGCGTGGCGACCTCGCCCGGTCCGCGCACCGTCACGGGGTGGAGCAGGTCCCCCGACGCGACCGCGCGCGCGTCCGCGCCGACGACCTCGAGCGGCTCGATCACCCAGCGTCGCAGCGCGATCCACGTCCCCACGCCCAGCACGACGATCGTCCCGACCAGCACGGGAACCACGAGCGTCGCGAGGCGCGTCCAGGTGGTGAGCTCGTCCGCGACGTCGGCGCGCAGCCCCCGCAGCTCGTCGACGAACGCGACGGCGGCCGCCCGGACCTCGTCGAACCGTGCACGTCCCTGCACGACCTGCGCGTCCTTCACCGACTCCGGGCCACGTGCCTCGATCTGCGCGACCAGGGGTGCGGCGTAGTCGTCGTACCAGGCCTGCGCGAGGTCCTGGGCGCGCTGCGCGGCCGCGGTCGTACCCGGGTCCTCGCGCACGCGCGCCACGTCCCGCGCGATGTCGACGAAGCCGATCGGCCGCTCGCTCGCGGCCTCGTACGGGTCGAGGAACCGCCGCTCGCCCGTGAGCGCGAACCCGCGCAGGCCCGTCTCGGCGTCGATGAGCGCGATGTACGCGGTGTCGGTCTCGGTGATCGCGTCGAACAGGTCCCGCGTGACGATCTCCTGGCGCTGCACCTGCTGGGAGTACGCGACCGCGGCGAGCGCGACGACGAGCACGAGCAGCACGCCGACGACCGAGAACCACCCCCGCAGCCGTTCGCGCAGCGTCTGCTCTCCCCGCGAGCCGGCGGAAGCGGTCGCCGCGGCGGCGAGCGCGGGGCTCACGCGTGCCACCCCACGACGACGACGGCGGCGTCGTCGACGAGGTCGCCGCCGTGCGCGGCGCGCACGCCCTCGATCACCCGGTCGACCAGCGCCGGTCCGTCCGGCTCCCGCGCGCACGCGGCGAGCGACTCGTCCACGACCGCCAGCAGGCCGGCCTTGCCGATCCGGTCGGACGAGCCCGCGAGCGTCGCCTCCATCAACCCGTCGGTGTGCAGCAGGATCCCCCAGTCGTCGCCGAGCTCGAGCCGCAGCGGCTCCCAGCCTCCCCTGACCGGGATGCCCAGCGCACGGCCGCGGCGCGCGCCGCTCACCATCGTCGAGGGCGGCCCGAGCAGGAACGGCACGGGGTGCCCCGCGAGGTACACGTCGGCGGCGGCGCGGTCCGCGTCGACCGCGACCATCGCGAACGTCGTGAAGATCTCGGGCGACGGGCGCTCCGACTCGAGCACCCGCTCGAGGAGGCCCAGCAGCTCCCGCGTGGGCACCTCGGCGAGCACGAGCGTGCGCCACGCGGTGCGCAGCGTGGCGCCGAGCGCGGCCTCGTCGGGCCCGTGCCCGCACACGTCGCCGACGATGGCCAGCACGGTGCCGTCGGGGCGGGCCACCGCGTCGTAGAAGTCACCGCCGAGCACACCGTCGCGACCCGCGCGGTATCCGACGGCCAGCTCGATCGTCCCGTCGGGCACGGCGGGCCGCGGCAGCAGCGCCTGCTCGAGGCGCGTCGTCTCCTGCTCCCGCACGACGCTGCGGTACAGGGCACGGTCGGCGTCCTCGAGCCGACGACGCGCGATCGCGTAGCGCACCGACCGGACGAGCCGCTCGCCGTCGACGTCGCTCTTGTCGAGGTAGTCCTGGGCGCCCGCGGCGACCGCGGCGACGCCGGCGTGCGCGTCGGCCAGCCCGGTGAGCACGACGACGGCCGGCGCGCCCGCCGCGAGCAGCCGCTCGAGCGCCGGGAGCCCGGCCGCGTCCGGCAGGCCGAGGTCGAGCAGCACGCAGTCGACGTCGAGCATGGTGACGGCCTCGTCGAGCGTGCGCGCGCGCCGCAGGTCGGCGTCGAGCCCGGCGTCCGCGAGGTGCTCGGTGGCGAGAACCCAGTCGCCCTCGTCGTCCTCGACCACGAGCACGCGCAGCGGCCCGGGCTCCGCGCCCGCGGGGGCGTCCACCTCGATCACGGCTGTCTCCTTCCTCGGCCCTGCGCAGCGTACGGGGCGTACCGCGACCGCGCAGGTCAGCAGGTCGGGTGGGTGGGGCGGGGACGCCAGGTCCGTGGCGTGCGGGTGGAACGGCGGCGCGCTCGTCGCGGACGGCGCTGTCCAGGTGGAACAATGGACGGCCCTCGTCCGGCGCCGACGCCCGCCCGGACAGGTCCACCCACTGCCAGGAGGACGCGCGCGTGACGACCACGGACGACGAGATCGCCCTCGAGCAGCGACAGGTCGACGTCGTCTACGGGCGGCTCGACGAGCTGCGCGCGCAGACCCGGGCGCGGCTCGCGGCGGTGCGCCGCCAGGGGCCGTCCGGCTCGCCGCAGAACCGCAGCGAGCGCGACGCGTTCGCGACGCTCTACGAGGACCGCGTCGCACAGCTCGAGGCGGTCGAGGAGCGGCTCGTGTTCGGCCGGCTCGACCTCGACGACGACTCGACGCGCTACGTCGGGCGCATCGGTCTCACGGACCCCGAGCAGACGCCCCTGCTGACCGACTGGCGCGCGCCCGCCGCGCGGGCCTTCTACCGCGCCACCGCCGCGCACCCCGACGGCGTGCGGCGGCGCCGGCACGTGGTCACGCGCGGACGGACCGTCACCGGCGTCGAGGACGAGGTGCTCGACCTCGACCTGCTCGACGGTGACCCCGACGCGCTCGCCGGCCTGTCCGGGGAGGGCGCGCTGCTCGCCGGGCTGCGCGCGGGCCGCACGGGCCGCATGGGCGACATCGTCTCGACCATCCAGTCGGAGCAGGACGCGATCATCCGCTCGGAGCTCACCGGCGCGCTCGTCGTGCAGGGCGGCCCGGGCACCGGCAAGACGGCAGTGGCGCTGCACCGCGCCGCGTACCTGCTCTACGCGCACCGGCGCGTGCTCGAGCGCTCGGGCGTGCTCCTGGTCGGACCGTCGCGCACGTTCCTGCGGTACATCGACCAGGTCCTGCCGTCGCTCGGCGAGACCGGTGTGGTCACCACGACGATCTCCGACCTCGTCCCGGGTGTCGTCGCGAGCGGCACCGAGCCCGACGAGGTCGCGGCGGTCAAGGGGCGCGCGGTGATGGCGCAGGTCATCGCGCGTGCGGTGCGGGACCGTCAGCGCGTCCCCGCCGGGCCGACGAGCGTGCGCCTCGACGGCCGCACAGTCGTCGTGCGTCCGTCGGACGTGAGCCAGGCGATCGCCCGCGCGCGGCGCCTGCACCGCCCGCACAACCTCGCGCGCGTCGCGTTCGTGCGCGACATGCTCGGCCGGCTCGCGTCGCAGTACGTCGAGCAGCTCGCGTTCGAGGTGCCCGCCGACGAACGCGGGGAGATCCTCGAGGAGCTGCGCACCACGCGCGAGATCCGCATCGCGCTCAACCTCGCGTGGATGCCGCTGACGCCGCAGAAACTGCTGGCCGACCTGTACGCCAAGCCGTGGCGGCTCGAGTCCGCCGCTGCGCAGCTCTCGCCGCGCGAGCGCGCGCTGCTCGCGCGCGACGCCGACGCCCCCTGGACCCCGGCGGACGTCCCGCTGCTCGACGAGGCCGCGGAGCTGCTCGGCGAGGACGACCAGGCCGCGCGGGCGCAGGCGCGAGCGGCCGCCGACGCGCGCCAGCGAGAGGTCGCCTACGCCCGGCAGGTGCTCGAGCAGACCGGCGGTGGCGCGTTCGTCTCCGCCGAGCTGCTCGCCGACCGGTTCGCGTCGGGCGGTCCCGCGCTGACGACCGCCGAGCGGGCTGCCGCCGACCGCTCGTGGACGTACGGGCACGTCGTCGTCGACGAGGCCCAGGAGCTGTCCGCGATGGCGTGGCGCGCGCTGCTGCGCCGCGTGCCGACCCGCTCGCTGACGATCGTCGGCGACGTCGCGCAGACGTCGTCCGCCGCGGGCGCCCGACGCTGGGCCTCGATGCTCGACCCGGTGCTGCGCGGCTCGTGGCGCCAGGCGGAGCTCACGGTCAACTACCGCACGCCCGCGCAGGTCGCGGACACCGCGGGCCGGGTCGCGGACGCCGCCGGGCTGGCCCGCTCGCCGCTCACGTCGGCGCGTGAGGTCCCCGACGCGCTCGAGGTGTCGAAGGTCGCTCCCGACGAGCTGACCGACGCCGCGGTCACGGCGGCCGCGACGGCGTCCCGGACGGTGCACGACGAGTCGGGCGCGGGGCGCGTGGCGGTCGTCGCGGCGCCCGGGCGTGTCGCGGCCCTGCGTGCCGCGGGCGCGGACGCGGGCCTGGCGCTGCCGGCCGCCGGGACGGGGCTCGACCTCGACGCGCCGGTCGTCGTCCTCGACCCGCGCGAGGCCAAGGGGCTCGAGTTCGACGTCGTCGTGCTGGTCGAGCCCGCGGAGGTGCTCGAGCAGTCGGCGGGCGACCTCTACGTCGCGATGACACGCCCGACGCGCGCGCTGCACGTGGTGCACTCGCGAGACCTCCCCGCGGGATTCTGAGCGGCCGTCGCACGGGACCGGGCCCGGACGTGGGTCCGAGGTGTCCGCGAGTCGGACGGCGACGCGCCCAGCACCCGGACAGGCGCACGATGTGCCCGTGCCCAAGGCCCTTCTTCTCGAGAACCTCCACCCGCAGGCCCGCACCATCCTGGAGTCGGCCGGCTTCGACGTGACGACGCGGACCGGCGCGCTCGACGAGTCCGAGCTCGTCGACGCGCTGCAGGGCGTCGAGCTGCTCGGCATCCGATCCAAGACGCAGGTCACCGCTGACGTCCTCGCGCAGGCGCACGACCTCGTCGCCGTCGGCGCCTACTGCATCGGCACCAACCAGATCGACCTGCGCGCCGCCGCGTCCCTCGGCATCGCGACGTTCAACGCGCCGTTCTCCAACACGCGCTCGGTCGTCGAGATCGCGATCGCCGACATCATCGCGCTCACGCGCCGCCTCACCGTCTTCGACAAGGAGATGCACGAGGGCGTCTGGAACAAGTCCGCCACCGGGGCCCACGAGGTCCGCGGCCGCACGCTCGGCATCATCGGCTACGGCAACATCGGCACGCAGCTGTCGGTGCTCGCGGAGAACCTCGGCATGTCCGTCGTCTTCTACGACACCGCCGAGAAGCTCGCGCTCGGCAACGCACGCCGCGCGTCCTCGCTCGACGAGCTGCTCGAGACCGCCGACGTCGTGACGCTCCACGTCGACGGCCGGCCCGGCAACGCCGGCTTCTTCGGCGCCGCGCAGATCGCCCGCATGCGGCCCGGCGCGATCCTGCTGAACCTGTCCCGCGGCTTCGTCGTCGACCCCGCCGCGGTGCGCGACGCGATCGTGTCCGGCCACCTCGCCGGCGCCGCGATCGACGTGTTCCCCGTCGAGCCCAAGCGCAAGGGCGATCCGTTCGACTCCGAGCTGCTCGGCCTGCCGAACGTCATCCTCACCCCGCACACGGGCGGGTCGACCGAGGAGGCACAGGAGGCGATCGGCCAGTTCGTCTCGAACAAGGTCCGCGACTACCTCGCCACCGGCTCGACCACCCTGTCGGTGAACCTGCCGAACGTCGCGCTCGACCAGCCGCCCGGCGTGCACCGCCTCGCGTACCTGCACCGCAACGTCCCCGGCGTGCTCGCCAAGGTCAACGCGACCCTCGCCGAGCACGGCGTGAACATCGAGGGCCAGCTCCTCGCGACCCGCGGCGACCTCGGCTACGTGGTCACCGACGCGGGCTCGCCCGTCGACGACTCGCTCGTGACCGCGCTGCGCGCGCAGCCCGAGGCGATCCGCCTGCGTCTGCTGTCCTGAGCGCACCGCGCTACCGTCGCCCGGCGGCGCGGGCACGCACGGAGCAAGGCCCCGACCGGACACCCGGTCGGGGCCTTGCTCGTCGTTCGCTGCGGGTCGCCGTCAGGCGGAGCCGGACTTGCGCTGGAACCGGCGCTGGGCCGGGCCCGTCGTCTCGGACCCGTGCACCGCGCCCGTGTTCGACTGCCCGTCCGCCGTGCGGTGCGCGGCACCCTTCTTGCGCTCCAGCGCCTCGCGGAACTTGGCCTTCGCGTCCTCGCTCACGGCCGCCTTCGTGTCGTCGTGCGCCATCGGCACCTCCTCGTCGTCGAAGCCCCAGCGTGACGGACTCGTCGCGCCGGTGCCAACTCCATACCTCAGGCCACGTCCCGCGACCGCGAGCCGACCGGCAGCCAGCGGTCCCACCAGCGCAGCACGTGCTCGAACCGGGCGACGCGGTGCGACGGCCGGCCCGAGCGCGTGAGCTCGTGCCCCTCGCCCGGGAACAGCAGCAGCTCGCTCGGCACCCCGCGGCGGCGCAGCTCGACGAACCAGCGCTGCCCCTGCTCCACCGGGCAGCGCCAGTCCTGCTCGGAGTGCACGACGAGCGTGGGCGTGGCGACCTCGCCGACCCGCGCCATGGGCGACTGCGCGGCGACGAGCTCCGCCTCCGTCGCCGGGTCGCCGAGGCACTCCAGCCCGAAGAACCAGCCGATGTCGCTCGAGCCCGTGAAGCTCACCGGATCCAGGAAGCCGCGCTCCACGATCGCGGCCGCGAACCGCTGCGTGCGCGTCGTGAGCCACGCCGTGAGGTACCCGCCGTACGAGCCGCCCATCACGCCCGTGCGCTGCGGGTCGAGCCGCGGATCCGTGAGCGCCTCGTCGAGCAGCGCTAGCACGTCGTCCGCGTCGACCGTCCCGAACGCGCGTCGGATCGCCCGGCCGTGCGCCCGGCCCCGGCCCGACGAGCCGCGCGGGTTGCCGTGCACCACGGCGTAGCCCGCCTCGGCGAGCGTCTGCACCTCGTCGAACAGCGCGTGCGTGTACTGCGCGAACGGGCCGCCGTGGATCAGCAGGATCGTGGGGTGCGGACCCGCGCCGTAGCGGTCCGGGTCGGGTGTCGTGAGCCACCCCTCGACGCGGTACCCGTCGGGCGCGTGCGCGACGAGCGGCTCGGACACCCGCACACGGCCCGTCGCCCGCAGCGGCGCCGACCAGTCGGTCAGGGCCCGGCCCGTGTCGACGAGCACGACGTCCCCCGCGGAGTCCGGCGTCGCACGGACCGCGACGACCGCGCCGCCCGCCGCTGCTGCCGCGCCGACGACGACCGCGCCGTCGAGGAGGTCCCTCGACCCGCCGTCGGACCCCACGAGCGTCAGGTGCACGGCACCCGAGCGCAGCGGTGCGACGAGCACGCCGTCGCCGACCGGGACCAGCACACCCGGGTCGAGGTCCACCTCGTCGGGGTCGGTGACGCGCCGCGGAGAACCGGCGGGCCGGCCCTCGGCGGTCAGCGGCAGCTCGAACAGACCCGTGAGCGCCGCGACGAAGTCACGCCCGGACTCCCCCACGTCCTCGGCGAGCAGCCACACCCGCGCGCCGTCGGGCGCCGGGACCGCGCGGGACAGCGACAGGCTCGCGCCCGCGTCGGCGTCCGTGAGCGGCACGACCTGCGCGTCGCCCGACACGCCCGTCAGGTCCTCCGGCACGAGCAGCGCCACCGCGTCGCGGCGCAGGTCCTGCTCACGCGTGCCGTGCCGGCGCAGCAGCACCGCGACGGCACGGCCGTCCGGGAACCAGTGCGGCAGGTCCACGTCGTCGTCGGCGCAGGTCAGTGCGTACGACGCCGGGACGGGGACGGTGGAGCCCGAGGCATCCGGCACCTCGAGGACGAACACCTGGCGGACGCGGTCACGCAGGTGCCCGAGCCCGTCGGCACGGTTGCGCAGCTGCGTGATCAGCCGGGGCCGCTCGGCACCCGCGTCACCGTCCGCTGCGTACCGGCCCTCGTCCGGCACGCGCGCGACGTAGGCGATGCGCCGGCCGTCGGGCGAGAACCGCGGCTGGCCCGCCCCCAGAGGCTGGTCGGTGACCCGGAACGGCTCTCCCCCGCTCGTCTCGACCACGTACAGCTGCGGCTTGTCGCCCGTGGTGGACCGCACGAACACGACCCAACGACCGTCGGGTGACACGTCAGGCGCGGAGTCCGCGTGGCCGCGCGTGAGGACGCGCGGCGCCGAGCCGTCGAGCGGCACCAGCCAGAGGCCACCGCGGTACTCGTCCGCCTCCTCGTCGGGCTGCGAGAGAGCGACGACGGCCGCCGACCCGTCGGGGACGAGGGCGACGGATCCGGGCGTGCGCAGGTGGAACAGGTCGTGAGGGAGCATGGCTCGACCGTAACCCGCGGCCGACGGCCCCCCGGCACGTGCCCCACCGACCCGGGCCGACGAGCAGCCCGCGCCGGACCGCTGTCGTCCCTCGCAGCAGCTCCTCGGCGTGAGCCGGGACCGGTCAGCCGGCTCCGCCCGCTCCGGGAGCCGACCCGGCCGACTGCGCTCCGGAGCCCGCGACTGCGGCGGGTGCCTCGGTGCCGCCTGCTGCGGTGTCGGCTGCGGCGGTGTCGGCTGCCGCGGTGTCGGGCGTCGCGACGCCCGGCGCTGCTGCGTCCGCAGCCTCGTCACGAGCGCCCCGGTCGCGGTCGTCACGCTCCGCCCGGAGCACGGTGATCGCGGCCTCGAAGTCCTCGAGCGAGTCGAACGCCTGGTAGACGCTGGCGAACCGCAGGTAGGCGACCTCGTCGAGCTCGCGCAGCGGCCCGAGGATCGCCAGGCCGATCTCGTAGGCGTCGATCTCCGCGGACCCGGACGAGCGCAGCGTCTCCTCGACCTTCTGGGCGAGCAGCGCGAGATCGTCCTCGCTCACCGGCCGGCCCTGGCATGCCTTGCGCACGCCCCCGGCGATCTTGTCCCGGCTGAACGGCTCCGTGGCACCCGAGCGCTTCACGACCGACAGGCTCGTCGTCTCCACCGTGGTGAACCGGCGGTTGCACGACGGGCACTGACGGCGACGGCGGATCGACGCGCCGTCGTCCGAGGTGCGGGAGTCGACCACCCGGGAGTCCGGGTGCCGGCAGAACGGGCAGTGCACCCTGGAGCCTCCTGCTGCATCGCTGTCGTCGGGCCGCGCTCGCGCGCGTCGCCCACGCGACGGTAGGCCACGCCTCCCCCTGCCGCAAGGCAGTGACCCGCGAGGGCCGCGGCTCAGCCGCGCGGGACGACGAGCTCCTGACCGGCGTCGACGTGCGTGCCCGACATGCCGTTGACCCGGACCAGCTCGCGGACCTGGTGCTGCACCGACTCGCCCGCCGCACGAGAGGAGGCGGCGATGTCCCACAGCGTGTCCCCGGTGCGCACGACGTAGCGCTCGACCGTCGCGTCCGAGGTGGCACCCGCCGCGGCGTGCGACCCCAGCACGAACGCCATGCCGGACAGGGCGAGCGCGAGGACCGTGACGACCGCACGCCCGCGGCGCGTCAGCCGCAGCGGCGCCTCGCCCGCGGAGCGGCCCGCCGTCGGCGCGGCCAGAGCCGCTGCACGGTCGCGGGAGGCCCGTGCCGGACGACCTGCTCGACGACCCGCACCGATCATGTCGGGTCCGATCACCATCGCGCTCATCGCTCTCCCTCTCCCTGACATCCGTCCACCGCGCCACGCGTCCGGCCGATCGTGCCGCCGGTGCGCCTGCCGCGACTCCCGCGCCTCGTACGCGCGTTCGTCATACACGTGTTCGTCGTACGTCTGTACGAAGTTCTACCAGAGGCCTGCGACACGCGTCCAGAGATGTCGAACAGATGTTTGATATCGCCCGTCCACCTGCGTAGGCTTCCTGCCGAGGAACAGCGCACCACCGACCACTGACATCCCCCGCGACGAGGCCGTGGACCAGGGCCTTCACCGCCGGGGACGCCATCCGGCGGTGCGCACCGGGCGGCGGACCGACGACGCCCCGGAGAGGCCGGCCGACGGCGGTCGGTGGCAGGGCGGACTGGAGGGGTGGACGTGACGGACCAGCGAACCGAGGACGTGACCGGGCAGCAGCCCACCGGGGGCGACGCCACCGGCGGCTCCGTCGGCGGCGAGGGACGGCTGGGTACGGTGCACGAGCTGCCCGAGACCCCCCCGGGCCCGGACGGTCTGACGGCGCGTCAGCGCCTGGTCCTGCAGACGATCCGCGTCTCGGTCGAGACGCGCGGCTACCCGCCGAGCATGCGCGAGATCGGCGAGGCTGTCGGGCTGACGAGCCCGTCCAGCGTGAAGCACCAGCTCACGGCGCTCGAGCGCAAGGGCTACCTGCGGCGTGACCCCAAGCGCCCGCGGGCGATCGAGGTCGTGCACCCGGACGACTCGCGCGGCGTCCCGCAGTGGGGCGGCCAGGACGCCCCCTCGCAGGTGTCGCTCGGGGACGGGGGCGAGGAGCAGCTCTCGGCACCCGCGTACGTCCCGCTCGTCGGGAGGATCGCCGCCGGCGGCCCGATCCTCGCCGAGCAGGTGGTCGAGGACGTGTTCCCCCTGCCGCGCCAGCTGGTCGGTGAGGGCGAGCTGTTCATGCTCAAGGTCAGCGGCGACTCGATGGTCGACGCGGCGATCTGCGACGGCGACTGGGTGGTCGTGCGGCGTCAGCCCGTCGCGGAGAACGGCGAGATCGTCGCGGCGATGATCGACGGCGAGGCGACCGTCAAGACCCTGCGACGCGCGGACGGGCACGTGTGGCTCCTGCCCCACAACGCCGCCTACGCCCCCATCCCGGGCGACGACGCCACGATCCTCGGTCGCGTCGTCAGCGTGCTGCGGAGCCTGTGAACGCCGTGCCCGGCCGACTGCCCGACCCGCCACCGGGGCTCGGTCGCCGCCTGGCGCAGCGGCTCGCCCGCCCGTCCGACGACGAGCGCACGAACAGCGCGCGCACGGACGAGACGAACGACGCCAGCAGCACGGGCCGCACCGACAGCACCGGCAGCACCGAAAGCACCGACGAGGCAGCCGTCGCCGACGACCGCTGGGAGGACCGCACCTGGTCCGAGTGAGGCGCCACGACGACGGACGACGGCCCGCCCCCGCATCTCCCGGGCGGCGGGCCGTCGTCGTCCGTCAGAAGCCGAAGCGCCGGGCGACGTCCCGCACGGCCTGGGCGGAGGAGCGCAGGCCGGAGAGCTCGTCGACGGACATGGGCACCGGCAGGCGGTCGAGCACCCCGGGCGAGCCGACGATGGACGGCACGGACAGGCAGACGTCGTCGATGCCGTAGTACCCGGTCAGGAGCGAGGAGACGGGCAGGACCCGGCGCTCGTCCTTGAGGATCGCCTCGATGATGCGCGACCCGGCGAGCGCGACCGCGTAGTTCGTCGCACCCTTGCCCTCGATGATCCGGTAGGCGGACTCGACGACCTCGCGCGCGATCTCGTCGCGCACCGCGCTGGTGAGCGGCCCCTCGCCCTCGATGCCCTGCCACTCGAGGAGCGGGATCGCACCGATCGACGCCGAGCTCCACAGGGGCAGCTCGGAGTCGCCGTGCTCACCGGCGATGTACGCGTGCACGTTCTGCACGGCGACTCCGGTGTGCTTCGCGATGAGGTACCGCAGCCGGGAGGAGTCCAGCACGGTCCCGGACCCGAACAGCTGCGTGGGCGGCAGGCCGGAGATCTTGAGCGACGCGTAGGTCACGACGTCGACGGGGTTCGTCACCATCACGTAGACCGCGTTCGGCGCGACCTCGACGAGCGAGGGCAGGACCTTCCTGACGAGCCCGATGGTGGCCTCCGCGAGGTCCAGGCGCGTCTGGCCGGGCTTCTGCTTGGCGCCCGCGGTGAAGACGACCACGTCCGCGTCCGCGCAGACCGCGATGTCGTCGGACCCGACGACCTCGGCCATGGACATGAACTGGATGCCGTGGCCCAGGTCGAGCGCCTCGGCCTCGACCTTCGCCTTGTTGATGTCGAAGAGCGCGACGGTGCGCGCGGCGCCGCGCATCAGCGTCGCGTAGGCCATGGTCGAGCCGACGGCGCCGGCGCCGACGATCGCGACCTTCGACGTCCGCCGGTGGCTCGGGGCGCCGGAGAGGCTGGGCTCCTCGTCGGCGAGGCTCTCGGCGATCTGCTCGGACATCGTGGCGCCTCCTGGCATGGCGGTGGACGGGGGTGACGGGCCCATGACCTGCGCGTCCGCGCGCGGGGCCGTCCCTGGCAGGCTACCGGCTCAGGAGTCCCGCAGGCGCGTCAGCGCGGCGAGCGCGACGTCCCGGTCGGTCGTGCGCCAGAACGCCGGCATGGACCGGGCGAGGAACTCGCCGTACCGGGCGGTGGCGAGCCGCGGGTCCAGGACGGCGACCACGCCCTTGTCCTGCGGTCCGCGGACCAGGCGACCCGCGCCCTGAGCGAGGAGCAGCGCAGCGTGCGTCGCGGAGACGGCCATGAACCCGTTGCCCCCGGACCGGGCGACGACGTCGGCACGGGCGGAGCGAACGGGGTCGTCGGGACGGGGGAACGGGATCCGGTCGATGATCACGAGCCGGCACGCCCGGCCGGGGACGTCGACGCCCTGCCAGAGCGCGAGCGTCCCGAACAGGCAGGTCGGCTCGTCGGCGGCGAACCGTGCGACGAGGGTGGGCAGCTGGTCGTCGCCCTGCAGCAGCACGGGCACGTCGAGCCGCTCGCGCATCGCCTCGGCGGCGGCGTTCGCCGCCCGGCGCGACGAGAACAGGCCGAGGGTCGCGCCGCCGGACGCGCGCACGAGCGCCTCGATCTCGTCGAGCTGCGCGTCGGTCGCGGGCTCGCGGCCGGGTGGCGGCAGGCGCCGGGCCACGTAGCAGATCCCCTGCCGCGGGTAGTCGAACGGGCTCCCGACGTCGAGGCCGCGCCAGCGCACCGGTCCCGTCGCGTCGGCGGGTGCGGGGTCGGCGCCGGGCACGCTCGTCGGTCCGACCGGTTCTGCGTCGGGCCGCAGCTCCAGACCGACCGACCGCGCCATCGGGTCGAACGACCCGCCGAGCGCGAGGGTCGCGGACGTGAGCACCGCGGTGCGTCCGGCGAGCAGCTGCGTGCGGATGAGCCCGTTGACGGACAACGGTGCCGCGAGCAGGCGCGTGGTGGTCGCGCCCGAGCGGTCCTCGCCGCGTGCGCACCACATCACGGTCCGGGCGAGGTCCTCGGGAGTGCCGGTCATGCGCTCGGCGGTCTCGAACAGGGTGAGGACCGCGGACTGGGCGACCTTGCGCCCGCCGTCCGCGGGCGCGCCGCCTGCGCTCCCGCCGGCCTCGGGCCGCAGCAGGGACAGCAGCGTGCGGGCCGCGTCCCGCACCGCCGCGACCGCGTCGTGCACCGCGGGTGGCAGCCCGTCGCTGAACCGCCCCTCGGGCAACGGGACGATCGCGCCCGCGAGCGCCTCCCCCGCGGCCTCGAGGTCGCTGCCGGGGACGCCGCCGTGGCGGCGCGCGACGCGGGCGGCGTGCTGCACGACGGGCAGCGAGAGCTCCGCGGTGGCCTGCGCGGTCACCCGGTCGGCGAGCTCGTGCGCCTCGTCGACGACGAGCACCTCGTGGTCCGGGAGGACGTGCGGGGAGCCGGACGCTGCGATGCCGAGCATCGCGTGGTTCGTCACGACGACGTCGGCCTCGCGAGCGGACGCCCGCGCGCGCTCCGGGAAGCACTCGTCGAGCTTGGGGCACGCGGACCCGATGCACTCGAGCGACGTGACGGACACCTGCCGCCACGCGCGGTCGGTGACGCCGGGGACCAGGTCGTCGCGGTCGCCGGTGTCGGTCTCCTGCGCCCACTCCCGCAGCCGCACGACCTGCTGGCCGAGGCTCGCGGGCGCCGCCTCCCCCGCGTCGGGGTGCTCCGCGGCGCCGGCGCGCTCGGGGAGGTCGAACAGCGCGCCCTGGTCGTCCGCGGGGTACCCGCCCTCGACCTTGTGCAGGCACAGGTAGTTGTGCCAGCCCTTGAGCAGGGCGATGTGCGGGCGGCGGGGCAGGTGCGGGGCGAGCGCGTCCGCGACGAGCGGCAGGTCGCGGGTGAGGACCTGGCGCTGCAGGGCGAGCGTCGCGGTGGACACGACGACGCGCTCGTCGGCGTGCACGGCGTGCCGGACGGCGGGCACGAGGTACCCGAGCGACTTCCCGGTGCCGGTGCCCGCCTGCACCAGCAGGTGCTCGCCCGAGTCGAGGGACTGTGCGACGGCCCGCGCCATGAGGTGCTGACCGTCACGCCTGGCGCCCCCGAGGACGCCGACCGCGACGTCCAGGAGCTCGTCGACCGCCCGGTCGCGCTCGGCCGAGCGGGCGCCGGTCTCCTCCGCGGTGTCGCCGTCAGGAGCGGCGGCGGGCGACGGAGACGGCATCGGGCCAGCCTAGTGGGAAGCCCGGACCACCCCACCGGTCGGTGGGGTGGGCGGCCGGTGGGGTGGGCGGCCGGTGGCGTGCGCGGCCGGCAGCGTGGGCGGCCGGTCGGGTGCCGGCGTCAGGCGGGTTCGACGTCGCGCCGCGCGAACCGGCGCAGGCCCGTCGAGGCGAGCCCGACGGCCACGGCCGTCAGCACGACCAGCGGCGTCCAGGCGAGCTCCTCGAGGGGCAGGTACGGGACGGCGGCGAACGGCAGCGCGTCGAGCAGCCAGGCGGGCAGCCCGAGGACCTCGCCCAGCATCGTCGCGATCCACATCGCCACCAGCACGCCCCACGTGACCGGCAGGGCGAGCCGCGGGGCCCACCCGAGCAGCGCGACCGCGAGACCGACGAGCACCATGACCGCGGGCCAGTACGCCAGCGCGGCGCCCGCCATCACGGCGGCCTGCGCGGGGTCGTCGACGGTCGAGCCGTGGACCGCGCCGAGGATCGCACCGCCGACGACGAGCAGCACGGCCGAGCCGACGACGGGGATCACGAGCCGCTCGAGCGCCCACCGCGTGCGCGACAGCGCGCCGGCGAGCTGCGGCTCGAGGATCCCGGTCGCCTCGTCGGCGCGCAGCGTCAGCGCGGACTGGATCGCGAACACCGCGGTGACCAGGGCGATCATGCTCACCAGGAGCGCGAGCAGCGCGCTCACCCCGGTCCCGCCCAGGATGGCGGTCGCGTCACCGCCGACGTCGTCCATGAGGTCGTTCATGGCGTCGACGACCGAGCCGAACAGCAGGGCCGTCAGCACGACCGCGAGGCTCCACCCGACGACGGGCCCGCGCTGCAGGCGCAGCCCGAGCCCGAGCGGCGACCCGAACCGGGCGGGCGCCGAGGCAGGACCGGGGCGCGCCGCGAGCAGCCCCGTGCCCTGGTCCCGCACACCCTCGACGGCGACCGCGACCGCGCACAGGCCGACGCTCACGACGACGAGCAGCACGAGCGGCCACCAACGGTTGCCGGCGAACGGCTGCGCCTCCTGCGCCCAGCCGATCGGGGACGCCCAGGTGAGCGTGCCGTCCCCGAGGTCGCCGATCATGCGCAGCACGTAGCACCCGAGCACGACGCACGCGGCGAGCGCGTTGGCCCCGCGCGCCGTGGCCGCCACCTGCCCGGACACGGCGGCGACCCCGAGTCCGAACAGACCGACGCCCGTGACCGACGCCCCGAGCACGAGCGACCCCGCGATCCCCGCACCCTGCGGGTCGAGCCCCTGCGACACCGACACGGCGGCCACCCCGGCCCCGACCGCGAGGCAGAGCGCCGCGAGGACCACCCAGGAGGCCGCCGCGTGCGCGTGCACTCCGAGCGCGCGCGAGCGCAGGAGCTCGGTGCGGCCCGCCTCCTCGTCCGCACGACCGTTGCGTGTGACCAGGAAGACCACGCCGAGCGCGAGGGACAGGGCGAGCGTCATCCAGCTCTTCGTCCAGACCGCCCCGCCGAGCGTGTTCGCGACCGGCGACAGCCCGGTGAGCGCGCGGATGCCCGGCGTGTCGGACACGGCCGCGAACTCGTCGAGCGCCTGCTGGGTCGAGAACAGCTCGCGGTAGTAGGACGCGACGTAGGCGACCAGGGCGACCAGCACGACGAGCCACACGACCAGGCGGACGCGGTTGCGGCGCACGACGAGGCGGACCATCGGCGCGAGGCCCGCCAGGTCGTCCGCGCCGCGTCGGGTGGTGCGAGCCGGCGCGCGGCGCGCCAGGGTCGTGGTCACCTGCGTCCTCCCTCGCCCGCCAGGGCCGCGAGCTCCTCGCCGTAGTGGCGCAGGAACAGCTCCTCGAGCGACGGGGGGTTCGCGACGAGCGAGCGGGGGCCGAGCGCCGCGACGCGCGCGAGCACCGCGGGCAGCGCGGACTCGTCGACCGCGAACGTGACGTGCCGGTCGACGACGACGAGGTCGTGCACCCCTGGCAGCTCGGTGAGCCCGTCGGCGCCGCCGTCGAGCACCGCGGTCACCTGGGTCCGCGTGAGGTGACGCAGCTGCGCGATCGTCCCGGACTCGACGGTGACGCCCTCGCGGATGATCGTGACCCGGTCGGCGAGCTTCTCGACCTCGGCGAAGATGTGGCTCGACAGCAGGACGGACCGCCCCTGCGCCTTGAGCTCGCGGACGGACTCGGTGAACGCCGCCTCCATGAGCGGGTCGAGACCGCTCGTCGGCTCGTCGAGCAGCAGCAGCTCGGCGTCCGACGCGAGCGCGGCGACGAGCGCGACCTTCTGCCGGTTGCCCTTCGAGTAGGTGCGCGCCTTCTTGGTCGGGTCGAGCTCGAAGCGCTCCAGCATGGCCGCCTTGCGGCGCGGGTCGAGACGTCCGGAGATCCGGCTCAGGATGTCGATCGCCTCGCCCCCGGTCAGGTTGGGCCACAGCGTGACGTCGCCGGGGACGTACGCGATGCGGCGGTGCAGCCGGACCGCGTCGGTCCACGGGTCGCCGCCCAGCAGGGTCACGGACCCGGCGTCGGCCTTGAGGAGGCCGAGCAGGACGCGGATGGCGGTGGTCTTGCCGGCTCCGTTGGGGCCGAGGAAGCCCACGACCTCGCCGGTGGGGACGGTCAGGTCCAGGCCGCGCAGCGCACGGGCGGGACCGAAGCTCTTGTGGAGGCCCTCGACCTGGAGGGCCAGGGTGCTGGACATGGCTGCACCTCGGGTGGGTGGGGATGGACGCCGCGGGCGGCGGGTGCCGTCACGCGCTCTCGTGCTGCGGCTGCGGCCGGCCGGTCGGCGGGTCGCCCACGTACAGCAGGTAGTCGTCGAGCATGCGGCGTGAGGTGAGCAGGCCCTCCGTGAACAGCTCGAGGGTCGGCAGCACCTGCTCGCGCTGGCGCGCGGCCATCGCCTCGACCAGCGCGTGCGGCGCCGCGTCGGGCAGCGTGAGGAACTGGACGACCAGTGCGCCCATCGTCTGGTGGACCAGGTGGCGCAGCCGCGCCTCCTCGTCGCGCGACGGCCGCAGCAGGCCCGACTCGACGCCCGCCCGCATGACCTCGCGGGCCTTGTCGACGAGGTGGTCGAGGAAGCGCCGCGCGGGTGCGCCGCCGGCGTGGACGGCGCGCAGCATGTAGACGACGAGCACGGCGGCGGGCCCGGGTTCGGCGAGGTTCGCGAGCAGGAACGCGCTGGGGTCGCCCAGGCTGCTCGTCTTGAGCGCCTCGTAGCGGCGCAGCACCTCGGTGTCGCACTGCTCGCGCAGCTCGGCCTTGGAGCGGAAGTGGTGGGTGATGAGTCCGGGCGAGACGCCGGCCCGCTCGGCGATGACACGGAACGGCGCGTCGAACCCCTGCTCGGCGAAGCACTCGATCGCCGCGTCGCGGATCCTCGCCCACGCGGTGAGCTCGCTCGCCGGGCGACCACCCGGCACCGGTGCTGTATGCACGACCAGCAGCCTATACGCGTGACCAGCCGCAGACAACGCCGACCTGCCGAGGAGCGGCTCCGCGCCCACGCCACGGGCGTCGTAGGATCGGACCCGGAGTGCCGGGAAGCCTGGTCGGCGTCATCGTCGCCGACCCCGAGGACTCCCCGCATGCCGATCGCACCCACCACCCTGCTGTCGCGCCGCTCGTGGCCCGAGACCCGCCGCGTCTCGGAGATCCTCCGGAAGGAGACCGTGGGAGGCGCCCTCCTCCTCGCAGCGACGGTCGTCGCTCTCGTGTGGGCCAACTCCCCTGCTGCTGCGTCCTACAGGGCGCTGCGCGACCACGAGGTCGGGCCCGAGGCCCTGCACCTGCACCTGTCGCTGGGTACCTGGGCAGCCGACGGCCTCCTGGCGATCTTCTTCTTCGTCGTCGGCCTGGAGCTCAAGCGCGAGTTCATGGCGGGCGACCTGCGCGATCCCCGGCGCGCCGCGCTGCCGGTCCTCGCGGCCGTCGGCGGCATGGTCGTCCCCGCGGTCGTCTACGTCGTGGTCGCCGCACGGTCCGGCGGCGACGCGCTGGACGGGTGGGCGATCCCCACGGCGACGGACATCGCGTTCGCACTCGCGGTGCTCGCGGTCGTCGGCACGCACCTGCCCGCCGCGCTCCGGACCTTCCTGCTCACGCTCGCCGTCGTCGACGACCTGCTCGCCGTCACCGTGATCGCGGTGTTCTACACCGACACGGTGCAGGTCACGCCCCTGCTCGGCGCGCTCGCGCTCGTCGCCGTCTTCGCGGTGGCCGTGCAGCGTCGGGTCCGCTCCGGCTGGCTGCTGCTCCCGCTCGCGTTCGGCGCGTGGACGCTCATGCACGCGTCCGGGGTGCACGCGACCGTCGCCGGCGTGCTGCTCGGCTTCACCGTCCCCGTCGTGCGCAGCGCGCGGGCCGGCGGGCCCACCGCCGGGCCGGGACCGGCCGAGCACCTCGAGCACCGGTTCCGGCCGCTGTCGGCGGGCGTGGCGGTGCCGGTGTTCGCGTTCTTCGCCGCCGGGGTGAGCGTCGGAGGGCTGGACGGCCTGCGCACCTCGCTCACCGACGCGGTGGCGCTCGGCATCGTCGCGGGGCTCGTGGTGGGCAAGCTCGTCGGCATCCTCGGCACCACCTGGCTCGTCGCACGCGTGACCCGCGCCCGGCTGGACCCGGCCCTGAGCTGGTGGGACGTCGTCGCCGTGGCCGCCTTGGGCGGGATCGGGTTCACCGTGTCGCTGCTGATCGGCGAGCTCGCGTTCGACTCCGCGGTACGCGCCGAGCACGTCAAGGTGGGCGTCCTCGCGGGCTCTGTCGTCGCGTCCGGCGTCGCGGCCGTCCTGCTCCGCGCTCGCAACCGCGCGTACCGCCGGATCGAGCAGGCGGAGCGGCTCGACTCCGACGGCGACGGTGTTCCCGACGCGTTCGAGGAAGCGGACGACGCCCAGGCGTGACGCTCAGGCGTGACTCTCAGGCGCGGCGGACCGCCGCGGCCTCGAGCTCGGCGGCCAGCGACTCGTCGACGCGCGCGCGCAGCGCCGTCCCGTCGGCCGTGTGCTCCTCGTGGTCGATGTCGCCGTGCTCGTGCACGCGGCTCACGAGGTCGCCGCGGTGGTACGGCACCACCACGTCCACGCTGACCCCCGGCCGCGGGAGCTGGTCCGCGATCAGGGCCTGCAGCTCCGCGATGCCCTCACCGCTGTGCGCCGAGACGACGATCGAGTGCAGCTCACGCGAGCGCAACCGGGCGATCGCCTCGGGCGACGCCAGGTCCGCCTTGTTGAGCACGATGATCTCGGGCACGTCCATCGCGCCGGGGATGTCCGCGAAGACGTGGCGGACGGCCGCGATCTGCCCCTCGGGATCGGGGTGCGAGGCGTCGACGACGTGCAGGATGAGGTCCGCGTCGGCGACCTCCTCGAGCGTCGAGCGGAACGCCTCGACGAGCTGGTGCGGCAGCGCACGCACGAACCCGACCGTGTCGGCGAGCGTGTAGACGCGGCCGTCGACCGTCTCCGCACGGCGCACGGTCGGGTCGAGCGTCGCGAACAGCGCGTTCTCGACGAGCACGCCCGCGTTCGTCAGCCGGTTGAGCAGCGAGGACTTGCCCGCGTTGGTGTAGCCGGCGATCGCGACCGACGGGATCGCGTTGCGGCGGCGCGACGCGCGCTTGGTCAGCCGCGCGGGCTGCATCGCCGCGATCTCGCGGCGCAGCTTGGCCATCCGGTTGCGGATGCGCCGGCGGTCGAGCTCGATCTTGGTCTCACCGGGTCCGCGCGAGCCCATGCCCGCCCCCGCCCCGCCGACCTGGCCACCGGCCTGGCGGGACATCGACTCGCCCCAGCCGCGCAGGCGCGGCAGCAGGTACTCGAGCTGCGCGAGCTCGACCTGCGCCTTGCCCTCACGCGACTTGGCGTGCTGGGCGAAGATGTCCAGGATCAGCGCCGTGCGGTCGACCACCTTGACCCGCACGATGTCCTCGAGCGCGCGGCGCTGCGAGGGTGCGAGCTCGCCGTCGACCACGACGGTGTCGGACCCCACCGCGGCGACGACCGACGCGAGCTCGGCGGCCTTGCCGGAGCCGAGGTACGTGCCCGGGTCGGGCTTCGCGCGGCGCTGCAGCAGCCCCTCCAGGACCTGCGAGCCCGCGGTCTCGGCCAGCGCCGCGAGCTCGCGCAGGGACACCTCGGCCTCGCCGAGCGTCCCGTTCGCCGCGCCCGCGCCGGACGAGCCCCACACGCCGACGAGCACGACCTTCTCCAGGCGCAGCTCGCGGTACTCGACCTCGGTGACGTCCTCGAGCTCGGTCGACAGTCCCGCCACGCGGCGCAGCGACGTGCGCTCCTCGAGGTCGAGCTGGTCGCCGTCGTACGAGGAGTGCACCGTGCCGCCGGCGTGCAGCGCGGTCCCCGCCCTCGCGAGCACCCGCGCCACCACGTCGTCGGCCACCTGCTGGGGCGAGCGCGGCTCGTCCGGCGTGGGGCTCGGTGTGGTGGTGCTGTGGGTCTCGCTCACGCGGCTCCTTCGACGTCGCTGGTGCGGTCCACGCGGGGGCGCACGCCTCCCGCGTCCCGTCCAGGGTCGCACGCCCCCGGCGACGCGGCGACGCGTTTTCGCTCCCGGCGCAGCGATACCCTCGCCCCGTGGCAGCCGACCACTACTTCACCGCGCGGCCCGCGTCCCCCGACGAGCGCCGCACCGTCGTCGTGCACCTCGCGGGACGCGACCTGACCCTCCAGACGGCGGGCGGGGTGTTCTCCCCCGACCACGTGGACCACGCGACGCGGGTGCTGCTCGACGAGGTCCCGCCGCCCCCGGCGGTCGGGGACCTGCTGGACCTCGGCTGCGGGTGGGGACCGATCACGCTCGAGCTCGCGCTGCGCTCGCCGCACGCGCGCGTGTGGGCGGTCGACGTCAACGAGCGCGCGCTCGACCTCGTGCGCCACAACGCGGCCGCGGCCGGGGCGACGAACGTGCGGGCCGTGCAGCCCGACGACGTGCCCGACGACGTGCGGTTCGCGGCGCTCTGGTCGAACCCGCCGATCCGGGTCGGCAAGCAGGCGCTGCACGAGCTGCTCCTGCGTTGGCTCCCGCGCCTGGCCCCGGGCGGCCGCGCCCACCTCGTCGTCGGCAAGAACCTCGGTGCGGACTCGCTGCACCGGTGGCTGTCCGACGAGCTCGCGGGGCGCGCGGAGGTGACGCGCCGGGCGAGCGCCAAGGGTTTCCGCGTGCTGGAGATCACGGCGGCCGACGACGCCCGCTGACCGCTCGGCGTGCGTGCGGGTGCCTAAGGTGCTCCGGTGCCTGCCGCCGTGACCCCCGACGCCCGCGCCGTCTGGACCCGGCTGCGCGCCACGACGTGGGCGCTGTGCGCGATCGTCTTCCTCGCGGCGTTCGAGTCGCTCGCCGTCACCACGGTGATGCCCACCGTCTCGCTCGAGCTCGACGGCGCGGGCCTGTACGCGGTCGCGTTCGCCGCACCGCTCGCCTCCGGCGTCGTCGGGATGGTGCTCGCGGGCGCGTGGGCGGACCGCACCGGCCCTGCGCGGCCGCTGGTGGCCGCGGCCGGTGCGTTCGTCCTGGGCCTCGTGGTGGCCGGGCTCGCCCCGACGATGGTCGTGCTCGCCGGCGGCCGTCTCCTGCAGGGCCTCGGCGGCGGCGCGCTCACGGTCGTGTCGTACGTCGTCGTCGCCCGGCTCTACCCGGGTGAGCTGCACCCCCGCGTGTTCGCCGGCTTCTCCGCGGCGTGGGTGGTGCCGTCGCTCGTCGGGCCGCCGGTCGCCGGTCTCGTGACCGAGCACCTGCACTGGCGGTGGGTGTTCCTCGCGGTCGCCGTCCTCGTCGTGCCGGTGGTGGCGGTGGTCCTGCGCCGCGTCGCCCCGGTCGGCGCACCCGAGCCCGCGGACGCGTCCCGGGCCGCGCCGGACCGTGCCGCGGGAGGCTCGCGCGTGGCGTCACGCCGCGTCGCCTGGGCGGTGCTCGCGGCCGTCGCGGTGCTCGCCCTCGGCGCGAGCGCCGAGCTCACCGGCGCGGCGACCACGGCGACCGCGGTCGTCGGCGGTGGCGTGGCGCTCGTCGCCCTCGCCCGGCTCGTCCCCGCGGGGACGCTGCGCGCGGTGCGCGGGCTGCCCGCCGTCGTCGCGTCGCGCGGGCTGCTCGCGGGCGCGTTCTTCGGTGCCGAGGTGTACCTGCCGTACCTGCTCACGCGCCGGTACGACGTCGCGGCGACGCTCGCGGGGGTCACGCTCACGGGCGCCGCGCTCACGTGGGCGCTCGCGTCGTGGCTGCAGGGCCGGCTGGGCGAGACCCGGCTCGGTCACGAGCGCGCGATCCGCGTGGGCACGATCGTCGTCACGCTCGGGATCGCGGCCTCGACGCTCGCCGCGG
The DNA here is from genome assembly GCF_006538705.1 of Cellulomonas uda. GTDB lineage: Bacteria > Actinomycetota > Actinomycetes > Actinomycetales > Cellulomonadaceae > Cellulomonas > Cellulomonas uda. The sequence continues at coordinate 66,585 of NZ_BJLP01000006.1, forward strand.
CGGTGCACGCACCCGTGCCCGTGCTCGTCGTGACGTGGGCGACCGCCGGGTTCGGGATGGGGCTGACGTACGCCCGCCAGACGGTGCTCGTGCTGCGCTACTCCTCGCGCGAGGCCGCCGGGACCAACAGCTCGGCGCTGTCCGTGGCGGACTCGATCGGCGCGTCGATGGCGCTCGCGGTGACCGGCGTCGTGTTCGCGGCGGCCGCCGACCAGGGCGGCGACGCACCCTACGTCGCGTGCCTCGCGCTCACGGTGGTGCTCGCCGCCGGGTCGGCCGTGGTCGCGCGACGCGTGGCCGCGCGTCAGGCCACGGGCCCCGCCGGGTCGCCGGCGCCCGCCGTGGAGCCCACCGACCCGAGCGCCGCGCGCACCTGAGCCAGCCGCGGCACCCCGGCCGCGCGGTGCCGCACGACGCCGTCGGCGTCGAGGACCAGCACGGTCGGCGTGCTCAGGACACCGAGCCGACGCCCCAGCCGCTCCCCGAGCGGTCCGGCGACGTCCAGCTCGACCAGCCGGACGCCCTCGGCCGTGCCCACCGCGCGCTGGAGCACCACCCGCGCCATGCGGCACGGCTGGCAGAACGTGCTCGACAGCTCGACGACGGTGGCGCGCTCCCCGAGCGGCCCGCCCAGCTCCGCGGGCGAGACCACCGGGACCTGCGAGGCACTCACGCGCCGAGGAGGGCCGTGACGTCGACGTCCATCTCGCCGACGAGCACCGCCGGCCCCGCGAGCTCCGCGCGGGAGTCCGCGAGCGCGGTGACCCGGACGGTGCCGCCCGGCACGTCCACGAGCCAGACGTCGGGCGCGCCCGGGCCCGCCCAGGTGCGCACGGCCATCGCGGCGGCGACCGCTCCCGTGCCGCACGAGCGGGTCTCCCCCACACCGCGCTCGTGCACGCGCATGCGCAACCTGCCCGTGAGGCTGCCGTCGACGACGGACTCGCCCAGCGGCACGACGAGCTCGACGTTCGTGCCGTACGGGGGCACGGGCTCCACCCGGGGCGCGGTCACGAGATCGGCGGCGTCGAGCACCGCGGTGTCGGGCAGGGCGAGCACGCTGTGCGGGTTGCCCACGTCGACGCTCAGCGCGGGCCGCGCGACGTCGAGGCCCGCGACCGTGACCTCGGCGTCGAACCCCGCGCTCTGGGCGGCGGCCCCGCCGGGCAGGTGCCAGCGGCCGATGTCGAACGCGAACCACGCCCCGTCCGTGACGTCCTGCGGCACGGCGACCCGGCGCACCCGCATGACGCCCGCGCGCGTACCGACCGCGAGCTCGTCGCCGTCGTCCCACAGGCCGAGCCGGTCGAGGTACAGCGCGAACACGCGCACGCCGTTGCCGCACATCTCCGCGACCGAGCCGTCGGCGTTGCGGTAGTCCATGAACCAGCGCGCGTCGGGAGCGGTCTGGAGCAGGTGCGCCCCCTCGGCGACGTGCTGCGTGCCGACGAGCCGGATCACCCCGTCGCCGCCCACGCCCGCGCGTCGGTCCGCGAGCGCACGCACGAGCGCCGCGCTCAGGTCGAGGCGCCCGTCACGGTCGTCGAGCAGCACGAAGTCGTTCTGGGTCCCGTGCCCCTTGGTGACGTGCAGGGTCCCGGTCGCGCCCGGGCCGGTGCCGGCGGCGACGTCCACGGCGGCGGTCATGAGCCCAGACTACGGCGGGGCGCCGGGTCGTCCGTGGCGTGTCCGAGACGGCCCGCGTCGGCCTGCGCGACGAGCGCGAGCGCGTGCGCGACGAGGTCCGGGTCGCGCGAGTCGAGCCAGTGCACGCGCGGGTCCCGCCCGAACCAGCCCATCTGCTTGCGGGCCAGCCGCCGCGTCCCGGCGGTGATCGCGTCCCGCGCCTCGTCGGGCGTGAGCTCGCCGCGCAGCAGCGCGGCCGTCTCGGCGTACCCGACCGCCCGTGCCGCGGTCCGCCCCATGCCGTGCGCGAGGAGCCGCTCGACCTCGTCGACCAGCCCGTCGGCGAACATCCGCCGCGTGCGTGCGGCGACGCGCTCGTCGAGCACGGCACGGTCGCAGTCGAGCCCGATCTGCACGGCCGGGACCTCGTACACGTGCTGCGGCAGCGACGACGAGTACGGCCGACCGGTGAGCGCGATGACCTCGAGCGCCCGCACGACGCGACGTGCGTTGCGCGGACCGATCGACGCCGCGGCCGTCGGGTCGACGCGCTCGAGCTCCGCGTGCAGCGCACGCGACCCCTCCTCCTCGACGCGCTGCTCGAGCCGGGCACGCACGGCCGGGTCCGTACCGGGGAACTCCATGTGGTCGAGCAGCGCCCGCACGTACAGCCCGGAGCCGCCCGCCGCGACGACGCGCACGCCGCGGGCGTGGCAGTCGTCGACCGCCGCACGCGCGAGCGCCTGGTAGTCGGCGACGCTGGCCTCGTCACGCGGGTCCAGCACGTCGAGCAGGTGGTGCGGCACGCCGCGCCGCTCGGCGGGCGTGAGCTTGGCGGTCCCGACGTCCATGCCCCGGTAGAGCTGCAGCGCGTCGGCGTTGAGCACCTCGCCGCCCAGCGCGAGCGCGAGCTCGACCGCGAGGTCGGACTTGCCGGTCGCGGTGGGGCCGACGACGGCGACGACGAGCGGGCTCACGCCGCCACCCACGTCCCGACGACGTGCTGCGCACCGAGCAGGAGCACGCCGCGCACGTCGGCGACGACGCGTGCCCCGTCGAGCGCACCGAGCAGCACCTGCCACGGTCCCCAGCCGGTCACCGCGAGCGCCGCGGCCTCGCCGGCGTCGAGCCCCGCGAGCCGGTCGAGCGCGTCCGGGTCGGCCGCCGCCAGGTCGGCGATGAGGCGTGCGTCGTACGCGGGAGCGGCGGGGTCGTCGGCGAGGGGGCCGTCCGGCCCGTGCCGACCGCTCGCCGAGCCGACCACGACCAGCGCCGTGCGGCCCTCGCCCACCGCCGCCCGTCCCGCCGTCCGCAGCGCGCCCGCCGCCCCCGCGCGCGGCGTGCGCGCGACCACGAGGCACCCCGGCGGCCCGGACCAGCCGGCCGCGGCGAGCAGGTGCAGCGCGAGCGAGGCGCCGGGCGGCGCCACCCGGCGCTCCTGCGTCCGTACGGAGGACACCGCGATGGGGTCGCCCCCGACGGCGTCGGCGAGCAGGTGGTCCGGGACACCGACGGGCGCGAGCGACGCCGAGACCGGTCCGGCGAGCGCGACGACGTCGTCGGTCGTCGACCCTGCCGCGCCGTCGTCGGGCGCCACCACGACCACGCGGTCGGCGGCGCGCACGGCGGACGCGACCGCCTCCACGGCCGCCGCGCGGAGCGCACCCGCAGCGTCCGTGCGTCCGCTCGCCCCGGGGACCAGGAGCACGGTGTCGGGGACGAGCGCGGCGGCGACGAGCATGCACCGAACCTAGCCGCTCACCGGGCACGCCCCGCGCGGGGCGTGACGTCAGCCCTCGCGCGCCGCGGCGATGCGCGCGCGGTGCTCCTCCACCGCCTGCGGGTAGGCCTCGTCGAGCCGCGCGAAGAACGCGAGCGCGGTCGACACGGCGCAGCTCAGGTGCTGGTCGAGCTGCTCGTCCGCGAGCCCGTGCGCGTAGTCCACGGCGTGCTCGGCGTAGACGCCCAGCTGGTCCTCCTCGACGCGCACGTACGTCTTGGGGAACACCTTCGAGGTGTTCCACTCGTTCACGAGCTCGAGCACCTCGGGGTACGCCGCCGCCGGCACCGCGCGCGACCAGCGACCGCGCACCTGCAGGAACTCGCGCTCCGGCCCGATGCGCACGAAGTAGAAGACGTGGTCGTCCCAGATCCCCCCGATGTCGCCGTCGGAGTCGATCGCGTACCGGTACCCGTGCGCGTCGAGGACGGCGGTGATCCGCTCGTTCGACAGCGGCTCGAGCGTGGTCGAGCGCCCGGGCGCCTCCGCTGCTGCCTCGGGCTGGTCGTTCCTGGTGAAGAAGCCCACGGGGGCACCGTCCTCGTCGTCGTCGTGCGCGATCGTCGCGACCCTAGCCCGCGCGCGGCGCACCGGGCGAGCGCGACGCCGCCCGTCCGCCCGTCCACGGTTCGGGACGCCCACCGCGATCTCGCGCGGGGGCCCGGGTAGTGTCGCCCCATGACCGCCACGCCCGACGAGCACCGTCCCTGGTGGCGTCGGCGGCGCGCGCCGGCGGGCACCGGACAGGCTCGCGGTCCCGCCTCCGACCCGAGCGACGACGAGCTCCACGACAGCGTCACGCGTCTCCTCGCGCGCGAGCTGGGCGTCGCCGAGCCCGCGCCGGACCACCCGCGCGCGGTCACGCCGGCCCGCATCGCCGCGTGGATGAGCGACAACCACTTCAGCTACTTCGTCGACAACGACGGTGACCTCGGCGGCCTGTGGCGCGGGCGACTGTTCTACTTCTTCCTCTTCGGCGAGAGCTCGGAGATCCTGCAGGTCCGCGGCCAGTGGCACCGGGAGATCGCGATCGAGCGCCTCGAGGAGGTGCTCGACCTGTGCAACGAGTGGAACGCCGACCGGATCTGGCCCAAGGCGTACGTGCGCGTGCGGGACAACGGGCGCGTGCACGTCGTCTCGGAGGTCGCGACCGACCTCGAGCACGGCGCGACCGACGCGCAGCTCTCGCAGCTGCTGTTCTGCGGGCTGTCCACCGGCTCGATGTTCTTCGACGCGCTCGACGAGAAGTACCCCGACCCGGCCGGGAGCATGCCGTGAGCGGGCCCGGCTGGCTGCTGCGCGTGCTCGGCGGGCTGCCGAAGCCGCCCAAGGACGTGCCGTCGGACGACGAGGAGCCGCGTCCCGTCACGCGCGACCGCGTGGGCGACTACCTGCTCAGCAAGGGCTACCGGTTCATCGTCGACGACGACGGCGACCTCACCGGCACGTGGGACGGCAGCCGCTTCTGGTTCCTGCTCCTGGGCGAGCACGACAAGATCGTGCAGGTGCGCGGTCGGTGGCAGCGCCAGGTCCCGCTCGAGCAGCGGGGCGCGGTGTCGCTCGCGCTGAACGACTGGAACCGCGAGCGCATCTGGCCCAAGGCGTACGTCCGCGAGGAGGAGGGCATGCTCGCCCTGTACTCCGAGGTGAGCGCCGACTTCGAGCCGGGGGCGACCGACGCGCAGCTCGCGCAGATCCTGGCGTGCGGCCTGGGGACGGGTGTGCAGCTGTTCGCGGCGCTCGAGGCGACGATCCCGGGCCCCGGGCCGACGACCGGGCTGCCGGACGACTGACGCCGCACCCGGCACGCGCGCCGCGGTGCGCCCCACGCGGGTGCGCGTCAGCGGGTCAGCGGGTCAGCGAACCGTGAGCGTCGGCATCCCCAGGCTCACCGGACCGGCGGGTGCGCCGCCCGTGCCGCACGAGCCGCCCGCGTGCTCGTCGTGCCCGTGCTCGCCGCCCTGCCGTGCCGCCCACGCGTCCCCGGCCCGGGTGCGACGCACCGTGAACGGGCCGCCCGTCACCGCGGAGTCCGCGACCAGGTGGTGCGGCGCGCCGTGCGTCACGCGCACCGTGACGAGGTCGCCGGGCCGCGGGGCGTCCGCCGGGGCCAGGTCCGTCGGCAGGGCGAGGTGCACGAGCCGGTTGTCCGCGGCGCGCCCCGAGATGCGGCGCGTCTCGCCGTCCTTGCGGCCCTCGCCCTCGGCGACGAGCACCTCGACGACCCGACCCACCTGCGCGGCGTTCTCCTGCGCGCAGATCCGCTCCTGGAGCGCGACGAGCCGCTCATAGCGCTCCTGCACGACCGCCTTGGGCAGCTGGTCCGGCAGGTCCGCCGCGGGGGTGCCCGGGCGCGGGGAGTACTGGAACGTGAACGCCGACGAGAACCGCGCGGCCTCGACCACGCGCAGCGTGTCCTCGAAGTCCTCGTCGGTCTCCCCCGGGAACCCGACGATGATGTCGGTCGTGATCGCGGCGTGCGGGATCTGCGCTCGGACGCGGTCCAGGATGCCGAGGAACTTCTCCGAGCGGTACGACCGCCGCATCGCGCGAAGCACGCGGTCCGAGCCGGACTGCAGCGGCATGTGCAGGGACGGCATCACCGTGGGGGTCTGCGCCATCGCCGCGATGACGTCGTCGGTGAACGCGGCGGGGTGCGGCGAGGTGAAGCGCACGCGCTCGAGCCCGTCCACCGCACCGACCGCGCGCAGCAGCTTGGCGAACGCGCCCCGGTCGCCGAAGCCGACGCCGTAGGAGTTGACGTTCTGGCCCAGGAGCGTCACCTCGATCGCGCCCGTCGCGACGAGCGCCTCGACCTCCGCGAGGATCTCGCCGGGCCGACGGTCGCGCTCCTTGCCGCGCAGGTGCGGGACGATGCAGAACGTGCACGTGTTGTTGCAGCCCACGCTGATGGACACCCAGCCCGCGTACACGGACTCGCGGCGCGTCGGCAGCGTCGACGGGAAGACCTTGAGGGACTCCTCGATCTCGACCTGCGCGCGCTCGTTGTGCCGCGCGCGCTCCAGCAGCGCGGGCAGGACGTCGAGGTTGTGCGTGCCGAACACGACGTCCACCCACGGCGCCCGCTCGACGATGCCCGCACGGTCCTTCTGCGCGAGACAGCCGCCGACGGCGATCTGCATGCCCCCCGGGCGGCTGCGCTTGGTGCCCGCGAGGCGACCGAGGTTGCCGTACAGCTTGTCCGCGGCGTTCTCACGCACCGCGCACGTGTTGATGACGACGACGTCGGCGTCCTCCGCCGCGACCTGCTCGGGCGTCGCCGCGACGTAGCCCGCCTGCTCGAGCATGCCGGCCATGTGCTCGGAGTCGTGCACGTTCATCTGGCAGCCGAGCGTCTTGACCAGGTAGGTGCGCGCCGAGCCCCGTGGCGCCTCGGCGGGCGTCGGGGCGGGCGCGGGGGCAGGCAGGGTCGTGGACATCACCGACCAGGGTACGCGCGCGTCGTCGCAGGCCGTCGCACCGCGGCGGTGACCGGGCGGCCGTGACCTGGTCACGCGTCCGGTCCGCCCCAGATGTTTCCTGATCGAAACGCGACGAAGGATGCACCACGGGGCATTTCCCCCTACATTCGTCGGATGGTGGACCTCGCGACAGCCTCGTCCGGGCCCGCGGCGCACGACGACGAGGGGGCGCCCCTCGTCGAGCTGCGCGGCGTCGACAAGCACTTCGGCCCCCTGCACGTGCTCAAGCAGATCGACCTGACGGTCGCGCGGGGCGAGGTGGTCGTGATCATCGGTCCCTCCGGCAGCGGCAAGTCCACCCTGTGCCGCACCATCAACCGGCTCGAGACCATCGACGCCGGCACGATCACGATCGACGGCCGCGAGCTGCCGGCCGAGGGACGCGAGCTCGCACGCCTGCGGGCCGACGTCGGCATGGTGTTCCAGTCGTTCAACCTGTTCGCGCACAAGACGGTGCTGGAGAACGTCACGCTGGGGCCGATCAAGGCCAAGGGCGTCAAGCGCGCCGCGGCCCGCAGCCGCGCGATGGAGCTGCTCGACCGGGTCGGCGTCGCGAACCAGGCCGAGAAGCTGCCCGCCCAGCTGTCGGGCGGTCAGCAGCAACGCGTCGCGGTCGCCCGGGCGCTCGCGATGGACCCCAAGGTCATGCTGTTCGACGAGCCGACGTCCGCGCTCGACCCCGAGATGATCAACGAGGTGCTCGACGTCATGGTCGGGCTCGCGCGTGACGGCATGACGATGCTCGTCGTCACCCACGAGATGGGCTTCGCGCGCCGCGCCGCGAACCGCGTGGTGTTCATGGACGGCGGCGAGATCGTCGAGCAGGCCGACCCCGAGACGTTCTTCACGTCGCCGTCGAGCGCGCGCGCCCGCGACTTCCTGTCCAAGATCCTCACCCACTGACCCGGACGACCCGCCGACCTCCCGCACGAAGCGCAGTCACCCGACACGAAGGGACCCACCATGACCCGTCTCACGCACCGACCGCGCCGGACCGCGGGCGCCGCCGCGCTCGCCCTCGCCGCCGCACTCACCCTGGTGGCCTGCTCGTCCGACGACGGTGACGACGGCGCCACCGGCGACGGGACCGGCGACGGCGGCACGATCCGCATCGGCATCAAGTTCGACCAGCCCGGCCTGGGCTTCAAGGACGGCGACGAGTACACCGGGTTCGACGTGGACGTCGCCCGCTACGTCGCCGACAAGCTCGGCTACTCCGAGGACCAGATCGAGTTCGTCGAGTCCCCGTCCGCGCAGCGCGAGACCATGCTGCAGAACGGCCAGGTCGACATGATCTTCGCGACGTACTCGATCACCGACGAGCGCAAGAAGGTCATCTCCTTCGCCGGTCCGTACTTCGTCGCCGGTCAGGACCTGCTCGTCGCGGCCGACGACACCTCGATCACCGGCCCGGAGGACCTCGACGGAAAGAACCTGTGCTCGGTGACGGGGTCGACGTCCGCGCAGCGCATCAAGGACGACTACGCGGCGGGCACCCAGCTGCTCGAGCAGCCCGGCTACAGCGAGTGCGTCACCGCGCTCACCGCCGGGACGGTCGACGCGGTCACGACCGACGACATCATCCTCGCGGGCCTCGCCGCCATCCCCGCCAACGAGGGCAAGGTCAAGGTCGTCGGCAACCCGTTCTCCGAGGAGAACTACGGCGTCGGCCTGCCGAAGGACTCCGACAAGTGCCAGGCCGTCACGGACGCCATCAACGCGATGCTCGAGGACGGCTCGTGGCAGAAGGCGCTCGACGACAACGTCAGCGCGTCCGGGTACGAGCCGAACGCCGACCTCAACCCGCCGACGCCCGCCGCCTGCGGGTGAGGCCTGACGTCGGGTCGGGCCGTCAGCGCGGCCCGACCCGACGCCGGCGGACCAGCACTCGGGTGGACGAAGCGTGACAGGAGGGTCGGTGGACGACTTCACGTCGTTGTTCAGCGAGTTCGACGTGCTCGGGGCGTTCTGGACCAACATCCAGCTGACGTTCTTCGCGGCGATCGTCTCGCTCGTCGTCGGGACCGTCCTCGCGGTCATGCGCATCTCCCCCGTGCCGAGCCTGCGGTGGGCCGGCTCCACGTACGTCACGCTGATCCGCAACACGCCCCTCACCGTGATCATCGTGTTCTGCGTGCTCGGCCTGTGGGGGCAGCTCGGCATCACGCTCTCGTCCGACTTCCAGCGCAACTTCTTCTGGCTGTCGGTGCTCGGCCTGGCCGTCTACCACGCGGCGTTCGTGTGCGAGGCGCTGCGCTCGGGCGTGAACACGGTCCCGGTCGGGCAGGCCGAGGCGGCGCGCGCGATCGGCCTGGACTTCGCCTCGTCCGCGCGGCTCGTCATCCTGCCGCAGGCGTTCCGGGGCGCGGTGGCGCCGCTCGGCAACGTGCTCATCGCCCTCACCAAGAACTCGACCGTCGCCGCGGCGGGCTCGGTCGCCGAGACCTCGGGGCTCCTGCGCACGATGATCGAGAACCGCCCGGACCTCATCCTGGCGATCTTCTTCATCTTCGCGTTCGGGTTCGTCCTCATCGTCGTGCCCATCGGGCTCGCGACGACGAGCCTGTCGCGACGGCTGGCGGTGGCGCGGTGAGCGGGTCCGTCCTGTTCGACGCCCCCGGCCCGCGCGCGCGGCGCCGGATGGTCTGGGTCAACGTCGCCGCGACCGTCGTCGTGGTCGGCATCGCCGTGTACGCGCTGGTGCTGCTGAACCGCAAGGGCCAGCTCGACAGCGACCTGTGGGCCCCGCTGTTCACCGTCAGCGCGTGGGAGGACTACTTCCTGCCCGGCCTGCGCCAGACGCTCGTCGCGGCCGGGCTGTCCATCGTCACGGCGGGTGTGTTCGGGTTCGTGTTCGGGCTCGGGCGGCTGTCCGCGTCGCGCACCGTGCGCATGGTGGCGGGCGGCGTCGTCGAGTTCTTCCGCGCGCTGCCCGTGCTCATCATGATGGTCTTCTTCTACATGGCGATCCCCCGGCTCGACCTGGTCTCGCCCCAGGACCTGCCCCTCGTCTCGGTCGTGCTCGGGCTCACCCTCTACAACGGCTCCGTGTTCGCCGAGCTCGTGCGCTCGGGCGTGCACAACCTGCCCAAGGGCCAGCGGGAGGCCGCGCTCGCGATCGGGCTGCGTCGGCCGCAGTCGCTGCGCCTCGTCGAGGTGCCGCAGGCCGTCATCGCGATGCTCCCGGCGATCGCGAGCCAGCTCGTCGTGATCCTCAAGGACACCGCGCTGGGCGCGATCATCACCTACCCCGAGCTGCTCGCGGCGGCGCGACGGTTCGGGTCCGGCAACGGCAACATCCTGCAGGCCCTCGTGGTCGCGGCGGTCGTGTTCATCGTCATCAACTGGCTGCTCACGCGGCTCGCCGAGGCGCTCGCCGGCCGGGTGGGCCGTCGCACGGCCGGCAAGGCGCGTGCCGAGGCGCCCAGCCTCGTCGTGACGGCCGGCGTCGACGACCAGCGGCCCTGACCCCGGCCGTCCCGGTACCGTCGGGGGCGCCGTCCGGGCTGCCGTACCCGGCGTCGTCGCGGGTCAGCCGGCGGTGGCGCTCGCGCGGATCTCGCGCACGACCGTGACCGTGATCTCACCCGGGTAGGTCAGGTCGGCCTCGATGTGCCGCGCGATCGCGCGCGCGAGGTCCGGCAGGCTCCCGTCGTCGACCTCCGACGGCTCGACGACGACGCGCACCTCGCGCCCCGCGGCCATCGCGAGCGCCCGCCGCACGCCCCGGTGCTTCGCGACGAGGCTCTCGAGCCGGTCCATGCGCTCGAGGTACTGGTCGAGCTCCTGGCGCCGCGCGCCCGGGCGCGACGCCGAGATCGCGTCGGCGATCTGCACGACGACGGCCTCGACCGTCTCGAGCGGCACCTCGTCGTGGTGGGCGGCGATCGCGTTGACGACGACGTCGTCCTCCCCGTGGCGCCGGGCGAGCTCGGCGCCCACCGCGGCGTGCGTCCCCGGGATCTCGTTCGTGAGCGCCTTGCCCACGTCGTGCAGCAGCGCTGCACGCCGCGCGAGCTGCTCGTCCGCACCGAGCTCCGCCGCGACCGAGCCCGCGAGCAGCGCGCTCTCCACGAGGTGCTCGAGCACGTTCTGCCCGTACGACGTGCGCAGCCGCAACCGCCCGAGCGTCCGCACGAGCACCGGGTGCAGACCCTCCACCCCCGCGCGCTCGGCCGCGACGTGCCCGGCCGCGACCGCACGGTCGTCGGCGCCGGCGAGCGCCTCGGCGTACGCCTCCTCGATGCGCTGCGGCTGGATCCGCCCGTCCGCGACGAGCGCCTCGAGCGTCACCTGGGCGACCTCGCGACGCTCGGCGTCGAAGCACGAGAGCACCACGGCGTCCGGTTGCTCGTCGACGAGCACGTTGACGCCGGTGAGTGCCTCGAAGGACCGGATGTTGCGGCCCTCCTTGCCGATGATGCGGCCCTTCATCTCGTCCGACGGCACCGGGACGACGGTCAGGCCGGCCTGCGCGCTCGTGGCCACGGCCGTGCGGTGCACCGCGGTCGCGACGATGCGGCGCGCACGGGCCTCCGCGGTGCGGCGCGCCTGGGCCTCTGCGCGTCGTACGTACGACGAGGCCTCGTTCTGCGCCTGCTCGGTGATGCGGCGGGTGAGCGCGGCGCGCGCCTCGTCGGCCGTGAGCCCGGTCGCCGACTCCAGCTCGGCGCGCGCCTGCGCGTGCGCGGCGTCGAGGGTCGTGCGCGCCTGCTGGGCGGCGCGCTCCACCTGGGCGGCACTGTCACGCTCGGCGGCGGCCAGCGCACGCTCGGCGGCACGCTCGGCGGTCTGCGCGCTGCGCTCGTGCTCACGAGCGCGCTCCTCGGCGGCCTGGGCCTGGGAGTGCGCCGCGGCAGCCGCCTCGTCGCGCTCGCGCGCCCGCTGCTCGCGTCGCTCGGCGGAGGCGAGCAGCTCGCGCGCCGCACCTTTGATCTCGGCGACGTCCTTGGCCGCCTGCTCGCGCTGGGCGCTCGCCTCACGCCGCGCGATGAGCACGAGGATGAGCGCCACGAGGCAGGCGCCGAGCAGCCCGACGACTGTCGCGACACCGCTCCAGTCCACGCTCACCTCCGCTCGTCGCGGTCATTGTCGCGCACGCACGGCCCCTCGTCCGCCGCGACACCCGAACCAGGACGAGGGCATCCGTCCAGGTCAGTGCCCGAGCGATGCGCCCGGGCGCTCGTCATGGGTCTCTCGTCCTGCCGGACGGGTGCCCCTCAGACGTCCCAGGGACCCGCGGACGGACCGTCGTCGGCGTGCTGCCCGCGCTCGCCGGCGAGCTCCTCGCGCGCGAGCCGCAGCGCGAGTCCTGGCGCGTAGCCCTTGCGGCCGAGGGTGCCCGCGACCCGCCGCAGACGGGTCGCGTCGTCGAGCCCGGACGTCGCCCGGAGCTTGCGGCGCACGATTGCGCGCGCCGCCTCCTCCTCGTCGTCATGGTCGACCTGCTCGAGCGCGACCGCCGCGGTCTCGTCGTCGATGCCCTTGCGCCGCAGCTCGACCGCGAGCGCCCGGCGGGACAGCCCGCGCTCCTCGTGGCGGGTCCGCACGAGCATCCGTGCGTACTCGGCGTCGTCGATGAGCCCGACCTCGGTGAACCGGTCGAGCACGCGCGTCGCGACCTCCTCGGGGACCTCGCGACGTGCCATCGCCTCCTCGAGCTGCGCCCGGCTCCGCGGCGCGCCCGTGAGCAGCCGCAGCGCGATGGACCGTGCGACGGACTCCTGGTCGGGCTCGGCGTCGTGCGCCGCGGCGCCCGTCGACGGCGGCTCCTGAGCGGGCCGCCGTCGACGAGCACCCGCGTTGCTCATCGCCATACCGATGCTCCGACAGAGGTCAGAAGTCGACCGCCGGCGGTGCGTCCGCCGGCACGTCGAGGCGCGCACCGATGCCGAGCTTCTCCTTGATCTTCTTGTCGAGCTCGTCGGCGAGGTCCGGGTTGTCGCGCAGGAACTTGCGCGCGTTCTCCTTGCCCTGACCGAGCTGGTCGCCCTCGTACGTGAACCACGCACCGGACTTGCGGATGAAGCCGTGCTCGACACCGAGGTCGATCAGCGAGCCCTCGCGCGAGATGCCCACGCCGTACAGGATGTCGAACTCGGCCTGCTTGAACGGCGGCGCCATCTTGTTCTTGACGACCTTGACGCGCGTGCGGTTGCCGACCGCGTCGGTGCCCTCCTTGAGGGTCTCGATCCGGCGGATGTCCATGCGGACCGACGCGTAGAACTTGAGGGCCTTGCCACCGGTCGTGGTCTCGGGCGAGCCGAAGAACACGCCGATCTTCTCGCGCAGCTGGTTGATGAAGATCGCGGTGGTGCCGGAGGAGTTGAGGGCACCGGTGATCTTGCGCAGCGCCTGCGACATCAGTCGCGCCTGCAGACCGACGTGGCTGTCACCCATCTCGCCCTCGATCTCGGCCTTCGGCACGAGCGCCGCGACCGAGTCGATCACGATGATGTCGATCGCGCCGGAGCGGATCAGCATGTCCATGATCTCGAGCGCCTGCTCGCCCGTGTCCGGCTGGGACACGAGCAGCGCGTCGGTGTCCACACCGAGCTTCTTGGCGTACTCCGGGTCGAGCGCGTGCTCCGCGTCGATGAACGCCGCGATGCCGCCGGCCCGCTGCGCGTTCGCGACCGCGTGCAGCGCGACCGTCGTCTTGCCGGAGGACTCCGGGCCGTAGATCTCGATGATGCGGCCGCGCGGGAGACCGCCGATGCCGAGCGCGACGTCGAGCGCGATCGAGCCGGTGGGGATCACCTCGACGGGGGCACGGCCCTCGTCTCCGAGGCGCATGATGGAGCCCTTGCCGAACTGACGGTCGATCTGGGAGAGGGCGGCCTCGAGGGCCTTCTCGCGGTCCTGGGGTGCGGGAGGCATGTGCTCCACCTTCGTCTCGAGCAGCTGACGTGCTGCGCCTGCGGGGGCTGGTCTTCTCGTCGTGCGGTGACGCTATGCCCGACCACCGACACAGCCGTCGCGCACCTCCCGGCCCTGTGGACGGCCCCTCACGCGGACCGACCTGTGGACGGGTGGACGTCGCGGACGTCGTCACCGCGCACCACACTACCGAACAGACGTTCGATCGCGCGCGACACGCCGGTGTCCCGCGTGACGCGTCACCGCACGCGCACGCGGACCTGGTCCCCGGGCTCGAGCACGTGCACCGCGCAGCCCGGCGCCCGCCGCGCGACGGCCGCGGCGAACGCCGGACCGGCCGCGTCCATCCAGCCGGGCGGCAGCCGCCGCGACCGCCTCGGCGGCCTGGACCGGGTCCATGTGCCCGCCGGACAGCCGCGGCCCCCACCCGCCCACGGGCACCAGCGCGAGGTCGATGGGCCCGCCCGCGAGCGCAGGCAGCTCCGCCATCTGCGGGAACGGCGCGGTGTCCCCCGCGAACCACACCCGCACCCCGGGGCCGACGACGAGGAACCCCACGGCCGCGTTCGGCCGGTGCGGCATGGGCCGGTGCCCGTGCACCGCGGTCACCGGCCGCACACGCACGCCCGTGCCGGGCACGTGCCACCACGAGCCCTCGGGCACCGCGACCGCCGGCACGCCGTGGCGGGTGAGCCAGTGGGCGTTGCTGGGCGGTGCGACCACGGGCGTCGCGCCCAGCAGCTCGAGCGAGCCCAGCTCCGCGTGGTCGTGGTGCAGGTGCGAGACCAGCACCGCGTCCGCGTCGCACCAGTCCTCGCGCCGCGGCGCCCCGCCGCGGCGGCGCAGCAGGCCCGCGTGACGGCGCAGCAGGGGGTCCGTCAGCAGCCGGACGCGTCGCGCGACCCCCGGCTGCTCCCCCGCGAGCGTGAGGTCGAGCACCACGCTCGCGTGACCGAGCCAGCGCACCGTGACATCGGGCACCGTGACATCGGGCACAGCGACGTCGGGCACAGCGACATCGGGCATCTCGTCCCGCGACGTCACGTCACACCTCCCGCAGCCCGGCACGCCGCGCCCACCGCACGAGCTGCTCGTGCACGGCCTCCGCGCCCACGAGCAGGTGCTGCGCGCCGACCGCCTCGCGCAGCTCGTCGTCCACGGGCCACTGCGCGGGGTGCAGGAGCATCGCGAGGTTCTGCGCCCCGCCGATCCCGCCGTGGGACCCGACCTGGCCCTCGAACGCGTGCACGTGCCCGCCCGGCGTGACGCGCGACACGAGCAGCAGGTCGCCCGTGTGCGGCAGCCGCGCGGCGCGCGCGAGGTCCGCGCGTCCCCGCGGCCCGTACGGCGCCAGCGGGTCCTCCCCCTCGACCGCGTCGGCCGGGTCCGCGTCGCGGTCGGGCTCCAGGAGCACCAGTCCGCGCGCACCGATCGCGACGAGCCCGCGCGTGCGCGTGTCCACGACGACCGCCCCGACGCCGGGCCGCGCGGCGAGCCCCGGCACGAGCGCGGGCCAGCGCTCCTGCAGCTCCTCGAGCACGAGCCGGTGGTCGGCTCGCGGGAACCACACCAGCCCGAGGTTCCCGGACCCGACGACGACCACCTCGGGCGGCTCGGGGGCCGCGGAGTCCCGCACGCGACCCGACGCCCGTCCGGCGTCGGGCCCGACCGCGCGGCTGCCGCCCGAGCCCACGACGCTCGTCAGGAGCGCGTTGAGCGGTCCCCAGTCCTCGCCGGTCCCGCTCTGGACACCGCTCGCGTCCGGCCGCGCCATGAGCTCGCGCACGACGTCGAGCAGGCTCGCGCCCTCGAGCTGCTCGAACGTCTCGCCGAGCGCCTGCCCGTGGTCGGACAGCACGACGACGCGGTAGTCGCGCGGCGCGACCGCGACGGCCTGCTCGAGCGTGCGCAGCACCCGGTCGAGCCCTTCGAGCGCCCGCAGCGACTCGGGGCGCGTGGGACCGGCGTGGTGCGCGATCTCGTCGTAGTCGACGAGGTCGACGAACACCACCGGGTCGCCCCGGACGACCGCCTCGGCGACGAGCGACGTCGACAGGTCCCGCATGAGCACGTTCGTCACGCCGCGCAGCACGACGTACCAGCCGCCGCGCGAGATGCGCGGGCGCACGTCGCGCACGTGCTGGCGCCGCGCCTGGTACAGCTCCTTGACGATCTCGCCGATCGTGAGCGAGACCGCGCGGGCGAGCACGAACGGGCTCGCGAAGAACCGCACGAACTCCGCCCCCGGCCCCAGGCCACCGCCCGAGCCGTCGGGGGCGCGCGTGCGTGTGCGGCTCATCACGACGTACGCGCGCTCGGCATCGCCGGTGAACATCGTGGACACGGCCGTGCCGCCGCCCGCCAGCAGCCCCTTGCCGTCGGTGAGGCGCGCCTCGACGAGCGCGGCGTCCGCGGGGTGGTTGGTCACGACGAGGCGGCCGAGCCCGCGGTCCCACCACCGGAACGCGGGGATCTCGCCGGACTCGCCGTGCAGCAGGCCGGCCTGGCTCGCGGGGGTCGTCGACGGCACGCGCGCCCACCACGTCTCGAGCCGGTGCGTGCCCTGCGTGAGCCAGCGCTGCATCGTCGGCGCGAGCCCGGCCTCGACCGCCTCGCGCAGCACGGGCTCGGCGACGCCGTCGAGCTGCACGACGAGCATGCCGGCGGGCCTGCCCTGCGGCACGCGGCCGTCGAGCCGGCGCGCCTTGCGGCGGGCGCGACGCAGCACGTCGGAGATCACGTACTCGGAGTCGTTCGCGCCGAGCAGCCAGCGGCCGACCGCCATGACGACCGCGGCGATCACGATGACGCGCACCACCGCCCACGCCGAGGTCACCTCGATGCCCGGCACCAGGGAGAGCGCGGCCCACGCGATCGCGACCTGCGCGACGAGGCCGAGCACCAGGGCGCCCATCGCTCCGACGGGCCGTGCGAGCGCGCGCAGCGGGGGGCGCAGCGCGGGGTCACCGACGAACACGAGGAGCGCGACGACGAGCACACCGCCGACCCCGGTGGCCTCGACGCCGTCGACCAGGGCGATCGCGACCCCGAGACCCGCCGCCGTCGCGACGAGGCCGACGAGCGCGTCGGCCGCGTCACCGAACGTCGGCAGCCACGTCGCGCGCCGACGCGCGGTCTGCTCTCGCCCGTCGTCCACCGGCCGTCCTCGGGTCGTCCTCGGGTCGTCCTCGGGTCGCCCACCGGCGGTCCGCCGGATGGTCCCAGTGCTGGTCTACCGGCTGAACGCCTGCCGGTCTACCGGCGGGGTGGCGCCGGGCGGCGCAGGTCGGCGCCCCAGCGCTGCGACTGAGGGATCTGCAGCTCGTCGCACATGGCGTGCCAGACCTCGCGCGGGTCGGCACCGTCCTCGAGCGCGGCCGCGGGTGTGCGGTTCTCGAGCGCGCCGACGACGAGGGTCGCGACCAGCTCGCGCCCGTGCGCGCTGCCGAGCACCTCCTCGACCAGCTCCCAGAACTCGCTGTACCTCACGGCGCCAGCCTGTCACGCGCAGGCGTCGGGACGCACACGGCCGGCGGACGGGGCCGACGGACGCGGGGTCGCGGTCGGGACGCCCGCCCGCGGGCGGCGGGTGTGGGCGCGGCCTGCGACGATGTCGCACGTGGTGCTCACCCGCTTCTCCGAGCCGACCCGCACGTGGTTCACCGGCGCGTTCACCGAGCCGACCGCCGCGCAGGTCGGCGCGTGGGACGCGGTCTCGGGCGGGCGGCACGCGCTCGTCGTCGCGCCCACCGGGTCGGGCAAGACGCTCGCGGCGTTCCTGTGGGCGCTCGACGGCCTGCTGACGAGCAGCCCGCCGGACGATCCGACGCACCGCTGCCGCGTGGTGTACGTCTCACCGCTCAAGGCGCTCGCGACCGACGTCGAGCGCAACCTGCGCTCGCCGCTCGTGGGGATCCGGCAGGCGGCAGCCCGGCTCGGCACGAGCCTCCCCGAGGTCGCGGTCGGCACCCGGACCGGCGACACGCCCCCCGCCGAGCGCCGCGCGTTCGCGACGCGACCGCCGGACGTGCTCATCACGACGCCCGAGTCCCTCTACCTCGTCCTGACGTCGGGGGCACGCGCCGGGCTCGCGGGCGTGCACACCGTGATCCTCGACGAGATCCACGCCGTCGCGGGCTCGAAGCGCGGTGCGCACCTCGCGCTGTCGCTCGAGCGCCTCGACGTGCTGCTCGAGGCCTCGGGCCGGCCGCCCGCGCAGCGCATCGGGCTGTCCGCGACGGTCCGGCCCGTGGAGGCGGTGGCGTCCTTCCTCGCGGGGGCGCGGCCGCGGTCCGAGGGCGGGCGCGAGGTCGTCGTCGTGCAGCCGCCCGCGACCAAGCAGATCGCGGTCGACGTCGTCGTACCCGTCCCCGACCTGTCCGACCTGGCGTCCGCGGGCGACCCCGCGTCGCGCGCGGCGGCCGCGGGCGACCCC